>JBBATZ010000070.1:0-17182 GCA_040398425.1 Hyphomonadaceae bacterium
TGAGCTGGGTTCAGAACGTCGTGAGACAGTTTGGTCCCTATCTGCCGTGGGTGTTGGAGATTTGAGAGGATTTGTCCCTAGTACGAGAGGACCGGGATGAACATACCTCTGGTGGACCTGTCGTGGCGCCAGCCGCGTAGCAGGGTAGCTATGTATGGACAAGATAACCGCTGAAAGCATCTAAGCGGGAAACTTACCTCAAAACCAGATTTCCCTGAGAGCCGTGATAGACTATCACGTCGATAGGCCGGGTGTGGAAGGTCCGTGAGGACTGTAGCTTACCGGTACTAATTGCTCGATAGGCTTGAACACTTTCAAGACCCATACGTGGCGACGAGCATGTCGCCCGTGCAATCCCTCCGAACACGAGTCTTTCGTTCGGACTGGATTTTAAAATCTCGATCGATCAGACGATGTGTTGTTGTAATTGCGGTCGGCTTTGCTGACCTGGTGGTTCTGGCGGGGGTTCCCCACCCGATCCCATTCCGAACTCGGTCGTTAAGTCCCCCAGCGCCAATGGTACTGTGCCTCAAGGTACGGGAGAGTAGGTCGCTGCCAGGTCTGCCAAGCCGACTGCAATCACTGCTCTGAGAAGAGCAGGGCCTCCTTCAAGATCTTGCATCCTCCCCGGATGTGAGAGACGCGGCTCGGCCGGTTGTTGTGGACCTCGTCCGCATCGGCCGGGGTGGGCCGCGAAGTCGTTTCTGGATCAGGTCCTTCGGGACTGCGCTCTGGTTATGATCAGGGGTATGATTGGCGTATCGGACGCTGATCGTAAATCGGTGACGCGGGGTGGAGCAGTCCGGTAGCTCGTCAGGCTCATAACCTGAAGGTCCTAGGTTCAAATCCTAGCCCCGCACCCAAAAAGAGAACGGTCCCGCAGGCTATCGCGGGGCCGTTTGCTTTTGTGGTTTTGCGTGCCGCGTGTTTGCCTGTGGCATTTGGTTCGCGATCAATCGCGGCTACTTATCTGCGATGACGCAGAAGACGATTATCGGCCTCCATCCATCAATACGCGATGACATCGCGGATCTCGTGACACGTCGCCCCTTGCCGGGGCCGCGCGTGCCGCAGGTCGACCCATTCCTGTTCCTGAATCACCATGGGCCGCAGGTCTATCGTCCGGACAATAACGGCCTGCCATTCGGGCCGCATCCACATCGCGGCTTCGAAACCGTGACGTTCATCCTCGACGGCGAACTCATGCACAGGGATTCTGCTGGGCATGAGAGCGTGATCCGCGGCGGTGGGGTGCAGTGGATGACGGCGGGGGCGGGGGTGGTGCATGCGGAGTTGTCGACCGAGGCATTCAACTGGAAGACCAATCCAGCCGCGACACTGTCATCGTCACAGCCAAGGCCGATCCCGAGGATCCGCCAGTAGTCGCCGCAGGGCGTGAGCGCCTGTCGGAAACGCCGGGCGCCGTGGCTTTGGTATCGTCTGAAAGCAATGCCGGCCGCTATGCGCCGGGGCTGTCTGACACGCTCCGCGACGTGCCAGGCGTCTACATCCAGAAGAAGTTCGGCGGCGATACGCGCCTGTCCATTCGCGGCTCGGGCATTGGCAACGCCAACCACCTGCGCGGGACGCTGGTGGCGCAGGACGGTATGCCGCTGAACGAGGCGGATGGCTTTGGCGACACGCAGCTGATCGATCCGTCGATCGCGCGCTACACCGAAGTCTACAAGGGGGGCAATGCGCTGCGCTATGGCGGTGCGTTGCTGGGCGGCGCGATCAACATCATCACGCCGAACGGCAAGACGATGCCGGAGAACGGTCTCATCCGGCTCGAAGGCGGCCAGTACAACACCCTGCGCGCGCATGCCGAAGTCGGCGGTACGATCGGGCAGTGGGACGGGTTCGCGGCTGCGACCTGTCAGATCATGAATGGCTGGCGCCAGCAGAGCGAAGGCCAGTGGCAGTTCGGCTCCACCAATGTGGGCTATACGTTCGGCGACGAGCAGGAAGTGCGCGCCTATGTCAGCGGCGGGTACATACATCAGGAAATCCCCGGCACGCTGTCGCTGCAGGACGCGCTGAGCAATCCGGAAAAGGCAAACCCGACCAATGTCGGCAATGGTGTCACGGCGGGCAATTACCAGCGCGACCAGAGCGTGCTGCGCGGCGCGCTGCAGACGCACTGGCGCCTCGATGGCAATACGATGCTCGAGGGCGGCGTCTACACCACGTGGAAAGAGCTCGATCACCCGATCTTCCAGGTCATCGATCAGCAGAGCAACAACTGGGGCGCTTTCGCGCGCATCGATTGGAAGGGCGATCTGTTCGGTCTCAAGTCCGACCTGTTCTACGGCGCGTCCTATCGTTCCGGCGAGAACGACGCCAAGCAGTGGGTCAACCTCAACGGCTCCAAAGGCGCGCTGACGGCGCAAAGCCAGCAGGACGCGACTGGTCTCGACGTGTTCGCCGAAGGCCGGTTCTTTGTGGCTGACGGCTTCGCGCTCGTCGCCGGGGGCTCTTATGGCCGTGCGGAGCGTGATTACGCCAGCCGGCCGCCGAGCGCAGTCGTTGTCACCGACAGCGAAACATATGACTGGTTCGCGCCCCGCGTCGGCTTCCTCTGGCAGAACGCTGATGGCGCGCAAGTCTATGGCAACATCACCCGCTCGGTCGAGCCGCCGAACTTCGGAGCGCTTGCGCCAACAACAGGCGGTTTCCAGCCATTGCGGGAACAGGACGCGTTGACGGCCGAGCTCGGCACGCGTGGCGGAATGGGTGGTCTTACCTGGGATCTCGCCGTCTATCGCGCCGAGATCGACAACGAGCTGCTGACCTTCATCGTAAACCCGGCGCAAGGCATCCCGGCTGCGACGTTCAACGCGCAAGATGGTACCATGCACCGAGGCGTTGAGGCGGGCGTCGACTGGGAGATCGTGAGCGGCCTGCGTCTGCGTCAGACCTACATGTGGTCAGACTTCAAGTTTACCGGTGATCGCCAGTATGGCGACAATAACCCGCCGCTCGTGCCTGAGCATCTCTATCGCGCCGAGCTGAAGTGGAGCGGGGCCGATGGCTTGTGGATCGCGCCATCGGTCGAATGGTCGATGACGGATACGTGGGTCGATTATGCCAATACGTTCAAGGCCCCGTCCTATGGCGTGGTGAACCTCAGCGTCGGCAAGAATTTCGGCAATAGCGTCACGCTTTATGTCGATGTTCGCAATCTGCTGGACGAGGAATACGTCTCCAACTTCACCCCGCTTGTGAACTGGAACAACGCCACGGCGCCGGGCGCCCGCAACACCTTCTTCCCGGGCGATGAACGGTCGGTCTATGGCGGCCTGACGTTCGCGTTCTAAGGGGAGAGCGATCATGAAAAGCGCGGTCGAAACACGCGAGCCGGAAAGCCGGGATATAGCAGGCAAGGGCGCTCTCTATCGAACGCTCTGGCGCTGGCATTTCTATGCTGGCTTGATCTGCATTCCGTTCGTGATCTGGCTGGCGGTGACAGGGTCTGCCTACCTGTTCCGCCCACAGCTCGAAGGTTGGTTCGACCGCGATTTTTCCTCACTCGAACGCACCGGGAATCCGGCCAGTCAGCAGCAGATCGTGGACGCGGCGCTCGCGACGCGTCCGGGCTCGACGCTGGCGGCCATTGTGCTGCCGGAACATGCGGACGATGCGGCCCGCGTGGTGATCTCCGATCACGGCGCGCGCACGCGGGTCTATCTGCACCCCGATACTTTGCAGGTGCTGAAAACGCGCGATGAAGGCAACACGCTTGAGCGCGCGATTTTCCGCCTGCATGGCGAGTTGATGATGGGGCCGAACGGATCCTATCTTGTCGAGCTAGCAGCCTCTTGGGCGATCGTGATGATCCTGTCGGGGCTGTATCTCTGGTGGCCGCGCAGCGCCAAGGGATTGGGCGGCGTGCTCTATCCCCGCATCGGACAAGGCGCGAAGCGCTTCTGGCGCGACCTGCATGCGGTCGTCGGCATGTGGGTATCGGTGTTCGCGCTGTTCCTGCTGGTCAGTGGTCTGCCATGGGCGACAGTGTGGGGCAGTGCGTTCAAGTCCGTCCGCGCGATGACTGGCATGGCGGCGGTCACACAGGACTGGAAGCTCGCAGGCGACAGTGAGCATGCAGAACATATGGACCATGACATGGGCGGCATGGCTGGCATGGAGCATATGTCCCATGGCGTGTCGCTTGATACGATCATCACCAACGCGACAGCGCAAAACCTTGCACCGCCTGTGCTGATCACGCCGCCGAGCAAGAAGGACCCTAACTGGTGGGCGAAGTCGGATGCACAGAACCGCCCGGCGCGCGCGGATGTCGCGCTGTCGGCAATGACGGGTGAGGTGCTGGCACGCAAGGCGTTCGGCGAAAAGCATATCATCGACCAGATTGTCGGCGTCGGCATCGCCGCGCATGAGGGTCACCTGTTCGCGCCTCTCAACCAGGTGCTCGGTGTGCTCACGGCGCTCGGCCTTGTCACGCTCTGCGTCAGCGCTTTCGTGATGTGGCGACGCCGCGCGCCGGCAGGCGTTCTGGGGGCGCCGCCGCCTATTCCGGATGCAAGGATTGGCTGGGGCCTCGCCGTGCTGATCGTCGTGAGCGCCGAGCTTCTGCCGGCGCTGGGAATCAGTCTGGTGGTGATTGGTCTGGTCGAATGCATCGCCCTGCGCCGGCTGCCGTTCGCGCGACGCTGGCTTGGCCTTAAGCCAGCCTAGCTACGGCGCCGGAAACCAACCGGTTTCTCTTTTACGTGATGGCAGCATCCGTGGGCGATAAGTTAGCGTAGGACTTGGGGGCGCGCTTGCACTGACGAGCAATATCGAATATCGATATTGCGGGTGTCAGGACCCCTCAAAATCTAACTCGGTTTCCGAAGAGGGATCCACGATGAGCCTTGCGCTCTCGACGCTCATTTATGAGTGGCGGCGATATCTGGCCGCCATCATCGCTCTGGCTCTGGCCGGCGTGCTCATGCTGGCGCTGGGCGCCATGTTCATCGGCATGATGCAGTCCTTCACCGTGACGATCGACAAGTCGCGGGCGGAACTGATCATCACCTCGCCGAACGCGCAGGCGAGCGGTGGGCCCGGCGGCGGCTCTGGATCGCTGCCCAAGCGTGTCGTGCCGCTCATCTATCGCCATCCCGACGTGGTCGAGGTGCAGGATCTTCCAGACGATTTCGGTCGCTTCTTCGGGCCGGGCGAGCCTTCGCCCTCCATGGTCAACATCATGATCATCGACACCTCGCCCAATGGTCTGACGCTGCCCGACGATTTCACTGACGCCATGCGCCGCGCGATCGAGGAGCCATATGCTGTCGGCATCGACGTTTCGGCGATGAAGCAGCTCGGCGTAAAGCTGGGCGATCAGGCGACACTCAACGGGCGCACCGTTCGCGTGGCCCTGATCATGGATGGTTATGCCAACGCCCAGTTGCCAAGCCTGGTGATGTCGCGCCAGACGCAGCGCCTGATGGGCCGCGCAAATGACGACCAGCTGGGCCTGCTGATGGTTCGCGTCAAGAACAACGGGACGCTCAAGGATATCGAACGGATCCGGAATGAGCTGAACTCAATGTCTGATGGTCTCTACCGCGCCTGGACCAAGCCTGAACTGACGGCCTCCACGACAAAGGAGATGATGTCGGAAGGCTTCATCGTCATCCTGCTGACCTTCCTCAGCGCGATCGGCTTCATCATCGGCGTCGTCATCACCTGGCAGACGCTACGTGGCGCCATCCTCGCCAACATCAAGGAGTTCGCCAGCCTGCGTGCTCTGGGCGTTTCGATCGGCCAGCTGCGGGGCGTCGTGATGGAGCTTTCACTCTGGGTCGGCGTTCTGGGCATTGGCGCTGCGGCGCTGCTGATGACAGGCGTCGCGCTGCTCGCAAAGTCCGTCAATCTTCCAATGGGCTTTGAACCTGGCTCGGTGATCCAGACGGGGGTGCTGTTGCTGGCGATCTCGATCGGCTCCGGCGCGCTCACTCTTGGAGCCCTCAAGAAGGGCGAACCTGCGGACCTGCTCAAATGATCAACGCACTCCGCAAGAAAAAGACAGAGGTCGAGGACGTCGTCGTCGCCAACGCGCCACGGCCTGAGGAAGTCGGCAAGCGCTGGGCGATCGAGGCCCGGGGCATCACCAAAAGCTTCAAGGCCGGCCATGTCATGGTCGATGTTCTCAAAGGCATCGACCTGCTGATCGAGCCAGGCGAAATCGTGCTCGTGATGGGACCGTCGGGTTCAGGAAAATCCACGCTTCTGGCGGCCGTTTCGGGTTTGATGAAGCCGGACAAGGGCAGCGTGGTCGCTCTCGATACCAATATCTGGAAGATGTCGCGCAAGAAGATCGACCGGTTCCGGCTCGCGAATTGCGGCTTCATTTTTCAGGGCTTCAACCTGTTCCCGGCGCTGACCGCGAGCCAGCAGGTGCAGATCGTCCTGAAATTCATGAAGCAGCGCAAGTCTGTGCGGAAGGCTGCAGCAGAAGCCACGCTTGGCGATGTCGGCCTTGGCCACAGGCTCAACAACCGGCCCGACCGCATGTCGGGGGGCGAGAAACAGCGCGTGGCGATTGCCCGCGCGCTCGCCAAGAAGCCCAGGCTGATCTTCGCGGACGAGCCGACGTCCGCACTCGACGGCGAGAACGGAAACATCGTCATGACGTTGCTGCGCAAGTGCGCCAAGGAGCAGGGCGCGACCGTGCTCTGTGTGACGCACGACGCACGTCTCGCAACCTTTGCCGATCGCATCATCACTATCGAGGACGGGCGGATCACGTCGACGAACGCCGATCCCGCCCTGTTCGCGCACCATCACTGAGAGAACGGAAAACCGTCATGAAACGCCTCTCCCTTTCGCTAGTCGCTGCGGCCAGCCTGCTCGCGCTGACCGCCTGCGGCGGCCCACCTCCGGGCGGGCCCGACGCAAAGGCGCAGGGCGCCAAGATCGATCCGAAGTCGATCAATACGCCCTATTCCGCGATCGCCGCCGGCAAGGTGGACATCGAAGGCGGCCTCGTCGATATCGCGGCGCGTGCGCCCGGCATCGTCAGCGAAGTGCTGGTGCAGGAAGGCGACAAGGTGAAGTCTGGCCAGGTCCTGGCGCGGCAGGAAGACGAAGACTCGCGGTTGTCGCGCAATCGCGTGGCCGCTCAGCTACAGCAGGCCGAAGCGCAACTGCCGATCCTCCAGGTTCAACTTGATGCGGCGCTGCGCGAGGAGGCGAGGCTGAAGCGGCTGACGTCTGAAAACGCGGCCTCGACACAGGTCTATGAACAGGCGCAGGACGCGACCCGGCAATTGATGGCGCAGGTTCAGGCGCAGAAATCGTCGATATCGCTGGTGCGCGCGCAACTGGCGGAAGCCAACTACCAGGTCGAACTTCACATAATCCGCGCGCCGGCTGACGGCATCATTGTGCGCCGCTATGCCAATCCGGGTTCGGGCGCGTCGACGTTCAGCGTCACCGCCATGTTCCAGCTGCAGCCGGACGCCCAGCGCATCATCCGCGCTGAAGTCGAGGAGCGGTCGGTGAATCAGGTGAAGGTCGGCCAGAAAGCCGAGATCGTTCCGGAGTCCGATCAGAAAATGTCGTATCCGGGCGAGGTTGTGCGAATCGCCGGCGTCATGGGCGCGCGGAAACTTCGGTCGGACGATCCCAGCGAGCGGGCCGATGAGCGGGTTGTCGAGGTAGTGGTCAACGCGGAATCGGCTCCGGTTCTGGTCGGGCAACGGGTCCTGGTCAAATTCCTCAAGGATGGCGGTGCGCCGGCGGCGGTGCCGGAAGTCGCGACTGCTGTGACGGTTGGGAACTGAATCTCAGGAATCCGCGGGTACATGTAGTCTGTGACATGAAGCCCATTGCTTCTGAGAATGCTTCTCAATAAGAACTGCTCATGGATAGCGGCTCGATCTCCTTTGGAATGCATATGCTCGGGCGTGGCAAGGTTGCCCGCGTCCGCGGTTTCCGTGTTGGCGATGAATCGCTGGTGGCGAAGCTTCGCGAGATCGGGTTTGCCGAGGGCGACGAGGTCGAGTTGCTGGCTCGCGGATGGCTCGGCGGCGCGCCATTGTCGTTCAGGTTGAACCGGACGGTGATCGCGCTGCGCAAGGGCGAAGCGGCGATGGTTCTGGTGGAGCCAGCGGCGTGACGGCAGGAACCTTGCGCCTTGCGCTGGTTGGCGCGCCGAACAGCGGAAAGACGACGCTTTTCAACGGCCTGACCGGTGGCCTTGCGAAGACCGCGAACTATGCCGGCACGACCGTGGAAACGCGCAGCGGACGGTTCGAGACGCCGGGCGGCGCAAGTGTGACGCTGGTCGACCTGCCCGGCATTTACGGACTTCAGGCGCGCTCGACAGACGAGCGCGTTGCGGTCGAGGCGATCCTGGGCAAGCGGGGCGAGCCCTCGCCAGATGCACTGATCCTTGTGGCCGATGCGGCCAACCTGCGGACCCACCTGCACACCGTGCTGCAGATGAAGATGCTGGGCCTGCCCGTGATTGTGGCGCTCAACATGATGGATCTCGCCGAGCGCGACGGCGTGAAGATCGATGTGCCGAAGCTGACTGCCTTGCTGGGGGTTCCGGTTGTACCGACACGGGCGACGCGGAAAGCCGGGCGTGAGCAGCTGATCGCCAAGATCGACGACGCCCTGAAAAACCTGCCGCCGTCGGCGCCGATCGACAATCAGGATTACGACCTGCGCGCCCTGCAGCGCGAAGCCCGCCGCATCGCTGACGAGACGATGACCGAGCCGGCGATGAACAAGTTCACCCGCGCGCTCGATGCCGTACTTCTGCATCCGGTAGCTGGCGTCGCCGTTCTGGTGGCCGTCCTATTCGTCGTTTTCCAGGCCGTGTTCGCCTGGGCGACGCCCCTGATGGACCAGATCGAGGCAGGGTTTGCGTGGCTGCAGGAGACAGTGTCTCCGATGATAACCGATCCGATCCTGCATGGCTTTGTGGTCGATGCAGCGATCAATGGCGTGGGCTCGGTGATCGTGTTCCTGCCGCAGATTGTGATCCTTTTTGCGTTCATCCTGTTCCTTGAAGCGTCCGGCTATATGGCGCGCGCCGCTTTCCTGATGGACGAGCTCATGCTGCGGGTAGGCCTGAACGGCCGGGCTTTCATTCCGCTGCTGTCGAGTTTTGCCTGCGCGATTCCCGGCATCATGGCGGCGCGGACGATTGAAGAAGAGCGCGACCGGATCACGACGATCATGGTGGCGCCGCTGATGACATGCTCGGCGCGGTTGCCGGTCTACACGCTGCTGATCGGGGTGTTCATTCCGTCAGAAGCGTCGGTTGGACCGTTCAACCTGCAGGGTCTCGTGCTGTTCGCGCTGTATGCACTGGGCGTGATCAGCGCCGTTGCGGTGGCCTTCATCCTGAAGCGGACGGCGACAAGAGGGCCGAGTCAGCCGCTGATCATGGAGCTGCCGACCTACAAGCTGCCGGTGTGGCGGGACTTCTTCCTTGGCCTTGCCCAGAAGGCGTGGGCATTCCTCAAGCGCGCCGGGACGATCATCTTCGCGGCGACGGTTTTGCTGTGGGTGCTGGCGTATTTCCCCAATGGAGGCACGGGCCTCGAAGGTAGCTATGCCGGCATGATCGGCCGGGTGATCGAGCCGATCTTCAAGCCGATCGGGTTCAACCTCGAAATGGTGGTCGCGTTGATCCCCGGCATGGCGGCGCGCGAGGCGGCGGTGTCTTCACTGGGCCTGATCTATTCGCTGGGGCCGGTCGATGAGACGAGCCAGGCGTTGCAGACGACGCTGTCTGCGGCGTGGTCGCTGCCGATGGCGCTGAGTTTCATCGCCTGGTATGTCTATGCGCCGCAGTGCTTCGCGACGCTGGCGACCGTTCGCCGCGAGACCAACTCGTGGAAATGGACCGGCTTCATGTTCGCCTACCTGATCGGGTTGGCGTATCTCGCGTCGCTCGCGACGTTCTGGATCGCGACAGCCGCGGGGCTTTAGGCATGCCGAAATTCACGATCACGCTTCGCAAGGCCGAAGCGATGGAGGCGATGGGGATCGTGGTTCCCGAAAAGATCGTCGCGGGATTTGGCCAAGGCAAGCGGCCGAAGGTCAGCGTCACGCTGAAGGGATACACGTATCGCAGCACCGTCGCGGTCACGGACGGGAAGTTCATGTTGCCGCTTGCGAAAGTGCATCGCGAGGCGTCTGGGGTGAAGGACGGCGAGAAAGTTGAAGTGACGCTTGAACTCGACGTCGCGCCAAGAGAGGTCGAGGTGCCGAAGGATCCGGCGGCGGCGTTGAAGAAGGCCGGCATGCGCGCCGCGTTCGATGCGCTGGCGTTCACCTATCGCAAGGAACACGTGCGGACGATCGAGGAAGCCAAGGCACCGGAGACGCGCACGCGCCGGATCGAGAAAGCGGTTGCGATGGCAGCTGCGAAGAAGGCGTGAGGATGCGATCCCTGCGGCGTGGGGCCGGGGGTGGGTATGTTGGTGTGGGCCTGCGCTAGGTCAGGCTGGTTTCAGGCGCGATCTCACCACCGTGTCCCCCGCGAAGGCGGGGGGCTGGTCGGAGCGCCTTCGCGCGCTTCGATGCATGTGAGTCTGCGCTGCGCGCAGGACCGGATCCCCGCCTATGCGGGGAACGCGGAGCTGAAGCTCCGCTTCCAGATTATCAAGGGAGCCATGCGCGGCGGTGGGCCGGGCATCCTGGTTGATGGCGAGCCGGGAATACGTCTCTGTTCCCTGCGTGGAGACAACCGGGATTCCCGGGATGCGCGCTGCGCGCTTACCCGAGAATGACGGTTGGGAGGATTCTGCTTCTTTCTGAGTTGGGTCGTTCGGCGTCGGGAGTTGATCGTCTTCCGCGTTATCCGTGTGCCAATCACGGGTGCTGCGGTGGATGATCTTTCCGAGAAACGAAACGACGTTGGACACGAGCCAGCAGAACGCGCGCAGCATGGCCGCCAGCAAAGGCTGGCGGCTTGATGGGTCAATCACTCCTTATGTGCGCGTTCGTGTTCGAGTCATGGGCTCGAATATACGGCCGCTGAAATGGGGGTAGGACGGCGTGGCGCGGGATTTTATCTTTGCAGTTCAGCTGTCCTACAGTTTTTTTGGCGCAAGCGATTGAAACTGCGTCAGAAGTTTTCTGGCTTTCCGCCGAATCTGCGCGGATGCCTTCCAACAAAATGTGGTGAAACTCTTGCGTATCGGCGCGCGATGTTTGACGGCGGGTTTGCGCTTTGCGCAAAGCCCGGATCCCCGCCTCCGCAGGGAACGCGGACCTTTGGTACGCTTCCAGAACGTGCTGATCAGAACCGCTCGAGGAGGCGGTTTAGGTATTCGAGTTCTTCGCGGGTGAGAGCGCGGTTGCCGGCGCGGCGGCGGATCTCGTCGAGGATGTCGCGTGCTTTCTGGCGTTCGATCTCTTCGGGGATTTTCACATTGTCGCCGAAGCCGCTTTCGCCGTTGTTGAGACGGCCGAGGATGTCGCGGTCGTCGCGCTCCTCGCGGGCGTTGGGATCATTCTCGTCATTGAGACGGGCGAGTTCCTGCGAGCGGTCCTGCAGGGATGACATGGCCTGCTGCTGGGCTTCGCGAGCGGCGCGGAAGTCGCCGCGGCGGAGGGCTTCCTCGGCGCGCTTCTGCATTTCGATGGCGTTGCCGAGCATGCGGCGCGTGCGGTCGTTTTCCTGTGCGTAGCGACCATCGCCCTGCGCATTGGGTCGACCGGGCTGGCCGCCGCCGGCGCCGCCGCGATCGGCCTGCTGGCCCTGTCCCTGACCCGGTTGTTGGCCTGGTTGCTGGCCCGGTTGTTGGCCGGGCTGGTTGCCCTGGCCCTGCTGTTGGCCTTGCCCCTGACCGGGTTGCTGGCCCTGACCCGGCTGCAGGCCTTGTCCTGGTTGGCCCTGGCCTTGTTGCTGGCCAGGCTGGTTGCCCTGACCTTGCTGTTGACCCTGACCGGGTTGCTGCCCCTGCTGGTCTTGCTGACCCTGTTGCTGCGGCTGGCCGCCGCCGGAGCGTTGCTGCTGTTCGAGGCGTTCGCGGAGCTGGCGCTGCTGGTCGGCGAGTTCCTGCTGGCGTTGCGGCGAGGCGCCTTCGCGGGCGGCTTCCTCGGTCGCGTCGTTGAGGTCGCGCTGGTCGCCCATGGCGCGGTTGGTGTCCTGCAGCGCGCGGTTCATGGCGCGGTTCATCGGACCGTCCGGCTGCTGGCCACCCTGTCCGCCGCGGCTCATCTGGATCTGCATGTTCTCCATCTTGTCGAGCATGCGTTGCATGTCGCTGAGGAGCTGGCGCGCCTGATCGCGCGCGCCGGTTTCGGCCATGTCACGAAGGGCCTGCAGCATCTTGGTGAGTTCATCGTCGCCGAGCGGCTGGCCGCCGGCTTGTCCGCCCATCTGCGGATCGGGCCCGTCGGTGACGTTGCCGTTGCGCAGCGCCTCGGCCATGCGGGCGGCGAGATAGTCCTCGACCGCCTGTTCGTACATGTCCATCAGGCGCTTGATCTCTTCTTCGGAGGCGCCGCGACGTAGCGCTTCTTCCAGCGCGCGGCGGGCGTTCTCGAGCGCGGCGGTGGCGTCGGCGAGCGAGCCGAACTCGGCGCGCAGGGCGATGTCCCACAGCAGGCCTTCGGCGCTTTCCGCTTCATCGCGGTTGGCGGCGCTCTCGATGATGCCGCGCGCATTGCGCAGGCCGAGATAGATGACCGGATCTTCGAAATAGTCTTCCGGACGCCAGGTGATCGCATCGAGCACCATGACGGAGCGCTTGATCTCCGGCGGCGCCCAGCTGAGGCGCGAGGCGGCGTCGATGGCGATGGCGTCATAGCCCGTGCCTTTGACGTCGGTGAATTTGTCGGCGCCGGGCGGTGTCTTGTAGTCCTCCCAGTTGCGCAGCAGCACGGCGCGCGATTCCTGCGCCATGCGGGCGTTGGGCTGGAGGAAGATCTTCTCGGGCAGGTGGTAGGCGACCTCTTCGCTGTCGGCGGTCTGGCCGGCGCCGTCGGTGGCGCGCAGTTTGACCATCACGTCCATGCCGGCCCAGCGATGCTTCACGAGATCCTGGCTGAAGGCACCTTCTTCTTCTTTCGGTGAGAGCGTTACGGTTTCGACGAGGGTCGGGTCTTCGACAACACCGGCTTCCTTCGGCGTGTCGAGGCGGCGGACGATGAGTTCGAGTTTGTCGACGCCATAGTCGTCCGCGAGCTTGTATTTGAACTCTGTGCGGTCGCCATCACCGAGCTTGGGCGGTTCGACGAAGGCGACTGTCGGCGACGCATCGTCGATGGTGGTGAAGGGGAAGCTCGCGCGCTCGCCCCAGAAGTTCACGGCGACGCGCATCGGTTGCTTGACGATCACGCGGGCTTCGTAGGCGCCGTCGATGCCGGGTTCGGGGTTGAGTGTCACTGCGCCGACCTTGTCCGGCATGACGCCGATCTGCGGGCGGCCGGGGCCGATGATACGGATCGTGACTTCAGAGCCTTCGGGCGCCTTGGCGGCCTGGCCCGGCGTGAGCACGAAAGGCGCGGTGCCGGTATAGGCGGGGGGCGTGATCCACGCTTCGATCTTCAGTGTGTGAGCGCCGAACAGGGCGCCATAGTCGGGGAACAGGCCCTTGCTGGTGCGATCGATGACGGTGACGCCGGCGATGGCGCCCGCGACCAGCAGAACCGCAGGGGCGGCAAAGCGGAGGTAGAACGGGTCAGCCTGTTTCCACTGCGGGCGGACGTCGATCTTGCCCTGCTTGAGGGCGAGCGCCGCCATGCGGTTGCGGTGTTCCTGCCAGAGCGTCCAGCCGCTGGCGTCGCTCTTTGCCGGGCGGTCGGCCCAGGCGCGGAGGGGGCGGCCCTCGATCGAGCCATCGATCAGGTCGCGCGCCTCGTCGTCGGTGGGCGAATGCCAGACCTTGCAACCGATCAGGGCGGCGGTGAGCAGGCCGATCCAGAACACCACGCCGATGGTGGCCTGAACCTCGGGCGGGAGGGGCGTGTAGAAGCCGGTGAGCCAGAAGACGGCAAAGCCGACGAACCACAGGATGGCCGGCAGGGCTGACCGGACAAGCGACGGCCAGAAGAGGCTGCGACGGGCCGCGGAAATCCGGGCGTCCAGCTGCTCCTTCAAGCCAAATCCGTCAGCCACTCGTGATCCAATCTGGCGCCCTTTCCAGGGCGATCATTTCCTCGAAGGTCGGCCGGCGCCGGACGACGACACAAGCATCGCCTCTAACCAGAGCTTCGGCAACAAGCGGTCTCGAATTATACTGGGACGACAATGTGGCGCCGTATGCGCCCGCCGTCATGAAGGCCACCAGATCTCCCTCCTTGAGGGGGGGCATGGGGCGGTCCTTGGCGAAACGATCGGTGCTCTCGCAGATAGGGCCGACAAGGTCGACAGCACGGCGTTCTGCGCCCAGAGCGGGGGTGCGGACGGGCAGGACTTCGTGGTGGGCGTCGTAGAGCGCGGGGCGCATCAGGTCGTTCATGCCGGCGTCGAGGATCACGAACGTGCGGCCGTCGCGCTCTTTCACGTACTCGACGCGGGAGATCAAAACTCCGGCATTTCCGGCGATTAACCGTCCAGGTTCCAGCATCAGGCGAACATCGAGGTTCCCGAGCACTTCGCGCGCCTGGCGAGCGTAGAGCGTGGGCGAGTCCGGGTCTTCGCCGTCCTTGTAGGGCACGCCGAGGCCGCCGCCGAAGTCGACCCGGCTGATCGCAAAGCCCCGGTCGCGGAGGCGGCGGGCAAGCGCGACGACTTTTTCCCACGCCGCTCGCATGGGTTCCACGCGCATGATCTGGCTGCCGATGTGAACGGCGACGCCGACGGGGTCGATGTTGGGCAGGCGGCTGGCCTCGTCATAGAAGGCGTCGGCCTCGTGCCAGGCGATGCCGAACTTGGTTTCGGGCGTGCCGGTGGAGATGTGGGCGTGGCCGCCGGCCTCGACGTGCGGATTGACGCGGAAGGCGATTGGCGCGCGCTTGCCCATCTCCTGTGCGACGCGCGAGAGGCGGTGGAGTTCGGGCATCGATTCGATGTTGAACTGGAAGATGCCGCGCGCGAGGCCGAGGCGCATCTCGTCTTCGGTCTTCCCGACGCCAGAGAACACGATGCGGTTGGCGGGGACGCCGGCCTCCATCGCTTTCATCAGCTCGCCGCCGGAAACGACGTCGGCCCCGGCGCCAAGGGCCGCCAGCGTGGCGATGACGCCGAGATTCGAGTTGGCCTTGACCGCGTAGGCGATCAGCAGGTCGCGGCCGGTGAACGCTTCGGTCAGGACCTGGTAGTGGCGGCGCAGCGTTGCGTCCGAATAGACATAGGCGGGTGTCCCCAGCTCGCGCGCGACGGCTTCGAGCGAGACATCCTCACAGTGCAGGACGCCATTGCGATAGGCAAAGTGATGCATCGTTTCGTTCCAGCCATTCCCCGCAAACGCGCGTAGCGGAAGGCGGAGAAGTTGTCACCCCGGCGGACTCAAGCTGAGGCGCTGGACCACTGGCTGCTGAAGCGGCAGGCGCTCTAAGGCGTTGGCGTTGGCGGCGCCGCAGGCGTCGCGGCGGGTGGTTGTACCTGCTGTTCGAGTGCGCGGCGGTTGGCTTCGTCGGCGGCGCGTTGCTGGGCTTCGCGCGCGGCGCGGTCGGCAGCCTTGCGGTCTTCTTCGGCCTTGAGGGTGCGCGGATCGTTCGGGCCCTCGTTCGGCGGGTCGCCCCAGAGCGGCACGGGACGTACGAGATCGCCTTGCAGGCCGCATCCGGCGAGGGCGGTCAGGGTCACGATGGCAAGCAGGACGTTACGCATGCCGGCACAATCCGACGCGGCAGCGGGCGGGTCAAGTTCGGGCGTCATGACGGTGGTGTAACCGGCCCTGGCCGGGGCCAAGGCCGTCCGCGTCAGAGCTTCCGGTACATGTAGATCGAGGGCAGGTGGACGCTGAAGCCTGCCTTTTCATAGGCGCGGCGGGCGGGGGCATGGCTTGGGTCGCCGCCGGTGCCGACTGTGGCGAGCTGCATCCCGGCGGCCTTCAGCGCGGCGAGGGCGTGGTCGTAGAGGGCTGTGCCAATGCCCTTGCCTGCGTGGCCCGGGTGGACTGCGTTGAGGGTGATTTCGCCGATGCCGGGGGCGATGTCGGTTTTCCACGACACGAAGCCAACGGGTACGGTGGTGATTTCGGCGACAGCGATGGAGTGGCCACTGTCAGGTCTGGCGATGGTGTCGAGAAGATCGCCCTGCTCCTGCTCGGCGATGGCGAGACCGAGCGCGGCGATCTCCGGGCCGACAATGCTGCGGAAGGACGCGAAGACCGGCGCGAAGGCGGCGGCGCGGATGGCGTGAAGAGGCGGAAGGTCGGATGGCGCATAGGCGCGGATATGGAATGACATGAGTGTTTGTCCGTTTGGCGTGTCGATTCGGGCGCAACGGCATGGCCGCGCGGGCTTGTCTTCGCTGGGACTAGGCGCGCCAGCGGCCGGATAGGCGGGACATGTGAAACACGACAATCAAGCGCGGTTCTCCTCTTCAGTATTGTGCGCCAGAATGCGGATAAAGCGCAACATGTTGCCAGGCGGGCGGCAGCAGGCCGGTGTAGAGTGCGCGCTCAGGGGAGATTACGCATGAGCGATCTCAACACAGAGGCTGAGCTGCGCGCCGTCTACAAACAGCCCGGCGGCGGGGCGGTGGGCAAGGACATCGCGCAGATCGATGCGCATTTTGCGAACTTCATCGCGGTGTCGCCATTCCTCTGCATCGGCACTGTGAGCGAGAACGGGCTGTGCGATGTGTCGCCGCGCGGTGGCGAGCCGGGGTTCGTGCGTGTAATCGATGCGCGAACACTGGCGATGCCGGACAGGCCGGGGAACAACCGTCTGGATACGCTGGGCAACATCACGCGCAATCCGGGCGTCGGCTTGCTGTTCTTCGTCCCGGGGTTCGAGGACACGTTGCGTGTGAATGGCGTGGCGCGGGTGACGACCGAGCCGGAGTTGATGGCGCGCTTTACGGCGGACGGAAAGGCGCCGCGCTCGGTTGTGGTGGTCGAGGTGAAGCAGGCGTACCTGCACTGCGTAAAGGCGATCAAGCGCGCAGGACTATGGACGACTGAGGCGCAGGTGGATCGCGCGACATTTCCGACGGCGGGGCAGATCTATCGCGACCAGCTGAAGCTGGAAATTCCGGGCGAGGCGATCGATGCGTCGCTGGAGCAGGATGCGCGGGAGAATTTGTACTAGA
>JBBATZ010000071.1:0-16978 GCA_040398425.1 Hyphomonadaceae bacterium
AAGCTGCCCTCTTACGCTGTCTCGGCGAACGAGCCCGGGTCAATAATCTCTGCGGAGCATGTTGGTTCTTATCCGCCGTTCGTGTTCAGCATGTTGCTCGCGGCCGCCGGTGTTGAACAACCCATAGCCATATCCGAACGTCCACATCTTTATCGGGTAAGCTATTGGTCACGTCTCGCTGATCAACCGATCAAGCTATCCGGACTGGTCGCCATCCCCGAGACGAAGTCGCCGCGCGGCGTTGTTGTTTGGCTGCACGGCACCAATGACGACAGAGCCGCATCGGTCTCCGCTCCGAACTTGAATGAAGGTGTCGCGCTATCAGGGGCGTTCGCTGGCGGGAGATACATCTATGTTGCCCCTGATCTGCCAGGGCTCGGCATCTCCACCCGGGCGCAGACCTACCTGCACAATCCCAGTACCATTGATGCGACGCTCGACCTGCTTCGTGCTGCTGAAACACTCGCCTCGGACGCCGGCAGGCCCTGGCCAAACCAACTTTATGTTGCTGGTTTTTCGCAGGGCGGACACGCAGCAGCGGTCGTGTCACGGGAATTGGAACGGCTGGATCGGCCAAACTGGCAGTTACGCGCCGCTGCAGGCATCGCGGGCGCATACGATCTTCGCAACATCACCTTTCCATTCGCCCTAACGGGCAAATCGATCGGTCATGCAGTTTATCTGACGCTGGTGGCGCGGTCATATGCGGACACATACGGGCATCCAGTACAAAGCCTGCTCACAACCGAGGCTACTCAGATCTCGGACGAATATGTCCTCGGCAAAGATGCAAATGCTGCGCGCGTGCGACTTCCGCATGATCCCCGCCGACTCTTCCAGCCCGATTTCCTGGCGTCGTACGATGCTGGCCAGTCTCATTGGTTCCTGGAGGCCATGCACGACAACAGCATCACATCCTGGGCACCGCGATCCCCATATCGCGCTTATTACGGCGAGGCTGATCAGGATGTGCCTCCTGAGGACTCAATCACTTTTGTCAGGCGCGCTCGGGAATTGGGCGGCAACGCCACAGCAATCCCCGTCGGAGCCGTTGATCATTTTGGTTCGGTGTTGCGTGCACTCCCGCAGATTCGGCAATGGTTCGATGAAATTGCGAGCTCAGCCGCCTCTAGCAATTGAGAGCCAGTTCAGGCTGCACTGTCTGCTCAGGGGCCCGTGTCTGCCCTAACCACCCATGTGGCGATCCGGCTGAGTCGATCCGGTAGCGTCCACTGAGGTGGTGTAAATTCGCTGACAGAGCGCTTCGGGCGCGCGGACCGCAAGAGTCAGTGCGCGCCCGGGGCGCGGTCGCCGGGAGGGGTGGTCATCGGAGAATTCCGGCAGGGTGGCGTTGCGAGACGTACCCCCAACTGAGGATCGAACCGATGACCGACGACACTCTGCCCCAACTCCTGTCCGCTATCCAGAAGAGCGATGATGGGGATTTCCTGCGCATCCTGGCCGAGACCACTCTCAACCGGCTGATGGACTTCGACGCCGAGAACGCCATAGGCGCTGCGCGTCATGAGCGCTCTGCTGATCGATGACGTTCAGTACCTGTCTGACAAAGAACTTGCGGCGCTCATCGTCGCCATTCACCGAGTCAATCAAAAGCAGTTACCTATCATGTTCTTTGGAGCGGGCCTTCCGCAAATCGCTGCGCTATCCGGCGACGCAAAATCCTACGCAGAGCGGTTATTCGACTATCCGCCTATTGGCCCGCTGGACCCAGTCTCGGCGCGGGCAGCCATTCGGCAGCCAATAGAGACTGAAGAAGAATCCATATCCGACGAAGCCTTGGAACTAATCGTCAAAAAGACAGAGGGCTATCCCTACTTCCTTCAAGAGTGGGGCTACCAAGCGTGGAACATCGCTGATCGGTCGCCGATTCAAGTTGATGACGTAGAAAGCGCTTCAAAGTCGGCACTGCGGCAACTGGACGACGGGTTCTTCAAAGTGCGCCTTGACCGCCTAACTCCCAAGGAGCGGGAATACGTCGTCGCTATGGCTCAGTTAGGCAAAGGGCCTTACCGGTCGGCGGACGTAGCCGACAAACTTGGCGAAGCGATCACGGCCCTCGGCCCCCGTCGCTCTAAGATCATTTCAAAAGGAATGATCTACAGCCCCGCCCATGGGGACATCGACTTCACCGTTCCAATGTTCGATGATTTTCTTAGGCGAACATCTACCGGGCAAGCATCAACTTAGAGCCTATGAACTTGCCGCTGCGAAGTGAGTTCGAGCCCATTACGTATCAAGTGTGAACAGGCACCGATGAGGGACCCATTCCATCGTTGTGAAATCAATCCAGTAGCGTGCCCATCGGCGCCCTAACCCTACGCCGATTCACACTCGAGGATCTGGAGGGCGGCGCGCGCTAGCGGGATAACCTTCGCGCCGGTCTTGCTGGTTTACTTCCGGAGCATCCCGAACTGAAAGTCGACCTCCGACCATTGCGGCGTGCCCGCATCTGCTTCTCGTCTAAGGACCAGAAGCAATTGCGCGCTACCTTCCCGACCGGGAAGATTCATGCATCAGCCGGTGTGCACGCATCAAAATATTCCCGATCGGGAAGATTTGATCTAGTTCACGTATAAAATGCAGCAATTATTCCCGACCGGTAAGATTGGGCTTGCATGAGGAAAAAGCTCCGGCGATCTTACCGATCGGGAAGACAAACATGACTCCAATTGAACTCGGAAAAATCATTCGCCGCACGAGGGAGAGCCTGAAGCTCCGCCAAGACCAGCTCGCGGGCGCCGCAGGCGTTGGTGTACGCTTCATCGGCGAGCTTGAGGCAGGCAAGCCGACGACACAAATCGGCAAGGCCCTGGCGGTACTCGACGCCCTCGGCTGCCGGGTCCTGGTCGAGACGCCCTCAGCGCTGGACACCGTTCGATGAAAGCCGCCCTCTCGATCTGGTGGGATGGTCTCGTCGCCGGTGCATTGGCGATCGATGACGATGGGAACATGAGCTTCACCTACAGCGCAGCGTGGCTCGCCGATCCGAAGCGCCCCGCCCTGTCGCATTCATTGCCAAAGCAGACGGCGACATTTGAACGGCGCGGGGCCCGCCCATTCTTCGCGGGGCTTCTTCCAGAAGAGACGCAGAAAGAAGGCGCCGCTCGAGCGCTTGGCCTATCTAAAGGCAACGACTTCGGGTTGCTCGATGCCTTGGGAGGGGACGTCGCCGGAGCGCTCACACTTTGGCCCGAAGGCGAAACCCCGCCAGCCTATGATGGCGCGACGGCGCGTGAGCCACTGACCGATGATGCGCTCGCGAAAATTCTGGAAACCCTGCTAACACGACCGCTGCTTGCGGGCGAAGATGGTCTCCGGGTTTCGCTGGCTGGCGCGCAGGCAAAGCTGCCCGTCGTACTGGTCGAAGGACGGATCGCCCTTACAGCACCTGGCCAACCCTCGACGCACATTCTCAAGCCTTCCATCGCAAGCCTTCCTCACTCCACCGAGAACGAAGCCTTCGCCATGCGGCTGGCGGCTGCGGCTGGCCTTACCGTCGCCCCTGTCGAGCCGCGCCGCGTTGGCGAACGCACATTTCTCCTCGTATCGCGCTACGATCGGCAGCTGGGACCAGGAGGTGGATACCGGCGCCTGCATCAAGAGGACTTCTGCCAGGCGCTCTGCATCGCTCCAGAAAAGAAGTACGCCAAAGAAGAAGGTCCGACCTTCAAGATGTCATTCCGGTTGGTTCGCGACGCGTGCCCGACCCCTGCTCCCCAGGTGCTGAAGCTTCTCGATGCGGCCCTCTTCAACCTCATCGTCGGCAACGCCGACGCGCATGGCAAAAACTACAGCCTTCTCTACAAATCGAGCGGCTCTGAACTGGCGCCTCTCTATGACCTCATGTGCACCGCCATTTATCCTAACATCGCAACTGGGATGGCAATGAAGTTCGGAGAGGCCCGGAAGCTCGACGAAGTTCGCGCCAAGACATGGCAGAAATTCGCCGAAGAGGTCGGCTTCAGCAGCGCGTTTGTCAGGCGGCGTGCGATGGAGTTGGCAAGAACAATTGCGGTGGCAGCTCCTGCTGTTGCAGAAGGAATTTCCGCTGCGGACTTTGACCGTCCGGCGCTGAACCGCCTCGCTGAGCTTGTCGCTGAGCGCGCCGCACGTGTTGTAGCATCGGTACGAGACGTCACGGAGCCTACCTAGCCTGTGAACCGGCGTGGTGTCAGGACGCCGATCGGCCCGCCATCGCGTTGTCGTTGCAAGATGGCCAGAGGTTACTCGCTGCCGCCGGTTCACAGGCGCGTGCGCCGGATTGAACCGCATGCGCTTGGCTATGACGGGTTCCGCTGGCACGCCCGCGCACGCGATGCTGAGGACGGTGCATTCAAGGACCATGTGCTGGGCCGCCTCTCGGGTGCCAGCCTGCAAGGACCTGCCGAAGCGCCCTCCAGCACGGACCAGGACTGGCATGGTTGGGTGACGCTCACGATCGCACCCAACCCCGGCCTGTCACCGGCGCAGAAGAAAGTGATCGAGCGCGACTATGGCATGCGGGGCAGGACTGCTGATCTCAAGGAACGCAAGGCGCTGGCCTACTACACAAAGCATCGACCTGGCCTCGATCGCGATCCAAAGGCGCCGCGGCCCTAGGACCAGCACGTAGTTCTGGTGACAGGCTCCAGCAAGTAAGGGGCGGCAGGTCGGCACCGGCACAAACTGATAGCTGGCCCAGAAAACCGAGGCAGCTCAGGGGCGCCTCCCCCGTCGCCGGTCATTTTGGCCGCCTCGAACCCCACCGTTACGTATCATATATTGTACCTTAACCGCCTTAGCGCCCAATATACGAACACAAGACGCTTCGCCCGTTGCAACGCTTTTCGTAACATGTCATATATTACACGTTAAATCATCTATCGTGCAATATATGACACGTTATCATCATGAAAAGCTCAGCATCCAAAACAGCGCTACCGCTCGCCGTACGGCGAGCGCTCGTCAAGCTTGGCGGCGATATCTCCGCTGCGCGCCGGCGTCGGGGCATTCCCGCCCAGCTTATGGCCGAACGCGCCTTCACCACGCGGACCACGCTGTACAAGATCGAACGTGGCGACGCGAAGGTCTCGATGGCAAGCTATGCGACCGTCCTGTTCGTGCTCGGCATGACGCAGCGCCTGGCCGAGCTCGCTGACCCAGCCGCAGATCCTCTGGGGCGCGATCTCGCCGAGGAACAGCTGCCCAAGCGGATACGGCCCAGCCAGCCTCGCGAGGGGAGCTAGGATGGAACGCGAACTCAGCGTCTACGTCGAGCTCAAGGGGCAAACCGCCCTGGTCGGCCGCCTGTGGGTGAAGGAGCGCCTTGGCAAGGAGTCGGCGACGTTCGAATACGACGCAAGCTGGCTCAAGAATCCTCAGAAATTCGCGCTGGGGCCCAGCCTGCCGCTCACTTCGGGGAAACATCACTCGGCCAGCGGGTTATTCAAGGCCTTCACCGACCCGGCGCCCGATCGCTGGGGGCGAAAACTCATGCGCCACTTCGAGCAGGAGTCCGCCAAGGCCGAAGGGAGGGCAACGCGGACCTTGCTGGGGGCAGACTTCCTGGCCGGCGTCGATGACGAAATCCGGATGGGCGCTCTGCGTTTCAAACGTCCCGGAGATGATCAGTTCCTGGCCCACACAGGACGCCCTGTTCCTCCCCTCCTCGAACTGGGCGACCTTCAATCGGCAACGGACCGTATCGAAAAGGGAAAAGCCAGGAAGAATGATATCCAGCTTGTCCTCGCGCCAGGGGGATCGCTCGGCGGAGCGCGGCCGAAAGCCACCATCCGCGACCGCAACAAGCTCCACATCGCCAAGTTTCCATGGGCGAGGGACGAATGGCCCGTCATCCAGTGGGAAGCGGCGCTGCTCAAGCTTGCGGAGAACGCTGGCATCAGCGTTCCTCCGAACCGGATGGTGCGGGTCGGCGCCAAGCCGGTCCTGCTGATGGAAAGGTTTGATCGTGAGGCCGGAGACATACGCCTCCCCTTCATTTCCGCGATGACCGCGCTGGATGCTGAGGATGGCGCTGACGATCGAAGCTATCTCGAAATTCTCGACGTCATTCGTCAGACCGGCGCTCAACCCAGGCAGGACGCCAGGGAACTCTGGCGTCGCATGGTCTTCAACGTGCTCGTGTCGAACACAGATGATCACTTGCGCAATCACGGCTTCCTCTGGGCGGGACAGGGATGGCGACTTTCACCGGCCTACGACATGAACCCGGCGCCACCTCACATCAGCCCCCGTATCCATGTCCTGGCGCTGGACGAACTCGATCACTCCTCGTCGATCGATATCCTGATGTCGGTCGCAGAGCATTTCGGCCTTACCGCGAACGAAGCGATGAGGATCGCCGGGGAGGTCGCCAGATCCGTCTCCACCTGGCGGGCGGCCGCTGGTGCCCAAAAGCTCACGCCCGGCGAAATCGCCTTCATGGCCGACGCCTTCGAGCATCACGACTTAAAGGCCGCCATTGCGCTTGGCGCCAAGGCGCCGCGCCATCTCACACTCCCGGGAGCGAAGATGCCCACCGACGGGGCCCCAGCGTCGCCATCAAAAGGAGAGGCGCGCAAAACAGCCAAGCAGCCGGAGGCAAAGAAGGAGCCGGCGAAGCGGGCGGCCACAAGGAAGTCACCAGCACGGAAGGCTGCACCAGCGCGCAAACGCTAGGCAGACTCCAACCGCGAGCGCAATCCGACCCAGGCCGGACAGCTGTGATCGCAAGCGGCCTGACGGTTGCTGACGCCGGACAATGTTCGGATTTCCGAGGCAAGACTCGTCCTTGCGGGGCGGGCGTGCCGGAGGTTTTCTCTTTTGCAGCTGTCGCAGCTTTGCAGCATCAAATGAAGAGCCGGCCAACGCTGAGACTGTTCCGTCCACTGGCGGATCATGTCTGGGCGAAGGCGGCTGCCTGAGCGCAGCCATGTGTTCGGCGCTGGAATCTGTACCCTGAACTTACCCTGTCAGCGCCCTGGTAAGCGTGAGCCCTTGACCGCGGATCATTTGTTTCCCCAATTCGTCTTCAGAGGGATTGGATGCCATGTTTCGAACGCTGGTTGCATGTGCGTTGACGGCATTCGCTTGCGCAGGTTTTGCGCTGGCCCAAGATGGGCTGTTCTCCGGTGCGCAGGCCGATCGCGGAAGGGTTCTGTTCAACGATGAATGTGCGGCTTGTCATACGGTCCGACATGCTGCCGAGCTAATGGTGTCGCGCGGAGGCGATACACTTTTTCCTGAGTTTCACGCGCAGCTGTCGGCGACGATGCCGCCCTTCAGCGCCGACAAGCCAGAGCCGCAAGGCTATGTCGATATTCTTGCCTATCTCACGCGCGAGCTTGGCGCTCGTGAGGGCGGCACTGACGCGACGTTGCAGTCCCCCGCTTTTCGTGCGGCGCGGGTCCCGAGCGCGGCCGGCGTCGTAGCAAGCATCTCCCAGGCGCCCGAGCAGCTTGAGTGGCATAACTGGCGCGGACCGCTGGACGGCGCCGGATACTCTGCGGCCGATCAGATCAATGCCTCTAACGTCAAGTCTTTGCGGACAGCGTGGCGCTGGAATTCTTCCGGCATGGGTCCTTCGCCCGAGGCGCGCAACACCACAACGCCGCTGATGGTTGATGGCAGTCTTTATCTGACCGCAGGCCTGACCCGAAACGTCGTGTCGCTCGACGCGAAGACCGGAGAGATGCTCTGGATGTGGCGGGCGAACGAGGCCGAGGCCCGCTTTGAAAACGCGCCGCGCAAGGGTGCAGGTCGCGGCGTTGCCTACTGGACTGACGGCAAAGCAGATCGCCGCATCTTTACTGTCACGCCCGGTTTTCGTCTCGCAGCGCTTGACGCCGTGACCGGCCGCCCGATTGCTCATTTCGGCGATGAGGGACAGGTTGATCTGATGGCCGGGCTTCGCGGCGCGCCGAAAGAAGGCTTGCCTGACATTGGCAATTCTTCCCCCCCCTTGGTGGTTGGCGATATAGTCGTCGTAGGCTCGGCACACGAAGTCGGCCTGCGACCAAAATCGCGTGGCAATGTGAAGGGCGATGTTCGTGCCTATGACGCGCGCACTGGCCGCCTTGTCTGGACCTTCCACACTGTACCCGCCAGGGGAGACCCAGGCTATGAAACGTGGGCGGCCGGGGCGGCAGAGTATTCTGGAAATGCCGGGGTCTGGGCCCCGATGTCTGCTGATCCCACGACAGGCCTGATCTACCTGCCCGTCGAAGCTTCCACGAACGATGTGTTCGGCGGCGCGCGTCAAGGCCAGAACCTCTATTCGTCAAGCCTCGTCGTACTTGAAGCCAAGACAGGAAAGGTGCGTTGGTCGCGCCAGCTGGTACATCATGACATCTGGGATTGGGATGTGCCTGCAATTCCGATCCTGGCGGACGTGCCACGCGAGGGGCGCACCATTCCTGCTGTGCTGCAGATCACGAAGCAGGGGTTTGTTTTCGCTTTCAACCGGCACACGGGCGAGCCTCTGTGGCCAATCGAAGAGCGAGCGGTCCCGCAGTCTGATACGCCCGGCGAGGCAACGTCTCCGACGCAGCCTTTCCCTACTCTGCCGATACCATTCGACCGCCAGGGCGTGACGGTCGATGATCTCATCGACTTTACCCCCGCCTTGCGTGCAGAGGCGCTGGAAGCAGTAAAGCCCTACCGGCTTGGCAGCTTGATGGCCCCGCCATCGCTCAGCCCCGCGACGGATGGGACGCGAGGGACTCTGTCGCTTCCGCATTTTCTCGGTGGCGGAAACTGGGAAGGCGGCGCTTTCGATCCCGAGACCGGCATTCTCTATGTCGGCTCGATGACCAGCCTCAATATTCTGTCTTTGGCGCCTGCACGGGCAGGGTCGGATGTTCCTTATGTTTATGGCGGTGGCCGGCCGCCGCAGGTCCGCGGGCTTTCGTTGATCAAGCCTCCCTACGGACGCATTACCGCGATCGACATGAAGGCGGGTCATCACGCCTGGATGATTGCAAACGCTGACACGCCAGATGCAGTTCGTAACAACCCCGCGCTGGCGGGCGTCGCGCTCCCTCGCACGGGCGTCGTCTCGCGTGCGGGCCTGCTGGCGACGAAGACCTTGCTGTTTGCGGGCGAGGGTCTGACAGGCTCGCCGGTTTTCCGGGCTCACGACAAGGCAACTGGCGCCATCCTGGCCGAGCTCACTCTGCCAGGCACACAGACGGGGCTTCCAATGACTTATGTGCTGGATGGGAAACAGTACGTTGTCTTGTCGACCGCCGGCGGAGATGGGCGAGCGGCGGAAATCGTGGCCCTGGCCCTGCCCAATCAGCTTCAATAGCGAACTGGGTCCTGTCAGGTCAGAGCCAGAAACGGCTTTGCGATGGAGATTCACCGCCGCACGCGCCTGAGACAGCGCCGCCTTTTCAAGCTGACAATCTACTGTTGCTTCCCAGCTTTTTGAGGTGATCTTGGAATTGAGGCGCTCACTTTGCAGTATCCTTGCGTCCACTGATGGAGCCATCGATGCGCCTTGCCCCAATTCCCTGCCTGATTGTCGCCGTCCTGCTGGCGGCGCCTGCTCACGCGGCAATCGACGGCAAGGTGGCGGGACTGAACGAGGTGGCCTTCGCCGCGCTCTCGACCGTCAAGCAACGCAATCCCGGCAGCCTGACCGAGCGCGATGCGCAGGAAATCGGCGCCGCCATCATGGCCGATCATGTCGTAGATGATGCGGAGAGGGACCTGATCGAGGAAATGACCCAGAGCCAGTTCCGCAGCATCACCGTCACGCCTGCCGGCGATACCGCCCGCTCTGTGAGGACCTACCCTACCGCAGGCAACGCCAAGAGGCTGCTTCAGGGCGTGCTCAACCCGCCACTCGATCTCGATCCGGCCTGGACCCAGGGCGCTGGCGGATGGGCAGACATGTGCGTCGAGTTCAGGAAGGGCCCTGAGCAGGAAGCGCGGGTCGTTGGTTTCGTCCAGGGCAAGCTCGCGGAGCAATGGGCAGCCAGCAGTATGAGCAACGGCTACAAGCCGCTCCGCGATCTGATCGGCAAACTCTACGGCTATTCGAATTCCACGGGCGGGGACACCAACACCGGACGGACGATCCTATACAGGGCGATGAACCAGCTCGACCGCAGCGCTTCCGACGGCGTGCCCGATTTTCTCTACAACTGGACCCGGCCGGGCGGATATCCGTGAGGGAAAGAACGCGCATGGCTGGAGGCGGACCTGTCAGGTCAAGTGAGTAAAGGTTGCTTTCAGCCGACCTTCCCCAGAAGTTTCGGACCTCTCAAGACTTGATTGATGACCGGAAGTTTCGGGCCCCACTTCGCCTGGCCTGCAGTGATGTCGCCATCGGCAGGACCAGTCGCAAATTGCCGGTCGCTCGTGCCAGACTGATCAGGCGGGAGCTCGCCCAATTCGCGCCGTTCTGATTTCAGCGGCATTAGCCATAAATCGACGTTCGCGCACTCGACCACCGGGCAAGCATGAAGCGGTCAGAAGCTCCAAACGCGTTGCGGATCCGAAGGCCGCACACCAGGACGCGCACAGTCTTCAACGGCTGGCTCGCTCAAAATCCGTTGCTCGCCGCCACTGCCCGGATGTGGCGTCTGACTTCATGCGACGTCGTAACGCTGCTGGAGCGCATCCGCGAGGAAGTCGTAGACGCGGCGTATGCGAGGGCTGGTCTTGAGTTCGGCATGCGCGGTGAGCCAGATTTCAAGTGGCGGTATGTTCAGCTCCGGTAACACGGCTTGCAACGCGGGGATTCCCTCCGCCATGTCGACATGGATGATCCCAATTCCCCAACCCGCCTTGACCAGCTCAAGGTGCACGAACATCGCGTCGGTTCGGCACGAGAAAGCCTCCCGACCGATATCGAGCCCAGCCTTCCTGAAGCCACGGATCAGACCGTCATTCTGGTCGTAGCCAACAAGATCATGCCCGAGGAATTCCTCTGGACTCCTGGGGCGGCCACGCGCGTCAAGATAATCGGAGGAGGCGTAGAAACCGAGTTTCAGCTCGCCAACTTTTCGGGTGATGACATCGTTCTGCGTCGGGCGGAACATTCGCACGGCAATGTCGGCTTCACGCTTCAGCAGGTTGTTTTCTTCATTCGACGCGACAAGTTCAATGGCGATACGTGGTTCTGCACGCCGCATCGCGGTCAACATCGGCGGCAGCGTGTAGCAAGCGACTGTGTCGCTCGCACTGATCCTCACCGAGCCACTGATCTCCTGAGACCTCCCTGACGCGACCAGCAGTATCTGGTTTGCCGAGAGCCCCATCTCCTCTGCGCTGCTGTAGATTTCGGCTCCGACGGTGGTCAGAACCAGGCCTTCAGAGGTTCGATCGAACAGTCGCAAGCCGAGTTCTTCCTCAAGCGAAGCAATATGGCGACTGAGGGTTGGCTGGCTTGTGCCAGTCGCCCGGCCGGCCGCCGAGAGCGATCCGTGTTCTGCGACAGCGACGAAGGATTGCAGCTTGGCCCAGTCAACGTTTCGCAAGGGTGGCTATCCAGATATGAAAGGCTCAAGTCCAATTACGTCAGATCGATATGCATCGTCGGATAGCTTAGATGTTGGGTCAAGCCGGGGGACACAAGAAGCCGCCGGCGCAACCGCCAACCCAAGGTGTCTGAAATGACCACGATCTCCCCGAAATCCCCGGCAATTCTGACCGGCGCCCTCATGCTCGGGCTTGCCCCGGCAGCGGCACTTGTTTTTCTCTGGCCGACGGCCTCAGCGCAGACCCCCGCCAGGACGGCCTATGTCCAGGTCGCGATCGAGACCGTCGTTGATCAGGACGTTGAGGCGCGTGTAAAGTCTGCTGCAGGCAAGGTCTGCGCAGAAGTGGCGATCCACTCTCCGCTCAATCCGCGCGAGCAATCAGACTGCCAACGCGAGACGGTGGCGGATGCCATGAACCAGCTGATCGCGAAGCGCCAGGGGATCGCAATCGCCAGCGCCGACTGAGTTGCACGACAAAACCCGTCACAAAAAACAGGCTAACGGCAAACCTTTGCGGGCGCCCCTGGGCGCCCGCATTGCCACTGCCCAGCAAAGGTCCCGTCATGTCCCAACGCGTATCTGTGTTCCTTGTGGGACTTCTTGTCCTCGTTCAGGCCTTTCTGATCTTCGTCCCGATGGTGATCCTGGGCGGCGCTATCGACTGGCCTGCCAGTCTCGATTTTCCGCCGGCACATGTGTTGCCGCTGATAGCCGCGAACCTGCAGGACGTGCGTCTGGGATATGGCGTCTATCTCCTCTACTCGGTGATGTGGGCGATCATGGGAACTGCCATCGCGTGGCTGGCGGTGCGTCGCGTTGGAGCGTTCGGCCCTGCACTGATGCTCGCGGTGGGGCTTGCGAGTGCATCAGCATTGGCTCGCGCCATAGGCATCATCCGCTGGCTGACGGCATCCTCCGCACTTGCGGACGCACATGCAGCGCCGGGAGCGGACCGCCCTGCCATCGAGGCGGTGCAGCTGGCGGTGAACGCATGGGGCGGAGCGATCGGCGAAAACCTTGGCGTGGCGATCTTCGCGGGCGCATGGACGCTCGTCATGGCCGTACTGATCCTGCGCCATGGCGGGCTGCCCCGCTGGCTGGGACTCGCGGCCATCCCGGTTGGCGTGGTCGTCCTGCTGCCCGCGCTCGAGATGTTCGGGATTTCCTGGGTGAGCGTCGTGATCTCGACCTCAGTCTTGCACGTGTGGCTGATGCTTGTCGGAGCAGCTGCGCTCTGGCAGGCGCGGCGGCGGCACGAGCTCTTTCAATAAGACTACGGTTCCGGGTTCGCACACAATGGCCACCACGTTCGCTGCGAACAGTCTGCGCCGATCTGGATCAGACCAGGGTTGTGCCTATGCGGTTGTGGCAAGTCAGGCTCTGGCGGTAACCCGGCCAAGAGCTGTCAGCAGGGCGGCGACATCGATTGGTTTCGACAGATAATCCGTCATCCCGGCTGCAAGGTAGCGATCTCGGTCGCCAACAAGCGCATTGGCGGTGAGTGCGATGATCGGGATTCCGCCCGCACGACCGCCGAGCTCGCGAATCCGCTGAGCGGCCGTAGGGCCATCCATCGTCGGCATCATCATGTCCATCAGGATCACATCAAAGGTCTGGCTTGCAGCCATGGCGACAGCCTCTCGCCCATCGGGAACGACCGTTATCTGATGGCCGCCCGCCTCAAGGAGAGCACTAAGAATTTGTTGCATCGCAGGATTATCCTCAGCGACAAGTACACGGAGGCTTTTGTTCGGGGCTGCGAGCGGCTCCGCGCGTTCTGGCGAAGGTGGAAGCGCTACCGGCGCGCTGATCGTGAAATGGAATACGCTTCCTTCTCCCAGCTTGCTGTGGACATGGATCCCCCCTCCCATCAAGCCAACAAGCTGCTTTGAAATCGCCAGACCCAACCCGGAGCCGCCATGCCTGCGCGTCACCGACGAATCGGCCTGGAAAAACTGATCGAATATCCTGTCGACGACGCCCTCGGCGATGCCCACTCCCGTATCACGCACAGTGAAACACGCGACCTCCTGGTCAGCATTGTAGCTGACAGCAACCTCGACCTTGCCGGCGTCGGTGAATTTGACTGCGTTGCCCACCAGGTTCGTCAGCACCTGCCTAAGCCGGCGGCGATCACCTTCCACCCACTCAGGCACTGAGGCCGCCACTTCCACCGACAACGCCAGTGATTTTCCGCGAGCCAGGGCGCCGAACAGCGTGGCTACATCCTCCACGACGGCGGCAACGCAATATGGCTCCCGGTCGAGCGATAGGCGTCGACTCTCCACCTTCGAAATATCCACGATATCATCGAGCAGGAACATCAGGTCCCTCGATGACTTCAGCGCTGTGGACGCATGCGCTGTCCGTGTCTCATCAACCTCAGCACGCAAAAGTACTTCCAGCATTCCGATAACGCCGCTCATCGGTGTGCGGATCTCGTGGCTCATGTTTGCCAGAAAGTCTGATTTTGCCCTGCTCGCTGCTTCGGCCGCCTTGCGCGCCTCAACCAACTCACGGACCGCCCTGCTCATCTGCTGGTGAAATGCTGCTGCGCAGGAAGAAGCCGTCAGGAAGATCAGGAAATAGTTCCTGACCAATCCAACGATGGCCGCTTGCGCCGGGATCTGGTCATGCCGTCGAGCCAGCGTGAAATCGAAGAGCAGCTGATCGCCCAGAATTGTAATCAGGAAAATGTGGAGGACCGAAGTGACGGTCGCGATCGCAAAACCCTTCTAGCCAAATAGCAACGAGTAGCAAATCGCCAGCGCCAGAAGGAAGTAGGTGACTGTAGCCTGGATGGTACCTGCATGAATGGTGTTGGCGAGAACAACCCCATAGCTGGCTGCAAAGAGCAGGTTCGCTACCAGGTCAATGTTTCTGGTTTCGACGCAGTACTTGGGTGCGCTCAGGATGACGCAGAACGGCGCGACCAACATCAGGATATGCTCGTACAGTGCCACATCCTGATATCTTGAAATGAAGAGCAGATCGTTCGCCAGGAGAGCGATGGCTGAGAAGAGAGCGATAAACAGAACGACTATTTTCTTGGCGCGCGTAATGCGGTCATCGGTCGCCGTGTGTCTCTGAAACCAATGAATCAGGTGAGCCATTTTCAGAAGCCGCTCATTCGATGTTGCCGAGGCAGCGCCGCTTCGAACAGGCGCGGGCAACGTAAGCAGGAGTGACCCTCACGCGCTCGCGCCCTGCAGATTGCGCGTCACCCGCACCTGAGCCTGAGGCCGATAGATCGCCATGCCGCGAGAGGGCTCCCCCTGCAGGAAGGCGGGCGACCCATTCTGAGTATGTGTTGATAGTAGCCCCCAACGGCGAGACGAACGCATGATCGGGGCGCGTCGGCAAGATGAGAGACCGTTGCTGTCTTGCAGGCTGGGCCAATGCAATGACCGGACGGGCCCCCCACTTCACGCCCTTCCGGAATTCTTACGAATGGCCGGGGTCGCGCGTCAACTGCCGGTCGCTTCTGCCCTGTTGATCAGGCAAGAGCTTGCCCCAAAAGCCGACCCGGGTGTCCAACTCAATGTCGCGCTACGTCGCGGCGCCACGCGCGCCATGGTCAGCGAGAATCATGGCGGCGCATGCGGTGACATTGCGGCCCGTTGGTATGTGCAGAAACTCGTTCGGGCCGTGAGCGTTCGAATTCGGCCCAAGCACCCCCGTGATCAGGAACTGCGCGTTGGGGAAACGCTTGCCGAGCATACCGATGAATGGGATCGAGCCGCCTTCACCCATCAACGCGGCGGGCTTGCCGAACGTCGCCTTCGATGCGGAATGGATCGACTTCTCCAGCCACGGGGCGAGCGGCGGCGCATTCCAGCCGGGACCGGCCTGCTCGGCCTCGAACTTCACTTTCGCGCCTTGAATAGGCTTTGCAGTCAGCGCCTTCTTCACCGCCTTTGTTGCCGCTTCAGCATCGACCGTCGGCGGCAAGCGCAGGCTCAGCTTCAGCGATGTCTTCGGGCGCAGGACATTGCCGGCGCTGGCCGATGCGGGCAGACCCTCCGCGCCGACGACTGTGAGCTGGGGCCGCCATGTGCGGTTGAGCACCAGCTCGGCGCCCTCAACGCCCGGCGGATGCGTCTTTCCGGCGAAAGGAAACTTGCGCCAGACCTGTTCGCCAAGCGACGCGGCTGCGACCCTGGCTTGCTCAACGCGGTCCTCTGGAATTTCGGCCTGAACATCGGGCAGGATCACCTCTCCGGTTTCCGCCAACTCGATGCGCGAGAGCAGCGCGCGCGCGATGCGAAAGCTGTCGGGAACAATACCGGAAGCATCTCCCGAATGGACGCCCTCATCCAGCACGGTCACGGTCAGCAATCCCCCAACCAGCCCGCGCAATGACGTCGTGAGCCACATCTGATCGTAGTTTCCGCATCCGGAATCGAGGCAGATAACCAGCGAGGGCGACCCGATCCGGTCCGCGAGGTGCTCGACATAGAATGGCAGGTCGTAGCTGCCACTCTCTTCACACGCTTCGATCAGGACAACGCAGCGCGCTCGGGGAACATTCTGCTTCTGCAGGGCCAGCAGTGCGGTGACCGATCCATAGATCGCATAGCCATCGTCAGCGCCGCCACGGCCGTAAAGCCTGTCCTCGCGCATGACCGGGTCCCACGGGCCGAAGCCTTCTGACCAGCCTGTCATCTCCGGCTGCTTGTCGAGATGGCCGTAGAGGAGGACCGTATCGTCGACTGTTCCTGGTGCCTCGATGAAGATCACCGGCGTGCGGCCCTTCAGGCGGACAACTTCGATCGTGGCGCCTGGAAGGTCGCGGACTTTTTCGCTGGCCCAGCGCATCATGTGCTCCACCGCTCGATCAATGTGACCGTTGGTTTGCCAGTTCGGATCGAAGTCGGGGGATTTTGCGGGAATGCGGATGTATTCGGTGATCTCTGAGACGATCTCGCGGGTCCAGACCCCGTCGATAAACTTCTTCAGCGCAACTCGGTTCATGGAAAAGTCCCGCGGCAAGCGGCGATCCGGGGCCATAGCGAAGCTGTGACCCATCTAACGCCTCGGTTCAAGGATAGCAGCCGTACCGGGATTGTCAGGCTGAAAACCGGCGGCTCAGCGCGCCTGAGTTGACCTCTTGCTGCCTTGAACGAATGGCTTGGGCACTTGATCTGAAAGCCGCTTTTACTCTCATCCGCTTTCAATCGTCAGCATCGGATGGAGACTGTGGCAGGCGGCGCCCCTTCTCTGATCCCGCTCCAACGTGAACTTGCGTCACCGGGCGAGCGGCTTGAAGGGTTCTCAGCTTCGCGCCCATCCAGTCATGTTACCAATGGCAGGGTCGCGCATGGATTGCCGTTCGCTTCTGCCCTGCTGATCCGGCAGGAAGTGTCCAAACCCGCTCAGTCGTGACATTTCGAGTTCTGGAGCGGATTCAACCTTCTTCCGGCGGTCCTGTAATCCTTGCGCCTGAAACCAGCGGGGTTGGCGCTTGCCGGATATCTTCCTCTCCGACG
>JBBATZ010000072.1:0-16696 GCA_040398425.1 Hyphomonadaceae bacterium
CGCCCTGACGGCCCGTACGGCCGCGCAGCTGGTTGTCGATGCGGCGGCTTTCGTGCCGTTCGGTGGCAAGCACGTAGAGGCCGCCTGCTGCGAGCGCTTCGGCGCGCTTGGCGGCAATGTCCGCTTCGATCTTCTTGCGCAGCTCTTTCGTTTCTTCTTCGGTCATCTCGCGGCCGAGCTGTTTTGCCATGGCCTCGCCCTCGTCGACGACGCGCATGTCGACGTTGCCGCCGAGCTGGATGTCGGTGCCGCGACCGGCCATGTTGGTAGCGACCGTGATGGCGCCCGGCACGCCGGCCTGCGCCACGATGTGGGCTTCGCGTTCGTGGTGACGGGCGTTGAGCACCTGGTGCGGGATCTTCTCGGCGGACAGGAGGTTCGAGAGAACTTCCGACTTCTCGATCGACACGGTACCGACCAGAACGGGCTGGCGGCGACGCGCACAATCGCGCAGGTCGGCGATGATCGCGTTATATTTCTCTTTGGCCGTCCGGTAGACGACATCGTCCTCGTCGATCCGCTTGACCGGCTTGTTGGTCGGAACCTCGGTGACTTCGAGCTTGTAGATGTCGGAGAATTCGGCGGCTTCGGTCGAGGCCGTGCCGGTCATGCCCGAAAGCTTGTCGTACAGCCGGAAGTAGTTCTGGAAGGTGATCGAGGCGAGCGTCTGGTTCTCGGGCTGGATCTTGGTCCTCTCTTTCGCTTCGATGGCCTGGTGGAGGCCTTCGGACAGGCGGCGGCCCTGCATCATGCGGCCGGTGAACTCGTCGATCAGCATCACCTCGCCACTCTTGACGATGTAGTCCTTGTCCTTCTGGAACAGCATGTGGGCGCGCAGCGCCTGGTTGGCATGGTGGACCAGCGTGATGTTGGCCGGCTCGTAGAGCGAGCCCTGCAGGATGCCGGCCTGCACCATCAGTTCTTCGATCTTCTCGTTGCCTGTTTCTGAGAACACGACCGAGCGTTGCTTCTCGTCGAGTGAATAGTCTTCCTTGGTCAGCAGCGGGATGATTGCGTCGATCTGCTGGTAAAGCTCCGAGCGGTCATCGGTCGGGCCGGAGATGATCAGCGGCGTGCGGCTTTCGTCGACCAGGATCGAGTCGACCTCGTCGACCATCGCGAAGCGGTGGCCGCGCTGGACCATGTCGGCCAGCGAGTACTTCATGTTGTCTCGCAGGTAATCGAAGCCGAATTCGTTGTTGGTGCCATAGGTGACGTCGCAGGCGTAGGACGCGCGGCGCTGGGCGTCGTCGAGGCCGTGGATGATCTTGCCGACCGACAGGCCAAGGAAACGGTAGACCTGACCCATCCAGTCGGCGTCGCGGCTGGCGAGGTAGTCGTTGACGGTGATGACGTGAACGCCGCGGCCTTCGAGGGCGTTCAGGTAGACAGGCGCCGTAGCGACAAGGGTCTTGCCCTCGCCAGTTCTCATTTCGGCGATGCCGCCCTTGTGGAGAACGATGCCGCCGATCAGCTGAACGTCGAATTGCCGCAGGCCCAAGGCGCGCTTGGAAGCCTCGCGGACGACGGCAAACGCTTCCGGCAGGATGTCGTCCAGCTTGGCCCCGTTGGCGACCTGCTGGCGGAAATCCTTCGTCCGCTGGCGCAGGGCGTCGTCGGACAGGGCCTCTGTGACCGGCTCCAGGGCGTTGATCCGCTGGACCGTGGCCCGGTAGGGGCGGACCTTGCGGTCGTTGACGGAACCGAAGATTTTAGTCGCGATCCCGAGCATTCAGACGTTCCGTTGCCAGCCACGCGCGGACCGAATTGGCCGGCGCCTCCCTTACATATAGTGTAGACCGGGAGAGATATCCGCAACGTTTACACAGACGCGCGCCCCTGCAGATTTCCCCATGAAACCACCGGGGAAACGCCCTCGACTTGCGCCTTGGCGAGACGTAAGGACCACCTTTACCAGTGTCAATCAGACCACTGGGCAGGCCTGACTGCCCGAAGACGGCTTTAGCAGCTTGAGGACCCTCAGGATGGTAGTTGGCAGGATGACGCCCGGCAGGATGGCATTTGCGACCCGGCTTGCATTTGTGGCGGTCCTGGCTGCGTGCCTGAGCTTTGCGGGCTGTAGCGAGAACAGCCCTCCCGTAGAGGAAACCGCAACCGGCGACCTGTCGGCCGAGGCGGCAACCGTGAACGGTCAGATCATCTACGTCTCGGACGTCGAGCTGGAAGCGCGGCTCAAGGGCGTCATCAAGCCGGGCGAACAGATCGAGCCAGGCAGCACCGAATTCGACGACATCCTGGAAGAGTTGATCGAGGTGAAGCTGCTGGCCATGGAAGCCCTGCAGCGGGGTCTGGATGAAGACCCGGAGGCGCGCCACCGGCTGACTACCGCCCGCGATAACATCCTGGGCAATATCCTGATCGAGCATGTCGCCGCCGAGGAGATCGACGAGGCGGCTGTCCGCAAGATGTACGAGGCGCAGGTCCAGCTGCTGGAACCGCAGATGGAGAACGAGGCGCGGGTGCGGCACATCCTGTCGCCTTCAAAAGAGGCAATCGACAAGATCGCGGCCGAACTGAAGACGGCCGGGGACTTTGCCGTCGTGGCGGCGCGGCGTTCGACTGACGAGGCGACCCGGCTCGATGGCGGCGACCTTGGCTATATGACGGCTGACGAGGCATCGCCGGAATTCGCCCGCGTCATTCGCGAAGTGCCCGAGGGCGGGGTGTCGCGCCCGTTCGAGGACCAGCAGGGCTGGCACATCGTCAAGATCGACCAGCTGCGCAAGCGCCGTCCGCCCTCGCTGGAAGACCTGCGCGACACGATCGAGCGCTACCTGAAGAGCCAGCAGCTCGGGAAGATATTGAAACAGCTGCGCGGGCAGGCCGAGATCGTGAAGCGAAATCCAGCGCGCTCCTCAAGCATGGACAAACCGGCTGCGCGGACTGCTCCAGCGCTAGAGCGTGTGGTCGAGGCGCCAGCCTCTGCGCTTGCGCCGGACCCGGCGTCTGCGCTGACCGAGACGCACAATGCGCCGGCGCCGGTTCTTCCCGATGCAACGCCGCCAGCGAGCGCGCCGAAGCCAGCAACGACAACGCCGGCAGCGACGACGCCCGCGAAGCCTGCGCCGGCAACGCCGACACCGTAATCAACTCCGCAGAAGGTTCGATACGCCTTGGCCACCGCGACTGACCTGCCTGTCTCCCCGCTCGCGCCCGAGCGCTTTCCGATTTTGCCTGTGGTGCGCGGCGTCGAGATGACGACGCATTCACTGGGACTCTACAAAGGCAAGGCGCGCGACGACTTGCTGGTGGTGCACTTCCCGGAGGGCGCTTCGGCTGGCGGGATCTTCACCAGGTCATCGACCCGCTCTGACGATGTCGACCGCTGCCGCGCAGCGCTGCAGGGGGGCAAGGGCAGGGCGCGGGTGCTTGTGGTCAACACCGGAAATTCCAACGCCTTTACCGGCGCTGCGGGCATCGCGAAGAACACTGCGACGGTTGCATCCGCCGTGAAAATGTCGGGCTGCGATCCGCATCAAGTCTTCATTTCGGCCACGGGTGTGATCGGCGAACCTCTGCCGCCGCACATTGTGTCGGGTGGCGTCGAGAAGGTGTGGAGTGGTCTCGGCGCGCCGGACTGGAAAAAGGTCGCCAACTGCATTCGCACAACCGACACGTTCGCCAAGGCTGCGGGGGAGACCGTCAATCTCAACCGTCGGAATGTCGCGATCGTGGGTGTCGCCAAGGGCTCGGGCATGATCCAGCCCAACATGGCGACGACGCTGAACTATCTCTTCACTGACGCCAATCTGGGACCGGCTGTATGCCAGGCGCTGATCGCGAAGCTGGGTGACGTGACCTACAACTGCATCACGGTCGATAGCGACACCTCGACCTCGGATACGCTGCTGTTCTTTGCGACGGGGGCTGCGGGCGGCGAGCCGATCGACAATCCGGATGATCCGCGTCTGGCGGAGTTTGTCGAGGCGATGCACCGGGTGCTGCTCGATCTCGCCAAGCAGATCGTGCGCGATGGAGAGGGCGCCACCAAGATCATCGAGATCACGGTTGAAGGGGCAGCCTCCGATGCCTCCGCAAAAGTGATCGCCTGCTCGATCGCCAACTCGCCGCTCGTCAAGACGGCGATTGCGGCGGGAGATGCGAACTGGGGCCGGGTCGTGATGGCGGTCGGAAAGACCGCCGAACCCGTCGAACGCGACCGGCTGTCGCTGTGGTTTGGCGAGCATCAGGTGGCAAGGGAAGGCCAGCGTGCAGCCGATTACTCGGAAGCAGCGGCGTCACGCGCCGTTGCCGGCGACGAGGTCTTCATCCGCGTCGATGTCGGCGTCGGCCGGGGCCGGACCACGGTGTGGACCTGCGATCTCACCGATGGTTACGTGAAGATAAACGGGGCCTACAGAAGTTGATCTGTCAGCTGCACGCGATGCTTACCCCAACATGAGAGAAGGTGAGGGTACGAAACCGCTGGTTCTGGTAGCGGCGGCTGCGCTGGTGCGTGGTGATGGACGGCTTCTGCTTGCGCAGCGGCCAAATGGGAAACCGATGGCGGGTCTCTGGGAATTCCCGGGCGGCAAGGTGGAGACGGGCGAAACCCCGCAGGGAGCGCTTGTGCGCGAACTGAGGGAAGAACTCGGCGTCACCGTAAGCGAGACCGAGATGTCGGCCTTTTCCTTTGCCTCACATGCCTATGAGCGTTTTCACCTCCTCATGCCGGTATTCATGATCCGGACGTGGGAAGGCGAGATCGAAGCTCGCGAGGGGCAGCAGTTCGCGTGGGTTTCGGCGGAAGACATCGGGGGCTACGCAGCACCCGAAGCTGATCTGCCGCTGTTTGCGCGATTCATCGACTGGTCGAAGGCAGCTCACGCATGAACAAGCTCAAGACTCTCCTGCGCGTTCTCAAGGACCGCTCGGGCGCCACAGTGATTGAATACTGCATGATCGCGGGGATCATATCAGTCGCAGTTGTCGGCGGCGCGACGGCCATGGGAAACAGCACAACCGGATCGTTCAATGCCGTGAACGCAGGTTTTACTGGCTCCACCTAACCCGCTAACCCGCCTTTTCGCCAGCCCCTTGCTCCTTGACGCCCAGGGCGTCGGCGAGGCGTACGGTGGCGCTGCCGGGGCGTTTGGCTTTTGGTTGATCCGGCGACGGCGCCCATCCCGACAGCGTCACGAATTCGAACGTTGCGCGTATGCGGCCATCGGCATCGGCAAAGCGCTGCGCATAAATCTCCATCGCACGCAGCAGCATCGCGCGGGTCAGCGCGGGCGCTCCGCGATTGGCGAAGGCCGATGTCTCGCCCATGCCACGCAGGTCCGACAGCAGGCGCAAGGGATGTGCGTAACGCACCGTGCGAGCGTCATTGTCCGCGACGGGCATCGCAAAGCCGGTGCGTTGCAGCAGGCCTGCGCCATCGATCACATCGAGAAAGGGCGAGACGCGGTTGGACGCGCCGCCGCGGATTTCCTCCTCGGCAGCCAGCAGGCATTGGCGCAATTCTGTCAGCGTGCGGCCGCCCAGCACAGTGCCGATGAACAGGCCGTCCGGCTTGAGGACACGACGGATCTGGATCAGCGCGCCCGGTAGGTCATTGACCCAGTGCAGCGACAGGGCCGAGACGACGAGATCAAACGACGCGTCGGCAAAGGGCAGCGCCTCTTCGTCCGCCACGACGTCGGGCGCAAAAGCAGGCGACAGATCGCTGGCGACGATCTGGCCAATCCGGCTGGCGACGAGCTGATCTCCGATCAGGGCACGGCCGGTGAGACCATCATGCGCGCCGAGGTCGAGGACGCGATCAAAGCGCCGGTTGATCGCGGAAATGCGCATCGCGATGTCTTCCGCCGCGAGCTGTTTCAGGAAAGAGTGGTTGGCGAAATGCGCGGCCGATCGCGACCGCCTGCGGGCGTGCAGGCGGCGGTCGAAGATCCGCATGGGGTCGGTCTGGGGCGGGGCGGGTGAAGACATCCGGGAAGCATGTAGCGGCTGGTGGGCGCCAGGTTAAGCGCCAGCTTGCAAAACGATCTGGCCGTCCGTCTGGCTAGCGGGTCGGTCGGGGCCTCGCCAGCGTGACCTGGCCGCAGCGATCACTTATCACGCATCGGTAACTGGCGGGGCCGGGGGCGCTGGAGCCGGGGCTGTGGGCCAAGCTGCAATTCCTGTCGGAGCCGCTGTGTGCGCGCTGCGGGATGGGGTTCGAGATCGCCGTGGAACCGGGGCAAGTCTGCGGCGCCTGCATCGCGAAACCTCTGGCGTACCAGCGGGCCCGGGCGGCGCTGGTTTATGGCGATGTCTCGCGCGAGCTGGTGCTGGGTCTGAATTACCAGGGCAGGCGGGATGGGTTGGCCGCGCTGCCGGCCTGAATGGGCAGTGCTGGTAAAGAGCTGCTGGATGAGGCGGATCTCATCGTTCCGACGCCGCTGCACTAATTCTGGCTTGTGCGGCGGGTGTCAACCAGTCGGGGTGGCTGGCGGCGGCGCTCTCGAAATCGAGCGGGTTGAGGCTGTCGATCGATGCGCTCAAGCGGGCGCGGGCACCACCGATCCAGGGCGGGCTGTCGGCGGACGGACGGCGGCGCAATGTGCAGGGCGCTTTCCGGGTACGGAATGGCCGCAAGAAGCTTGTCGCGGGCAAGCGGGTCCTGCTGGTCGGGGATGTGATGACCACGGGCGCCACCGCCGAAGCCTGCGCGCTGACCCTGCAACGGGCAGGGGCGACATGCGTCGATGTGATCACCTTGGCGCGTGTTGCCGGTCCTCGCAGCGTGCCCATATAGTTTTTGGAAACTCTTCCAGATAGCCTGCGTCCGAAGTTTGGGACTTGTTCAGCCCCGCCCTGCATCCTTCATATGCAGGTGAAACCGACCTGAGGAGTTTTCCGTGACGGCCCGCGTCGAGATCTATACGACTGACTTCTGCGGCTACTGCACGCGCGCCAAGGCGCTGCTGGCCTCCAAGGGCGTCGCGTTCGAGGAATACAAGGCGGGCGGCAATGCCGAAAAGAAGCGCGAGATGATCCAGCGTTCGAATGGCGGCACGACCTTCCCACAGGTCTTCATCAATGGCCGCCATGTCGGCGGATCGGATGACATCCACGATCTCGACCGGCATGGCCGGCTCGACCCGCTGCTTGCCGAAGCCTTAGCCTGACCACAGGAGAACCTAGGACGTGATCCGCTATTCTCTCGCCTGTGTGGGGGAGCATGAGTTCGAGGCGTGGTTCTCGAACTCGGCGGCGTATGACGAACAGCGCAAGCGCAGGCTGGTGGAATGCCCGACCTGTGGCTCGACCAAGGTTCACAAGCAGATCATGGCGCCGGCAATCCGCCCATCGGAGAAGGCTGTGCCGCCCGAGGTCGTCGCCGCGAAAGTCGCGGGCGAAATCCGGCAACACATCGCGACCACGCACGACTATGTCGGCGACAAGTTCGCGGACGAGGCGCGGGCGATGTATTATGGCGAGACCGAACACCGGCCCGTCTGGGGCGAAGTGACGCCGGACGTGGCGCAGGAACTGGTCGAGGAGGGCGTGCCGGCCATGCCGCTGCCGAAGCCGTTCGCGCCGGAGCCACCCAAGCGAAAAAGCCGCGCGAACTAGGTTTCGGCAGTCTGGCGGGGTGTTCGCCTGAAACCCGGGGCATGCTAGAGACGCTGCGAGATTAAGGATCTACCCCATGACCCAGGCTGGTTTCATTGATGCGTCGGAAGCGCCGCCGCGCGCGACCAACGAGATCAAGTTGCACGGCAAGGACGCCTTTGAAGGCATGCGCAAGTCGGGGCGCGTGTCGGCAGAATGCCTCGACATGCTGGTCCCTTACGTTGTCCCGGGCATCACGACGGGCAAGCTGGATGATCTTGCCCGCGAATTCCTGCTCGACCACGGCTCGACGCCGGCCTGCCTGTTCTACAAGGGCTATCGCCATACGGTCTGCACATCGGCGAACCATGTCGTGTGCCACGGCATTCCAGGCAACAAGGTCCTGAAGGACGGCGACATCGTCAACATCGACGTCACCGGCATCGTCGATGGCTGGCATGGCGACACCTCGCGGATGTACTCGGTCGGGGAAGTGAAGCGCAAAGGCCTGCGCCTCATGGATGTGACCTATGAGTGCATGATGAAGGGAATCGAGGCTGTGAAGCCCGGCGCGCGGCTCGGCGATATCGGCGCTGCGATCCAGGAACATGCCGAGCGCCAGCGCTATTCGGTGGTTGAAGCTTTCTGCGGACACGGGCTCGGCCGCGTGTTTCATGACGCGCCGAACATTCTGCACTTCGGCAAGCACGGGCAGGGACAGCCTCTTCTGCCCGGCATGATCTTCACCATCGAGCCGATGATCAATCTGGGTCGGGCTGACGTGGCGCTGCTGTCGGATGGCTGGACGGCCGTCACGCGAGATCGCTCGCTGTCGGCGCAGTATGAACACTGCATCGGCGTGACAGAGACCGGGTATGAAATCTTCACCCAGTCGCCAACGGGCCAGCATACGCCCCACACGTTGGGCGCGGCGGGCGCTTCCTGATCTGATGGCCGAGGACGGGGGGGAAGGCCAGGAGCGGCAGGTCCAAGAGCGGGACGGAAGAGGGCCCTGACTCCCCAAAGGATCATGGCCCGACGAAGCATTCTCATGGTCATCGCGAACGCATCCGTGCGCGCGTCGTGCGCGGCGACGGCGCCCACATGGACGACTATGAAATTCTCGAAGTCCTGCTCTGCGCTTTCATTCCGCAGGTCGATGTGCGGCCGATCGCAAAGACGATGGTTGACCGGTTCGGCACTGTCTCCGCAGCGCTGGCGGCGGCGCCTGAACGGTTGAAGGAGATCGCAGGCATCGGGGGCACCACCGCCGCCTGTATACGCGCCACACACCTGCTGATGCAGCGGGCGGCAGGTGATGCGGTGCGGGACAGGCCGGTCATCTCGAGCTGGGCCGCGCTGTTGAACTACGTCAAGCTGGCGCTGCGCCACGAGAAGAACGAGCAGGCGCGCCTCATCTATCTCGACCGCAAGAACAAGCTGATCGACGATGAGATCATTGGGCGCGGCACGGTCGATCATGCGCCGGTCGACCCGCGCGATGTTGCGCGGCGTGCGCTGGAGCTGTCTGCTTCAGCGATCATCCTCGTGCACAATCATCCGAGCGGCGATCCGACGCCCACACGCACTGATATCGATCTGACGCGCGAGATCGAGCGGGCGTTGGCGCCGCTCGAGATCAAGGTGCATGACCATCTGGTGGTCGGCGCATCCGAGACGATCAGCATGAAGGCCAAGGGCCTCATCTGAAATCAGCATTACAGTGGCGCTGCAATGCAGCATCACGCAGCTGTTGGGCAAAGCGCCCCGGTCTCACAGACTCAAACACCTTGCCGCCCGTCGGATGATCGATAGGGTGACCGCAAAAGACGGCGCCAGTCCGTCCCACACGACAACATGCTGGCCCGCTCCCCACGGCTGGCACAGGGGAGGTTTTATTGGCAATGGCGCCCGCAGCGTCGGCGAGTGAATCGCCGGCTGGCGGACAGAGTTACGGTACACCCGGCTACCGGATGTACGTACTGCTGTCGCTCACACTCGTTTACACGCTCAACTTCATTGACCGGAATCTGCTCGGCGTTGTCGCCCAGCCGATCATCGCTGAGTTCGGTCTGACCGACACCGAGTATGGCTTTCTGAATGGGCCGCCGTTTGCGCTGTTCTACGCGCTGATGGGCATTCCGATCGCGATGGCGGCGGACCGCTTCAACCGTGTTGCGATCATCGCCCTGTGCATCGCCATCTGGTCGCTGATGACGGCGCTGTGCGGCTTTGCCTCCAGCTTTGTCTTCCTGCTGATCGCGCGGGTCGGCGTCGCCATTGGCGAGGCGGGCTCGACGCCGCCGTCCAACTCTCTGATCGGCGACTACTTCAAACCGAAGAGCCGGGCCAATGCGCTTGGTATCTTCGCAATGGGCGTCACCCTCGGAAGCGCGCTGGCCGCCGGTTTTGGCGGCATCATTGTCGGCCTCAAGGACGCCACGGTGGTGAGCTTCTTCGCGACGTTCGGCATGCCTGATATTCATGAGCAGCTGGGCTGGGGCGACAATTTCGGCTGGCGCTTCACCTTCATCGCTCTCGGCGTGCCCGGACTGATCATCGCCTTGCTCGTGTTCCTGACGGTGAAGGAGCCGCCGCGCGGCTACTCGGACCCGCCCGGCGCCCAGCGCGTGGAGAAGGCGAGCATCACGGAGACGTTCAAGGAGCTTGGCTCCAAGCCGACCTTCTGGACGATGGCGCTTGGCGCAGCCCTCGTGGCTTTCGTCGGCTATGGCCTGTTCGGCTTCCAGGCGCCGATGATGCAGCGCCTTCACGGCATCTCGCCCGGCGACTTCCAGCTGCAGTATGGCGTGCCGCTTGCGCTGGTCTCGGCGGTGGGCACGTTCATGGGCGGGTATCTCACCCAGGTCCTGACCCCGCGCTCGGCGACCGCAGTCGCGTGGATTCCGGCTGTGGGCGTGCTGGTCGCCATCCCGATGTACATCTGGGGGTTCTATTCGGCGCCTGGCATCCCGCAGCTGATAATCTGGGGCACGGGGGCGATGTTCCACTATGCCTATCTCGGCGCACAATACACGATCGGGCAGGGCGTGGTCTCGCAACGCTCGCGCGCCTCGGCGATCGCGATCCTGCTGTTCATCATCGCCCTGATCGGCAATGGCGCGGGACCGCAGATCGTCGGCGTAATGTCGGACATGTTCATGCGGATGCAGATCGAAGGCGCCGGCATGGGCGACCAGCTGACCAATGCGGTCTGCCGCGCCAAGGACCTGTCGGCGTTGACCGTCGAACAGCAGGACGTCTGCAAGATGGCCTATGGCGAAGGCCTGCGGCAATCAATGGCGGCGACCGTTCTGTTCTTCGTCCCGGCGGCGGCGTTCTATCTGCTGGCGTCGCTAACGCTCAAGAAGGACATGGTCGCAAAACCTGTCTGACGCCAATTGGCGTCAAGCAGATGTAGCGCGCGTTACGCGGCCGGCTCTCGCAGGAGGGCCGGCCGTTTGCGCGTTTGCAGCATAACGGGGTTGTCAGTCCGCGATCAGCGACAAAACCGAAAGTTGTGGTGGACCGTCCGCCGCAAAACTGAGAGCTTTCTCAAAACAGCGCGGCAACCGAGCGTCGCGGTGATGGGGAGAGACCGGGAATGGGAACGCACGCAGGCGCCGACATCTCCGCGGCCGACTCGCAGGGGCACATAACCGGCTATGGGACCAAGGCGTATCGCAGCTATGTGCTGAACGCGCTGCTGCTGGTCTACATCCTCAACTTCCTCGATCGCGGCCTGCTCGGTATCGTGTCCGAGCCTGTGATGAGGGAGCTGCAGATCACGGACGGGCAGTTCGGCCTGCTGACGGGCATTGGTTTTGCGCTGTTCTACTCGGTCGTGGGCATTCCTCTGGCGCACTACTCGGAGCGGGGCAGCCGCACCTGGATCATGACGATCTGCATCGCGCTGTGGTCGGCGGCGACGGCGCTGTCGGGGATGGTGGGGCCGGTGGAGATTGGCGGGGTCGTGATCTCGGGCTTCGTCATGCTGCTGTTGTGTCGGGTGCTGGTTGGCGTCGGCGAGGCGGGGTGCACGCCGCCGGCCAACTCGCTGATTGCGGACTACTATCCGCCCCAGCGGCGCTCGACCGCACTTGGCTATTACGCGATGGGCGTCACGGCGGGGACGCTGTCGGCCAACCTGATCGGCGGGCCTGTGGCCGATGCGTTCGGCTGGCGGACCGCTTTCATGGTGATCGGAGCCGCGGGCATTATCGTGGCGATCGCCTTCAGGCTGACGGTGAAAGAGCCGCCGCGCGGATATTCGGATCCGCCGGGAGCGGTGCGGCCGGCGAAGGCGACGTTCGCGGCGGCGCTGAAAGAACTCTCGTCCAAGCGCTCGTTCTGGCTGATGGCGTGTGGCGCGATGCTGGCCTCATTCTGCGGCTATGGCATCGTGACCTTCCAGACCTCGTTCCTGATGCGGACGCATGGGGTCTCGCTGACAGAGGCGACGCTGCTGTTCAACGTGCCATCGGCCGCGGCGGCATCGGTGAGTGTTCTGATGACGGGGTGGCTCGCCGAGCGGATGGTGAAGCGCCATCCGAACGCGATTGCGTGGCTGCCGGCGGCGGGATTCATTCTGGCGGTGCCGTTCTATCTGGTGGCGTTCAGCTCCGACAACAAATGGGTGGCGCTGGTCGGCATCTGCATCGGGGCGGGCATCAAGTATGGCTATCTCGCAGCGCAGTACACGATCGGGCAGGGCGTGGTGGGCGTGCGCAGCCGGGCGACGGCGACGGCGATCCTGCTCTTCATCGTCAACCTGCTCGGCTATGGCGCGGGACCGCCCTTCATCGGCTTCCTGTCGGACATGCTGTTCAACATGCAGGCCAGCGCGGACGGCTTTGCAGATCTGGCGCGGTCGTCATGCAAGGGTGATGCGCTGAAGCTGCTGCCGGAAGCGACACAGGCTTTCTGCAAGATGGCGGACGCGAAAGCGCTGCAGACATCGCTGGTGATCACCTCGGCGCTCTATGTGACGCCGGCGATCTTCTTCCTGTTGTGCATCAAGACGCTGCAGAAGGATCTGGTCGCGAAGTAGTCGTCCAGGCCCGCCTCAACACGAAACCGCCCCAAAGTCCGGAGACTTCGGGGCGGCACCGTCGCGGGTAGCTCGGAAGGTCAGATCAGCTGGCCAGAATGCTTAGCTGGCAAGGCGCTGGATGTAGTCGAACTCGCGGGCGCGGCGTTCGCGCTTTTTCGCCGGCTGGAAGGCGACCCGGGCGTGCTCGGCACAATAGGGCGAGCCTTCCGACGTGCCGTGGCCGCAGAAGCCGAAGGCGGCGTCGGCGGGGTCGCCGATCGGCCATTTGCACATGGAGTCCTTGACCGTCAGGACGGTGACCATGTCGCCATTGGGCAGGCGCCGGGGCGTGATGTTGGCCTCGGCCTCGGAGATGTGGGTCTGGACGCGGGCGACGGGTTCTGCGCGTACGGCGAGGGCATTGGCGCCCCGCGACACGGGAGTTTGCGCCTGACGTGGCAGGGCCTGGGGCTTGGGTTGGGCGAGACGGGGCGGACGCTTGACCGGGCGGGACGGGGTCGCCCGGCCGGAGAGTCCGAGACGGTGAACCTTGCCGATCACCGCATTGCGGGTGACGGAGCCCAGTCGCTTGGCGATCTGGCTAGCGCTATGCCCTTCGGCCCAGAGTTTCTTCAGTTCCGTGACGCGTTCTTCGGTCCAGCCCATGAATGAGTCTCCACAGCCTAAGGGAATCATGCAAGACACAATATATGGGCTGTGTCTGCGCGCCCCGCTTCCAAGTGATCAAGGAATAGTAGCTGTCACGTGAGCGCCCGCAATATGCTGGGGGCCTTGCTAACAGCTATATCAATATATTGGGGTTGTTCACAGGGCGAGTGAGTCACGGCGTCGCGGGGGCGGATTCTACTCCCTGTTGCGCGGCGGACTCACTTCCGGGGCGAGTTCTCTGGGCGTTGCGGGTTTGGACTCATTGGCGGATTCCACTCTCCTGAGAGGGGAGAAGTGCGCCACTCTGCCGGTCCGGCGTGCACGTCCTGTTCCATTGGTTAACTTCGGTAACCACTTTCATTGAGGTTTGGGCTCGTTCGGGGCGGCGCTACTTCTCTCTGCTTTTTGTCATGTGTTCTTTTGGACAGTTGGCGAGGGGCGCCAGCGGCACAAACCCGCAACCTGTCTTGTGGAGAGGGCGCGCGCCTCCGCGATCGCACTGAAGCTGACTCCGCGCGGTGGTCGCCTTGCTGTGCGGGTGGCATGGCCGGGGTGGTGCTTGTGGGTTTCGGACAAGCCCTCGGACCTTGCGACAACCCAGGCGGGGGCGCGGAAGGCGGGTTGGGCGAGGGGGCGGGCGTTCCAGTTTTCGGGGACGCCGTGATGCCAGCCGCGCGAGGAAGAGTGGGTGATCCAGGGCTCGATCGGGAAGTTGCTGTCGTCGAAGATCATGAGGCGCGGGCCGTTGGCCCGCGGCTGGAGGGCCTCCGGCGTCATCAGGAGGAAGGTCGCGGCCTCCATCATCATCAGTATACGGACGCGTTTTTCCGCCGGCTCTAGCCGCGCGAGCAGGTCGCGGCGCCCGGCGCGTCCGAAGCGGACGCGCTGGAACAGGCTTGCGGCGGAGGTGAAGGTCTCGACCACGACGGTGAACAGGGCTTTTGCCCGCTCCCCCAGGGAGGGGGGATGTCGTGCCGCTTCGGCGGCCAGCGGACGGGCTTCCGGAGCGAGAGCTCGTAGGCGTGGAAGGCCGCGGTGGGGCGAGAGACGATCCGTATCATGCGGCGCAGTATGAGCGCGGTGGGCAAGGCGTAGGATTGAGAGAACGGTTCTCGAGGTGTTTGTTCGCGGCCAGAGCGTTGGTTTTACCGGGATTGTTCTGAAAGGCGCTTGTGCGGAATATGTGTGATTGGGGCGCGCAGGAGCGGTGAGCGCAGCGCAAAACAACAAGGGGCGTCGGTACTCCGACGCCCTCTGCCGCTTTGGGGCACGGCTCTGGCGGGGTGCAGGAGGCGTGCTGCAGCATTTGTTTCAGAGGTCAGCGGCGAAGTCGGTACGCCATGAGTCACGGCGGCCGCGATTAATTCTTTCCTCATCTATCCGGTGGCGTACCGATTCGCCGCGCCGGGGAGCGCATGGATGTCACTAGTTGGAGCCTAGGCGACATTCATCATGGAAAACCTCAGACGGACGCGACATTACGGACCGGTGACTTACGTGGTGTGGATCGTGGTCCTCATCGCCATTGGAACGCTGACGGGCGCTTCGCTCTGGCCGCATTAGACTTTTTGTCGCGCGCGATGGCTCGCTTCGCCTGTATGCGACCGAGACTGACGACACGTGGCGCGTGTGCTAGAGTTCACGCTCTTGAGGCGAGGGATTCACAATGCACGATTCGAGCGGCAAGGATCTGGCCTATCATCATTCGGAAATTGCGCGGCTGACGGCGGCCATTGCAGCGGCGCGGCCCAATGCCCGCTCGACCAATGCGCTGCGCACCAAGTTGAAGCATCATGAAGACCGGATCGGCAGGCCTGTGGGCCTTGCGATGCCGACAACGCAGTATTGAGCGACCGCTTCAGTTCGAGTGGTCGGTTCAGCGCGACGTGACGCTGGGGTGAGAGCCAACAGCGCCCGCGTGCGGGGGGAAAACACGCGGGCGCCTGGTCTTGCGACGCCCGGTGCGGGGCAAGGGGCGTCATTCATTCAACGATGTGAGCCGCAATGAGTTCCGGAGGTGACGTAATTTTCGTTGCCCTTGCGTGGGCGCCGGCCTGACGTCCCACCAAGCGGGCCGCACGGATTCCGGCATGCCTTGCGGGACAATTTTTCCGTAGCGCGGTCAGGCGGGAGGCGTAGAAGGGCGTCATGGACCAGACGCTGACCCGACCGCCCCTTGATGCCGCCGTCCCGCACCTGGGCCCGCGGAAGTATGGGGCGGTGAACTGGCTGGGCATGTGGACGCTGTGCCTGCGCGAGACCCGCCGGTTCTGGAAGGTGGGTATGCAGACGCTGTTTGCGCCCGTCGTCTCCAGCTTGTTGATGCTGTTCGTGTTCAAGCTCGCTTTCGGGCAGGGCAATGGCGGCATGGTCGGCGGCGTGGCGTTCGCGACGTTTCTCGCGCCCGGCGTCGTGATGATGGCGATCCTCAACAACGCGTTCGCCAACACCTCATCCTCGCTGATCATCGCCAAGGTGCAGGGCAATTCGGTGGATTTCCTGATGCCGCCGCTGTCGCCGGGGGAGCTGACGATCGGCTTCCTGTCGGGCGCCGTAACACGCGGCGTGCTGGTTGGCGCGGTGACCTATGCGGCGGTGTGGATCATGCAGATCACGCCGTTCACGGTGGCGAACCTGTTTGCTGTTCTCTACTTCGCGCTGGTGGCGTCACTGTTGATGGGGGCGGTGGGGTTGCTGGGCGGGATCTGGGCCGACAAGTTCGATCACATGGCGGCGGTGCAGAACTTCGTCATCATGCCGCTGACCATGCTGTCGGGGACGTTCTATCCGATCGGCCGCCTGCCCGAGCCATTCGTGACGATCAGCCACTACAACCCGTTTTTCCAGATCATCGACGGCTTCCGCTATGGCTTCACAGGGCACGCCGAAAGCAATCTGTGGTTCGGCGGGGCAATGAGCGCGGCGATCATGCTGGCGCTGTGCGTGTGGTGCTGGGTGCTGCTGAAGCGCGGGTACAAGCTGAAGGCTTAGGGGCGCTTTCGGGAGGCGGCGCATGACAGCGAAGTCAACCGGAGACGCAGAGCCGTCACCCAAGGCGATTGCCGCCCGCCGGCGCGCGATTGCGGCGGAGTTCAGCTTGCGCGCAGCCGCGGCTGGGTACGATGCGGCGCATTCCGTGCAGCGGCTGAGGTATGGGGCGTTCGCGTCCGTGCGTCATCACTACCTGTATGTCGAGACGCCGAAGGCGGCGTGTTCGTCATGGAAGCAGCTGATCGTGGACGTGGAGGGCGCGCCGGTGAACGATGCGGCTATCCCCCACCAGCGCGAGACGCGGATCGATATGCTGATCCATCAGCGCCGCAATATCGGCGTGCCTGACTTCTTCGATCTCGAGGAAAGCGATCGGGAGGGCATTCTCTCAGAGCCCGATTCAGAAGTTCATCAAGCAAAACCGAGCGCTGCAATGCGGCG
>JBBATZ010000073.1:0-16143 GCA_040398425.1 Hyphomonadaceae bacterium
TTGACATGACGCTCGCCCCGCCCCGGAACTTTGCCTGGGTTTTTTCACGTCTGATTAGGGGTTGGGCCGTCAACCGGCCGATTTTCAGCCTCGGCTAAGCCAGACCGGCAGGTTTTTAACCTTGCCGCGGACTCGCCGCTGCACTGCAGCGATCTATGTGAGGTCCATGCCAATCCTGAACAGTCTGCGTTACCACCTCGGACTTGCTCGCGCCTTTGGGCTACCAGCCGCCGTTTCGCTCGGCATTCGCCGCAAATTCGGGATGCGCAAACCTCTCACTCTGCGCTGGCAAGGCGAGCGGATTATGGTGCGGCCGCGCGAAAGCGATCCGGTTGTCGCCTCCAGCGTCCTCGGCTGGCGCGAGTATGCCTTGGGCGAACGCGCGGAGACTACGCTCTCGCGGCTGGGCAGGAAATGGCGCGCCTCCGGACAGACGCCGGTCATCATCGATGGCGGGGCCAATGTCGGCTACGCCGCGCTTCATTTTGCCAAGCTTCACCCCGAAGCTGTGATCATCGCGGTCGAGCCCAATCCGGAGACGTTCGAAATGCTCCGACGGAATTGTGCGGGCCAGCCGCAGATCCGCCCGCTTTTTGGCGCTCTGTGGTCGCACGACCAAGGCGTCTCGCTGCAGTCGGATCCTGAAAGCTCATGGTCCGATCGCGTTCATGACGGTGGCCTCACGCCGTCCTTCCGCCTGCAGGATTTGCTGGCAAGCGTACCGAAGTCTCGCACCCTGATCATCAAGCTGGATATCGAAGGCGCCGAAGGGGAGGTGTGCCGCGCCGCTCCGGAAGTTCTGCGCGCCACCGCATGCCTCCTGATCGAACCGCACGACTATCTGCGTCCCGGCGCTTCGGTGCTGTCGCCGGTCTACGATGCGTTGAACGGGCTGCAGGTCGATACGCTGCTGGTCGGCGAATACATCGCGCTGATCGCCTCCAGCCTGATGCGTGAGCAGGGCGCCGAGACGATCGCCCTTGCGTCGCCTTCGCCAGTCGCGGCAGCCACCGGGTTGGTGCCCGCACAAGCCCAATAGCGCAGTCTCAGCGCGGCAGATCCTTCAGCCAGTCCAGCAGTAGCCGGGTTGTTTCCGCCGGCTTCTCCTGCTGGTTCCAGTGTCCCGCACCTTCGATGATGTGGAAGCCGCGCAAGTCAGCGAAGTGATCCCGCATACGGTTTTCGACGTCGCGGCCGAACATGCGGATGCCGACATCACGATCCCCAGCCATGAACAGTGCGGGTTGTTCGATCTTCTTGCCCGCGAAGCGCGACATGAACGCAAAGTCGCGGTGGAAATTGCGATAGCGGTTGAGCGGACCCCGGAAGCCCGAGCCCTCGAACTCGGCTACCAGATAGTCGATCTCCGAAGGCGGGAGCCAGCCGGGGAAGGGCGAGGGATCGATCATGCCCTTGAGCAACGGTTCGCCATGCTTCTTGCCTGCCGGCCACCCATTCGCGGGCGCGTCTCCCGACCAGCTGTAGTAGATGCGGCGGATCGAATCCCGCACATCCTTCTCCAGCTCGGCCTCTGCGACGCCCTCGTCCTGGAAATAGACCATGTAAAAGAACAGGCCGTTGTCAGTGAACATCTTGCGCATGATGTCGATGATCGGCGCAGACCCATGGCCCATGTGCGGGATCGACATGCCAGCGACGGCCGTGAACCGCTCCGTGTCGGCCAGCGAAGCGCTCCAGACGATGGGCGCGCCCCAGTCGCGGCCGATCAGGATCGCCTTGCCGCCGCCGAGCTCGTCCGCCACGGTCTGCAGGTCCCCGATGATGGACGCCATGTCGTAGGCCTCGACCGCGTGCGGCTTGCCCGATCCGCCATAGCCGCGCACGTCGATTGCCGCTGCGGTGAAGCCAGCGGCGGCAATCGGCGCCATTTGGCGTTCGAAGGCCGCCCAGCTTTCCGGAAAACCGTGGACCATCAAGACCAGCGGGCCGCTGCCCTCCACGGCAACACGGATGGTGCAGTCGCTGGACTGGACGTAGCGGAACTCATGGGCCATATAGACGCTCCTTTCGGCGACCGTGTGTATCGGTTGCGCTAGGCAGGCAAAGCCGGACTGATGTCTGGGCCGTCTGCACCTTAACCAAGCTGGCGCGTGGGCCAAGGTCTTAGCCGAACAGGCGAAGCCGAAAACCCGAAGCGAGTCAGCGTAAAGGCGAGCGCAACGCGACGGCGGTCCGGCCAAATTGGCTATCCACCCGTTCACGATATGCGCAACGATCCACCCGGCCGCGTGCCGAGGTTGGGCGCACGGAGGATCCAAATGCTCCTCACCATGATGAAGGGCAAGCTGCATCGCGCGGCCGTTACCCAGTGCGACCTGCACTATGAGGGCTCGTGCTCCATCGATATCGATTTGCTGGAAGCGGCCAACATTCTGCCTCACGAGCGCGTAGACATCTGGAATGTCACAAACGGCGCGCGAATTTCGACTTACGCGATCGAGGCGCCGCGCGGCTCGAAAACTATCGGAATCAATGGCGCTGCCGCCCGCTGTTTCCAGGTTGCGGACCGCGTGATCATCGCCGCGTTCGCCCAGATGGACGAGGCCGAAGCAAAACAGTGGGCGCCCAGCGTGGTGCGCCTCAACGACCGCAACGAGGTCGTGACCGGCATCGCCTAGAGAATCCTTCCTCCCCGAACAAGAAACGCCGCCCGCAAAGCACGGGCGGCGTTTCCATTTCAGCAGCGACATCAGCTATTTCGTCAGTTCGAACACGACGTTGACGGTCTGCTGCAGCGAAACCTCACCCGCAGCGATCGGCGTCGCCTCAGCAGCCATGTCCTGCATCCGTGTCTGCATCATCGGCATGGGCTGGGGCGAGTAGTCGAGCTCGCTGATCGTCACAATGCGCTTGACCTTGTAGCCGACGGCCATGGCATAGAGCTCGGCCTTGGCGGCTGCATCCTTGATAGCCTCGACGCGGGCGTCGTTCTGGAATTTCTCCGGCTGGTCGACCTGGAAGGTGACGCCGTTGATGGTGTTGCCGCCGGCTTTCACCACCGCATCCAACGTCTTGCCCAGCGTATCGAGCTTGCGGACCTTGATCATCAACTGGTTCGACGCCTGATAGCCGGTGAGGCGCGGGCGAGCGTTGTTGGGATATTCGTAGACAGGGTTCAGCGACAGGTTGCCGGTCTGCATGTCGCGGTCAGCGATCCCGGCCGCCTTGACGGCGGCGAACACGCCATTCATCGCAGTTGCCTGCTGCTGCATGGCGTCTGCGGCGGTCTTGGCTTCGATCTGCACGCCAACGCTGATCATGGCGGTGTCCGGCGCGTGGTCGACCTTGCCGATGCCCGTCAGATTGATGGTGGTCTCTGGCTGGATGGCGCTGGCAGGCGGCATCATGTGCGGCGGCTGTTGCGCCATTGCCATCGGGGCTGTCGCGCAGCCCGCCAGGGCGGTGACGGCGAACATTGCGGGGGCAAGGCGTTTCATGTCGAATGATCTTTCGTGGGCCGATGATTGGTCCGGCTCGGGAGAGCGCCGGATATGGCCTGAATTCCTATCCCAAATGGGGCGCAGCTATGGCGGGGCAAGCGCGAACTGGCGGCGCGAAGCCGGTGTTGCCGCTGCGCTTGCGGTTCAGTGGTTATTCAATAGCACCCAGTTCAGCGCGAAATACAGGCCAACCAATCCGACCGTTATGCCCGTTATACGGGCGAGGTCGCGTTCGAGCCGATACGTCCGTTCACGGCGCAGTCGGCCCTGTGGGCCCTCCAGGATTGGCGTCGCCTCGATCCAGTGATCGGAGTGGAATGTCTTCAACGGGTTAGCGATCAGCGCGGCGAGATTCGCGCCGAACACCAGGACGCCGACCAGCAGGTAGGCGAGGCAGAAAGACGTCACGGCCCATACCATGCCGTGCCAGACGTCCTTCTGTTCGCCCGGCGCCTCCAGCGCTTTCGTCATCATGCCCATGCCTGCGAATGACAGGATGTGCAGGTCAATCAGCGGCGCCGGCGGGGCGAGCATCAGGCTGCGCAAGGGCGCGTGAATTACGGCCGACACGCCGTCCGCCATCGCGCGATACACCGCAATGAACTGCTGCACGTCTGGTGCCATAGGCAGATGCAGCTGGCGATGGATCAGGCTGATCAGCGTCGGCACGCTTAACGCGACACCCATGAAGTAGAGCAGGGCGTCACTGCGCTTGACGGGGGCCGCGGCGGTGGTCATGCGGCGATGATAACAGAGGCGGTCAGAACGCCTACCTAACACGCTCGCCTTCCAGAGGCCGCAACTGAACTCCCAATTTTTTTGATCAATCTGACGAGTTTGAGGGATTACCTTAACGCAAGGACACCAAGTATTAACTGACCCAAGGCATGAGTGCGGTCGCAAATGTGTGTCCTGTAATGAACGGCGCAGGCGCGAGGCAGGCAAGAAGGGGACGCACTTGGGTCAGCGCTCAATCGGATCTTTGGCAGTCAAGGCGGGCGGCATCATCCTGGGAAGCACCATCCTTGCCGGCGTCGTCGGCGGTGCAGCCACATGGATGCTGAGCGACACGCTCAAACGCACAACTGACGTTGGCGAGGTACTTCGGAACCATCTCGAAGCGGATATGATGCACGATGCATTGCGCAGCGACGTTTTGGCTTCGCTGGCCGCTACCAATCCCGCCTATGGCCTTTCTGTTGAGGACGTCAAAGCCGACCTGAATGAGCATGTCGAACATTTCCGCGACATGATCGAGACCAACGCGGTCCTGACGCGGGGCAACGAACTCGAATCCGTCATCCAGGCCGTAAAGCCGGATCTCGAAAGATACGTCGATACAGCGACGAAACTCGTCGCGACGTCTGCCGTCGATGAGCAAGCCGCCCTCGCGATGCTGCTTGGCTTTTTCAACGATTTTCGTACCCTCGAAACCGCAATGTCAGACGCGTCCGACAAAATCTCCGGCGTCTCGACACGGGCTGTTGCTGACGCCGCAGCCCTTGGTTTGATGTCAGCGATCGCCATGCTGGCTGCGTCGCTTCTCGCCGTGGGGACGGTCATTATCATCGTGATCGGCGCCCGCAGGCAGGTGGTCAAGCCGATTGTCGATATCACGGCAGCGATGGATAAACTCGCCGCCGGCGACACTACCGTTCAGGCCCCCCACGCCCAGCGCGAGGATGAGATCGGCCGTATGGCCGCCGCACTTTCCAAATTCCGCGAGAACGCTGTCAACCGTAACGCGCTCGAGGCTTCTCAGCGAAGGCAGGAAGCCGAACGTGCCGAACGAAGCCGTCGTGTCGAGTCGCTTGCCTCGGGCTTTGCCGACCAGTTCGCCGCCAGCCTGTCCACACTGCGGGAGTCGTCAAACCGCCTGCTCGGCGACGCATCTTCGCTGGAGCAGGTCTGTGACGAAGCCAACCACAGCGCGCGCAACGCGATTGATGCGACAGCGGGTGCAAACTCCAACGTCCAGACAATCGCCGCCGCAACCACCCAACTCAGCGCTTCGATCCAGGAGATTGCAGCGCGCATGTCGGAATCGGCGCGCTCCGCTGAAATGGCCGCGTCGCAAGGCGCCTCCGCCGGCGAGACGGCCCAGCTACTGGCCGACTCTGCGCGCAGCATCGACGAGATCGTCTCAGTCATCGGAAGCGTCGCTGAGCAGACAAACCTACTGGCGCTCAACGCGACCATTGAAGCGGCCCGCGCCGGCGAAATGGGGCGTGGATTTGCTGTCGTCGCCAACGAAGTGAAGGGTCTCGCGAGCCAGACTTCGCGCGCAACCGAAGACGTGTCACGTCGCATCAGCGAAATCCAGGGCATAAGCAATCGTTCGACCGGCCAGCTGCGCGAGGTGGTCAAGCTGATCGAACAGATGAAGCAGCTAAGCGTCGCCGTCGCCGCAGCCGCTGAGGAACAGAGCTCCGCGACAAACAGCATCGCGGAGAACGTCAATTCCGCCGCGAGCCGTTCGGAGGAGGCCCGCGTGAGTGTCGCCGCCATGAGCAGCATTACCGCCAAGACCCGTGAAGCAACTGGCAGCGTGCAGTCGAGCGCTCGCGCTGTGGAAGAACTGACCGAACGCCTCAACGCGGTTGCTTGTGACTTCCTGGAGAAGCTCAAGGCCGCTTGATCTCAATCGGCGCGGCGAGCGCCAATCATCCGTGTACAAATGGAAAGGGGACTCCGGACGCGGGTCCCCTTTTTCATTGTTGGTATCGGGCGCGCCGCGATTATCGATTTGATAACCAAGGCTTTCAGAGCGTTAAGCTTGCCAGTCAGTTTGTCATCAGCGTATCCGCGTGATCTTAGAGTTGCGCTGGTAGCAAGGTTCCATTGGATTTCGAGCCACTGGAGCTTTCATGCTGACCCAATTGCTTCGTCGGACTTCGCTTCTCGCTGGTCTCTCTTCCATTCTGACGCTTGCCAGCCCGTTTGCATTTGCGCAGGCGGGCGATGAAGGCAGCGCGATCAATCAGCAGGGCGCAGTCGAGCTCACTTACGATCATGCGAAGTCAGGCAAGGACGTTGTTGCGGCGACGGTTGCATACGCGCTCGGCGTTCGTATCGCCGACGGCTGGACATTCCATATGGATGCGGTGCTAGAGCCCGTCGAGGATCCGGTCACCGATGTGGCCTTTCATTCGGAAGACGCCTACGTCGAAACTCTGTCGGTGCAATACTCCGGCGAGGCATTCTCGATCTATGCAGGCAAATTGAATCCAGTCTTTGGGTCCGCAGCAGATCTTGTGCCAGGGCTCTACGGCGCGGAGATAGGTGAAACCTATCAGATAACCGAGCAGGTCGGCGTCGGCGGCGATATCTCGTTGTCTTCGCTCTTCGGCCTCGGTGGGGAGCACACGCTTTCGGCGGCTGTTTTCACCTCGGATCGTTCATTTCTCTCGGGTTCAATTGGCGGTCGTCGTAATCGCGTTGTCCTGGCTGATGGCGGACTGGCCAACACCAGCAACCTCGAATCCTACGCCGCGAGCCTCGATGGGGCGCTGGAGAACGGTGTCGGCTATTCTGTCGGCTATCGTCATCTAGCCAGCGATACGCCCGACGAGTCGGATGAACACATGTCCGTCGTCGGCGCGTCCTACGTCTTCCCGGAAGAGTCCGGCCTGGTGCTCTCGGCGATGGCGGAAATCGGCATGTCCCGCAACGCCGATGGCGTCGATGGAGCTGATCGCGATTTCTATACCGCCGCCGCCGAGATCGGCCTCGGCGATTGGTTTGTGAACGTCATCGCCTCGGGCTGGAACGAGAACGCGGTTGCCGGTGATCTCGATCTTCGGAAGTTCGAGGTGTCGGTCGGTCACGACATCAGCGATGAACTGACGCTTGAAGTCGGCGTGCAGGATGCCCGCTTTGGCGGCGACTCCGACACGATCCTTGGCCTGCGCCTGTCCTACGCGTTCGGCTAGGCCGCTCGACCTAGTGCAGCGAGACCGCGATAGTTGCGGACGACTGCAGGGCAGGGGGCGCAGCGATCCGCGCGTAAGTCATGCGGTTTGTGACCAGCGTCGCGCTTTCGAACACGACTTTGCCGTCGGCATCACGCGCCATGACCGCAAGGGTGCGCGGTTCCATGTTATGGACAGCGCCGGTCATGTTGCGCTCCATGCGGACTACCAGTTGACCGTTGGCAATTGAGGCTCCGATCGCCGGCATGGCGGTCTTGATGCTGGGATCGGCCAGAGCCGGCGCCTGGAAAAGAACGCTGGCGGCGATCAGACAACCAAGGGCGAGGCGCATTTCAGTACTCCGAACTTGCGGCAGGGCCTGCCAGAGCACCATAGTTACGGCCGTGCTGCCGTAAAGAGTGTCGCTGATTGGCATGCACCCGGACCAATAGAATGGCTCGACGCAAAACCGGCGCCAGCAACTCCCGGCCGGTTAACCTTGCATGTTGGATTTGTCGCGCAAGTCAGCGGCCGTCCGCTTACTCTGGCATCAGCGGGCTTACCAAACGCGCCTTCGACGTCTCGCCCTGAGGTGTATCGTTCGCGGCAGGGCCCAGCGTCGAGCCGAGCTTTTCAAGCACCTGAAGCGTTACCCGCAGTTCTTCAATCGTAACGCCCGCAAAGGCGTCTTCCCGCAATTGCGCGGCAATGACGTCGACTTCCTTCACCATCGCTTCGCCGGAAGGCTGAATCATCACGCGCTTGGCGCGTCGATCCTCAGGCGTCGACAAGCGACGCACCAGGCCCTGCGCTTCGAGCGCATCGAGCAGGCGCACGAGTGTCGGGCCTTGAATTCCCATGCGCTCGGCAAGCTCACTCTGGATAAGGCCGCGCGGTTCTCGCGCAAGTTGGTACAGGGCGCTCCAGCGCGCCTCAGTCTGGCTGCTCGACTTCACGCGTTCTGCGAACCGCGCACGAAAACGCCGCGCGACGAGTGCGAGCTTGAAGGCCACTTCGTGCTGCAGGTCGCCGCGGTTCACAGGATCCTGCGAAAACAAAACCGCCCCCATCGAGCATTTCTCCAAAAGCGGACGCCAGCTTTCAACCTTTGTACGCTACTCGTTTGTAGCCGAATTGTTTACTTGCAGACTCAGGTACGTGAGCACCACGTACCCAGAGTGGGGAGGCGCCCGTTACTTCATCGGGGTTTCACACGCGCGGCGTCCGCCAAGTGTTGCGCCTATCGTCGCAGCCGAGGAGAGCAGGTGCGGCTGAGATGCAGTCACATGAATTCCGCGCCTTCGGACCGACGCCTCAAGACCTGAATCGCGGCTACCCAGGTGTTGGGCGAGGGCGGTCGATTCATCGAAATCCTGCACTCGCGACGAATTCCAGCCGTCAGAGTTTGTCTGACAGTCCCCGGCCCTTGTCTGGGTCGGTCAGTCCGCGCCGAGTTTGAGAAGGGGCGTTCTGGCCGCGCGAAGCGCGGGAAAAATACCGCCAACAAACCCAAGCAGCAAAGCCAGTTGGACTCCTGCGATGACCTGCGCGGGCCCGATGTTGAAATCGAACACGACCTGCGTGAACCCGCCGCCGAGGGTTGAAGCGGTAAAGCCGTTGAACAGCAGGTAGGCAGCGCCGGCGCCGACAAGGCCGCCAGAAAGGGCGAGCACGAGTGACTCCGTTATGGCGCCGACGAATGCCGGGAAGCCACCGAAGCCGATTGCGCGCAACGTCGCGAGCTCCTTGCTGCGCGCTTCAACGGCTGCGTACATTGTATTCAGAGCGCCAGCGAGCGCGCCGAATCCGAGCGTGATCGAAAGCGCCCATCCGAAGTACACGAGATACTGGAGAGACTGGGCCTCACCCGCGAAGTGTTCCTTCTCGGTCTTTACATCAACCTGGAGCCTCGGTTCGCTTGCCACGAAAGCCTTGACCTCGGCCAGTGACGCCGGAGACTGGAGACGCGCGCGCAGTGCCTGAACCGATGGGCCGCGATTGAACAGGCTCTGCACCACTGGGAGGTCAGCCCAGAGCTCGCTGTCAAAAACTGTACCGGGCACTTCGAACACGCCAACGACTTTCCAGCCGCTTCCACCGAGTTGAAGCTCCGTGTTCAGGTCAAAGCCCTTGAACTCGCGTACAACGCCGGCGCCCACGATCATTTCGTTCGTGCCCGGTTCAAACATTCGTCCGGAGCTCAGGCGAAAGCCCGGGCGGAGTTCCGGGGCACGCGCTGTCACGCCACGCAGCGAGACGTTGGCCTCGCCGCCGCCGGCCCGCCGGTTGGCGCCGACGACCACGTAGAGTTCGGGCGAAGTTATTGGTCGACCGGCTGCATCGCGGGCAAAGCCGGGCGATTCCTCAAGCAGGCGCACAGCCTCCGAAGACATCGTGGAGTTCAGCTCTGCTTCCGATCCTGTCCCGAGGATCATGGCGATATCGTCTGATCCGGTACCCGCGACAGTCTTCGCGAAGCCGTTGGACATCGCAAGGAAGGCAAGAAGCGTGGCCACAACCAGCGCGATCGAGAAGATCGTGGTCACGGATCCCCAGAAGCGGCTCGGCAGCCCTCCAATCGTCATGGCGACCACAGCGGAAACTTGTCGGAAGAGGGAGGTCATGCCTAGATCCTCCGGAAGGCAGTGATCACGTTGACGCGCATCGCGTTGAAAGCCGGGACGGCTCCGGTGATGAAGCCGAGCGCCGCCATGAACCCGACTGCGGACAAAGCTATCTCGGGCGTCAGGCGCATGCCGCCAAAGAACTGGTTCAGGGCGGGAATGCCGCTCAGCACGCCGGTGAGAAGGTTTGCCAGCCCCAACCCAAGCAGGCCGCCCAGGAGAGATAGCAACAGGGTCTCGCCCACTACAATCCGGCCAATTCGGGTTGAGGTGAACCCAAGCGTCTTCATGACGGCGATCTCGCCAGTGCGTTCGCGGATCGCGCCGGCCATCGCATTGCCGACGATGAGCAGGATCGTGATAAATGCAGCCCCCGTTACGCCGAGGATGATAAGGCCGATATTGCCCTGCTGGTCGACGAAGGCGGCGTTGAAAGCCTGTTCGGACAGTGTCTCGGTTTCGGCGCGCGAATTGGCAAACTGAGCGTCCACGCGCGCGGCCACCGCATCGTTCTGCGACGCATCTGCGGCGACGATCTGGACGATGCCGATCGTATCGTTGCCGAAGGAGCGGCCCTCGTCGAGATACTCATAATGCAGGAAGACCGAACCCGTCGAAGTATTGCTGTCCTTGCCGTCGTAGATCGCGCGGATAACGACAGGCCAGACCGACGTGCCGTCGCGGCGGCGCCAGATGTTCGATGACAATGGAATCTGTTGACCGATCTGCCAACCGTATTGCTCGGCCACTGCACGACCAATCATGATGCTGTCACGATTGGCGATAAAGGCCTGACGCTGATCATCCGGCGTCACATATTCGCTGTAGATGCGCGTGTAGCTCTCAGGCTCGACAGCAAAGGTCAGCAGGAAGTTTCGCGGCTCCTGGTAAAAGCCGCCGAACCAGTTTGAGTAGCTGACGTCCGCGACCCCTTCGACGTTCTGGATGCGACTCGCATAGGCGACGGGGAGCGGCTGCGTGAAGTTGATGCGATTGGCGACGACCAGGCGATTGCTCGAAGACGGCCCGGTTGCGTTCTCCAGCGACGACTGGAACGCCGTCAGCACGCCATAAATAAGGAAGGCAATAAAGATCGCGAATATCAGGAGCCCAGTCCGCAGCGGCTTCCGACCAAGTCCCGTGAGGATGAGCCGGAGGTCGCTCACGTAAGGCGCTCCTCGAACGTGCCCTTGTCGAGATGCAGCTCCCGGCGCGCATACTTCGCAGCGGCCGGATCGTGCGTGACCATCACGATAGTCTTGCCCAGTTCCCGATTTAGCAGCTGCAGCATTTCAAGAATCTCCACCGCTGTCGTTCGATCCAGGTCTCCGGTCGGTTCGTCGGCAAGGATCAACTTCGGATCGGCGACGATCGCCCGAGCAATTGCCACTCGCTGTTGCTGGCCGCCCGACAATTCCTTGGGCTTGTGCCCGGCGCGATTGTCGAGACCGACGATTTCGAGCGCAGTCTTGACGCGCTTTTTGCGTTCAGATGCGCTCAGCGAGGTAAGCAGCAGCGGCAGTTCGACATTGCGAGCCGCCGACATGGTCGGCATCAGGTTGTAGAACTGGAAAATGAATCCGATATTGGCTGCGCGCCAGGCGGATAGCTGGTTCTCGGAGAGCTTTTCGATTGGTGCGCTGTCAAAAAGGATCGTGCCGCTGGTCGGTCGATCGAGTCCGCCCAGCAAGTTCAGAAGCGTGGTTTTGCCTGAACCGGACGGACCCATCATTGCGACAAAATCACCGGACGGAATCGTGAGGTTGAGGTCGCTGAAGATGCTGATCGATTCTTCACCGCGACGGTACGTCTTGGCAATATTGCGCAGGACGATCAGATCGCTATCCGACATGATCTTGCTTTCTCCGGACCGGTTCTAGTTGGCAGATCTGTCAAACGTGACCTTGGCCGCCATTTGCGGCAGGACACGCTCATCACGGTCCTTGAATCCGACGCGCACCTGGATCGTAGCGCGGTCACGGTTGGCCGTTGGGATGATGGCAATGACTTCGCCGGCGATCTGCCAGTCGGGATAGGCGTCGAGCACGATGGTGGCGGACTGGCCCGCCTTGATATCCGCGATCTGGCCCTCATTCACGTCGACCTCAACTTCGAGGCTTGCCATGTCAACGAGCGTGGCGACGCCGGTGCGGGTGAATTCACCGCCGCCAGCCGCAGGCGAGAGGATTTCTCCAGCCTGTGCGTTCTTAGCAATGATGACGCCGGCGAATGGCGCCCGGATGATATGGCGCTCGACGAACTCGCCCTGCCGTTCAACAGCCGTCTGCGCAACGCGAATGTCTGCCGAGGCTGCCTGATACTGCGCCGTAAAGGAGTTGATGCGCGACAATGCGGCCTCAAAGGCGGCAGCGGATACCGCACCTGTCTGGATGAGCTTGTCGGCCCGCTGCTTCTGGGCGTCAGCCTCGACCATCTGCGCCTTGAGTGATGCGATCGAGGCATTTGCTGATTGCAGCCTGCCACGCGCCAGCTGAAGGTCGTAACTGGCCAGGTCGTCATCCAGTCGGGCCAGAATCTGGCCTTTCTCGACGACCGCCCCCTCCTCGAACATCACATCGGTTAGACGCCCTGTAATATCCACGGAAACGGTGGCCGACCTGCGCGCGACGACATAGCCTGACGCCACAAGGCCGCCCCGCGGCCGAGCAACTGTCGCTTGCCCAGCCGGTGCGCTCACCGCAGGCGCCGCGCTCGCGGGCTTTGCGCCGCCGCCCGCGGGGGGCGCGCCACGTCCCAAAAGCGCCCACGCGACCGCGGCTACGGCAACCACCGCAGCGCCGACCGCCACCATACGCCATCCACCACTTGACCTTGGGGAGGCCGACCGGTCGATCGACAGGGATTTCAGCTTGTCAGATACATTCATACCAGAACTTACCACGCCCTAGGGGCCTGCAGCACCCGCCTCGCCCTAATGGCGAGTGCCTCCTCCCGATATTTAGTTCACCAGCGTATACGAAGGCTAACCCAATGTGGATGACCCATAAGTCCGACCAATCCAGGCGGTGCAAGGGATTTCCTGTCGATGGTCGCTTGGCGGACGTCTGGCTGCGCTCGCGATCTGAAATTGTCGGTACGGGACGGCAGCAGAGGCCTTGCGAACTCGCTCAAGCGAACGCCTGACTTTGATCACCACGGTCGTGTCCCGATGCGTGATGTACGAGCGGGCACTCGTCTCGGGCCTCGTCGCCAGGCTGGGCCGGTCATGCTGCAGGCAAGGCTGGCAGGCTGACGAGGGGAACATCGCTCATCGGCGCGATTGTTTCCAGTGTCATGTAGCGCGAGCGCTGGTCCGCCCATTCGTCGTTCTGCTCAAGCAGGATGGCGCCGAGGAGCCGGATCAATGCCGCCTCATTCGCGACGACCTCGGTTCGGCGCTTGATCTCGCCATTGAGCCTTTCGAGCGGATTGGTGGAATGGAGTTTCAAGCGGTGCTCGCGGGGGAAATCCATGTAGGCTAGGACGTCGTTCTCTGCTTGATCGAGGAACGCGGAGAGCTTCGGTAGTTTTGGTCTCAGCTGATCGGCGACCGCTCGTCATTGGGCATGGGCAGCGCCCGCATCGTCCTGGGCGAAGGCGGTGGCGATAAACGCCGAGACCACGCGTCGGCCGTTCTTTCCCGCATGCGCCAGGGCATTCCTCATGAAGTTGACGCGGCAGCGCTGCCAGGTGGCGCCCAGCACCTTGGCGATCGCCGCCTTGAGACCCTGGTAAGCGTCGGAGACCACCAGCTTTGCGCCACGAAGGCTACGCCGCATCAGCTTTCTGAGGAAGGCTGTCCAGAACGTTTCCGCTTTGGAGACACCAATATCGAGGCCGAGGATCTCACGCCGGCCATCGGTGTTGACCCCAACAGCGATGGTCACCGCCACCGAGACGATGCGGCCAGCCTGGCGCACTTTCACATAGGTGGCGTCGAGCCAGACATAAGGCCAGTCGCCTTCGATCGGGCGGTTGAGAAAGGCCTGCACCTTGTCGTCGATCTCGGCGACCAGGCGGCTCACCTGGCTCTTCGAGATGCCTGTTATCCCCATGGCCTGGACGAGATCATCGACCGAGCGGGTCGAGACGCGCTGGACGTAGGCTTCCTGGATCACGGCGGTCAGAGCCTTCTCCGCCAGTCGGCGCGGCTCGAGAAAGCCCGGAAAGTAAGAGCCTTTCCGCAGCTTCGGGATCCGCAGCTCGACGGTTCCCGCGCGCGTCTCCCACGCCCTGTCGCGGTAGCCGTTGCGCTGGTTGATCCTCTCGCCGCTGCGTTCGCCGTGGGCGCCGCCGGTGAGGCCCGCTACCTCCCGCTCCATCAGCCGCTCGGCCGCGAAGCCGATCATGTCACGCAGGAAATCGGCGTCGGGGCTCTTCTCCAGGAGCGTACGAAGCGCCATCGTGTCGTCTGTCAAACGGTCACGTCCTCGGTTCAGGTTGCTGGTGTTGCAACCCAACCCTACCGGCGATTCCCGATGACAACCCAGCGCAAGGGCCGGCGCGCGCTGACTCTTGCGGTCCGCGCGCCGCCCTTCGCTAAACTCCTGCGCCACGTCCAGGGACACGACCGAAATTCAGGTCATTTGGCCAGGCCAAGCAGAACTCATGAGATATCACCTTAGTCCATCGGTTCGGCCATGGCCGCCATTTTCAAGCTCGCATTTACTTGGGTCTGGCCTGCTGCAGCGGCCCAACGAGGTGATCAATGCTCCAAGCACGCCCTAATCGCCAAAGCGCGCGCCATGACAAGGCAATCCTGATTTCGGATAGTGCCCAGTTCATCTCCGAGACGCGCCTGCTACTCAGCTCCAGCGAGGCGACGAACCTGCTGATGGCGACGACGGTGGATGACGCCATTAGGCTGATTCAGCGGGAACGCTGCTATTGCGCGCTTGTCGACAACGCTCTCGCGAATGGCACAGGCGTTCAGGCTGTGACCCGCCTGCGCCACGAACTTGGATGGCCTGAGTTGACGATCCCCGTCATTCTGATCACCGGGCGCACGACGATGGAAACCATCCGCAACGCCGTGCTCGCGGGCGTGGATGAAGTGCTGTCGACGCCGCTGGCATCCCAGACACTTGCTGGCCGGATGCTGGCGACAAGAGTAAGGCCGCGTCCCTTCGTCTCTTCCGCTGGATATGATGGGCCGTGCCGTCGAAGCCGTACCGGGGAGGCGATGGTCGCAAGTGAACTGCGGCGGGCGGCAGACATGTGTCCGGTCCAGATGCGAAGACTGGCCAGAGAGGTGCACGGTCACCTTGTCACCTACCAGGCAACCCAGCGGGCGATACAACTGTTGAGTCCTTCAATGCTTCACAGTGCCTTGGAGGAGCTGAGCGACGCGACGGCCGATCTCTACGAAACCACCTTTCCATTGCAGGATGCGCGTATCTCCGGGCTGGCGCTCTTGTGCCAGACGCTGGCCGCCTCGCATGATGGCGTGCGAAAGGATCCGACACTCCTGTTAGCGACCCTGCGCGACCTCCTCGCGGTTCTTGAAAGCCGTCTGCAGCGGGCCGCCAGCAGGATCCAGAGTAAGCGGGGCCGCGTGGCCGTTGTCGGCGAGACCCGCCGAAACGCCTCGCCGTCTGTGACGGACCACTTTGGGTCGACTTAGTCCGATCGCCGCATTCCGGGTTACGGCAACCACGGGCCCCGAAGCAGACATTCCGCTTTCAGTATTTTCGATGCAAATTGGTCGAGATAAAACGAAGCCAATCGCCGTACTACTGTCGGGCTCGGTGGCCGGACGCTGTGGTGCCAGAGGGCGAGCCTCTATGGCTTCTTTATGAGATGGACAAGGAAACGGACACGGTGACGAGGACCGTGGACATACATGCCGACGGCACAATCACTCGAAATAGTGTCGAGCTCGAACAGCGAAATGGCGATGTCTGCTCGTCCCTGATCGACACTTCTATCATCGAGGCCTTTGAGGGCGTGGAGATGGAGACGATCACCTCCACAGAGTTTGAGAAGTTCTGGCTGCCCGGGGAAGATAGGCCGTTTTGGTTTGTCAGGTGATGGGCGAGGTCCCGCCTAAGCGCGGCGCTTCCCCTGAACGACGCAAATGTATCGACTCTGCCGGTTTGCTGCATTCCTCGGTACGCCGAGTACGGGCCGGTGGGCCCATTCCTGCCG
>JBBATZ010000074.1:0-15339 GCA_040398425.1 Hyphomonadaceae bacterium
GCCTATGAGGCGATCAAACGCGAGGCGGCAGCGGCCCACCCGCACAACTCACTAGCGTACAACGATCACAAGTCGGCGTGGATAGTGGCGTGTCAGGAACGCGCGCGGGCGTGGGCGGCGAGCTAAGGTTTGAATGGCGCCAAAGGCAGCATGCTGGCGCCTTGGTCCGTCAGATCCTTGGCCAGCGCCTCGGCACGGTCGCGGGGCACGCCGTGACCGACGCGGATAGGCGGGAGGCCCTCGACGATTGTCTTGGCCTCGGCGAGACCCCAGCCGGTGTATTCGCGGATCACCTTGATCACGTTGATCTTGCTCGGGCCAGTCGCCAGCATGAAGACGTCGAAGCGATCGTGTTCGCTGGCCGAGGCATCAGCCTGGGGCATGGAGGGCGCCCACGCGCTCCCGGGCTTTTCCGAAAAGGTGCGAACGGCCTCGCTGAACGATTTTCCCTGAGGCGTCGTCGCCTGGGTCGCCGGGAATGAGCGCAGCAGTTCCGCCGTCGTGGTGCGGGCGTCGCTCCACGGGATCTGGTGACGCACGCCGATATAGTAGCGCATGTCGGGACCGGGCGTGGTGGCGTTGACGACGACAGGCGCGATCACCCTGCGCGCGGTGGATGCAAGCTGGATTTCCTGCAGCACGTCGGGGCTTTCGTTCGCGGCGGGCGTGACGACGAGCACGAGGCCGGCGCACGTTTCGATTGCGGCAACGATCTGGCCCGGATAGGGCACGCCCGGCTTCACGTCGCGCGGTGCGATCCAGCAGCGATGGCCGGCCGCCTCCAGCGAGGCCGCCAGTTGCCTGGCGATCGCGCCGCCATCACGGGTCGAATGCGAAATGAAGAGATGGGTCAAGTCGTCCTCCGGTGAGTCTGGATAGCAATGGCGGCGCGTGCTGTCACCGCACGCGCCGATGTTCCGGCCACTGTTCCGGCCCATTTGCGCGTCGAAGCGCACATGCCACATTCAGGGCCCATTCATGGGCGATGCGGCTAATGATCAGCGTTCGCTCCTATGCCGGGTAATTCATGCGCCGCGCCGTCTTGCCTGTCCTGCTCGCCCTTGTCGCCCCGGTCTTGGCCGCCCTGGCCTCGCCTGCGAGCGCGCAGACGACCGCGAACTCTGCAAGCGCAAGCTCGCTGTCGCCCCGCTCCGCCCCGAGCGTGGAACTGTCCCGTCAGACCAACCCCGCCTACTCCGGGCTGGTCAGCTTCACGCGCGGCTTCATGCAGGTGCAGACGCAGTATAGCGCCAACGTGATTTCCGAGACGCTGGCGTCGGCTATGCAGCGGTCACGCGACAATGTGCGGCCGGACTCCAAACCGATTCCCACCGAAGTTCTGAAAGAGATGGTTCCGTTCTATCCGGCGGAGCTGCTGAAAAATGTTCGCTACACGGTCGGGGACACCAGCCAGGCCGGCCTCGCGGCTTTTGCGATTCGTAATGGCAATGCTGCAGCGGTGACTCTGATCGACACGATTGTCTTCAAGGACGAGAAATATGTCGGCAGCCTCGCCCTGTGGGCGCATGAACTGCACCATGTGCAGCAGTATAGTGACTGGGGGTTGAGCGGCTTCGCCGCGAACTATGCCTTCGGGTGGAAAGAGGTCGAGGCGGAAGCAAGCGCCCGCGCGGCGACCTATGTGGCTTGGTATCGCGAACGCAAGGCCGCCAACTAGACCGCCCTTCACATTATGGGGTAATTGCTGGATGGTCTCGCCTGAAGGGGAGAGATTCGATCCATGCCCGAAGCCATTCTCGAACCTGACCTGCCGATCATCGATCCACACCATCACCTGTGGGATCGGCGACCGGTGATGCACCTCATGCCGCCCCCGGCGCACCCGTTCGATCACATCAGCTATCGCAAGGGCCACTACCTGCTCGACCAGCTGCTGGCGGACACGGGCGGCGGCCATAACATCGTGGCGACGGTCTATCTCGAATGCCGGTCGATGTATCGCGCGGACGGGCCGAACGAGATGAAGCCGGTGGGCGAGACCGAGTTCGTCAACGGCCAGGCGGCGATGGCGGCGAGCGGACTCTATGGCAAGACGCTGGCGTGCGCAGGGATTGTCGGCACGGCGGAGCTGCTGCTGGGGGCGGAGGTTGGCCGCGTGCTGGACGCGCACATGGCTGCGGGCGGCGCGCGCTTCAAGGGTATCCGCCGCTCGACGCCCTACGATGCTGATCCGAATGTGCTTGGGCCCCTGAACCGCAATCCGGCCGGCGTCATGATGGAGCCGAAATTTCGCGAGGGCTTTGCCGAGCTCGGGAAGCGCGGCCTGTCCTTCGATGCGTGGATGATGGAACCGCAGCTGCCAGAACTGATCGATCTCGCACGGCAGTTTCCTGGCACGCCGATCGTGCTCGATCATGTCGGCACGCCACTGGGCCTTGGGGTCTACAAGGGCAGATTGTCGGAACGGTTCAATACCTGGCGCGACAATATCCGTATGCTGGCGACGTGCGAGAATGTGCACGTGAAGCTTGGCGGGCTCGCCATGCCATTCTGCAACTTCCCGTCCATGCTGTCGGAGACGCGCGCCCCCTCGGAACAACTCGCGGCCGAATGGGGCCCCTATGTCGAGACATGCATCGAGGCATTCGGGGTGAAACGCGCTATGTTCGAAAGCAACTTCCCGGTCGATGAAGTCAGCTGTGACTATGCTACGCTGTGGAATGCGCTGAAGCTGATCGCGAAAAATGCGACGCCGTCCGAGAAACATGAGTTGTTCTGCGGCTCGGCAAATAGATTTTACCGGTTGAGACTTTAAAGGTGTCGATCGAAACAAAACCTCCGGGCCGGTGGGGCTATTTCAGGCGGCTCGCACTATGGCTTGGGGTGCTGTGGACGTGCCAGGCGATAATGTATTTCGGGAATGAACTGGCGCACGTGATGGTGGTGGACGACCTGACGATCCAGCTGGAAGTCGGCATCGGGATGATTGTGCTCGCGGCGGTGCTCGCGGCCATTCCGGACCTCATCTAGCGACCGCTTCCCTTAGCCCGCGTGCGGGTCCATCCTTCCCCGATCGGCGTCAGACCGGCGGGAGAGGAACGATGCACTTCGCACTCGAAGAAGAGCAAAAGCTGTTGCAGGACCTGGTCGCACGATTCGTGCGCGAAAACCTGATGCCTCTCGAGCAGAAAGTGCTGGAGCGCGACGCCAACGGCCAGGGCGCCTACCTCTCCCACGAAGAACTCGACCGGATCGACGCCGTCTCGCGCGAGATGGGACTGTGGGGGCTTGATGCGCCAGAGGATGTGGGCGGGGCGGACCTGCCCACGGTCGCGATGATCGGCGTCAATATCGAGATGGGGAAGACGTGCGTTCCCTATCACCTGCCGCCGGACAGCCCCAACTTGCGCATGTTGATGGCCACCGTGAACGAGGACCAGCGCGAGCGCTATCTCGCGCCGTACGTCCGACAAGGCACCATTTCCGCCATAGGCATTTCTGAGCCGGGCGCGGGCGCCGATCCCGCCGCCATGATCACGCGTGCGGTTCGTGAAGGCGATGAGTGGGTGATCAATGGCCGCAAGATCTGGATCAGCCGCGCTCAAGAAGCGGACTTCACCATCCTGATGGCGGTGACGGACAAGCAGAAAGGCGCGCGCGGCGGCATCAGCGCGTTTCTCGTGGATCGCGGCACGCCGGGCTTCAACGTGCTGCGCCGGATCCCGATGCTGGGCGGTCAGTTCACCTATGAAGTCTCGCTTGAGAATTGCCGCGTGCCGGCGGCGAACCTGCTCGGGACGGAGGGACAGGGCTTTGCGCCTATGCAGGTGCGCCTCTCCACACGCCGCCTGCAGATGGCGAGCTGGTCGATCGGCATGGCGCAGCGCGCGCTCGACATGATGCTGGAGTATGCGCCGCAGCGCGTTGTGTTCGGCGAACCGCTCGCCAACCGGCAGGCGATCCAGTGGTGGATCGCGGATGCCTATACCAAGATCAAGGCGGCGACGCTGATGACGTATGAAACGGCCTGGAAGCTCGACAGACAAGCCGACGTGCGCACCGACATTTCATCCGTGAAAGCCTACGCGACCGAGATGGCCTATGAAGTGCTCGACCACGCCATGCAGATGTACGGCGCCATGGGCGTGACGAAGGAGTTGCCACTCTCCCTCATGCAGGCGCAGATGCGCACGATGCGCATCTATGACGGCCCGACCGAAGTGCATAAGTGGGTGGTCGCGCGAAATCTGTTGGGGTTGAAGCGGTGAACCGGGGCAGACTTGCTTCGCAATAGATAATGTGAGCGTTTACTCACATTGACGAGCGTTCGAGAGAAAAACAGATGACCCAGACCATCTTCATCACCGGTGCCTCAACCGGCCTCGGCTACGCCTCCGCCAAACTCTTCGCAGCCAAGGGCTGGAAGGTTATCGCGACGATGCGCGACCCTTCAAAATCCGACCTCGGCGCCATTCCCGGCGTGACGCTCCTGCCGCTCGACGTCGTGAACCCGGCGCAGATCAAGGAGACCGCCGCCAAAGCGCTGGCGCTCGGGCCGGTCGACGTCGTGTTCAACAATGCGGGCTATGGCCTTGCTGGCGCTTTCGAGGGCGCGACGGACGAGCAGTTGCAGACGCAGCTCGACACCAACCTGCTTGGCGTGATGCGCGTGACGCAGGCTTTTCTGCCAGCTCTTCGCGCGCAGAAGAGCGGCACGATCCTCACCACGACATCGATTGGCGGCCTGGTGACTTTCCCGTTCAACTCGGTCTATCACGCCACGAAATGGGCGCTGGAAGGCTGGAGCGAAAGCCTTGCTTATGAGCTCGCGCCATTCGGCATTCGCGTGAAGACGCTGGCGCCCGGCGGCATCTCGACAGACTTTGCGGGCCGCTCGCTCGTGATGACGCCGCATCCGGCCTATATGGAGTCCATCGCGAAGACGATGAAGGCCTTCACAGATCCGGAACGTCGCGCTGGTGGTTCGACGGCAGAGAAGATCGCGGAAGAAGCCTATGCCGCAGTGACGGACCCTTCCGATCACGTGACGTTCGTTGCAGGCGATGATGCGCGCGCGACCTACGCCCAGCGGCTCGCCGCCGGCATCGATCCGTTCCGCAAGGCCATCCGCGAACGCTTTCTGGGATAGCGAGCATGACCGACCGCATCGGCGACGTTCGCATCACGCGCGATGGCTTCGTCGCCACCGTCACCATCGACAAGCCGCCCATCAATGCGGTGAGTGTCGACCTGATGCGCGACCTCGCCGATGCGCTGGAAATACTGGACAAGGACGGGCTCACGCGCGCGGTGGTGCTGGCGACGTCGGGCAGGGTGTTCTGTTCGGGGGCGGACCTATCCAACCGCACCAGCGAAGGGCCCATCCCCGAGCGGTCCATCAATCCGTTGTACGATCAGGCCGTGCGCCTGTTCTCGACAGAGCTGCCGATCATCGCTGCTGTGCAGGGCGCGGCCGTCGGTGCGGGGCTGGGCCTGTCGCTGATCGCGGATTTCCGCGTGGCGGCGCCGGAAGCGCGGTTCGCCGCCAACTTCACCAAGCTGGGCTTTCATCCCGGTTTCGGCCTCACCTACACCCTGCCCCGCCTGATCGGACGGCAGAACGCGGCAATGATGTTTCTCACCGGCGAACGCTATGATGCATCCGAGGCGCTGGAGATGGGACTGATCGACGATCTCGTCGATCTGCCCCGTCTGCTCGGTCGCGCGCAGACGATGGCAGCAACGATAGCTGAGAACGCGCCGCTTGCCGTGCGCTCAACACGCAAGACGCTGCGTGGCGATCTTGCAGCCGCCGTGCGTGCGGCGACCGACCACGAATTCTCCGAACAGCAATGGCTGATGAAGACGGACGACTTCAAGGAAGGCGTGAGAGCCGTGACCGAGCGGCGGGCCGGCGACTTCAAAGGCCGCTAGGCCAGCGTCTCGATCCCGCCCATGAACACCTTCACGGCGCGGTCGACGGTTTCGCGGATTTCCTGCTCGCCCGGGGAATAGCCAGGCAACAGCAGGGCGCGGAACTGCAGGCGTGACCGCAGCAGGTCGAAGAAGACTGAGGCGGCCTGGTCGAAGTTGGTGATCTTCACCTCGCCGGCCGTGGCGCGGTCTTCCAGATACGTCGCCAGCGCCCTGCGGACGGCGTCCGGCGCCCGGGTATTCCACTGCTGAGCCATCTCGGGGAATTTCTTCGCCTGGGCGATCATCAGGCGCATCACATCCACGCTTTCGGGATCGAGCTGTCGGGCCAGGAAGGCCTCGCCAATCCGCCGCAGGCCATCGCGCAGGGGCGCGTGCGTTGCCAATTCGATGTGCATCTGTTCGGTCAGCATCCCGACGCGCGAGTCGATCATGGCCTCGAAGAGGCCCTTCTTGCCTCCGAACTGCGCGTACAGCGTCGACAGCGAGCCACCCGCCCGGCGCACGATTTCTGCCATGTTTGCAGCGTCGTAGCCGAATTCCAGGAAAACTTCCCGCGCCGCCTTGAGGAAGGCCGCGCGGCGCATTTCGGCGCGGCCGGTTTCCGGTTCGACCGTTTCAACGTCGGGAGAGGGGGAATCTGATTGCGACATGTCGGCAGGATTACCCAATAACGACCCCACTTGATACTCGCGGGCGCATTGTTACATTTCAACCGAAACGTAACGGGAATTACATATACATCGCCCGTGCGTCCGGACAGGCGCTCCCCACCACAGGACACTCAAGATGGCTCTCAAGACCGTCAAGATCGAGCCGGGCTCCCCCCAGCCTGAAGCTCCACAAACAATCGTGACCGACGCTCCGGCCGCGGCCGCGCCACCTGTGAAGGTCGCCTCTGGCGGCGGCATGCGGAAGAAGGTGCTGATCGGCATCGCTGCAGTGGCCGGCATCGCCGTGGTGTGGTTTGGCGGCGACTGGTTCCTCAATGGTCGCTTCAACATCTCCACCGACAACGCCCAGCTGCGCTCCGATATCGCGCGTGTGACGCCGAAGATCGAAGGCTATGTCGCCAACATCCTCGTCGCCGAAAACCAGCAGGTGAAGCAGGGCGATCTGCTGATCGAGCTGGTCGATGACGAGTTCGTCCTGCGCCTTGCCCATGCGAAGGCAAACCTCGCGCAGGCCGAAGCCGACGCCGCCCAGGCGCATGCCCGCATTTCCGTTCAACGCGACACACTGGCCGAAAGCCGCGCCGCGCGCGAAGCCGCCGATGCGACAGCCGACCTTTCGATATCGGACGCCAAACGCCTGGCCGACCTCGCTGCCAAGGGCTGGTATCCTAAGGCCAAGCTTGACCAGATCGAAGCAGCGAAGCGTACCGCCAACGCCCAGCTAAACGAGGCTGACGCCTCGATCACCGCCCAGCGCAGCCAGCTGACGAGCGCGCAGGCTGCTGCTGTATCGGCGGACGCGAAGGTCGAAGCAGCGAAGGCCGAAGTCGCAGGCGCCGAGCTTGAACTCGGCCGCACCAAGATCCGCGCGCCAATCAACGGCACCATCACCAAGAAAGACGTGATCGTCGGTCAGATCCTCTCGCCGGGCCGCGTCGCCCTGTCGATCGTCTCGTCCGACGACGTCTGGGTCCTCGCGAACTACAAGGAAACGCAGATCAACGAGATGCGTGTGGGCCAATGCGTCAACGTCCATGTCGACGCCTATCCGGACAAGCATTTCAAGGGCCACGTGCAAAGCCTGTCACCGAGCACCGGCTCCACGTTCAGCCTTGTTCCGCAGGATACGGCCACGGGCAACTTCATCAAGATCGTGCAACGCGTGCCTGTTAAGATTGTGCTCGACAACGAAGCCAAGGTTTCGGGCCTGTTGCGTGCGGGTCTGCAGGTGACGGCCACGGTCTCCACCAAGCCTGACTGCGAGTAGGCGCCATGAGCGCCACCGCAGCGCAAGCGCCGCCGGGGGTCTACGTCCCACCGGCCAAGGGAACACGCGAAAGCCTGATGTTGAACATCGGGTTCTTCGCGATGGTCGTCGGCATGTTCATGGCGATCCTGGATATCCAGATCGTCGCGTCCTCGATCCAGAAAATCCAGGCTGGCGTCTCCGCCTCGGCTGAAGAGATCGCCTGGATCCAGACCAGCTATCTCATTGCCGAGGTGATCGGCATTCCGCTGTCCGGCCTGCTGAACCGCGCGCTGTCGATGCGGCGGCTGTTCGTCTATTCGGCAGCGGGCTTCACGGTATCGAGCATGATGTGCGCGCTCGCGTGGGACCTCAACAGCCTCATCATCTTCCGCTGCATCCAGGGCTTCATGGGCGCGGCGATGATCCCAACCACGATGGCGGCGGCGTTCACGCTCTTCGGTCCCAACCGCTCAATGATCCAGCAGGTGGCGATCGGTATGGTGGCGACGCTGGCGCCGTCCATCGGCCCGACGCTCGGCGGCTGGCTTACGGAGAATTTCAGCTGGCACTGGTTGTTCCTGGTCAACGTCATTCCCGGCATCATCGCCTCGGTCCTCGTCTGGAACCTGACGCCGAAACTTCCGATGCAGCTGAGCCTGATCCGGAACATCGACATCATGGGCCTCGCCGCCATGGCGCTGTTCCTCGGCGCGTTCGAGTACGTGTTCGAGGAAGGCCCGACCGCCGGCTGGTTCGAGGACGATCATCTGGTGATCTGGATGTTCCTGTGCTCGCTGGCGGGCATCGTCTTCTTCTGGCGCGCCTTCAGTCAGAAACATCCGGTGGTCGATCTCTCCGTATTCAAGGACAGCAATTTTTCCCTCGGCGCCATCACTGCCACAGTTGTCGGCTTTGGCTTGTTCGGGTCGGTCTATGTGACGCCGCTCTTCCTCGGCACGGTGCGCGGCTACAACGCCGAACAGATCGGCCACATCATGAGTATTGGCGGCCTCGCCATGTTCATCGCGGGTCCGCTCTCGGGCGCGATGATGCGAAGGGTGGACCCGCGCATCATTGTCGGCACAGGACTGACGCTGGCGGCGGTCGGCCTCTACTGGAACAGCTTCCTCACGTCTGAGTCCTCATTCGACGAACTGTTCTGGCCGCAGGCCTTGCGCGGCGCGGGCCTCATCATGTCGATGGTGCCCAACAACTTCATGGCGCTGGGCAACCTGCCGCCGCACAAACTGCCCAACGCGACCGGTCTCATCACGGTCTGCCGTAACCTGGGCGGCGCCGTCGGCCTTGCAGCGCTCAACACGCTGCGACTGAACTACACCAACCTGCACAACCAGGAGATCGCGGCCGGCATGGATCCGCAACGGCCCGAAATCGCCGCCTTCCTGCAGCAGGCCGAATCTACGCTCCGGGCTGCCGGTAATCCAGACCCCGCCGGCACGGCCATCGCCCAGCTGACCTACCGGATGCAAATGGAATCGCAGGTGATGACGTTCAACAACATGTTCCTCGTCATGGCGATCTGCTTTGCCCTGATGCTGTTCATGACGCCCCTGCTGAAGCCGCCTCCGCGCCCACAACCGGGCGCAGCGCCAGGCCCCGGCGCGCACTGAGCGCTACCGCACACTTAATCGAGCATCGCCGGTTCCCATAGCCCCTTGCGAGGAGGGCCACTGCACCTACCTATTGCCATGGATCAATACGCAGCCTTTGGGGGCGCAGATGATCCATGGAGGATGCCGGCTCCGGGTCCCCTGACGTGCCGACCGACTGCTTCAAACAAGGGCCAATCATGGACTTCGAACGCTATACCGAGCGCGCGCGCGCAGCCGTCCAGAGCGCCCAGACGAGCGCGCTCGCCAGCGGACACCCGCAGATACTGCCCGAACACCTCGTCAAGGCGATGTTTGCAGACCGTGACCGCCTCGCTTCGAACCTCATCCGCGCCGCAGGCGGCAATCCCGAGCTGGCCCAAACAAGTATCGACAAGCTGCTGGCAGCCCAGCCCAAATCCACGGGAGGCTCGCAGCCCGGGCTGAGTCAGGATCTCGCGCGCCTGTTCCAGATGGCAGAGGAAGACGCCACTTCGGCGGGCGATGATTATGTCACCACCGAACGCCTGCTGCTCTCCGCCACCAAGCTCAAGAACAAGTCCGCCGACGCGCTCACCTCAGCCGGCGCCACCACCAGCGCGCTGGTGAAAGCCATCGCCGAGTTGCGCAAGGGCCGCACGGCCGACACCGCGACTTCGGAAGAAAAGTACGAGGCGCTCAAGAAATACTCGCGTGACCTCACTGAAGCTGCGCGCTCGGGCAAGCTTGATCCGGTGATCGGCCGCGACGAGGAAATCCGCCGCTGTATCCAGGTTCTCTCGCGCCGCACCAAGAACAACCCCGTGCTCATCGGTGAGCCGGGCGTCGGCAAGACCGCCATCGCTGAAGGTCTTGCCCTTCGCATCGTCAATGGCGATGTGCCGGACAGTCTGAAAGAGAAAAAGCTCCTTGCCCTCGACATGGGCAGCCTGATCGCGGGCGCAAAGTTCCGCGGCGAATTCGAAGAGCGTCTGAAGTCCGTCCTGCAGGAAGTCACGCAAGCGGAAGGCGACATCATCCTCTTCATCGACGAAATGCACACGCTCGTCGGCGCCGGCAAGGCCGAAGGCGCGATGGATGCGTCGAACATGCTGAAGCCTGCACTCGCACGCGGAGAGCTGCACTGCGTCGGCGCGACCACGCTGGATGAATACCGCAAGAACATCGAAAAGGACGCCGCCCTGGCCCGCCGCTTCCAGCCCGTCTTCGTGGGTGAGCCGAGCGTCGAAGACACCATCTCCATCCTGCGCGGCCTCAAGGAAAAGTACGAAGTTCACCACGGCATCCGTATTTCGGACGCCGCCATCGTCGCAGCCGCGACGTTGTCGAACCGCTACATCACCGACCGCTTTCTGCCAGACAAAGCCATCGACCTGATGGACGAGGCGGCTGCGCGCCTGCGCATGGCGGTGGAATCGAAGCCCGAAGAACTCGACGAGATCGACCGCCGCCTGATGCAGATCCGCATCGAGGCTGAGGCGCTGAAGAAAGAGAAGGACGACGCTTCGAAGGATCGTCTGAAACGTCGCGAAGCCGAGATCAAGGAGTTGCAGGCGAGGTCAGACGAAATCTCCGCCGCCTGGAAGGCCGAGAAGGGCCGACTCCAGGGCGCGACCAACGCCAAGGAAAAACTCGACAAGGTGCGGGCTGAAATGGCCGATGCCGAACGTCGCTCCGACTGGGCCCGCGCGGGCGAGATCAAGTACGGAGAAATCCCTGCACTCGAAAAACTGATCGCTGAATCCGAAGGCAAGGTCGACCCCGACAAGGATGCGAAAGCGCCGCTGGTGAAGGAAGAAGTGGATGCAGAGGCCATCGCCGCGGTCGTCTCCCGCTGGACCGGCGTTCCCGTCGACAAGATGCTGGAAGGCGAGCGCGCCAAACTGCTCGGCATGGAAGACAATCTGCGCAAGCGCGTTGTCGGTCAGGACGACGCACTGGAGATCGTCGCCAATGCCGTGCGCAGGGCCCGCGCAGGCCTGCAGGATCCCAACCGTCCCATCGGCAGCTTCATCTTCGTTGGGCCGACCGGCGTCGGCAAGACCGAGTTGACCAAGGCGCTGGCCGAGTTCCTGTTCGATGACGAGCACGCCGTCCTGCGCCTCGACATGTCGGAGTACATGGAGAAGCACGCCGTCAGCCGCATGATCGGCGCGCCTCCAGGCTATGTCGGTTACGAAGAAGGCGGCGCGCTGACTGAAGCGGTGCGTCGGCGTCCCTACCAGGTGATCCTGTTCGACGAAATCGAGAAGGCGCACCCCGATGTGTTCAACACGTTGCTGCAGGTGCTCGACGACGGGCGCCTCACGGACGGTCAGGGCCGCACCGTGAACTTCAACAACACCGTCATCATCATGACGTCCAACCTCGGTGCGCATGCGCTGGCGGAGGACAAGTCAGAAGGCGATATCTCCGGCCATGCACGCGATGCGGTGATGGAGGCGATCCGCGCGCACTTCCGACCGGAATTCCTCAACCGTATCGACGAGATCGTGTTCTTCAAACGCCTAGGTCGCGGCGAGATCGATCGCATCGTCGGCGTGCAATTGAAGCGCCTGGAGAAAATCCTCGCCGACCGCCGCATCACCATCAGCCTCACGGACGAGGCGATGCAGTGGCTGTCGGATCGCGGCTATGACCCGGTCTACGGCGCGCGCCCGCTCAAACGCGTGATCCAGAAGGAGCTGCAGGATCCCCTCGCCCGCCGTATCCTCGAAGGCCGCATCAAGGATGGCGACGACGTGAAAGTCAGCGTCGAAGGCTCGGCCCTCTCGCTGAACGGCGTGCCGGCCGAGATGAAGAAGGCGGTTCTGAATTGATCGACGACGGTTAACGGGGCACTGGACCTCCCACCGTCCCGCGAACCTATTTCGCCTTGTACGCGAAGGTTGTGGCTTCCGTTACGTCGCCTACTGTCACATCACGGCCACAGACCCGGCCAACATGCTCCTTGTGCGGACGATTTAGCTCACCTTCATTGAAGACGTCCGCTAGGCGCTCCACCTTGCTTTATCGCAAGACCGCCCCATCCAGGGCGGCAAGGGAGAGTTTACTGAAACTTGGGACATTGAAGTCCGCCATCCTCGCTGGCGTCGCGGCCACGCCGCTGATGTTAGGGGCCGCCTTCGCGCAATCCGCGCCCGGCGACAAGGACGTTATCATCGTCACGGGCACGCGCGTTGCTGACCGGACCGCGCTGGACACCGCTGTTGCGGTTGACGTCGTGGGCTCGGAGGAGCTGGAAAAAGGCGGCGTTACCGAGATAAACCAGGCGCTTGCTGTCGCTCTCCCCTCATTCAACTTCCCGCGGCCGGCGCTGAACGACGGCACGGACACCGTGCGTCCCGCCGCGCTGCGTGGCCTCGCACCGGACCAGACGCTGGTGCTGGTCAACTCCAAGCGCCGCCACTCGGCCGCTCTCGTCAACGTCAACGGCTCGGTCGGACGCGGTGCCTCGGCGGTCGACATGAACACAATCCCCACCTCCGCGATCTCCGGCATCGAAGTGCTGCGTGATGGCGCGTCGGCACAGTACGGCTCTGACGCGGTCGCGGGCGTCATCAACGTGCGCCTGCGTGAAGCCAGCGATGGCGGCGGCGCATCTGCCTCTCTCGGCATGCGCGTTTCCGAATACACCGTGCCCGTGACCCGGCCGGTTGCCGGCCTGCCGATCAATCCTGGCAGCACGATTTCGCGCGACGTGCGTGACGGTCAGCTGTTCACGCTGAACGCCTGGAAGGGCCTCGCGCTCGGCCAGGACGGCTTCCTCACCGTGTCCGGTGAAGTGAAGCTGCAGCAGCGCTCGGAGCGCGATGGCTACGACACGCGCCAGAACTATCCGTTGCTTGCTGGCGGCGCATTCGATCCGCGCGAAGCGAGCGTCAATCGCTTCAATGCCTGGACCGGCGAGCCGGAAATCGACCAGTACACGGTGTTCGCGAACGCGGGTTATGATCTCGGCGATACGACGTCGCTCTATGGTTGGGCCAGCTATCAGAACCGCGACTCGGTGTCGGCCGGTTTCTATCGCCGCGCGCTCGACGCCCGTAACGTGATCCAGATCTACCCGGATGGCTTCCTGCCGCTGATCAACCCGGAAGTCGAAGACGCCTCGCTTGCCGGTGGCGCACGCTTCGCTCTCGGCGACTGGGACATGGACGCCTCGGTGGTCTACGGCTCCAACAAGATGGACTTCACCATCAAGAACACGCTGAACCGCTCGCTCGGAATCGCCTCCAAGACGGCATTCGACGCAGGCGGCTTCCAGTACCAGCAGGTCGTGGCCAACGTCTCTGGCGTGAAGCAATACAATGTCGGCCTCGCCTCGCCGCTCAACGTCGCGGCCGGCATCGAGGCCCGCCAGGAATTCTACAAGATCAACGCCGGTGAGCCGGACAGCTATCGCAATGGCGGCGTCCTTCTCGGAGGCGCTCCGACTGCCTCCGGCTCGCAGGTCTTCCCGGGCTTCCGTCCGGCGAACGAAGTCGATCAAGACCGCACCGCCGTCGGCCTCTATATCGACCTCGAAGCCAACATCACCGACGCCCTGCTCGTCTCGGGCGCCATTCGTGGCGAGTCCTATTCGGACTTCGGCGAGACGGTCACAGGTAAGCTCGCCGCGCGTTACGACTTCAACGACGCGTTCGGGGTTCGCGCCTCGGTCCAGAACGGCTTCCGCGCGCCGTCGCTGCAGCAGCAGTTCTTCGCCACGACGTCGACCAACTTCATCGGCGGCGTACCGTTCGACATCACCACATTCCCGGTCACGGATCCGGTGGCTGTCGCTCTCGGCGCCCAGCCGCTGGAGGCTGAAGAGTCGCTCAACTACTCGCTCGGTGCCGTCTTCCAGATGGGCGACTTCAACATGACGATCGATGCCTACCGCATCGACGTCGACAACCGCATTGTACTGTCGGAAAACCTGACGGCGCAGAACGTGCGCGACTATCTGACGACGCAGGGCTTTGTCGGCGCCGGCGGCGGCCGCTTCTTCATCAACGGCGTCGACACCGAGACGCAGGGCGTGGACCTTGTCACGAACTACTCTTTCCCGGAAACTCCGGTCGGACAGTTCGACGTCACCTTCGGCCTCAACGTGTCGAACACTGACGTGACCAAGGTCCCGTCGATCCCGGTGCTTTCGGCCCTCACCCCGGCGCCGGTCCTGTTCGGCCGCGCCAACACGCTGACCTTCGAGGAGGGCTCGCCCGCCGACAAGGAAACGCTGTCGGTTGACTGGACGCTCGGCGCAATCAGCGCCACGGTCCGCGCCATCCGTTACGGCGAAGTCGTCCAGCCGGACAACAACCCGATCTTCGACCATAAGCTGTCCGCCAAGACAGTGCTCGACCTCGAAGCCCGCTTCGCCGCGACGGACAACCTCACCCTGTCGCTCGGCGCCGACAACCTGTTCGACGAATATCCGGATGCGTTCCCGGTCGCTCTCAACACGACCGGCAACACGCCCTTCTCGAACTACACGCCCTTCGGCTACTCGGGCCGCTTCGTCTACGTCAAAGCGGGTATGACCTTCTAAGGTTCATCACCCGATCAAACGACAAACGCGCTGCAGGAAACTGCGGCGCGTTTTGTTTTGGGGTTGAACGAAATAGGCTGCCAGTTTGGGCATCCGTTCAAGATCGCGCTGGCGTCAGGCTCGATCCTTTTGCGCGAGTTGATCGCGGCTGCGAGAAATACATGCAGGATCTGGCCTGAATCGGGCCGGCAGCTTCACCTGCTTGCCTTCAAAGAACGGACGATTCTCGACCGTAAGCTTGAGTCTCTTTGAGACGATAAGCGACATGCCATCATAGAACGAGATCAGATGCTCGTCGAAAGCCCGATCATGCAAGGCATTGAGGCAAATCCCGTTCGTCGGCGGAACGCGGAGTTCGACGTCTTCTGCCCAAGG
>JBBATZ010000075.1:0-15145 GCA_040398425.1 Hyphomonadaceae bacterium
CTAGCGCTGGCCGATGCCGACGTAGTTGCGTTGCGGTGCGCCGGTGTAGACCTGACGCGGACGGCCGATGCGCTGGGTCTTGTCTGTGGTCATTTCTTCCCACTGTGCGATCCAGCCGACCGTACGGGCGAGGGCGAACAGCACGGTGAACATCGTCACCGGGAAGCCCATCGCCTTCAGCGTGATGCCTGAATAGAAATCGACGTTCGGGTAGAGTTTCTTCTCGATGAAGTACTCGTCCGTCAGCGCGATCCTCTCGAGTTCCATCGCGACTTCGAGCAGCGGATCATTGATGCCGACTTCCTTCAGCACTTCACGGCAGGTCGCCTGCATCACTTTCGCGCGCGGATCGTAGTTCTTGTAGACGCGGTGGCCGAAGCCCATCAGGCGGACGCCATCCACCTTGTTCTTCACCTTGTCGACGTGCTTGCGCACATTATCGACCGTGCCGATCTCCTGCAGCATGTTCAGCGCAGCTTCGTTGGCGCCGCCGTGCGCGGGGCCCCAGAGGCAGGCGATGCCGGCAGCGATACAGGCGAACGGGTTCGCGCCCGACGACCCGGCAAGGCGCACGGTGGAGGTCGAGGCGTTCTGCTCGTGGTCGGCATGCAGGATGAAGATACGGTCCATAGCCTTCGCCAGAACCGGGTTGACGACATAGTCCTCGGCCGGAACGGCGAAGGACATGCGCAGGAAGTTTGACGCGTAGTCATATTCGTTGCGCGGGCTGACGAACGGTTGGCCGGACGAATACTTGAACGCGCGCGCCGCGATGGTCGGCATCTTGGCGATCATGCGGTGCTGGGCGACCTTGCGCTGCACCGGATCATCGACGTTGGTCGAGTCGTGGTAGAAAGCCGACAGCGCGCCGACGGCGCCGCACATGATGGCCATCGGGTGAGCGTCGCGGCGGAAGCCTTCGAAGAACCGGTCGAACTGGGCATGCAGCATCGTGTGGCGGGTAATCGTCCGCACGAAATCCGAGTTCTCGGCGGCCGACGGCAGTTCGCCGTGCAGGAGCAGGTAGCAGACTTCGAGGAAGTTCGATTGTTCGGCCAGCTGGTCGATCGGATAGCCGCGGTGCAGCAGGACGCCGGCGTCGCCGTCGATATATGTGATCTGGCTTTCGCAGCTGGCGGTGGACGTGAAGCCCGGGTCCAGCGTGAACATGCCAGTCTGGGCGTGCAGCTTGCCGATGTCGATCACATCGGGACCGATCGTGCCGCTGTAGACCGGCATTTCGACCGTTTTGCCACCGGCGCTGATCGTCGCCTTGCCGTTTGGCTTGACCTTGTTTTCCATCGACTAAGTCTCCTCAATTCGCGTCGCGATTCGATCGCTCAGCCCACATTGTGAGCAAAATCCCTAATGCGAGCGAAAGCTTCATTACGGCCTAGCAAGGCCAGCACAAGCGTAATATCGGGCGCGGGCGCCCCGGCGGTAAGGACCGCGCGCAAAACAGGGCCAATTTTGCCCATGCTGATGCCCAGACGCGCCCAGAAGTGATCGAGTTCTTCCTTGATCGCCGGTTCGGACCAGTCTGTCAGGCCCTCCAGGGCCGGCAGCAAAGCCGCGAGACGGCCGCGCGCCTCGTCATTGACCTGGCCAGCCGCCTTGCCCGAAAGCTGGATGGGACGCAGGTCGGTCAGGAAGCGGGCCGCCTCGCCGAACGTCGCCAGATTCGCCGCCCGGGCTTTCAGATGCGGCATCGCGGCGCGAATGCGGTCCAGCACCTCATCTGAGAGACCGCGCGATTCAGGCCGGTTCATCCAGAGGCCGAACAGGCGCTCATCGTCCGCGAGCGCCATGTAGTGCTTGTTGACCGAGTCGAGCTTGGCGAAATCCAGACGGGCTGGCGCCTTGTTCAGACCGTCGAGGTCGAACCAGGCGATGGCTTTCTCGTCCGGGATGATCTCGTCATCGCCATGGCTCCAGCCGAGACGGAGCAGGTAGTTGCGCATGGCTTCCGGGAGGTAGCCGAGCACATCGCGGTATTCGTCCACCGCCGTGGCGCCATGGCGCTTGGAGAGCTTCTTGCCGTCGGGTCCGTGGATCAGGGGGACGTGGCTGTAGTCCGGCGTGCGCCACTCCATGCCGAGATAGATCGGCAGCTGGCGGAAGGTGTTCAGGAAATGGTCGTCGCCGCGAATGACGTGGGTGACGCCCATGTCATGATCGTCGACCACGACGGCGAGCATGTAGGTCGGCGTGCCGTCAGAGCGCAGGATGATCAGGTCGTCGAGATCGGCGTAGGCGCGCGAGACCGTGCCCTGGACGTGATCGTGCACCGTCAGCTCACCATGGTCGGGCATGCGCAGTCGGACGACGGTCGGGGCGCCTTCGGGCAGGGGCGTGGTCGGGTCGCGATAGGGGGAGCGGAACGGGCGCATCAGCTCGGCCATGCGATCGGCATCGGCGGCAGGGAGGTGACCGTCGGTGGATTTCTTCTTCTGGAGCTGCTCGGCTTCGTCGCGCCTCGCCTGCAGCTCTTCCGCTGTGACCGCGCAATGATAGGCGGCTCCGCGTTTCACCAGCTCGTGCGCGACCTCCGCGTGCCGGTCAGCGCGCAGGGATTGCAGCAGGGGCGGTTCATCCCCGCCGAGCCCGAGCCAGTTCAGCCCGTCGATAATCGCGTCGATCGCTGGCTGGGTGGAGCGCTCCTTGTCGGTGTCCTCGATGCGAAGCAGGAACTTGCCGCCCCTCGCGCGCGCGTATAGCCAAGAAAACAGGGCCGTGCGGGCGCCTCCGATATGGAGGTAGCCGGTGGGGGAGGGGGCGAAGCGGGTGACGACCGTCATCGGTTTCCAGCGCAGTTATGGTCAGGGCGTCCGGCGGGCGGAGCGCGGGCCCTGAAGACCACATTCACTCCTTCGCTGGCAAGCCTCGGCAGGTTCCTGAACGGCGCCATCGCCGACCCGGCTCTGCGCTGGCCGCTCCTGCTGCCACTCGCGCTGGCGACGGGGGCTGCGGCCTACATGGCGACCCCTGGCGAGCCCAGCTGGGAGTTGCTGGGGGCTGCCGCCCTGATCCCCAGCCTTGTCTGGGTGCTGATCCGGCGGCGCGTTGGGGGGCTGCTGGCACTTACCGTCGCCTTCGTGTCCTGCCTCGGCATCGGCGCCATCGCAGGCAAGGTCCGCTCCAACCTGGTTGCCGCACCCATTCTGAAGGAGCAGATCGGCCCTGTGCGGGTCGAGGGCACGATCCTCGAGGTCGACGCCAGCGAACGCAGCCGTCGCGTCCTTATCGATGTCCGCGCGATCGAAGGCCTGACGCCCGATCAGACACCCAGATATGTCCGTTTCAGTTTCAAGGGGGGATTTGGGCCTGTCGCCTGGCCGAGCGGTCGCGTGTCGCGCAATCCTGTCGCCACCCCCGAGACCCCTTTTGCCCGGCGACTACGAGTTTCATCGCGACGCCTGGTTCCAGTAGCCGGGCGGCGTCGGCTTTGCGGTCGGCACATATGAACCGCTGGCTATGCGGCCGCCTGCATCGCCGCTGGACGCCGGGTTCGTCTGGCTGGGCGCCGTACGGCGCGCGCTGGCGGAATTCGTCTACTCTGCGGCGGGACCCGAAGGCGGCGGCATATCGGCCGCGATGGTTTCTGGTGACCGGAGTTTCATTACGCCAGACGATGCCGAAGCGCTTCGACTGTCAGGCCTTGCCAACCTGCTGTCGATTTCCGGCGCGCACAAGGTGCTGGTCGGCGGCATCATCTTCTTCATTGTCCGGTTCATCTGGCCGCTGATCGAACCGCTCGCGCTGCGCATTCCTGCCGTCCATGCAGTAGCGCTGGCCGCGATCATCGCGTGCACGCTCTACTTCGCGATATCGGGAATGGAGGTCGCGACCCAACGATCGTACATCATCGCGCTGATCGGCTTCGGCGCGAAGCTGTTCGACAGGCTGGCGGTCTCGCTTCGTTCGCTCGCCATCGCCATGACGCTGGTCGTGCTGCTCCAGCCGGAGTCGGTGATAATGCTGGGCTTTCAGATGTCGTTCGCTGCTTCAGCAGGCTTGATCGCGCTCTATGAAATCTGGCCGCGACTTGGTCGCATGGAAAAGCGCGGCGTCTTCATGCGCGCGGGCGGCTGGGTGATCGGCGCGGCTGCCACGTCCCTGATGGCATCGTTCGCCACGATGCCGTTCGCCCTGCATCACTTCGACCGCGCAGCCCTGTTCAGCGTGCTCGCCAACATCGTCTCAACGCCGGTCATCACGTTGCTCACGACACCGGCAGCAGCCGCAGCGGCGCTGTTTGCGCCCATTGGGCTAAGCGAGCCCTTTCTGTGGCTGATGGGCCTGAGCCGCGATGTTGTGCTGCTAATCGCCCACTATTCGGCGGACTATTCGCCGGACGTCGATCTTTCGCGCCTTGGTGCTGCGGGTATGGGGCTCGCAGCCCTCGCCATCGCAATGTTCTGCGTTCTCGACAGACGCGGCCGCATCTTCGCTGATCCCCGTCACTGCGGCCATTGTTGTCTGGCTCTCTGCGCCGCTAGCAGTCGGCTGCACCGCTGACGACGGATCGGTCTTTCTCAAGCGATCGCAAGGCTGGATCGAACTAAAGGACTGGGGCGGCAAGAACGGCCTCAACCCGCTGATCATAGGGGACGTGATCGAAAGGTCCCCCTGTTCGGACAAGGGCGCCGCTTGCGGCGTAGCGTTCGAAGCGGGGAGCGCGGAAATCATCCCCGCGAAGGAAGCGCGCATCCTCCCTGGATGCCCAATCGACGCCACGCTGAGGCTCGCCGCATCGAGCGCGTCAGTGTTGTCGGTCAATCCCTGCGAGAGTATCGCGCGGGGCGGCGATCGAAATTCAAGGCACAAATCTGACGCTCGCCCCCCCCCAGAAAACGCGCAAGACCGGCTGTGGTCGCAGCAGCTGTACAAGCCTGTGCCCAAGCTACCAAAGATAGCCAAGCCGCCTAAACCGCCTAAAACGGAAGTCGCTCAGTCTCAGTGATAGCGGCGGACGAGCGCGACTAGCTTGCCCTGGATCTTCACATGATCCGGCCCGAAAATCTGGGTGCCAAATGCCGGGTTCGCCGCTTCCAGAGCGATTGAGCCGCCCTTCTTGCGGAAGCGCTTCAACGTAGCGGTCTCGTCATTGATAAGCGCCACAACGATGTCGCCAGAAACGGCGCTATCAGTCTTCTTCACGATGACGATGTCGCCGTCGAGAATGCCGGCGTTGATCATGCTCTCGCCCTGAACTTCGAGCGCGTAGTGCGTATCCGGATCCAAGCCCTCATCCGGGGCCGCGACACGGTGCGTCTCATGTTCGATAGCATCAATCGCCGTACCGGCGGCGATCCGCCCCATGACCGGGATCATGACCCCGCGCGGAGCAGGTATCGCGGCTTTCCGGCCGCCGCCATTGCCCTCAACAACGCTGGGACGGAAGGGGGTGCGGCCCATCGGTTGCGGCACGGCGCTTTCTGGCAGTTTGAGCACTTCAAGCGCGCGGGCCCGGTGGGCGAGGCGGCGCAGGAAGCCACGTTCCTCGAGCGCCGTGATCAGGCGATGGATCCCGGATTTCGACGCCAGATCGAGCGCTTCCTTCATCTCATCGAAGGACGGGGAGACCCCGGTCACCTTGATCCTGTCATTGATGAACAGGAGAAGTTCGCGCTGTTTCTTCGTAAGCATCGTCGAGACCTACCCGGCTCTGAAGTTTCTGAGTCGCGGATAGTTCTACTATCGTTCACGTTATGGGTCAATTCCGCGGAACACGGTTTCAGCGGGCCTGGACGAGCGATCTCACGGATTCGGCTGGATTTTCCGCCCGCATCAGGCTTTCCCCGATGAGGAAGCCCCGTGCGCCGCAGGTCCTCAAGCGGATGATGTCGCCGAGAGTTTTCACGCCGCTCTCCGAGATCAGGATACGGCCAGCGCCGGCGGGGTCGGGCAGCAGGTCGGCCAGTTGCTCGGTGACGGCGAGGTCAGTCGTGAACGTCCTCAGATTGCGGTTGTTCACCCCGATCAACGGCGAAGGCAGGCCCAGCGCGCGAACCAGCTCCGCCTCATCGTGCGCTTCCAGCAGCACCGACATGCCCAGCTCATCCGCGGTCGCGTGGAGCTCGCGGGCGAGTGTGTCGTCGACGGCCGCCATGATGACGAGGATCGCGTCCGCTCCGGCTGCGCGTGCTTCGACGATCTGGATCGGGTCGACCATGAAATCCTTGCGCAGGACGGGGATGGCGATCGCATCGCGCACGCTGATCATGTCGTTGAGCGATCCGCCAAAGCTCGGCCCATCCGTCAGCACGGAAATGCAAGCCGCGCCGCCGGCCTCGTAGTCGCGTGCGATCGCGACCTGATCGCGTCCCGGCGAGATGTCGCCGGCCGAGGGGCTGCGCCGTTTCACTTCGCAGATCAGCGCATTGCCGTCTTGGCTCGCAATCCGGAGCAGGGCGTCGGCAAACCCGCGCGGCGTGTTCGCAACTTTCGCGTCGGCCAGCAGCGAGCCCATCGAACGCGCCTGTTTCAGCGCGGCGACCTCGTCGTGTTTGTAGGCGATGATCGCCTTCAGCCGGTCGGGTACATCACCCATTGCTGGCCCGCCTCAGTGCTTCGAGTGAGGCCAGCGCTTTGCCGCTCGCAACCGACTGGCGCGCCTTCGCGATACCATCGAGCAGCGTCTCCGCATGACCGGCGACGTGGATTGTCGCGCCCGCATTCACCGCGACCAGATCCGCGAACGGCCCCGCCTCGCCGCCGAGCAGGCGTGTCATCGCTGCTGCATTCTCGGCAACCGTTCCGCCGCGCAGATCGTCGAGACTTGCGCGCGGCACGCCCATGCGCTCCGGCGTCAGGTCGGCCATGTGCACCGCGCCGTCCTTGATCTCGGCCACCAGAGTCGTGCCGGTCGTTGAAATCTCGTCCATGCCGTCGAGACCGTGCACCACCATGCCGCGTTCGGCACCGAGGGAGAGCATAGCTTTCGCGACGGGCTCGACCCATTCCGCAGCGAACACGCCCATCACCTGCCGCTTCACGCCCGCCGGGTTGGCGAGCGGGCCAAGCATGTTGAAGATTGTGCGGATGCCCAGCGCCTGTCGCACCGGCGCCACGAACTTCATCGCTGTATGATGCTGCTGAGCGAACATGAAGGCGACACCCGCCTCGCGGAAGCACGCTTCAATCTGCGCATCCGTTGGTGACAGATTCACACCCAGCGCTTCCAGTACGTCGGCCGATCCCGCGCGGCTCTTGGAGCGATTGCCGTGCTTGGCGACCATGACACCAGCGCCCGCCACGACAAACGCTGCAGTTGTCGATGTGTTGAGCGACGTCCATGTCAGCCCGCCCGTGCCGCATGTATCGATGGCGCCTTCGGGGGCCTTGGACGGTTTCATGTTGGCGCGCATCACCCGCACGCCGGCGACGATGTCGTCGACAGTTTCGCCGCGGGTGCGCAGGCCCATCAGGAAGGCTGCGATCAGCGCGGGCTCCGCATCCCCTATCAGAATGGCCTGAAACGCGGCCGCGATTTCGTCGGGAGCCGGGGGTTCTCCGGCGGCCAGCTTGGCGACTACGCTGCGAACTGCCTCGCTCACGTGAGGCCAGCCTTCTTGAGGAAGTTCGCCAGCATCACCTTGCCAAACTGCGAGCCGATGGACTCGGGGTGGAACTGCACACCGAAAACGGGCCGCGTCGCGTGGCTCACCGCCATCACTTCGCCATCGGCGGTTTCGGCGTCGACAGTCAGCATGTTGGGCATGCCGTTCCGCCGGATAGCCAGCGAGTGATAGCGCACGGCTTCGAAGTGTTCCGGCACGCCGGCAAACAGATCGCCGCCGAGGACCTTCACGTCCCAGACTTTGCCATGGACGATGTCGCGCGCACCCTCGACGATGCCGCCCATCGCCTGTCCGATCGCCTGATGCCCGAGGCACACGCCGAGGATCGGCAGGCCATCCGGTGCGGAGTTGATCAACTCAAGGCAGATGCCCGCTTCGTTCGGCGTACACGGCCCCGGCGACAGCACGATTGCGTCGGCACCTTTCGCGAGCGCTTCCTTCACGCTCAGCGCGTCGTTGCGGACGACTTCAACCTCTACCTTTTCGGAAACGTCCTGCAGGTAGTGCACGAGATTGTACGTGAACGAGTCGTAGTTATCGATGAGCAGAACCTTGAACGGGGAGGACGGCATCAGCGGTTGCCCCGGTCATAGCGCGCGGATTCCTCGGCGGCGCGGAACAGGGCGCTTGCCTTGTGCACCGTCTCCATGAATTCGCTCTCGGGGTTGGAGTCGAACACGACCCCGCCGCCGGCCTGCACGTGGATCTTGCCGCCCGCGAATACCGCCGTGCGCAGAGCGATACACGTGTCCATGTCGCCGCCTGCGCCGAAATAACCGACCGCCCCGGCATACACGCCGCGCGCATGGGGCTCGAGTTCGGTGATGATTTCCATCGCGCGGATCTTTGGCGCGCCCGAGGTTGTGCCCGCAGGGAATCCGGCCACCAGCGCGGACACCATGTCCTCGCCATCCTTGAGCTTTCCCTGCACGTTGGAGACGATGTGCATGACGTGGCTGTAGCGCTCGATGGTGAAGCTCTGCGTCACCTCCACCGATCCGCGCGCCGCCACTCGGCCGACATCGTTGCGGCCAAGATCGAGCAGCATCAGGTGCTCCGCGCGCTCCTTGGGATCAGAGATCAGGCGCTCTTCATTCGCCTTGTCGGCCTCTGGCGTCGCGCCGCGCGGCAGTGTCCCGGCGATCGGGCGCACAGTGACGACGCCATTGCGCACGCGCACGAGAATTTCCGGGCTCGACCCTGAAATCTGGAAGTCGCCGAAGTTCACGTAGAACATGAAGGGCGAGGGGTTGAGGCGGCGAAGTGCCCGATAGAACGCGAACGGCGAGCGCTCGAAGGGCGCGGAGAAGCGCTGGCTTGGAACGACCTGGAAGATGTCGCCGGCGTGGATGTAGCTCTTCGCCTTCTCGACCATGTCGAGATAGCGCGACTTCGTCGTGTTCGACGCGAAGTCGATCTTTTCCAGCGGCATTTCGCTCGGGCGTGAGGGCGGCATCGGCTGGTCGAGCACCGCTTCGATCCGGTCGAGCAGGGCGTTGGCCTCATGCGCATCTTTGCGAGCCGGCGCCGCAAGAATGATCTCCTGCTTCACGCCATCGAAGATCAACACCACGGCCGGCCGCATCAGCATCGCTTCGGGAACGCCGTTGGGATCGGGCTTTGGTTCGGGCAGCTTTTCGACATGGCGCACCATGTCGTAGCCAAGATAGCCGAACGCCCCAGCGGCCATCGGCGGCAGGCCGTCCATGCCGTCCACCTTGCAGGCCTCGATGAAGCCGTGCAGCGAACCCATTACGTCTGTCTCGATCGACAGCACTTCCCGGAAGTCAGACGTCAGCGACGTTTCCGCCTTGCCGTCGCGCACACGCCACCAAAGGTCAGGCGCCGTGCCGATGAAGCTGTAGCGACCTCGCGTTTCCCCGCCGACCACGCTCTCGAACAGGACGAGGCCGGTCGACATCGGATTGAGCTTCAGAATCGCCGAAACCGGCGACTCGGTGTCGTCGACCCGTCGCCTTACGATCAGGGGCGGCATGCGCGTCGTCATTTGGGCGTGCTTTCCCCGACCAGCCCTTCGAGATATCTCTGCACAGCCACGTCATCGCGCTTGTAGTCGACCTCGGAGCGCAGCCCGCGCACGAAGACCTCGTTGAGATCCTGCAGCAGCGACTGGCTCACCTGGTCTCCCAGTTGCGCCTTGAGCATTGCAGTTACCTCCGGCTTGGCCGGCTCGACCTTGTCGACACGCGCTACCCACGGATTGTTGTTGCGATCGCGCACGACCGCGATTTCATTCGGCTTCAGCGCAAACGCCGCCGCCACCACGGCGGGATCGATCTGCGGGTTGGCGGCGCGCAGGGCCGTAAGGGGCGGCAGCAATGTCATCCTGGCGCTGGCTGCGGCCTTGTCGAATGCGGTTCCGGCTTGCACCGCGGCCACCATGTCGTTGGCGGCCTTGTCACGCGCCGCGACGAGCTTTTCGCTCATATAGGCCAGCTTCACGCGCTCCTTCACATCGGCGAAGGCGAGCGTGTACGGTGCGATGACTTCATCGAGGCGGAACATTGAGCGGACGTTGTCGCCCTCGATGACATTCGTCATATCGCCCGGCGCCAGAGTGAAGAGCTGTCGCAGCGCGTCCTGGTTCTTCGTCATGATCTGCGACTGGTCGCCAAGGATCGTGCGCGCTTGGGAATCGAGCGGCGCAAGGGAGATCACCGGGATGCCAAACTGCTTGCCGATATCTTCGAGTGGCTGTCCGCCCGCTGCATCCCGGAACGGCTCTGATGATTTCTCGAACAGGCCGGCCGCTTCGTTCCACGATACGTCGCGGCGCACCTTGTCAGCGATCTGCTCGTAGGGCGTTGCGACGCCCGGCGTGATCGTCTGCACCATGATCGCACGCCACGGCTCGTCTTCCTTCTGGCGGATCGGGGCGTTGTGAACCTTGCCGGCCTGCAGCGCGAAAATGAAATCGCGATACTCTTGTTCCGTGAGGTCCGCAGGCTTCACCGTCGTTTCCTTGCGTGTCAGCCCCGGCGTCTTCGCCAGCGCTTCCTCGACAGAAATGCCCTGCTGCGTAAGGTCGACGAAGGCCTGAACGGTATTGCGATTGTCGGACTGGAACTCGACCACAACACGCGTCTCGGGCGTCGAATAATCCCTGATGCGCTTCTGATATTCGCCGCGGACTTCTTCGTCCGTCATCTTCACCTGATCGAGGAAGTCATCAGGCGTATAAGTCAGAACCGAAATCCGGCGGCGCTCGGGCTGCTGGAAGTTGGCCTTCTGAGCATCGTACCATGTCTGCAGCTCGGCTTCGGTCGGCTCCGCGGGGGCCGGCGCGGTGGCTGCGTTCACCTGAGCTAGGCTGAACGTCCGGCTCTCACCGAGATAGTTCACCCACGGCTGCGACAGGATCGCCGGCACTTCCAGAGCAGCGCCCGCCGCTTCGCGGATATAGTCCTGCGTCAGGAAGTCCTTGATGAATTTCTCGAACTCGCGCGGTGACTGACGGCGTTGGGCTGCCTGATAGAGCAACTGGTCGCGGCTCAGCTTGCCGAACTCGTCGACCAGCAGCTTGTTGCGCTCGAGATAGGGTTTCAGTGAGGCGTCGCTCGCCTGAACGCCCGTCTTGTCGGCATAGGCGAGCAGGGTGTTGCGGACCTCGATGTCCTGGATGATGCCCTGCACGCGGCCTTCCCGCGCCGCGTCCGCCGGCGTGATGTTACGGTTCTCGGTCGCGCGAACCTCGTCGATCAGGCGCTGCGTGTCGCGTTCGACATCCGTGACCTTGACCTCACGGCCCCCGATCTGGCTCAGGACGCCACCACTCAGCGACCCGTTGCCGAACGAATCCGGGATGAACATCGCAAGGCTGATCGCCAGCGGAATCAGAAGCAGGCCGGCTGCCCACTTCGACTTCGCGAACTTCCGCATTCCGTCAATCACGCGGAGCGACTCCTTAAACTGGGCGGCACCGGGGTCCGGTTGTCCGCTGGAAGACGGCTTGCTAGAGCATTTTGCGGCGGAGGGGAAACCGGTTCGCCACAGGAAATTGCATCATCGCGGCATCCAGACGGCACCCGGGCCTGAGCCTCGGTTTTCTGACGTTTGGGGCCTGTTTGGACAAAAGCAGTATGACGGATCGCAGAAAGCTCGTTGCCGGCAACTGGAAGATGAACGGTCTCCGGACGGCCTTGGGCGAGGTCCGAGCGATGGTGCAGGGCGCTTCAGCGATTCCCGGCGTCGATCTTGTCATCTGCCCACCCGCGACGCTCGCCTCACAGGTTGGAGACGTGCTTGCTGGTTCGCGCATCGGGCTGGGTGGGCAGGATTGCCATCCCGGCACCTCCGGAGCGTTTACCGGCGATATCAGCGCCGAGATGTGGGCGGATCTGGGCGCGCGGTATGTGATTGTCGGCCATTCCGAGCGGCGCGCCATGCATGCGGAGACCGATGCCATCGTCGCCTCAAAGGCTGCGGCAGCCCTCAGGGCCGGCCTCACACCCATCATCTGCGTCGGCGAAAGCCTGGCCGAGCGGGATGCGGGGCAAACCCTGGCGGTGGTCCGGGAGCAGCTGGCAGGGTCGGTACCCGATGCGACCGCGTCCATGGACACAATCATCGCCTACGAGCCCGTCTGGGCTATAGGAACGGGTCGTACCCCCACACTCGCCCAGGTCGCCGAGGTTCACCAGGCAATGGTCGAAACTCTGATCGCCCGGTTTGGCGCGGCGGGAGCAAGCATTCCGCTTCTCTATGGGGGGTCGGTGAAGCCCGAAAATGCAGCTGAGCTGATGAAAACACCCGGTGTTGATGGTGCTCTGGTCGGCGGTGCGAGCCTCAAGGCGGCGGATTTTCTGAAGATTGCCGCCGCCTGCGCATGATTAATTGTTCCCGGACTTGGGCGGATGCAGCATGTGTACTTACACGAAAAGGCGCTTGGGGGCTTGGCCGCACCCCGGCGACGTGCTTTGACGCGGGCCAAATCGTTACCGGCGGCCCTGCATGCAAAACGTCCTGCTGACCATTCACCTGATCGCCTGCATCGCGCTGGTGATCGCGGTGATGCTCCAACGCTCTGAGGGCGGCGCCCTCGGCATGGGCGGCGGCGGAACGGGTGGGCTTATCTCCGGTCGCGGAGCGGCCGGGGTGCTCGTTCGCACCACGATGATCCTGGCTGGCGTTTTCTTCGTCACATCGATCATCATGACCCGCCTCAACAACGATACCAGCAGCCAGCCGAGCCTTCTGGAGCGTCAGGCGGGTGAAACCACCGACCCCTTCGATACCCTTGATACCCAGCCTGCGGCGCCGGCCCCCGACGCCCTAAACGGCGGCGCGACGACGGTCCCCGCAGTCCCTGCACCCACGGGCGCCGCGCCTGCACCCGCCGTAACGGCAACTCCGGATCCGCTGGCGCCGAAAGCCATCTCTCCGGCGGCAACTCCCGCCGCACCTGCGCCTGCGACAACGACGCCCACCACCCCGGCCCCGGAAGGCGGTGGATCGCCGACGCCGTGACTTAATCCCCGCTCGCCTGTGCGGGGCGAATCGTTAAACTGAGCATCCGTCATGAAGCGTTTCATCTTCATCACGGGAGGCGTTGTGTCCTCCCTTGGGAAGGGCATTGCCTCGGCAGCGCTCGGCGCCCTGCTACAGTCGCGCGGCTACCGCGTCCGACTGCGCAAACTCGACCCCTATCTGAACGTCGATCCCGGCACGATGTCGCCGACCCAGCACGGCGAGGTCTTCGTTACCGACGACGGCGCGGAGACCGACCTCGACCTCGGCCATTATGAACGCTTCACCGGCGTCTCGGCTCGTAAGACCGACAACACGACGACGGGCAGAATCTACAAGTCGATCCTCGAGAAAGAGCGCCGCGGCGATTATCTCGGCGCGACGATCCAGGTCATTCCGCACGTCACCGACGCTATCAAGGACTTCATCAAGTCCGATACGGACGATGTTGATTTCGTTCTCTGCGAAGTCGGCGGCACGGTTGGCGACATCGAAGGCCTGCCGTTCTTCGAGGCGATCCGTCAGTTCAGTCAGGACGTCGGCCGCGAGGCCAGCCTGTTCATTCACCTCACACTGCTGCCCTACATCGCCACGGCCGGCGAGTTGAAGACCAAGCCGACGCAGCACTCGGTGAAAGAGCTGCGCTCGATCGGCATCCAGCCTGATATCCTCCTGTGCCGCGCCCCGATGCCAATCCCGCCGGAAGAGCGCCGCAAGCTTGCGCTGTTCTGCAACGTGCGGCCGGAAGCCGTGATCGAGGCGCTCGACGCGCAGAACATCTACGAAGTCCCGCTCGAATATCACGCGCGCGGGCTCGATCATGAAGTGCTGCGCCACTTCGGCCTCGAGAAGCAGACGACGCCGGATCTCAAGCGCTGGGTGCAGACCTCTCAGACGCTGCGCAATCCGGACGGCGAAGTGCGAATTGCCATCGTCGGCAAGTATGTGGCGCTGCATGACGCGTACAAATCTGTGGTCGAGGCGCTTGGCCATGGCGGCCTTGCCAACAAGGTGAAGGTCAACCTCACCTGGATCCCGTCGGATCGTTATGATGACCCGAATGCAGACCTGTCAGAGCTCGACAGCGTCGATGGCGTCCTGCTGCCTGGCGGATTCGGCGAGCGCGGTGCGCTCGGCAAGATGCGCGCAGCCGGTTATGCGCGCCGTCACAAGTTGCCATGCTTCGGCATCTGCTACGGCATGCAGCTCGCGGTGATCGAGGCAGCGCGCAATCTCGCTGGTATCGAAGGTGCTGGCACTACCGAATTTGGCAATCCGTCTTACCCAGCCGTCGGCCTGATGTCGGAATGGGTGCAGGGCAACACGAAGGAAGTGCGCACGGCCGATAGCGATCTCGGCGGCACGATGCGCCTCGGCGCCTTCCCGGCTGTCCTTGGCAAGGGCTCACGCGTTGCCGAGATTTACGGCTCGCAGGCGATCTCGGAGCGCCACCGTCACCGCTACGAGGTCAACACCGACATCATCGCCAAGCTGGCGCCGCATGGCGTGGTCTTCTCCGGGATGTCGCCCGACGGCAAGCTGCCAGAGATCATGGAGCTGACAGATCACCCCTGGTTCATCGGCGTGCAGTTCCACCCGGAGCTGAAGTCCCGCCCGTTCGATCCGCATCCGTTATTCGCGAGCTTCATAGCTGCCGCGCGTGATAAGAGCAGGCTGGTTTAGGCTTCGGCCAATTTCGAAAGGCTTGGTCGGTAAGCGCCTTTTGCGTTGTCTGGCGGACGCCCATCTGCCCGAGCGCTGCGGGCCGATCCCCTGTGGCGCTGCAGTACAATCGTGGTCAATCAAGCCTACAATTCGTGTGGTTGCGCACTCCTGTCCGTTTGTATGAAACCCTACCCATGGATCAGGCGGTCTTTTCTTTCTTTTCACGCCCGCGATGTGATCTAGTTGAGGTGTCGGGATAGACATCCTCCGGGGATAAGTTGACTGATCCAGGTGCAGAAACGCCCATCTTGCCTGCCGATTTTGCTGCAATGGCCGAGCTCCTCCCGGATTTGGCCTAGTAGCCTGTCTCCGTAATCGTCGATCTGTTGAGTTTTGAGCCGAAGGCTGAT
>JBBATZ010000076.1:0-14795 GCA_040398425.1 Hyphomonadaceae bacterium
GCCTAGGGCGGCGTGGCAGTTGGCGCGGGGCTGAATTCGAGGGTGATCTGCTGGCGGCATACGGCGACGGCGCGTCCGTTGCGCAGGGCGGGTTCGAAGCGCGTGTGTTCGAGCGAGCGGAGCGAGGCGGCATCAATGCGTGCGTCGCCAGAGGATTTCACCAGCTGTGCGCGCGAGACCGCGCCTGATTGCGAGAGGCAGATTTCGGCGATGAGCTCCGACTGCCGGCTCCAGTCGCGCGGGAGAGCGGGCGGCATGAAGGAGGCGGGAACGACGCGTGGCTGGGTGGCGTTCGTCGCGACCTGGCCGCCGGTTGCAATTGGCTCGAACGGCAGGAGCACGTCGGCGGTTTCGCGGAAGACTGTGCGCTCGGGTTGAGCTGCCCAGGCGGTGACCCCGGCTCCGGCGGTGAGCAACATCACCAGGACGGCTGCGGCAGCGCGGCGGCGATGCGAGATCGGCTTGCGAGCGATCAGGTCGATGCGCTCTGTCAGCGGATGCTGCGACTCGGAGGGCCAGTAGCATCCCACGGGAAGCGGCCGCGCGACGAGGTGGGTCTTGAGCAGGGTTTCGGCGTAGGCGCGGCGGACGCGCGGGCGGCGGTCGATGACTTCGGCGTCGCAGGAGAGCTCCTGATCGGCGCGCATGGCCTTGGCGCCGATATGGATCAGCGGATTGAACCAGAAGAGGCAGCGCAGGGCAGCGACGAAGGCGTTGATGCGCGCGTCATTGCGGTCGATGTGGACCTGCTCGTGCGTGAGGATCAGCTTGCGCTCGTGGTGGCTGAAGCGATGGGCGAAGTCGTCAGGAGTGACGATGCGCGGATGACGGAAGCCGACGATGGCAGGGCCTGCGAGGCCGATATCGGCGTCGCGCAGGAAGGCGCGCTGGCGGCGGACAAAGAGGAGGGTGAGTGCGGCAATGCCGGCGAGCCATGCGATGCCGACGGCTGCGGGCAACCAGGACGCGGCGGCTTCGAGGCGGGCGGCGGCAAGGCTTGCGGGGACGCCGCCGATCAGGAATTCAGTGACGACTGTTTCGGTCGTACGCTCCGGCAGGAAGGTCGCCGCCATGACGACAGGAACGATCGCCCAGAGGCTATAGATGGCGTGGGGTCCGAGCAGGCGCGCTGCGGGACGGCGGACGAGCAGGACGAAGAGGATGGCGGCGCCCGCTGCGATGTTCAGCTCGATGATGGTATCGAGAACGGCGTTCATTTCTTGTCCTCCTCGATCTTCGCGATGAGAGCCTTGAGCTGTCTGACATCCTTGGCGCTCAGGCGGCAGTTTTCAGCAAAGTGCGCGACGAGCGGGGCGACCTCGCCCTTGAACAGGCGGTCGAGGAGACCCTGGCTTTCGGACTGGACATAGGCGGTGCGGGCGATCAGCGGGCGGTAGCAATAGCCGTCCGCTTCCTTGGCGCCGGCGATGGCTTTCTTCTTGAGCAGGCGGGTGATCAGCGTCTTCACGGTGGCGGGCGCCCAGCCGTTCTCCGGGCCAACGGCGGCAATCACCTGCTCGGGCGTCAGTGGCGATTTGCGCCACAGGGCTTCCATGATGCGGCTTTCGGCGTCGGAAATCTGTTGCATGGTACACCTGTAATTTGATGTAGACTACGCATGTAATCCGACCTGTCAATGACGACACTGTGGCGTTTCCGGGATTTGGTGCGGTGCGGGAGCCGCCATGGTCCTCCGATTGTCACTCGCGGATGCCGCCCCTGAGCAAAGGTGATGCGGCCGGAGAGACGCCGTTGAAACTCGATACGCCTGAGCGGTTCCTGGCCGGGTTGGCCGCGCTGATGTCGGCGGCGGCGCTGGGGACGGCGTATCTGTTCGAATTCCAGTCGTACTATTCGGCGTTTGACCGCCTGCAGCGATCGATCGGGTTTGTGCTGGGGCCGTGGGGCGTGCCGGCGGCGGTGACGGGGCTGATCCGGGGCGGCGGGAGCCTGCTGAAGTTCCGCGTGCCCGTGATGGAAGTGTTCTTCACACTCATCTGCGGCGCGAGCGCGGTGTCGATCCTTGAGGCGCTGCGCTAGGTGTGACCTGGCAGCGACGATTTCGCGCTTGGCGAGCTGCGCTGCCTTCAGCATGAAGAGCCTTCCAACCGACGCGACGCACAGAGAGACGCATGACGGACACGCAACGCAGACGCTACAAGCCCGGTGAGTTCGAGCTGGCCGTGAAACGGTCGAGCGCGGGGCTGGGGCTGTTTGCGGCATCCCCCATCCCGAAGGGCGCGTGCGTGATCGAGTATATCGGCCGGCAGATCAGCCGCGAGGAAATGTACACGAGCAATTCGCGTTACCTGTTCGAGATCAATTCTCGCAAGACGATCGACGGCGCGCCACGCTGGAACAAGGCGCGATACATCAACCATTCCTGCCGGCCCAACTGCGAGATCGAGATCGCCAAGGGGCGCGTGTGGATCTTCGCGCGCCGCAATATCAAGACGGGCGAGGAACTCGGGTACGACTATGGCGAGGCGTATGTGAACGAGTACCTTGCGGGCAAATGCCTGTGCGCGAAGTGTGCGCCGAAGAAGGCAGCGGCTTAGCCTGCCTCAACGGCTCATTCCGACGTTCGTCGGGACGAGCGGGGACGGCGGCGCCGGCCCTCTCAGGCTGAAAATCAGATACCGCCGCCGGAGATCGAGAACTTGCGGCGTGTGCCAAGGAGCTTCTGTGCTTCGCCAATGGCTTGCGCGGCGCTCTCTGCGAGCTTGAGGCGCGGCTCGGAACGGAGGGCTTCGAGGGCTTCGGTGAGGTGGGCGATGCCTTCGCGCAGCATCACCGGGTCAAAGCGCTTCTCCGCTTTCAAACGGAGCGCGCGGCCGAGCGTGATGTTGGCTGCGATCCAGCGGTCCGGCGCAGCAGAGCGGTTGATCTCGGAGATGGTGGAGCGGGCGATGTCGACTGAACGGTCGATCCACTGGTCGTTGCCAGAGAAGGCCAGTTGCAGGGCGCCCGCGGAGCTGTCGTCGACCATTTCGGCGAGCAGGGCCTGATCGGCGCGCGGCTTGTCGGCGAGGATATTGATCACGGTCTCGACGACCGGTTGCAGGCGCTCGGCGCGGAAGTCCTGCGGACGGCCGAGGGCCGGGCGGTATTGCTTTGCGGCGGCGTAGGCCATGGCGCGGGCGAGCCCATCGTTCCAAGCCGATTTCTCGCGCGGCATAGCGAGCGTGATCGGCTGGCGCGGCGGATCGAACGTGTTGGACGGGCGGGCCAGCATGCGCGCAACGCACTTCGAACCGCGAGGCTCTTCGGCCCAGAGGATGAGGTCGGCCTCGGTGCGCTTCATCAGCAGGGCGGCGCGCTCATCGCCCTCGAGATTGCCCGGGTAGAAGGTAACGCGGAACGGGCCGCCGAACATGAACAGCTTGAGGTGGTTCTCGATCGATCCGCCGAGGAAAGCGGAGATGGCGCGGCGGCGACCCTTGCCGCCACGCACGACCAGAATGCGGGCGCCGACTTCATCATCGCGGCGCACGCGGGCGGCGAGCGCTCCACGGCGCATCGCGAAGCCGAGACGGATCAGGCCGACCACCCCCATGACCAGAAGGATAACCCCGCCGATGACAGCGAGAATCATGCCGATGCCGGCAAGCGCGGGCGCGCCTGACAGGGCCTGTTCAAGCCAGACCCAGGCGTCCTGCAAGGTCTTCAGAATTGTGGATAAAAATTCCATCGATTGGTCCCGCCGCGTGACGGATGCGGCCCTACAATATCAATGTCTAAGGGCGTCGCAAATTCCGCGCAATGTCTGTGGGCGCCACACACTGCGGGGAATCGTCCTATCCGCCCTGTCATCAGGCAGCAGTCTGGGGGGGGGATGACCGCCGATATGGTTAACGACGATCGGATTTTGGCGACCCCGGCAGGATTCGAACCTGCGACCTCCGGTTTAGGAAACCGATGCTCTATCCTGCTGAGCTACGGAGTCGGCAGGGGCGTTATGCCTGCAAAACGGGCGGTTCGCCAGCGCGCTTGGCCCGGTGGCTGGAGCTGGGGGCGCGGTGCGCCACGCTGTTCGCCAGACGGACAGGACCAATGATAGCCGGGCAGGCGGTACAGGCCTGGAGAGGTGCAGAGGGTTGCGGCGGAGCCTGGCGCTCGCCGGAGTGGGCGGCGGTCGGGCGGGAGGCCCGATCACGGTGGATGTGGGGAAAAGACTGGGCGCGGCGGATGTGGACGCAGATGTCGGCGCCAGGGTCGCGTGCGGGGACGGATCGATACGCGCGGCGAGCTGCGCCTGATCCGCATGACACACCGAGGGGAGGGGGAGGTGGTTTGATCAGACGGACGGAATAAGTCCCGCTTCTTCCGGGTCGCCGACCATGCGGGTGAGGGCGTTGCGGAGCTTCTGCAGGGCCTGGTGTTCGATCTGGCGGACGCGCTCTTTCGAGACGCCGAGTTTCCGGCCGAGTGATTCCAGCGTCACGCCGTTTTCAACGAGACGCCGTTCGTGGATGATCAGCTTCTCGCGGTCGCTGAGGCGTGAAAGCGCTTCGGCGAGCCAGGCGCCGCGGGCAGCGCGGTCGTGAGCGATCATGGTGGCATCTTCCGGCAACATACCGATATCCGGCAGCATGTCCTGCCATTCAGCGTCGCCCTCTTCGCCAATCGGCGCGTTCAGCGAACGATCCGATGCTGCGAGGCGCGAGGCCATGTGATCGACTTCGTGTTCCTCGACGCGGAGGGCAAGCGCCACGCGGGTACGGTTCTCGGGCGAGAGACCGCCATCGCTGGGATCCTGCAGGAGGGCGCGGAGACGACGGAGATTGAAGAACAGGGATTTGTGGGCGGCCGTCGTCCCGGTGCGGACGATCGACCAGTTGCGCAGGATGTAGTCCTGCACACAGGAGCGGATCCACCAGGTTGCATAAGTCGAAAAGCGAAGTTCGCGTTCCGGCTCGAAGCGCGAGGCGGCGAGCATCAGGCCGACATTGCCCTCCTGCACGAGGTCGGACATCGGCAGGCCGTAGTTGCGGAAGCGTGCCGCTATTGCAACCACAAGGCGCATGTAGGCGGTGCAGAGTTCATGCAGGGCGCGCTGGTCATGATTGTCGCGCCAGCGGCGTGCGAGGTCCAGTTCGTGTTCCCGTTCCAGCAGTGGGGCGCTCATGGCGCGCTTGAGGAACTTACGGTCGGCGTTTGTCGGACTAGCGTCTGCACGTGCCATATAGCCGTCTCCGATTGCCTCGGTAATGTGACGACGGGCGTGCAACGACCATTCGGACAGCAGACCCACGTCTGCCGATTCAAACTCTCGATTCTAGATACGGTTCCCGCGCCCGCGCGAATTGCACGGACACGGGACCTGACCAGCTGCGAAGATAGGGCGATTTGTACGCGTGATCAGATGGCGAGTGCTTCGCGCGCGAAGAATTGCGGCATCGCATCCATCGCATTAGCAGCGGCGGCTTGCTCAGTGACATGCGCCTGGACCATTGCGATCTGCTTGTCCGCTTGATCACGGGTGAAGACCGATTCCAGCACCAGCCACTCGATCTTGTTGATCTCGAGTTCCGGCTCGTTCGCATGGTTGATCTGCCCGTACACCTGCGCGATGCGGTCGCGGCGGCGGAGTTGGATCTCGGCGATGATGGCGCTCGCGTCTGATCCTTCCAGTATCAGGATTGGCTCGCCGGATGCGGAGAAAACCCGGAAGTGGTCCTGCACGAACACGAAGCCTGTCAGGACGACAAGCGCCGGCGCGAACCAGAGCGCGCTCAACAGCTGTGCCCCTTCGACATAGGTCTGGGCGGCGACGGCGGCGACGGCGACCAGTGTCAGCAGGGCGCCGAACCAAAGCTTGGACCAGTCGCGACGGGAAAGGAATTTTCGCTGCGGAATGATCTCGAAATAGTCGCTGACCACTTCCCTGACCGAAGATCCATAACGAAGCGAGTAGTTCAGCTCAGTTTCGCCGAAAGCAAATGTTGCTTCGACGTTGGCGCGCGTTTGTTGTTTTCTCATGATCCAATTCCCCTCGACCCATCACCCGGGTCGAATTCATTAACAGCCAGGCTATTAGCCAATTGGAGAAGCGAGCACTCTACAAACGGACTCGCCGTTAGAGCGAATCTGGTTAAGCTTACAAGCCGTATGCGCACCTATGTCGCGCAGTCCGCTGCGTTCGATGCGCGCGATTGATGAATCCCTCTCGAGATGCTTGCGTGTCGGTTGAGTGACCGACCGGCGAAGATTCTTATGGACGCTGGGTCAAGCTTGTGGGGATGCGCTGATCTGGCCCCGGCAACGAAAAAGGGCGTCCCATAGGGACGCCCTTTCCATTCAAATCGTCGTGTGGAGATCAGGCCGCGCGCTTGGCGAGCGATTTCGAGAGTTTTTCGACGGCTTCGGCATGCTTGATGTTTTCGACAGCCGCGAGTTCGCGCGCCATGCGGTCCAGCGCCGATTCATAGAGCTGACGCTCGGAATAGGACTGGTCGGGCTGGTCGCCAGCGCGGTGCAGGTCACGGACGACTTCCGCGATCTGGATCAGGTTGCCGGAGTTGATCTTGGCTTCGTATTCCTGGGCACGGCGCGACCACATCGTGCGCTTGATGCGCGCGCGGCCGCCGAGGGTTTTGAGCGCATCGCCAACGATACGCGTGGATGCGAGGGCGCGCATGCCCGACGAGGCGGCTTTGGCCACCGGAACGCGCAGGATCAACTTGTCCTGTTCAAAGGCGACAACGAACACTTCCAGCTTCATGCCGGCAACCTGCTGAGTCTCGACGCCTGTCACACGGCCGACACCGTGGGCGGGGTAGACAACATGCTGTCCGACGTTGAAGAGTCCTTCGACGAGTTTGGCCGGCTGCTTCTTCGTCATGCGCTGATCACCTCAATGTACTCGCAACTAGTGTCACGAACTCAGTTGCGCTCACCCAAGGGGTGTGCGGCACGGGTTCATGACCTGATGCGTTTCTGGTTTCGCCCGTCGGCGATCCTCAAGCCTTAGCACAATTGTAAGAAATTTCAACTCGTTGCTACAGCGCCATGGCCGCCAATTGCCCTGCTAACGCAGAGTCGAGCGGCATTTCGCCTCAGTCGCCGGTGCCCGGTTTTTCCGAAAAAAACGTCGCCAGCTTGCCCTTAACCTTGGCGTAATCGTCAGCGTCGGCGGGTGCCGTCCCCTTGCGGGTAATGTTGGGCCAGACTTTCGCGTATTCGGTGTTCAATTTCAGCCATTTACCGTCGGCGTCGTCTTCCGTGTCAGGAACAATGGCTTCGACGGGACATTCCGGCTGGCAGACGCCGCAATCGATGCACTCTTCGGGGTGGATGACGAGGAAGTTTTCTCCCTCGTAGAAGCAGTCCACCGGACACACTTCGATGCAGTCCATGTATTTGCAGCGGATGCAGGCGTCGGTGACGATATAGGTCATGGCGGCGGGATCCCAGCTAGGGCCCGCGATGTGTGGCCTTGGCGCGTTAAAGTCAATTGAATGCGATTATAAGCAAGGCTGAACCTGAGCGGCGCCGCCAAACAGCGCCAGCCAGAGAACCACCCCCCCCCAATGGATCACCACCCCTGGCCAGATCGAGCCGGAGCGTATCCGCGCCAGCGTGCAGGCGAGGCCCAGCCAGGCGACCAGGCCGAGGAAGGACGCATCGGTGAATTCCGCGCGGGCGAAGGGCAGGTTCAGGATTACCTGCAGCGGGTGCCAGAATACGAACGCCACGAAGGATGAGACGGCCGCCAGCGGGGCGCCACGGGGGAGCCAGCTGCGGAAGACCAGTTCCTCTGCGAGAGCCGGGAGCAGGAAGGCGGACAGGGAGATGGCGCCGACCGTGGCGCGCGGGGCGGGATCGAGCGCCAGCACACCCATCTGGACCGCCCAGATCCCGGCGCCGACCACAAGCAGGAACAGGATCACGCCTTCGATGGCGGCGCGGAGGTCGGGAAGGCGGCGGAGTGAGGCGAGGGTGTTGCCGATGAGGGTCTGTGTCACGCCTTTGGCCTCGTCAGTCATTCCGCTTCACTCACTACGGCCGGGCTCCCCAAGCGGCTCATAACATAGTGCGGCTTCGCCGGGGGGGCCGCGTCTTTCGGGCAGGGCGAGAATCCGCACCAGCTTAGGACCAGCGGGGGCCTTGAACGCCAATATGTCGCCGGGCTCGATGGGCGTTGCCGGCTTGTCGATGCGGCGGACCAGTCCGTCGCGTTCGATACGGGCGCCAGAGCGTTCGATCGCTTCGGTGGCGGAGGTGCGCGCCTTGAAGAAGCGTGCGCGCCAGAGGAACACGTCCAGTCTCAACCTGTCTTCAGTCATGAGCCGCCTTTGGTGTGAGGACGGTGGAGGGGCGTCGTTGCTTGCGGCGGCGGCGCTGCTGCGGTTGAGGCCGTGCGGGCTGGTGCGCGATGACGAGGTCGGCGAGCGCCGCGAAGGGGCCGGTGGGCGGCGGCCCTGTGCGCAGGGGCTGTTGCGCGAGCTTGGGCGCGGGTGCGGGGCTGCGCTGGGCCGGGAAGCGCCAGAGTTTGACCGCGCCTGTCTCCTTGTCCTTTTCGGCGGGCTTGAGGCCCAGCGCGCGGAGGATGGCGGGGAAGTCGGCGGCGGGGCAGCCAACCTGCGCGGCGAGTTCGGGCGGCGCCGCGAAGGCAGACGTCTCCGAGCCACGCCGGATCTGCGAGAGCGTGCCGGCGAGGCGTTCGGCCAGGTCGGCGCGGACGGCGCGGGGCCCGAGGCGGAGATAGCCGGCTGTGAGCAGCATCGCGTCGGTCCAGCGCGCGTCCTTCAACGGAAAGGAGGATTGCGTTGGCGGCTCGGGCGCAGGGCGGCCGGAGTGGACTGCGCGCAGGGCCAGCACGAGACGGGCGGCGGCGGGCTTGAGCAGGCCGGGCAGCCATGTCGCGACCCGGCCGGTCTTCACGCCAGAAAGGTTAAGCGCTGCACGGTCCTCGGTCGTGAGGTTGAAGGCGGGGCCGCTGTGACGGCGATCGAACGCCGCGCCGGTTTCGAGGAGCTGGAAGGCAGCGCCTCGGGCCGCGCCGCGCAGGTCTTTACCGTCGAGCGTTTCGCGGAGGGTCTGGAGCGCAGGGAGCGTGGCCCTGAAGTGATCAGCAAACCATCGGGTGAGGCGTTCAAGTGCATCGTCACGGTCGGACGCGGCGGCATCCCGCGCGCCGATGAGGTCTATGCGGGGGCTGTGCCAGTCTGCGCTCGCAACCAGCTTCGCGACGGGGGAGGCCTCGTGGCGGATGGTGAAGTTCACGGCGTCGAAGGTGAGGTCGGTGTCCGGGGCCTGCGCGATGGACGCGAGGCGGCGCTCGATGATGGGGCGGAGCGACTTCAGGGCGGCGCCGCGCAAGGCGCGTCCGGCCAGCGTCTCGCCTGCGGCTTCGGCGTGGAAGACGAGACCGTCGAGTTTGCCGACAAGGTGGCCGCCAATGGAGATTTCGCCTGCCGGACCGATCTCGGCTGGCGGGTCTTCGGTGGAGTTGAGATGCTTCAGCAGCGCCGAGGTGCGGCGGTCGACGAAGCGGCTCATCAGCGCCTGGTGGAGTGCGTCCGACAGGCGGTCCTCGATCTCCCGCGTGCGGCCGCGCCATGTCTCGGCGTTCTGCAGCCAGTCGCCGCGATTGGCCGCATAGGTCCAGGTGCGGATCTCGGCGAGGCGGTGCTGCAGGTTGTCGATCTCGCCTTCGGTGCGGTTGAGGCGTTCGACCTGCGCGTACATCCATTCGTCGCCGATGCGGGCGGAGGGTTCGGCGAGTTTTTCCACGAGCGTCTGCACCAGCTTGAGGTGTGCGTCAGGGCCATACTTGCGGAAGTCGGGCAGGGTGCAGAGGTCCCACAGGCGGCGGACATGGGCCGGCGTCCGGGCGGCGCGTTTCACGTCCGGATCGGCGCCGAAGGTGGCGAGCGTGGTTTCGTCGAGGGCTTCCGGCGCGCGGCGGAGGATCACATCGGGAGATGACCGCCGGAGTGACGCCATCAGGCCACCGACGCTCGACCAGTCGAGGTTCGCGTTGCGCCAGTTGAGATATTCGACCGGATCGAACTGGTGATTGACGATGCGGTCGATGGTTTCTTCCTCGAACTGCTCGCAGTCGGCGGTTTCGCCAAATGTGCCATCGTCGCGGAAGCGGCCAGCGCGGCCGGCGATCTGCGCGAGTTCGTCGGCGCGCAGGAAGCGGCGCTGACGGCCATCGAACTTCCGGCGCGACGCAAACGCGATGTGGCCGACATCGAGGTTGAGGCCCATGCCGATCGCGTCGGTAGCGACGATGTAGTCGACCTCGCCCGATTGATAGAGTTCCACCTGCGCGTTGCGTGTGCGGGGGCTGAGCGCGCCCATGATGACGGCGCAGCCGCCGCGCTGACGCTTCAGCAGTTCGGCGATTGCGTAGACTTCTTCCGACGAGAACGCGACGATGGCTGAGCGCTTGGGCAGTTTGGTGATCTTGATTGGGCCTGCGTAGGACAGCTGCGAGAAGCGCTCGCGGCGTTCGCCGTCGATGTTGAGGTCGAGACGCTGAAGCGCGGGGCGCATGGTGTCGGCGCCGAGCAGCATCGTCTCGTGGCGTCCGCGCGCGTGCAGGATGCGATCGGTGAATACGTGGCCGCGATCGGGGTCCTGCGCGAGCTGTATCTCGTCGATCGCCATGAAGTCTGCGCCCTCGGAAACCGGCATGGCTTCGACGGTGCAGGCGAAGTAGCGAGCGCCTTCGGGACGGATGCGTTCTTCACCCGTAATCAGCGCACAGGCCTTGGGGCCTTTCTCCTTTACCATGCGGTCGTAGATCTCGCGCGCGAGCAGGCGCAGCGGCAGGCCGATCATGCCGGTGCCATGGGCAAGCATCCGCTCGACGGCAAGGTGCGTCTTGCCGGTGTTGGTGGGGCCGAGAACGGCCCGGATACGCTGGTTGTCGCTGGCGGCCAGTTGCGGCGCTCCCGATGCTGAGGCGATCAGGCGATCGTGAGACGCCGCACGCGAACATGCGACTTCTGATCAGGGAGGGGAGCGATCTGGCGCCAGCGCATGTCCGTTTTTTCCCGGGGACGCGGTTCGGTCCTGAGACAAAGGGTGGGGGCGAGCGGGCGTTGGGTCAACAGGGGAGGCTGTGGATTAGTGGTGAGCCGGGTGGAAGTCATGTGAACTCACAACCTTGCGTGCGTCGGAACCAGATCCTACGAGCGGAGATGAGGCGCGATCGCCGGAGGAGCCGCCATGAATCGCAGGCGTTTGCTGGTCTCTGGTTTCAGCGCTGCCGCGCTGGCGACCGCAAGTTGTGTCAGCGCCGTTCCGCCGGCAGACGATACCGATTTCCTGCGACAGGCGCATGACCTTCTGAAGGCCAACCCAGCCATCGACATTCACGCGCATCCAGGGCGCACGTTCAGTCGTGATGCGACTGATCTTTCGCCGGCGCTCAAGATCATGTCTGCGGGCGGGGCGACGGAAGATCGTGCAATTGCGGATATGCGCGAAGGGCAACTGGCAGGCGCAAGCTTCGCCGCCGTTGCAGATGTGCAGGTGCTGAATGCCGTCAGCGGCGGCGGGCTTGGCGCGGCGCGGGACTTCAAACCCGGCGAGGCGCGCGTGAGCTATGAACGCCAGATCGCCAACATGCATCGTGTGCTCGGCGAGCTTGGGCTCACCTTTGTGAAGGAACCGGGAGATTTTCGTCGGATCCTGTCAAAGCAGGGCATCGGCGCGTTTCTGACCGTGGAGGGCGCGGACTTTCTCGCGGGCGACATTTCGAATGTCGCAAAGGCATTTAGCGACGGTGTGCGGTCGATCACGCTGGTGCACTACCGCCCGAACGAGGTTGGCGACATTCAGACTGCGCCGGCCGTTACGGGTGACTTGTCGCCCTTCGGCGCGGAGGTGATCCGCGAGATGGAGCGGCTGGGCATGATGGTCGATCTCGCCCATGCCTCGGAGGCAACGGTGGCGCCCGCGATGAAGGTATGTACGCGGCCTGTGATGTGCTCGCATACGCACGTCAACGGGCATGGCGCCACGCATCCGCGCTTTATCAGTCTGGAAATGGCCAGGGAGATTTCCAGTCGAGGTGGGGTGATCGGGGCGTGGCCGGCCGGCATCGGGATGACCACGCTGGATGAGTATGTTGGACTGATCATCGACCTGGCTGAAACGCTGGGACCCGAGCATGTCAGCCTCGGCACCGACATGGACGCCAATTTCCAGCCTGTAATGTCCAGTTATCGCCAGCTGCCCACCCTGGTCGCGGAACTCCTTAAGCGCGGGTATGGGACGAAAAATGCGGCTGGTTTCGTGGGGGGGAACTTCCTGCGGGTTTATGAGGCGGTTTGGGCCGACCGTAGAAGGTAGCCCTAGCACTGAGGCGCCGCTGCGGCGGGGGAGCCCTGCCGCCATTCCAGAACTTGACAGTCCGGGCCGGCCCCACTAATCACCCGCCTTCGCTTTCAGCACAGGGCCCAAGGCCCCGTTTTACGGGCTTTTTCGACCTTGCAGACGACTTTAGGAAAGGTGGGCCATGTCCCGCATCTGTGAACTTACCGGTAAAAAGCCCATGGTTGGCAACACTGTCAGCCACTCGAACATCAAGACCAAACGGCGTTACCTGCCGAACCTGGTCAATGTGACGGTCCATTCTGACGCGCTCGGCCAGTCCTATGCAGCGCGCGTTTCGGCATCTGCCCTGCGCACGATCGACAAGCGCGGCGGCCTCGACGGCTTCCTTGCAAAGTCGAAGGACGAGCAGCTCTCGCCCAAAATGCTCAAGATCAAGAAAGAGATCGCGAAGAAAGCCACGGCAGCCTAACTGCCGCTTTCCTCAGCGTCTGGTTTCTGAAACCCTTCGCCGGCAACGGCGAGGGGTTTTTCATGCGTTCTGTTCTGGCTGCGGTGGCGGTGATGGCGCTTGTGGCGGGGTGCGGCCCGACCGCACCAGCCAATCCGCCTGACGCAATCTTCTTCGGCGGCACGATCTATACCGGCGTCGATGGCCAGCTGCCCGCGACGGCCGTGAGCGTGAAAGATGGCCGGATCGTCGAAGTCGGCGCTCAGGAGGAGCTGCTGAAGTCCGCCGGTGACAAGACCGAGAAGGTCGATCTTGGCGGTGCGTTTCTCTATCCCGGCTTCACCGATGCGCACGCGCACCTTTTTGGCATTGGCGAGCGCGAGCAGACGCTGGATCTGGACGAGATCACCTCGATCGCGGAGCTGGCGGCCGTGGTCGGCGAGGCGGCGAAGGCCAAGCCCGCCGGGCAGATGCTCTATGGGCGCGGCTGGATCGAGACGCACTGGCCGGAGGCGCGCTTTCCTACCCGGCAGGACATCGATGCGGTGACGGGCGACCGGCCGACGCTGCTCGAGCGTGCGGATGGTCATGCACTGCTCGCGAATACGGCGGCGCTGAAGGCTGTCGGGCTCGATGGCAAGCCGAAGGCGCAGCCGAGCGGCGGGCGTATCGAGGTGGGCGCGGACGGCCTGCCGACGGGCATGCTGATCGACAATGCGATGGCGCCGATGGCGGCGCTCGCGACGACGCCAACGGAAGCGCAGATCAAGGAGACATTCGCCAAGGGCATCGCGCGCGAGATCGGTCTTGGCTGGACGGGTGTGCATTCGATGTCAGTCCTCGGCGCGCACGTGCCGATCCTCAACGCGATGGACGATGCAGGCGAGATGAAGCTGCGTGTCTACAACGCGGTGGCTGGCGGCGACTTCGACAAGGTGACGTTTGGCGCAAGCAAGGACGGGCTTGTCACGACGAAGGCTATAAAACTCTACATGGACGGGGCGCTAGGTTCGCGCGGGGCGCTGCTCTCGGCGCCGTATTCGGATCATGCCGACATCAAGGGGCTGCAGGTCGCAGAGGAGCCAGCGACGCTGGCGCTGATGAAGAAGGCGGCAGAAACGGGCGTCCAGGTCTGCATGCACGCCATCGGTGACGAGGGTAACCGTCGTGTGCTCAACTGGATGGAGGCCGCGTTTGCGGCGACGCCTGATCCCAAGGCCGATAGGCGCTGGCGCATCGAGCACTCGCAGATCCTGCACGTCGAGGAAATTCCACGCTTCAAGGCGCTGGGGATCATTCCGTCGATGCAGCCGAGCCATGCGATTGGCGATCTCTACTTCGCACCGGCGCGTCTGGGCGAGGAGCGGCTCGCGGGTGCGTATGCATGGCGGGCGCTGATCGATGCCGGGTCGATCATCGCGGGCGGATCGGATGCGCCCGTAGAGCAGGGCGATCCGCGGATCGAGTTCTATGCCGCCGTGGCGCGCAAGGACCTGAAGGGAGCCTCCGCGCCGGACTGGCATCCGGAACAGGCGGTGACGCGCGCCGAGGCGCTGAAGATGTTCACGCTGTGGCCAGCCTATGCGTCATTCCGGGAAAAGGATCTCGGCACGATCGAGCCGGGCAAGCTGGCTGACTTCACGGGCTTTACCGGCGACATCATGGCTGTGCCGGAAGCGGACATCCTGAAAGTCGATCCGGCGATGACTGTGGTGAGCGGGAAGGTGGTCTACCGGCGGTAGATCCGGGCGATCGAGGCGTCGGCCGCCCCACGCGACCGACGCCAGACCCCGATTTCCCCCTAAAGCCACACATCAAACCAGAAGCAAACTCCGGGCCTCGCCGTGCGGCTGAGGCGTGCGCCGTCTGAAGGGCCGCGGTTTCGGCGCGAAAACGGGCTGAAAGCCGCGGTTACTTGCGCTTAAGCGACGCCCATGTAAAAGCCCCCTCCTGCGCTGGTGAGGTGGCCGAGTGGTCTATGGCGCACGCTTGGAAAGCGTGTGTACGGGAAACCGTACCGTGGGTTCGAATCCCACCTTCACCGCCA
>JBBATZ010000077.1:0-14788 GCA_040398425.1 Hyphomonadaceae bacterium
GCAACTACATCATCGGAGCTGGATACGCTTCCTCCAAAACTTGAAACGCTCTAGCAGGCGCCGTTGTTGCGCGCGCCTTCATCTTCGTCACCTTGTAGACCTTCCACGCCTTGTCACACGTCGTCCATTCGCCGACCTGCACGCCGCGGTCGAACGAGCCCGACCGCATGATGACGCCGTCCTTGCGGTAGAACTCCCAGTGGCCCTGGATCTCGCCATCGAGCGTCTGGCCCTTGTTCCAGATCGTCCCGTCGGAGTGATAGCCGATGGAGGGGATGAGTTTTGGCAGGCAATTCGCCCTGTCTCTCTCCGGCCGTCGCTTGCGCTCCGGCGTTCGTCGCTCGATTTCATCCCCCGGACCAAATCGTCAGCGCGACACGCGTGCCGCGCTGACCAATCCTCACCCCGCCAGCAGCATCTGCGCCATGATGTTGCGCTGGATCTCGTTGGAGCCGGCATAGATTGAGGTCTTGCGGTTGTTGAAGTAGCTGCCGGCGGAGGTGATCAGATGCTCGGGCGCCGGGAGCGGCTCGTTCGAGCGGCCTTCGAGGTGGGCGTAGGTGTCCTGCACGAAGGGCTCGGCGTAGACGCCGGCAGCTTCAAGCACGAGCTCCGTGACCTTTTGGCCGATCTCGGATCCGCGCGTCTTCATCAGCGACGACATGGCACCGACCGACTGGCCGGAGGACAACTTGTCGAAGATGCGGCGTTCGGTGGCGTCGAGCGCTTCGATCTGGATTTCGAGGTCCGCGAGCTTGCGGGCGAAATCGGGATCTTCCAGCAGAGGACGGCCCGACGCGGTTTCCATGCGCGCGATCTCACGCGCCTTGCGGAGTGCGTTGAGATTGCTCGGCGCGTAGGCCGAGCCACGTTCGAAGGTCAGCAGGTATTTGGCGCAGGTCCAGCCCTCGCCTTCGGCCCCGATGCGGTTTTCGACCGGGACTTTCACGTTGTCGAAGAAGACGGAGTTGATCTCCTGCTCGCCGACGGGCGTGTCATCCAGCGTGTTGATCGGGCTGATCGTTATGCCGGGGGACTTCATGTCGACGAGGATAAAGGAGATGCCGTTCTGCTTCTTGTCTTCCTTTGACGTACGGACGAGGCAGAAGATCCAGTCGGCCCACTGTGCGTGGGTCGTCCACGTCTTGGAGCCATTGAGAATATAGTGATCGCCTTCGCGCTTGCCACTCATGGCGAGGCTGGCGAGGTCCGAGCCCGAGCCCGGCTCGGAATAACCCTGGCACCACCAGACATCGGAGTTCCGGATCGGCGGCAGGAATTTCTTCTTCTGCTCGTCCGTGCCGAACTTCATGATAACGGGGGCGCACATGCGCACGCCCATCGAGCTCATGCGCGGCGCGCCGGAGAGCGACATCTCCATTTCGTAGATATACTTCTGGGTCTGCGTCCAACCGGGCCCGCCATGCTCGGTCGGCCAGTTGGTGACGAGCCAGCCCTTCTCGGCGAGCTTTTTCAGCCAGGCTTTCTGGTGTATCTCGTCCAGCGAGCCGTTCTTGGTAAGCGCCATGCGCTTCTTGAGATCGTCCGTATAGTTCTCGGCGATCCAGGCGCGGACTTCGTCGCGGAATTTCAGTTCGTCGGCGGTAAATTCGAGATCCATATCAGCTGACCTTGTCCATGCGAGTCACGACCGGTGCGCCATCGAGGAACGGCCCCATGGCGCGGCCAAGACGCTTGAAGTGCTCGTAGCCACGATGCGCGTCGACGGCGGCGGCGTCCTTGTACTCTTCCATGAAGATGTACTTGGTTGTGGAGCCCTGCACCTTGAACAGACGATAGAGCAGCACGCCGGGTTCGTTGGCGTTGACCGCCGCCTCAAGCTCTTTCGCAGCGGCTTCAAAGTCCGCCTGCGAGCCCTCTTTCACGTTCAGTTCGGCCACCGCACCAATCATCTGTTTCCTCCGTCTTTGGCGGTCAGAATAAGGGTTACAGCGGGCTTGTCATCTGCCAGCTTGGCGCATGCTGAATGAAGGGCTTTCGCGATGGGTGACGACCTACAGGCCCGCCGTATCGAGACGGTGAAGCGCCACATGGCGCTGGAGATTACCCATGACTGGGACGGCGTAATCGCGACCTTCGACCATCCCCGCTACGAGATGAACGGTTATGGCCCGGTGTTCGATGGTGAGGATGCCGTGCAGGCCTATTTCGCTGCGTCACGGACCCCCTTCCCCGACCAGGGGAATGAGGTGATCGCGATAGCGGCGGATGGCGACACCGTGCTGGTCGAGTTCTGGCTTACCGGCACGCACACCGGTCCGCTGAAGGTGGGCGACCGGGTGATCCCGCCGACAGGGCGCAGCTTTCGCGTGCGCATCGCGGCCAGCTTCGAGTTCAAACCGGGCACGGACCGGATCATCTGCGAGCGCCCCTATTTCGACCAGACGGCCGTGTTCAAGGCGCTGCAGCTGACTTGACCTGCCCTACTCGCTTTCGTCCGCGTAATTCTTGACGCCAGCTGAGTCATTCAGGCGCGCGCCGGCGAGGATGCCGGGAAGCGCGTGGTTGCCCTCATGGCAGGCGTACTCGTAGGCGGGCTTTGGCGAACGGTTGAACACCATCTCGGCCTTCCACGGTTGCGAGAACAGGGTGGGATCTTCGACGGTGAATTCGTAGAGGATCTCCGCGTCGCTCACGCGACTGAAGCGTTCGGTGACCTTGCCGTTCGGGGACAGCAGGTAGCTGGCCGAGAAGAAGGTGCGGAGGCTTTCGCCGGGATTGAAGTTGGTGGTTTCGACGACAAGCGTGTCGCCATCCCAACGCCCCTTGGAGCGGCCGAGCCATTGATAGACATCCATCTTGGCATCGCCGAGCGGGATGATGCGTGCGTCGTGATTCATCTCGACATTGATGAGCACGTAGTCCTTCGTCTGCACGAACTGGTACGTGTTGTTGTACATCACGTTGATCATGGGCGGGCCGCCGGTCGAACCGAAGCCGACGAGGCAGCGCTCGGCCATCGGGCGCGTCTCGGGGCCATCGAACGTGTTGCGCACGAAATACAGCCCATCGTCGAACTTCTTGCGGCCTTCGGTGGTGTAGGGAATTTTTCCGTTCGGCGGGTCGACGATCCAGGACGAGCGCTTCTCGCCATTGATGGTGGCGTAGTGCGTGCCGGCGTCGACGTAGAAGCTGTTATAGCCGCCCACGTCCTGCCCCGCTTTCGGCGCGCCGGAGCTGGGATCTGTGGGCTGGGCAGAACGCGCGTCAGCGGCGGCGCGGCCGGCTTCGAGCTTCTGCGCCTGCTCGGCGGGGATGGCCAGGTCCTTGAACTGGCTCGAGCGCTCCAGGCTGGTGAGCGAGGTATTGGTCCAGAACCCCTGCAGGTCGGGCCTGCCGTCTGCGGCGCGCGGCGGAGTGTAGCCGCCGGCTTGAGCAAGCGCGGCGGGCGCAAAGACGGCGGCAGCGGCAATAGCGGTCAGAATGCTGCGGGCGTGGATGTTCATGTGCCTCTCCCTGGATTCGAACCGCTTATGGCGCGGTTTCTGCGCGGACAATAAGCCAAAGCCCTCGATTGTCACGTCACGGGGCCGTCACTCGGGCGGAACAAGTGGGGCCGTTTCGGGGTTTCTGCCAGAGCCTCTGGAGATGACCCATGAACATTTTCGACCGGATCAAACAGGACCACGACGCCTCGCGCGAGGTGATCGCCAAGCTGAAAGCGACCGAGCCGCACGAGGGGGAGGCGCGGACCCGGCTGTTCAACCACCTGAAGATCGACATGTGGGCCCACCACAAGATCGAGGAGGCGGTGTTCTACGCGTACCTGCGCGCTGGCGAGGCCATGCATGGCGAGGCGATGGAAGCCTATAACGAGCACCACATGGCCAATGGCGTGTTCGAGGATCTCGATACCTTCCCGGTCGACACGGAGGAGTGGGGCATGAAATTCAAGGCGCTGTGCGAACTCGTCGAGCACCACATGAAGGAGGAAGAGCGCGACTTCTTCCCCGAAGCCAAGAAGGTCATTCCGGCGGAGGTCGCTAAGCTGATGGGCGAGGCGTTCGATCGGCGGAAGCGCGTGGTGATGGAAGCGCTGCAGCCGCTGGACGTGAAGAGCGATCTGGCGAAGCTGGAGAAGGCCTGACCTATTTCCATCGGCTCATGCGTCTCAACACGAAAGAGGCGGCGCCCAGCGTGATAACCATTGCTGCTATCGCAAGACAAATGGCGCTAAAGTTGAAATCGACACCGCCAGTGTAGGTGTTGTGAAGCCAGAGATAGGCAGCATACGTCATGCCGACCAGCACAACGGTCAAGAGTAGAGTGCGGCGGCTTTGCACATAGCCATTGTCGTTCGAGCCTCACCTTCAATTCCGATTCAACTCTCGCGGACTCCGGCGGTCACTTGCAGACCTGCTTCAGGAATGTTTCGGCAGTGAGGCCTTCGGGCAGACCCAGCCGACCGCCGACCGGCGTGGCGCGCGAGATCTCAACGCCCTCGGGCGTGTAGGTCACATGGCCCATGACGTTGATCTCCTTGGTCGCGCAGTGCGAGCGCGTGGCGAAGAGCGCCCATCCTGCGATCTTGCCGTCGATCACCGGGCCGGGCTGGAAAAACACGGCGCGGAGGCGGGCTAGCTTCAGGGCGGAACTCTCGCCGGCCGGATCGACCTTGATTGTATCCTTGAGCAGCGCCAGGCAGGCGGCGTCGTTGTGGCCCAGCGGTAGTTCATTGTCGGAGGTTGCGCAGGTTGTATCGCCGACGTTGCCCATCACGGGCCTTTCTTCGGGAGGCACGGCGACCGGCGCGCGCGGCTTCGCCGGCGCGGGCTTCGCTGCAACTGGATCTGGTTTAGGCGCTGGCGGCGGTTAGCACGCAGCGAGCGCCAGACTTAGTGAGACGACGACCCCAACCCGGTTCATCATTCGCCCTACTCGCCCTTGAACACCGGTTCGCGCTTCTCGAGGATCGCGGCGACGCCTTCTTCGTGGTCCTTGGTGTGGTGCATAAGGCCCTGCGCGGCGGCGGACATTTCCATGATCGTGTCGTAGTTCGCCTGCGTGCCGTGACGGAGCAGTTGTTTCGCAACGCGGAGGGATTGCGGCGGCTGTTTCGCGATAGAGTTTGCGAGCGCCATGGCTTCGGTCATCAGCTGGTCGCCGGGCACGACTTTCGAGACGAGGCCCCATTCGAGCGCCGTCTTGGCGTCGATCAGGTTGCCGGTGAACAGGAGTTCGCAGGCGCGGCTCATGCCGATGACGCGGGGCAGCAGCCAGGCGCCGCCATCGCCGGGGATGAGGCCGAGCTTGAGGAAGGTAACGCCATACTTCGCGTTGTCAGACGAGATGCGGATGTCGGCCATGCAGGCGACGTCGCAACCGAGACCAACGGCCGCGCCATTGACGGCCGCGATCAGCGGGATTTCGAGATTGTAGAGAGAGCGCACGATCTGGTGGACGCCGGTCTTGTAGTTGTCGCGCACTTCGGCCGGGTTGCCGGCGAAGGAGCCGACGCGGTCACGCATCGCCTTGACGTTGCCGCCGGCCGAAAAGCCCTTGCCCGCGCCGGTAAGGATGGCGCAACGGAGCGTGTGGTCCTTGTTGATCTGCGCGCAGGCGTCGCGCACGGCATCGCCATCGCCCGGCTCGCCCAGCGCATTCATGGCGTCCGGACGGTTCAGCGTCAGGATCGCAATAGGGCCTTTTTTCTCGAGCGTGATCATGAGCGGTTTCCTGCCGGTTTATCGTTGGCGGAGGGATTAGCGGGCAAATGAGGGGATGTCATCTGTGGCCGGCTGACGGGTTGGTGAGGATCGTTGGCCGTAGGGTGGATTGAGCGGAGCGATATCCACCTTTTGCTTGGCCCGGCGCGATGGTGCATTTCACTTCGCTCAATGCACCCTACAGGCATGCGCTCTCTGCGGGACCGTCGTGCGCCGTCCGGGATGCTGTGGCCCCCTCCCTACGCCAGAGGCTTCGGGAGGCGGGTGGGTCTCCGTAACGATGGAGGGCCCGGGGACGCGGGATGCCCCGCGTGAATTTGGCAATCGCCGAAGCGATCTACCGGTGGGAGAAGAAGGTTCGCGGATCCCGCGTCCCCGACAGATGTTACCCGGCCACGGGGGGGCAGTGGGGTGTTTCAACCGCCTGGACCCTATTCTCGCCGCCGGCGTGCAGGTCGCGGATGTTCAGCCGCAATCCCTCGAGCACTCCCGTGTTTGCCAGGGCTCCGTAAGTCTGGTCCCTGGCTCCTCTTCGGCTCACACGGGCTTTCACGCTCATCTGTGTCCGATCCCGCGCCGTTGAACAGTTGCGCAACTGCCCTCCTGCGAGATGGATGAAGGGAGTATCCCACGGAATCCAAAGTGCAGGATTGAGAGAACGATGTTCAGGGCGGTTTTCGACGCAAGCCGTTGGAATTGCTGGAGTCGATCCAAAATGCGTGTGTGCAGATTCGGCGGATAAGTCTGGGGCGACTTGGGAAAATCCCGCTCATCCCGACGAACGTCGGGATCCAGGGCAGAGGGCAAACCTTGTCCCGGCTTGCAGCTTCAACCTTGCGCGCGCGGCAGGACCGTTCGTGGATCCCGACGTTCGTCGGGATGAGCGGCTGGAGATGCGGTACATCCTTCGCCGGGCTTGCGCGCCTCCGGAATGACAGTGAGGGACGGTGGAATTGCAACGCGGTGACAACCGATATTCTCGGGATGCGCTGCACTCACACGAGTATGACTCCGGAGGGTGCGTTCCGCTGACGCGTCGCGCTGCCGGGTGATCGGCCTGCGGACCGGAGGCGGGGGAACTGGCTGATGGCAGACACGTTGGACACGCATGCCCAATGCTTCAGGCCGTGGTCACAAGCCTGCCCGCGAACTTGGCGGTAGCGCCAAGTCGTCGAACGAGACGCCAGTGAGTTCGGCGGAGCATCCGAATCCGAAAGATGTGAGCGCGGGCAACACGCCCGAGACGCGTCCTCGTCGGGAGGGGGCGCGCAATCCGCCGCCGCATTATCCGCCGGTGAAGTGAACCCCGCCCATGTGGGTCAACGCGCGCAACTTCACAGCTGCTCTTCGTGAGGCTACCTCAGGGTCGAAGGGCGTTGAGTGTAATCAGCACACGACGGCGAAGGTGTCGCCTGAGGCGTCTACCCGATTGGGTCGAAGGGTCTCGCGCCGACGCCGGTCGCGACTAAAGTTGCCGCAGCCTCCAGTGCTGCCGGTGGCAACCCCGGCAGGCGTTTCGCACCGCCAGTGCCAATCGCGTGGCGGGCCGAAGGGAAAGAATTTTTGCGCTGTTCCGCCAGCCGCCACGGAAAAAGACCAGACCTCCTCACCGTCAAAGTCGAACCGGCATTCCGCGGCAGCGAGACGGTTCTCAACGACAAAGAAGGACGGTCACGCATCGGCCGCCCACTCAAAGAGCAGCAACACGCCGAGCAAGGCACCAATGAGCGCTGCGAATAATCGCCGCCTGATCTGCGCCCCCCTTGGGCGCCGTCCTCTACCCGTTCGACAGCTCCGTATAACGACGGAGGTGCCAGTCGGTGTTGCCGAACTGGCTTTCGATCATCGTTACGCGCTTGAAGAAGTGGCCGACATTGAGTTCGTCGGTCATGCCCATGCCGCCGTGGATCTGCACCGCATCCTGGCTGATGAGCTTGCCGGCCTTGCCGATCTGCACTTTCGCGCCGGAGGCGGCGAGCTTGCGGGCCTTGTCGGCTTCGTCGAGCTTCAGCGTGACCATGTAGGTCATCGACGTGGCCTGCTCGGCCGCCATGAACATATCGACCATGCGGTGCTGCAGGACCTGGAAGTTGGCGATGGGCTGACCAAACTGCTTGCGCTGTTTCGCATAGCTGATCGTCGCTTCGTTGAGGACCTTGAAGCAGCCGACGGCTTCGGCGCAGAGCGATGCGATCGCGTGGTCGACCGTCTTCTCGATCAGCGGCAGGCCTCCATCGACAGCGCCGATGACAGTATCAGCGCCGACAGAGACGTTCTCGAAATAGACTTCGGAAGCGCGGAGGCCATCGACGGTCGGGTAGTCGCGCGTGGTGATGCCCTTGGCGGATTTCGGCACGACGAAGACGGTGATGCCCGATGTATCGCGCTGGCTGCCCGAGGTACGGGCAGTGACGATGAGGTGGGTCGCGAACGGCGCGCCGATGACGACGGCCTTGTGGCCGTTGAGCACGAAGCCGGCGCCGTCTTTCTTCGCGGTGGTCGAGACGTCATTGAGGTCGAAGCGGGATTTCGGTTCGGAATAGGCGAAGGCGAAGATCGTCTCGCCGCCGACGAGGCCAGCGATGTGTTCTTCCTTCTGCGCGGCCGTGCCGCCATGGCGCAGGAAGTTGCCGCCGATGATGACGGTCTGCAGGTAGGGCTCGATCACGAGGCCCTTGCCGAATTCTTCCGAGATGATCATCGCCTCGATGGCTCCGCCGCCGAAGCCGCCGTCCTCTTCGGAGAAGGACGCGCCGAGCAGGCCGAGCTCAGCAAACTGCGACCACATTTCCGGACGCCAGCCGGCTTCGGACTTGGCGACCTTGCGGCGCGTGTCGAAGTCATACTGCTGGCGGACGAGACGGGCGACGGTGTCGCGCAGCTGGTCTTGCTCGGAGGTGAAGTTGAAATCCATGGAAGTACTCCTTGCGACCCTTCTAGGACGCGATTTCGGGGTCGTGCAACTGTTCAGGCGGGTGTTGGCGTGGGAGCGACCTTGGGTCGCTTGGGTTTGCTTAGCGTCGCAATGAAAAGCTCGGCGACGATGAGGTTCGGCACCCAGGCGGCCCAGGCGATGATGCGGTAGGCGTCGAGCGGGAAGTCGCCCTGGTTCTGGATGATGGCGAGCGGCAGGTAGATGCGCAGCGTGACGGCGCCAAAGGTGAGCGCGAAGGAACGGATCATCCAGCGTTCGTGGGCCACGAAATCCTTCCGCATGGCCGCGAACATGGCGAGTAGTGTAAACGGCACCCAGAAGACGGCGAGCAAGAAAAAGCCCCAACCGGCGATGGGGCCGGCCGTCGAGGAAAGCGCGATAGAGCCGCCAGCGAGGCCGCCCACGACGCAGGCGACGATGTAGACCCAGCCCATCCAGCGATGCAGCGTCGGCGCGTTGCGACGCAGCGGCTTGAAGAACTGGAAGGCGCCGAGGAGCATCGCTACGCCCGAGGCGGCGATGTGGAGGCGGAGCCCCCACGGATCGAACATCGGATTGGTCAGGCCAAGATGGGTGAAGCCTGTGGCGGTGAGATAGAGCGCGTAGCCCCCTACCCCGACCGACAGCAGCATGATCACCAGCCAGATGGCGAAATTGCCGACGCGCGCAGCTGTCATATCCATCTCCCGGTATGCCCCTCTAGCGGGAGCTAACTCGTCTGGACGTTAGCACGGGTCAGACTAAGGCGCATATCAGAGCCCCAGCACCATCTTGGCGATGATGTTGTGCTGGATCTCGTTTGAGCCGCCATAGATCGAGGTCTTGCGCATGTTGGCGTAGGACGGCGCGGTCAGGTGCGCATAGTCCGGCCCGATCGGATGCTGGTTGTCGCCATCCTGCGGGAAGCCGCGGAAGTACGGCGCGCCGTAGACGCCGACGGCTTCGAGAGTCAGTTCGGTGATGCGCTGCTGGATCTCGGTACCCTTGATCTTGAGGATCGAGGATTCCGGCCCCGGGCCCTCGCCGCGGCTTTCGCGGGCGAGCGTGCGCAGCTCAGTGTATTCCAGCGCAGAGAGATCGATCTCGAGTTCGGAAATCTTGCGGGCGAAATCCGAGTTGCGGATGATCGGCTGACCCTGGTCGAGTTCGACGGAGGCGATCTCGCGCAGGCGCTCGATGCCCTTCTTGGAGCGGGCGACGCCGGCGATGCCGGTGCGCTCGTGGGCGAGCAGGTATTTGGCGTAGGTCCAGCCCTCATTTTCCTCGCCGACGAGGTTGGCAACGGGGACTTTCACGTCGGTGAACCAGGTCTCGTTGACCTCATGGCCGCCATCCATGGTGATGATCGGACGGACTTCGACGCCGGGCGTCTTCATGTCAACGAGGATGAAGGAGATGCCTTCCTGCGGTTTCTTCGCGGTTGGGTCGGTGCGGCAGAGCACGAAGATCCAGTCGGCGAAGTGACCGAGCGTGGTCCAGGTTTTCTGGCCGTTGATGATGTAGTGATCGCCGACGCGCTCGGCCTTGGTTTTCAGCGAGGCGAGGTCGGAGCCGGCGCCGGGTTCGGAGTATCCCTGGCACCAGAAATCCTTACCCTCGATGATGCGCGGCAGGTAGTGCGCCTTCTGCTCTTCCGAAGCGAAGGCCATCAGCACCGGCGCGAGCATGGCCATGCCGAAGGGCGGGATGGGGAGCGTTTCAGCGCGGGCGCATTCTTCCTGGAAGATGTAGCGCTGGGTCGCGTTCCAGCCGGTGCCGCCATGTTTCTTCGGCCAGGCAGGGGCGCCCCAGCCGCGCTTGAACAGGGTGCGCTGCCAGAGGAGGAAGTCCTCCTTGGAATACTCGTCACGCGAATACTTGCCTCGGAGCTCGGCAGGGTACTCGTTCTCGAGGAAGGTGCGGACTTCCTGGCGGAAGGCGATCTCTTCGGGCGAGAACTGGACGTCCATGGCTGGCTCCGGCTGCTATGAGTGATATTACGTAAGGGTGAGTCTGGCGACGGATTTTGACTTGGTTGCACCTGTTTACGTAAAGTTCGTCAAGCGGTTTTGCCCAAAGACGCGAGGTCCTATTGCCGCTACGGTAGGGTACAAATTGAGCGGAGGCCGGGTTATAAGTTCCAGATGCACGTACCGATCAAAACCCCCTGCGTGAAGGTCTGCGTGGTCGACGGTCAGTCGGGCCACTGCCTCGGATGCGGCCGGAATCTTGGAGAAATCGCGCGCTGGGCGAGGTTCAGCGACGGCGAGCGGGAGCTGGTTATGGCCGCCCTGCCCGCCCGGATCGACGCGCTCAAGGCGTCCGGCAAGCTGGGTTGAACCCGAAACGCGCTGTTGAGCGTTTGTTCTTCCGCAGCAAATTGTCTGCTATCATGTCGCTGCGTCTGCCATCCACCGGGGAGTCGGTCGCTTGAGAAGGGCCCTTTTTCCAGCGATCGCGCTGTTCGCTGCCGCCGCACTTGGGGTGGTGGCGCTGCGCGGCACCGTAGACGATGGGCTGGACGTGAAGCCGGCTGTCGTGACCGACGCCGAGCCGGAATACACCAAGATAACCCCGCACCAGATCCGCAGCGCCTCCCTCCGCAAGGAAGGCGATGGGCACTACTGGGCCACGGCGCGCGTGAACGGGGCGACGGTGAAATTCCTGGTCGACACCGGCGCGACCATGATCTCGCTGACGCGGCGCGACGCGCGCAAGATCGGCGTCAACACCGACAAGCTGGTGCGCGGCGTCGATGTGCGGACTGCGGCGGGTCGCGTTAAGGCGGGCACCGTGTTGATCGACAAGATCGAGATCGACGGCGTCATGCTGCAGAATGTGCAGGCTGTCGTTCTGGAGGAAGGCCTCGAATACTCGCTGCTCGGGATGAGCTTCCTAAACCGCCTCGAAGGCTGGGATGTGACGCCGAACGCGATCGTCATTCATCAGTAGGCTGACTTCTCAGTAGCTTCCGTCTACCCGCCTTTTCAGCGTGTTCGCGAGCTTTGCCTGCTTGGTGCCGATCAACTGGCCTACTCGTATCGAAAGCGCTATCGAAGCGTGATCATCTGGAGCCGGAAGCGCCTGATCAGTTCTAATCGCGTAGGGTCGCTCGCCACACCAGTGGGCCGCTGAGCGCCTGGCGACTTCGGGCTCATCGATAACTTCGCCGTTCCAGAATATCTGGCCATGCTCGATCTGTATGCTCACCCCTTCGGATACGCACGGCTCTTCGGTCGCGGCGGCAGGCAGCGGCGAACTGGAGGGCGCGTTGCCACACGCTGCAAGCGCCACTAGAAAACCACTCACAATTGCCCACGCCACTGGACTAACCATCCGCAAATGGTTCGGCTCGTTTGGTCACGGCTGCAAGCGCCTCATCATAAGCAGCGATCGCACCGACGCCGCGTCCGCCTGGCGCTTTCTCTGACAGGACGCGACGCCACTGGCGCGCGCCGGGGCGGCCGGCGAACAGGCCGAGCATGTGGCGTGTGATGGAATGCAGTCTGGTGCCCTGCTCCAGCCGCTTGATGATCCACGGGCGGAAGTCGAGCGCGGCCTGGTCCGCAGATCTTGCCGGCGTCGAATCGCCGAAAATGCGGCTGTCGACTTCCAGCAGCAGGGCGGGCTCGTGATAAGCGGCGCGGCCGAGCATGACGCCATCCACACGTGACAGCTCGCGCTCGGCCGTGGCGAGATCGGCGATGCCGCCATTGAGGATGATCTCGAGATCGGGGCACGTGCGCTTCAGTTCGGCGACGATCTGGTAGTCGAGTTCGGGTATCTCGCGGTTCTCTTTCGGTGACAGCCCCTTCAGCCACGCCTTGCGGGCGTGAACGATGAAAATTGTCGTCCCGGCCTTCGCCTGCGTCTCGACGAAGGAGAAGAGACGATCGCGCGGATCGTCATCATCGACGCCGAGGCGATGTTTGACGGTGACGGGCACAGACACAACTTCGCGCATGGCGGAGAGGCACTCGGCGACAAGATCAGGCTCGCGCATCAGGCACGCGCCGAACGCGCCGGACTGCACGCGCTCGGACGGACAGCCGACATTGAGGTTGATCTCACGATAGCCGAACTCGGCGCCAATGCGCGCGGCGTGCGCCAGCTTGGCCGGCTCCGACCCGCCAAGCTGCAGCGCGACGGGATGCTCGATCTGGTCGTATCCGAGCAATCGCTCCATATCCCCATGGAGGATCGCATCCGCCGTGACCATCTCCGTATAGAGCAGCGCATGCCGCGACAGATGCCGATGGAACGCCCGGCAATTCCGGTCGGTCCAATCCATCATAGGCGCGACGCAGAACCTATGCGATTGATTTTTCATCGAAAATATCGGAACATCAGGGCATTAGACCGTGTGACCGTGTCACAATGTTCTCTCATGGTTCCTCCCGTTTCCGGGTGTTTCCGTTTTGAGTGTGACCCCAGCGTGACACGGATTGGGTAGTCGGGGAGTGTGACAGGTGGCTTCAATCGACAAGCGCAAGAGAGCCTGGCGGGTCCAGGTCAGGCGCGGCCGGAAATCGTGGAACAAGACATTCCGCATGAAGGCTGACGGTGAAGCTTGGGCGCGGGACATCGAACGCGCGATCGACCGGGACGTCGATCCGCTGGCCTCGCGCATCACCACAAAGGACTCGTTCGCTTCACTCATCAACCGGCACATGGATGACCTTGCGACCTACGGCAAGCCTCTGCGTCGGTCGAAGGAAGCCGTCCTGCGGCGGCTGGAGGCCGAACTTGGATCGGAAACCATCGCAGATCTGACCCGGGATCGTCTCATCCAGTACGGCCGAGACCGCGTGAAGGCCGGCGCTGGTCCGGCAACGCTGGCAATCGACATTTCGTTCATTGGCACAGTGCTGACCCATGCAGCAGCGCTACATGGCCTGCAGGTCAATTCGGATGCCGTGCGGCTTGCGCGCGTCGCACTTCGTCGGATGGGCGCAATCGGCCGTGGCCAAGAGCGGGATCGCCGTCCCACCGAAGATGAACTCAAGACTCTTTTCACTGAATTTGACGCCAATACCCGCAACACAATGCCAATGACGGCGATCACACAGTTCGCGATCGCCACCGCCATGCGCCTCGACGAAATCGTTCGCATCGAATGGCGGCATCTGGATCCCAAGACGCGCACGATCCTCGTCGAAAACCGCAAGGACCCACGCAACAAGGATGGCAACGACCAGCGTGTGCCGTTGCTGGCGGCGACGGGATACGACGCCTACCAGATCCTCGAACAGCAACGCCATCGCATTGGAGGAAACGTCGGGCGCTGCTTCCCTTACAACGGGAGGTCCGTCGGCACAAACTTCCGGCGGACCTGCCAGGAGCTCAAGATCGAGAACCTACACTTCCACGACCTTCGGCACGAGGGTACCAGCCGACTGTTCGAAGCTGGCCTCACCATCGAACAGGTCCCGCTGGTGACGGGCCACAAGGATTGGAAAATGTTGAAGCGCTACACCCAGCTTCGGCCTGAGAATCTCCACGCCCTGCTCAGCAAATCTGTCTAGCCAAGACTAGGCTGGTACTTCATCGCTAGTTCGCGATTGGCGCCTGCCTTCTGCAAACGCGGCGAGATCGGCTGGATCGTAGCGAACGGCGCGGCCAGTTGCGCGGATAAACCGAGGCCCAACCCCATAGCAACGCATCTTGTCGAGCGTCGACTTCGACAAGCCGAGCCACGCGGCGGCGGCCCGAACGTCAAGCAAGTGTACCGGAAAGTTTTGCGTTTCGCGCGATGGCCGGCGCTCATACCGGCCTACGAGCGTGCCTGGCAGTGGTTGCTTCTGCGGCTTCGGGTCAGGCTCCGAGACTATCAGCTTGTTGTTCTCGTGCGGCTCGACCTCACACCTGAAGGAGGTTGGTTCGTACCTCGCGACAAACGGAGGGAGGGCGAACAGGTCAGGATGATTAAGCGGTGGGGGCGTATGGCGAGATCGGCGTGACATTCATTGCACCAGTCTTGTTTCTGTCCTCGATCATTTCATCCACAGGTCGGCCAGCACATCCAACGCATTCATCCCTGAGCCGAAGATGCGGCGCTTCCGCCGCAAGCACGCCGACCGCGCGAGCAAGAACTGCTGCAGATCAACCGTCATAGTTCCATTCTGGCTTGAACCTAGATCATCCTGTACCCGCGTATCGCATCAGCTGGCCTCATTAGATTCCCAGT
>JBBATZ010000078.1:0-14699 GCA_040398425.1 Hyphomonadaceae bacterium
ATGCCGAAGCCCGGCAGGATCATGATGTAGACTTCGGGGTGACCGAAGAACCAGAACAGGTGCTGGAACATGATCGGGTCGCCGCCACCCGAGACTTCGAAGAATTTCGAGCCGAAATTCCGGTCAGTCAGCAGCATGGTCAGCGCCCCTGCGAGAACCGGCAGAGCAAGAACCAGCAGGAAGGCAGTGACCAGCACTGACCAAGCGAACAGCGGCATCTTGTGCAGCGTCATGCCCGGCGCGCGCATGTTCAGGATCGTCACGATGAAATTGATTGCGCCGAGGATCGAGGACATGCCCGCGAGGTGAAGCGAGAAGATCACCAGGTCCATTGCCAGACCCGGGTGACCCGTCGTGCTCGACAGAGGCGGATACAGAACCCAGCCGCCACCGAAGCCGTTGTTACCCGCCGGTCCCGGCACGAACATCGACAGGATCAGCAGGAAGAACGAGACGGGCACGAGCCAGAACGAGATGTTGTTCATGCGCGGCATCGCCATGTCCGGCGCACCGATCATGAGCGGTACGAACCAGTTTCCGAAGCCGCCGATCAGGGCGGGCATGACCATGAAGAAGATCATGATCAGGCCGTGCATCGTGGTGATGACGTTGTAATTGTGCTCGGTGCCGAAGAAGCCGCCAAAAGCTGTTCCGTTGAACAGCTGCAGGCCCGGCTCGGCCAGCTCCGCGCGCATGAAGCCCGAGAACACGAAGCCGACCACGCCCGCGATCATCGCGAAAACGAGATAGAGTGTCCCGATGTCCTTGTGGTTGGTCGAGAACAGCCACCGCGCGGGGCTGTACCACTTCGGATCGTGGTGGTGATCGTCATGCGCGTGATCATGGGCGTGGTCGTGCCCGTGATCATGAGCTGCGTGTTTGGCATCGCTCGACATCAAACGGCTCCCTGATCCTATTGCGCCGAAGCGACTTGCGTCGTCGCGCCCGGGCGCGGCAGGCTATCTAGATAATCGCGTCCGCCCTGGGCGGGATCGGCTTGCGCCGCGCCCTGCCAGGCGTCGTATTGCGCCTGCGGCAGGGCCCAGAGCTCGATCGGCATGTTCGAGTGATCCTTGCCGCAAAGTTCCGAGCACTGGCCATAGTAGATGCCCGGAGCCGGTACGTTGAACCAGAGCTGGTTCAAGCGGCCCGGTACGGCGTCGACCTTCAGCGTGAACTGCGGCATCGCCCAGGAATGGATCACATCGCGCGCCGTGATCTTGAGACGGACAAAGCGGTTGACCGGAACAACCATCGGATGGTCGACCGAGAGCTGCGCCATGTCGCCACGCGCCGGCACAAGCGGACGATCAGCATCGCCGGTCTTCAGCATACGGCTCTCGACGACGAACTCTTTGTCCGTGTTCTGATTGTACGTGTAGTCCCAGTACCACATGTTGCCGTAGACCTTGATGTCCACGACATCCGCCTCGGCGACCTGCTCGCCATTGAAGGCGACGTCCTGTTCATAAAGCAGCGGGAACGAGCCCTTGGCGATCCAAACGAGAATCAGCACGGGGACCACGGTCCACACGATTTCGACCAGGGTGTTGTGGCTGAACTTCTTCGGAACCGGGTTCGCCTTCTTGTTATAGCGAACCATGACCCAGATCAGCAGCGCGGTGACGACCGCAACGATGACGGTGATGATCCAGAGAACCTCACTGTGGAAGGCATGAACCTTCTTTGCAGTCTCTGTGATGGGCGTCTGGAAATCGATCCCGCCAGGCGTGGGCACAGCCCACGCAGACCCGGCAGCCAGTAGGCTTGCCGCGCCGAGCGCGAAGACTTTGAAGGTCTGTCTCAGCATTTTGTCCACATCCTCCAGCAGATGCGTGAAAGCCGGGCTTTAACGTGATATGCTGCCCATCGCTACCACTCCGTTTCGCACTGCCATGTGCATAGTGTCGCAGTACGGCCGATTCGAATTTGATAAGCGTGTGGTCGCTAACAGAGGCTCAAGGAGTTGGGAAGATGAGAACCCGGTTTCGATTGATGATTTCGGCCTGCATCGCTGTCGCAGCAGGCTATGGCGCCGCCTCCGCTCAGGGGGCCGTTACGGTGATCGGCGGCGGCCTCGCGCAGGCCTGTTTCGAGGCCGCTGAGACGGGCCAAATCGCGCTGCAGCAAGGTATCGAGATTTGCGATCGGGCGATCACCGGGGAGACGCTACGCCGCAGGGACAAGGCTGCGACCTACACCAACCGCGGCATCCTCCATATGCGCAACGGTAACAACACACGCGCCCTGTGGGATTACCAGCGGAGCATCAGCATGATGCCCGAACTGAAAGAGGCGAAGGTCAATCTCGGCGCGGCACTCTACAACCTCAAACGCTATGGCGAGGCGCTTGACGCTCTGAACGAAGGCGTCGGAACCACCTCGGAGGAGGCGCGGGTGATCGGCTTCTACAACCGAGGCCTGACGCATGAAAAACTGGGCGACCTGCAGGCCGCCTACGAAGATTTCCGCACCGCCCTCACGATGAAGCCGGATTTCAAGCTGGCGTCTGACCAGATCTCGCGTTTCACCGTGGTTCCCGCCACAGCAAGCTGACGCAGTATACTTACGTCAACGGCAGGCTTTGCGTTGTAATTGACGGCCGCCGCACCCTATCTTCGGTGCGCACCATCACCGCATTGAACGAGGCAAGCCATGTCGGACCGCAGCCTGATCGAAGACGCCGGCATCAGCGTTTCGAAAGCCGCCGGTATTCTCGATGAGGCGCTGGATGGGGCTGAGGACGGCGAAATCTACCTGGAATCTGTCCGTTCTGAGAGTTTCCTGTTCGACGACGGCCGCCTGAAGTCAGCCTCCTATGACAGCGGCCAGGGCTTCGGCCTGCGGGTCGTTTCGGGCGAAACCACCGGTTACGCCCACGCCAGCGAAATCTCCGAAGCCTCCCTCCGCCGCGCCGCCACCTCCGCTTCGGCGGCGAAGCGCGGGCGTCCGGGAACTCTGGCTATCGGCCCCACGCCGGTGAACCGCCGCCTCTACGCAGACGTCGACCCCACCGCCTCCCCCGACTTCGTCACCAAGACCGGATTGCTCGCAGAGATTGATGCGTGGTCCCGCGCCCGGGACCCGCGCGTCGTGCAGGTCTCCGCCTCGCTTGCTGGGTCGCGCACATCGGTCGAAATCATCCGCGCCGGCGGCGCCAGGGTCGCCGAGGCGCGTCCGCTTGTGCGGATCAACATTGCCGTCACCCTCGAGAAGGACGGTCGTCGCGAGACCGGCTCAGCCGGCGCTGGCGGCCGCGCGTCCTATGAAGAATGGATTCAGCCCGATCGGTGGAAAGCGCTCGCTGAACGCGCGCTGCGCAAGGCAGAGATCAACCTCGAAGCCATCCCTGCCCCTGCCGGCGAAATGGAAGTCGCACTCGGGCCGGGCTGGACCGGCGTGCTTCTGCACGAAGCAGTGGGTCACGGCCTCGAAGGTGACTTCAACCGCAAGGGCTCATCAGTCTACTCCGGCAAGATCGGCGAGCAGGTGATGGCCAAGGGCGTCACCATCGTCGACGACGGTACGATCGCCAACCGTCGCGGCTCGCTGTCCTTCGACGACGAAGGCACGCAGACTCAACGCACCGTTCTTGTCGAAGACGGCGTGCTCGTCGGCTACATGCAGGACCGCATGAACTCGCGCCTGATGGGCGTGCCCGCAACCGGCAATGGCCGTCGCGAGAACTACGCCTCGACGCCAATGCCCCGCATGACCAACACCTTCATGACAGGCGGCACGCACGATCCTGAAGAGATCGTCCGCTCGATCAAACGCGGAATATGGGCTGTCGATTTCGGCGGCGGCCAGGTCGACATCACAAACGGCCAGTTCGTCTTCCAGTGCACCGAGGCCTACCTCGTCGAGGACGGCAAAGTTGGCCCGCCCGTGAAGAACGCCACCCTCATCGGCCATGGCCCCACGGTGATGAACAACATCTCCATGGTCGGCAACGACTTCGCCATGGACGATGGCGTCGGCACCTGCGGCAAGGCTGGCCAGTCCGTTCCCGTCGGCGTTGGCCAACCCTCGCTCCGCATCGACAAGATCACCGTCGGCGGCGCGGGAGGGTAAGCTCCTGACCGCCGGTGCCCCCCGGCAATGCGACGCGTCAGCGGCGCGACCTCTCCAACATATCTCAGCCCTCTATGGCGTCACCCTCGGTCTTGTTCCGAGAGTTGTGATTGTCTGCTGTGTGGAACAGCCCGTTCCCCCCGCAAAGCCGTCAACCGGTATTCTTTGGACAAGCCCGAGAATGCCAACTGTGGCGAGGTTCGAAGTCCGCCTTCGCCACATTTAGATCGGCCGGTTCTGCGAACGCGTTTTGAGACCTGACGTCAGCAGTCTCAACGCGTTGTGTTGGATTACAGACATAATCTCCGTTGTCTCGATCCCACACCCGCAGCCCCGTGCGATACTCCGCTCATCCATCTCGCAGGAGGGCAGCTGATCACTGTTCAACGGCGCGGGATCGGACACAGATGAGCGTGAAGAGCCCGTGCGTGCAGCCCAACGGCGAAGTGCGGCAGTGATCTAGGGATTGCGGCTGAACATCCGCGACCTGCACGCCGGCGGCGACAATAGGGCCCGGGCGGTTGAAACACCCCGTCGTGCCCCCGCGGCCGGATAACATCTGTCGGGGACGCGGGATCCGCGTACCTTCCTTCTCTACCTGTAGCTCCGAGCAATCGGTGCAGCCAACTCAAGCGGGGCATCCCGCGTCCCCGGGCCCTCCATCGTTTCGGAGACACACCCGCCTCCCGAAGCCTCTGGCGTAGGGGGGAGCTACAGCATCCCGGACCGCGCAGCCGGTCCGAACGAAAGAACGCGCCCTACTCCGCCGCTTGCGGCGCGTCCTTTGGCTTGTCCTTGAGATGCGCAAGCTTGTTGAGGAACGGGCTCGCGATCCCCAGCGCCACACCGATACCGATGCCCCACAGCCCAACATTTGTGAACACTTCGGCATACGTCTTCAGCGCCAGCCCCGGATCGAGCACCTGCCCGCCAATCGTCTCCTGCGCCGTCAGCTTCGTGATCTGCGCCTGCACCGCCTGCGCAATCGAGGAGCCGAGATACCAGGTAGCCATCATCGTCGCCGCGATCGGGGCCGGCGTCAGCTTGGTCATCGCCGACAACCCAACTGGCGACAGGAACAACTCGCCTGTCGTGTGAAGCAGGTACAACAGGATCAGGAAGACCAGCGGAACCTTGAACTCTGCATCGGCGTACTGCACGCCCCACACCAGCACGAGGAAGCCTGCGCCGACCTGGATGAGGCCGAGCGCAAACTTGAAGGCATCACCCGGATCCTTCTTCTTCCGTCCCAGCCACGTCCACATCGCCGCAAAGATCGGCGCAAAGATCAGGATGAACGCGCCGTTGAAGCTCTGCGTCTGACCCGAGCTGACGCATTGCCCCGCTATGCAGAGCTGCGACGAGCGCTCGGAGAACTGGGACAGCGCCGAGCCGCCCATCTCGAACAGTGTGAAGAACACGACCGACGCCAGCACAAGAATGAGCGCAAGGATCAGCTTGCCGGTCTCCGCCAACGTCGCCCTTGTGATCATGTAGTACACAAAAAACACCAGCATCGCGACCGACGCGATCGACAGCGCCATGTTCACGATCGGCTCCTGCTGCACGAGCAGGAAGATCACGCCGACGGCGAGCAAGCCGCAGATATAGATTAGCCACTCACGATTGATCGGCCCGAGGATGGGCTTCCTGAGCAGCTCCGGATTGGGCGGCAGTCCAAGCTCCGCCGGCAGTTGCGCCGGACCGGGTGTGAAGAACAGCATGCGGCGGCGCACGAACACGAGCCAGCCAAGCAGCATTCCGAGACCGGCGAGCCCGAATCCAGCCCACCAGCCCACCTGCGCGCCGACGAGCGCGCACAGGACCTGCGCCCAGAAGGCGCCGAGGTTGATCCCGTAATAGTAAAGCGAGAACCCGCCATCGCGGCGCGGATCGTCTTTAGTGTAAAGTTGGCCCACCTGCGTCGCAAGGTTCGCCTTCAGGAAGCCAACGCCCATGATGATCAGCGACAGCGCGAGGAAGAAAGCGCTCATATAGAAGGGCTGCTGACCCTCCACGAGCATTTGATAACCATCGACTGCCGGCGTCGCCGGATCGTCCTTCGGCAGGATGCTCGGCAACCTGTCCGTTCCCGCATAGTCCTTGATCTGCATGCCGCCACCCTCGGCGGGGCCGAACTCGTAGCGCTGGCCATCGACCACAACCCAGGCCTGCCGTTTGTCCTGCCGGCCCTCGGCCGCGATGTCATAGCGCTGGCCATCATAGACCATCACGTTGCGCGCCGGCTCCTGCTCGATCGCCATGGTAAGGTGACCTGCCACCAGCAACAGGGCGCCGAAGGCCACCGCCTTCGTCGTACCGAGATAGCGGTCAGCCAGCATGCCGCCGATCAACGGCAGCAGGTAGACCAGCGAGGTGTAGGCGCCGTACTGCCCGCCGGCCGCTTCATCCGAAAACAGGAAGTGCTGCGTCATGTAGACGAACAGGATGGTCCGCATCCCGTAATAGGAGAACCGCTCCCACATCTCGGTGAAGAATATGATGTGAAGGCCCTTGGGCTGCTTGCGCAACTGGAGGATGACCGGAACCCCCGTGATCAAGGTGATCACGATGCCGACCAAGACAACGATATCCATGCAGTCCTCGCCCAATTGCCCTTTGCGGGCCAGATCCCCTAACGGGTATGGACGATGATCAACACGTGCAACGAACATCCTCAACCCCCGGAATCACCGGAAGCGCGCAAGTTTGTGCCTAATGCGATGAATGAAGGCGCCGAGCCCGCCTAGACCCGTGTTTCGGCAAAGGCGCGCGTAATGTCGCGCTTCCACGGCCCATGATACTTGGCGAGCAGGCGAAGGGCCGGCGTAACGCCCGTTTCGGCGATCTCCTGCAGATCGGTCAGGAACACCGCCTCGTCCTTGCCGGACGCACTCAGCCGCGCCCTGCGCTTCAAGCCGCCAACCGCTAGCTCCACCGCCGCGCGGGCAAGCGTCTGCGCCGTCGTGTTGCGGATTGGCGCGCTCAGCCCCAGCATCGGAACGGCGGATCGCAGCGCCTGACGTTCGAACGCGTTGAAGCCCTTCATCAGCTCCCACGCGCCATCGAGAGCGACGTCGTCATAGAGAATGCCAACCCAGAACGCAGACAGTGCACACAGCGCCTCATGCGCGCCCGCGTCCGTGCCCCGCATTTCAAGGAAGGTCTTCAGCCGCACCTCGGGAAAGATCGTCGACAGGTGATCGTCGAAATCATCCATCGCCGGCAATTCACCTGGAAGGATCGGAAGCTCGCCCGCCATGAAGTCGCGGAACGACAGACCCGAAGCGTCGATATACTTCCCTTCGCGCCGCACGAAGTACATCGGCACGTCGAGCGCATAGTCGACATACTGTTCAAAGCCGAACCCTTCGTCGAATGCGAACGGCAGCATGCCGGAGCGGTCAGGATCGGTGTCGGTCCACACGTGCGAGCGGTAAGACTGAAAGCCGTTGGTGCGTCCCTCAGCAAACGGCGAGTTGGCGAACAGGGCCGTGGCGATGGGCTGCAGCGCGAGGCTGACGCGCAGCTTTTTCACCATGTCGGCCTCGGAGCCGAAATCAAGATTGGTCTGCACCGTGCACGACCGGAACATCATCTCCCGCCCGAGGCGGCCGACCTTGCCCATGTAGGACTTCATGATCCCGTAGCGGCCCTTCGGCATCATCGGCGTTTCGTCGAGCGACCACAGCGGCGAGAAGCCGAGCCCGAGGAAGTCGATGTTCATTGGCTTCGAAATGGCGCGTGTCTCGCGCAAGTGATCGCCGATCTCGACGCAGGTCTCATGGATGTTGTCGAGCGGCGCGCCCGACAGTTCAAACTGTCCACCCGGCTCAAGGCTGACGCTCGCCAGTCCCTTCTTCAGCCCGATGATGTGGCCGCCCTCGATGATCGGCGCCCAGTCATATTCACGCGCGAGCCCTTCAAGCAGGCCCTTGATCGACGCCGCACCGTCATACGGCACAGGACGCAGCGTGCCTTCGATGAAGCCGAATTTCTCGTGCTCGGTGCCGATGCGCCAGTCCGACTTCGGCTTGGCGCCGCCCGCCAGACGCTCGACGAGCTCCCGCTTGCCAGCGATACGCGGCGCGGCCTCGTCAACGTCCCGAGTAGGTGTGGTCATGCGCTGCGTCCGGAACTGGCCCTCGCCAGCGAGATAGGTACGCGGGAATAGGTACGCCAGCGTGACCCGTCAAATGTTCGAATTGAGGAGGAAATCTATCCGCTCAATCAGCGCACCTATCCACGCCAATCGCCCCGGATCGACTGCCAAAGCGCGAGAACGGCCAGGGCCGCCGTCTCCGCCCGCAGGATTCGAGGCCCTAGGCTCACCGGACGCACAAATGCCTGCTTCCGAAGATGGGAGCGTTCTGCAGTAGAGAACCCGCCCTCGGGTCCGATCAGGATTGCGGCTGGTCCGTCGGGCAGCGAACGAAGTACCTCTTCAGCCGGCCTCGCCCTACCCACCTCGCCGCCCCAGGGGCGCTCTGCGTCGTCGCCAGCCTCGTCCGCAAACAGCAGAACCCGCCCGGCATCCCAGCCACTCAGCAAAGGCATGAGTTTCGCAGCGTCACGTATGGGCGGGACGTCCAGCCGCTCCGTCTGCTCCGCAGCCTCGATCGCCAGCCGCTGCAGGCGATCCACCCTGACGGTCTCAGCATCCGTGCGCTCGGTCAGCACGGGACGAATCTCAGCCGCGCCAAGTTCCACGGCCTTCTCGACCACAAAATCCGTCCGGGCTTTTTTCAAGGGCGCAAACAAAAGCCAGACATCCGGCACGCCCGCCTGTTCACGCACGCGAGCGCCAAGCTGGAGTGTCGCGGTCGATTTCGTGCTGGTGCCCAGCGTTGCATCCCACTCGCCATGTCTGCCATTAAAGACCCGCACCGGATCTCCCGCCCCCAGCCGCATAACACGCGTAAGGTAGTGAGCCTGGTCACCATCAAGGACCAGATCCCCGCCCTCAATGAGGTCCGGGGCGACGTACAACCGGGGTGTCGCGCTCATGCCCTTGCGCTATATCGGCCCGACTCTTATGCCAAGGACCATCCGTGAGCCCAGCCGACGCCACCCCAGTTCCAGCCGATGCCGTGCGCGGTTCTTGGGTCCGCCGCGCCCCGGCTTTCGCGAGACCCTACCTGCAACTCTCGCGATATGACCGTCCCGCCGGATTTTGGCTGCTGGCGCTCCCCTGCCTGATCGGGCTTGTGCTGGCGCGCATTCCACATGGCCTTGTGGCGGAGGATGGCTGGCTCGGGCTTTTGTTCGTGATCGGGGCGGTCGCCATGCGTGGCGCAGGCTGCACCTACAACGACATCTTGGACCGTGACATCGACGCGAAGGTGGCGCGCACAGCTCTGCGTCCCCTGCCGTCAGGTGCGGTATCCCTCAAAAAAGCCTGGGCCTGGTTGCTGATCCAGTGCGCCGTCGGCCTCGCCGTCCTGCTCTGCCTGCCGGACTTCGCAAAGCTCGTCGCGCTAGGTTCGATCCCGATGGTTGCGCTCTATCCGCTGATGAAGCGGATCACATGGTGGCCGCAGGTCTGGCTCGGCTTGACCTTCAACTGGGGCGCTATCGTCGCGCCGGCGGCCGTGCGCGGCGAACTCACGCTGGCAGACGGCCTGCTCTACGCCGCCCTAGTGCTCTGGACGTTGGGTTACGACACAATCTACGCGATCCAGGATCGCGAGGACGACGCGCTGATCGGTGTTCGCTCCACCGCGCGGCGCTTTGGCGGCCGGATCAAGTCAGCTGTCTCGATCATCTATCTCGTATGTGCGGCGTTGTCCGGCGCAGCCGGATACATGGCAGGCGGCTGGCTCGCGCTGCCCCTGACGGCGCCATTCGCGCTTCACCTTGCTTTCCAGGCCATTCGCCTCGATCCCTCCAACGGCCAGCGCGCGCTGCTGCTGTTCAGGGCCAACCGCGAAGCCGGCCTGCTGCTCCTCGCAGGCTGGGCCTTCATTGCAGCGCCAATCTAGCGGATACTGCGCCGGGATCGGAATACGGGAGTCGTCATGGCGGAAGAGCGCAAGCGTTCGAACATGGGTGTCATCGCCGGCATCGCGACGGCAGTGATCGTCGCCGGCGGCGGCGCTGCAGTCCTGACCTCGGGTCAGAAAGGCAACACAGCGCTTGAGAAGGCCGCCGTGACCGGTGACTCCGATCCTGTCGCCACCATGCAAATGGCGCCGGGACTAGAGCTCGTCACGCCGCCCGCTCCGCTCACACCGATGCAGCCTGACGCCGCCACGCTCTCGCCGGATGGCTCAATTAGCTTCATCGACGAGTCGCTTACCTTCAGCGCCATGATGCCCAAGGCCGATGCGGACGATCCGATCGTGAAGAAACTGCAGGCGGATGCACAAGCCTATCTCGACAAGAAGAAAGTTGAGGCACGCGCTGACTTCGAGGATCGGAAGAAACAGGGCGCCGTCGAGATGTCGTGGGAAGTCCAGCAGGAATGGAAATACACCGCCAAGGCCGGCGGCATCGCGAGCCTCGTCGGCACGAACTACGAGTTCACCGGCGGCGCCCATGGCATGAGCGCCACCGACACGACGATCGTCCGTGCCGATACCGGCGAGGAGCTCTCGCTGGCCAAGATGCTGCAACCGGATCGCTCGCCGTCTCCCGCGATCACTATCGCGATCTGCGAAGGGCTCAAGGCGGCGAAGATGAAGGCGATCCAATCTGCAACCATCTTCGACGAACCGATTACCTGCGCTGGCCCGAAGGCCAATGTGAAGATCGAAGACGCCAGCATCGCGCTCGCGCCCTCCACCGACGCTGACAAGTTCGGCGGCCTGTTCGTGTACTACGACCCCTATACCGTCGGCTCGTATGCCGAGGGCCCGTACACGCTGACCATCCCGCAGGCGGTCTTCAGCGAAGACATGCGCCCCCAATACAAGTCGCTGTTCGGCGGCAGCATTCCGGCCGACGCTAAGCCCTAGCGCCGCGCACGAAAGAAGCTGCGCAGCAACGCGGCGGACTCCTCTGCCAACACGCCCGATGTCACCACGGGACGCGAATGGCAGGTAGGTTGTTCGAAAAAGCGCGGACCATGCGCAACGGCCCCGCCTTTCTCATCCGAGGCGCCATAGACCACCCGGCCGATCCGCGCATGACTGATCGCGCCAGCGCACATCGCGCACGGCTCAAGCGTCACATAAAGGGTTAGCCCGCCAAGACGGTAATTGCCCTTCGCTTGCCCGGCCGCGCGCAACGCCAGTACCTCGGCATGCGCCGTGGGATCATGCAGGCCGATCGGCTGGTTGTGCGCCTCGGCCACGACCTCGCCCGTCGCGGGGTCGACCACAAGCGCGCCAATCGGCGCCTCGCCGGCATCCGCCGCCGCCTGGGCCAGCGCCATGGCGCGCCGCATCATTTCAAGGTCGAACGCCTCGTCCATGCCGCCCCATAGCATTTCAGCCGCGGGATGCTAGACGCTGCTGCGATGCGCATCATTGCTGGCACATTGAAGGGTCGCACCATCCGCACGCCGGAGGGACGCAACACGCGCCCCACATCGGATCGCGCCCGCGAGTCCCTGTTCAACGTGCTTGCCCATGCCGACTGGGCCCCCGGCCTCGAAGGCGCACGCATCATCGACGCTTTCGCCGGCTCCGGCGCACTTGGCTTCGAGGCCATCTCAAGGGGCGGCGCATTCTGCCTGTTCGTCGAAACCGATGCTGCCGCCCGTGGCTGCATCCGCGACAACGTCGAGGCTTTCCAGCTGTTCGGCAACACGCGCATCCATCGCCGTTCAGCCACGGATCTCGGCCTCAAGCCCGCCGGCTTGGGCGCCCCCTTCGATCTCGTCTTCATGGACCCGCCCTACGCCCAGGGCCTCGTCCCCCTTGCTCTGGAACAGCTCGCAGCCGGGCTGTGGCTCTCACCGGATGCACTGGTCGTCGCTGAAACCGGCTCTGACGAACCCGCGCCTGTCGCTCCCGGCTGGATCACGGAGGACGAGCGCGTCTACGGCGCGGCGCGCGTGACATTCCTCCGCAGGGGCTGACCCTTCGGCAGCGGTGCTAACGGTGACAACACGAACGCCAGCAGCAGGCCAAGTACCAGCAAATCGGTTGGCGCTGAGCCAAGTGCATCCGGCAGGCTAAGCAGGAACAACGAAACCGGGGGCGATGCTCCGGCCACGCTGACCACCAACAACGCCCCGATATTGTTGACGAAGTGAAAGCCCATCGCAGCCGACAGTCCGCCCGTCCGCCAGACTGTTGCCGTCATCACGAGTCCGAGCATTGTCGCCGCCACCACATAGTAGACGCCAAACTGCATGTCCCCGCCGCCATTGCTTGCATGCGCGAGGCCAAAAGCCAGCGATGGCAACAGGCCCCACACCAGCGGATGCCGGACCCGCGCAGCGAGTTGCTGCGTGAGATAGCCCCGGAAGAACAACTCCTCTCCCGCGCTCTGCAGAAAGATCAGGATCGCCAGTGGCGCAAACGACATCAGCCACGTCTCGACCGGCAGGCTCGAGCGCTGCGGTGTCATGCCGGAGAAGGATGAGAGCACCATCCCGGCAGCAAGATACCCCGCCGCAAGCGCCATCCCGACACCGAACTGCCCCAGCCGCACGCAGCCCTGATCCGAGACGACGGACGCAAGGCCGCGCTTTCCCAGGAGCCGCACGACCACCCACACGCCGATCCACAACCCCCAGAAAGTCGCGAACAGGACGCCAGTGGCCGATACGACATCAATGTAAGAGAGCGGCGTGTCCGACTGCCCCATGACCGACGCCAGCGCATTCCGGGTGATTAGCCCGCTGCCAACTGCAAAGAGGCCGAGGGCCACCGTCCAGATCATCCAGATGCCAACGACGATGACGGCCCCCAACGCTGGACGCCAAAGCTGCGTACGCGGCCGCGCAGAGTCGACCCAGCGCTGGAACGGGTGGTCCATTTCTAAGACCTCAAGGCTTCAGGACTGTTGCGCCGATGGTCTCGCGCGCCTCGAGCGCACGATGCGCCGCCGCCGCGTCCTTCAGCGCGAAACGCTGGCGCACGTCCGCCTTCACTGCACCTGACCGCATCGCGCCCCACAACGCAGCCGATCCACGTTCGAGCTCTTCGCGCGTCTTCGTGAAATGGAACAAGCCTGGCCGCGTCATGATCAGTGACCCGCCCTGATTGAGCCGCGCCGGCGCTATGGGATCTGCTGGCCCGGACGCGTTGCCATAAGTGATGAACCAGCCGCGCGGCTGCAGCGACTTCAGGCTCGCCTCGGCGGATGTCTTGCCGACACTGTCATAGACAACTGTCACGCCCTTGCCGCCGGTCAGCTCCTTCACGCGCGCCGGAACATCCTCGCTCGACAGTATCGTCGCATCGCAGCCATAGCGTTGCGCAAGCTCGGCCTTCTCGGGCGTCGAGACAACACCAATCACCCTCGCGCCTTGCGCATTTGCCCACGGCACGAGGATCGATCCGACGCCGCCCGCCGCCGCCCAGACCAGAATGGTCTCGCCGGGCTGAATGCGCCTGATCTCGAATGTCAGCATCCACACCGTGAGCCCTTTGAGGAACACCGCCGCCGCATCTTCGTCCGAGATCGACTCGGGTATCCGCACCAGCCGGTCGGCCGGCGCATTGCGATGCGAGGCATAGGCGCCCGCCACGCCATTGTAGACCACACGGTCACCAACCTTGACGCTCGTCACCCCGTCGCCCAGCGCCTCGACGACACCGGCCGCCTCAACGCCCAGCACCGACGGTGTCGGCCCGGGATAAAGTCCCGTGCGCGTGTAAACATCGATGAAGTTCAGTCCGATAGCCGTCTGGCGCAGGCGCGCCTGTCCCGGTCCGGGCGACGGGAGATCCACCTGTTCGAACTTCATTTCCTCCGGTCCGCCGTGCTTGTGGATGCGGATGACGTCTGCTGTGGACATTGAACCCTCGAAGGTTGCCGGTTGGGGCCAGACTCATGTCTAACCCCTTCCATGGATTTGTTCGAGCCAGCCTTCGTTGAGCAAAAAGATCGAAAGATTGTTTGCGGCATAGACGAAGCTGGCCGTGGCCCTCTCGCCGGCCCCGTTTGCGCCGCCGCTGTCATCCTCGACCCAGCCCGCCCGATCGAGGGGCTCAACGACAGCAAGCAACTGTCCGAGAAGCGCCGGGACGCTCTAGCCCCGCTGATCCGCGAGCGCGCCATGGCATGGGCCGTGGGCTGGGCCAGCGTCGAGGAAATCGACGAAATCAATATCCGCCAGGCCAACTTTCACGCCATGTGCCGTGCTTTCGAAGGCCTCGGCATCCGCCCCATGCACGCGCTGGTCGACGGCAGGGACCCACCCCCGCTTGGCTGCAAGGTCACCTGCATTATCGGCGGTGACGCCCTGGAACCAGCGATCTCCGCAGCCTCCATCCTCGCCAAGACAGCGCGCGATGCCCTCATGGTGGAACTCTGCGCGCAATACCCTGGCTACGGCTTCTCGCAGCACAAGGGCTACGGATCGGCCATGCATCTGGAAGCGCTGCGTCGCCTGGGACCGAGCCCCGCGCATCGCCGCACCTTCGCTCCGGTGCGGGCATTGCTTGAGGGCGCCGCCTAGGAGCCCGTCTCTCTAACGGCTTTCGAGTGGCTTGCCAGATCGGTTCGGC
>JBBATZ010000079.1:0-14405 GCA_040398425.1 Hyphomonadaceae bacterium
CTAGGCGCGAACCAGTGACGGCACCTTCCATTTGCGTTCGCGTAGTTCCGCGTGCGGAAGATAGGCGCGCAGGGCGAGGCGCAACGGACCAGCCGGAGCAGGCAGCCAGTTGGCAGCCTTCTCGCCAGTTGGTTGGTCGTGCTGGATCAGGATGTCGATCGAGCCGTCTGCGTTCTTCACCAGGCCTTTGGTGCGATCGCCGGTCGAATAGCGGTTGATCGGGTTCGGGGCGAAGAAGAACCGGCCATCATCTTCCGGCTGGTAGATCGTCAGGGACCAGAATGCGTCGACGGGAATCCCGCCCGGCGGCACCCGCCACATATACTTGCGCGCGCCGGTCAGGCGATCGCCACCCGGTTCATAGAGCGCATGGAAATACATCGCCTCCGCTTCGGGTAGCGCCGCAAGCCCGCCGAGCGCGATGGCTGAGCGTGTCAGATTTGAAGCCGTACGCTCGCCGACACCTGGGGCCTGATAGCTCCAGCCGCCGGAGATGAGTTCCTTGAACTGGAAAGCCTCGCGCAGTTTTGCCATGCCCTTTGGCAGGTAGGCGCGCCACGCGGTGATCAATTCGGCCGACGGTTTGAAGGTTGGGTCGCGCTCGATGCCGAGGTTCTGGTAGAGGTCGCCCTCGCCGAGATGTCCCTGGCTGCCGGGTGAACGCGCGATCATCTCGTTGATCACGGCGAGGAAGTTATCCGGATCTTCCGGGCTGGTGCACTTCACCTTGAAGGGGCGAGGCGGCGTTTCGGTCGCTGGGTGTAGCGAGATCTGCGATTGCAGGGCCTTCGCGGCGGCAAGATCCTCCGGACCGTCGACCACAATGCGGCCCAGCATCCAAACGTCATTGGTAGGCGACTGGATGATGTTCACGCCGTCCGGCGTCGCGCCGTTCCAGTTCGGCCCGATGATCCAGTATTTGCCCCCCTGTCCATTCGTCAGCCGCGTTCCGATGCCGGCAAAATTGTCGGTGAAGGCGTCCATGAAGGTGATGTTGAAATAGCGCTGCGTGTCGGACGGCGCGATGACTTCAACCGGTCCGCCCGAAAGCTCGAGCTGGGCCGACGTGTAGATCGTGTCGTTGTTCGGCGCCGTGATCTGACGCATCGACGCGTCTGTCAGCGTCGCGCGATGGCCGATCTTGTTGAGTCCCGGCTGGGCGGCTCGGTTCTGGCCCGTGCGCGAGATTTCGTAGAGCGGGTATGCGTGCAGGAATGCCTGCTCGATATTGGCTTCGGTCACAGGGAGTGGTTGTGACGGCATCGACAGGCAGCCCGTGGTGCCGAGGACGCCCAGTGCACTCGCCCCGCGTAGCACATCTCTCCGCCGCATGTTTTCTCCCCGCGATACCGATCGGTAACAATCAACACGCCGGAGCGGGGCTGGCAATACCTGTGTGGGTGATCAGGCGATCGCGGCCTCGGCAGCGAGCGTGCGCGCGACGCCGTTTACAACAGCGCCGATGCGGATGGACGCCTGGATCTGTTCGGTGGTGAAGCCGGCCTTCCGCAGTTCTTCTTCATGCGCGTCCATGCATTTGCCGCAGCCATTTACGGCGGAGACTGCCATGCAGAAGAGCTCGAAGTCGGCTTTATCAATGCCCGGGGCGCCGATGACCTGCATGCGAAGCTTGGCGGGGGTGGTGAGATAGACCTCGTTGTGCACGAGGTGGGTGAAGCGGTAGTACACATTATTCATCGACATGATCGCCGACGCGGCCTTGGCCGCCTTGATGGCTTCCGGCGTCAGTCTGGTTTCGGTCTCGCCGATCATCGCGCGAATGGTTGTGGGTTCGCCGATGGCAAAGGCACAGGCGAGGAAAGTGCCCCATTTCTGCTGGTCGTTGAGCGACGTCTCGTTCGACAGTGAGCCGAGGTTGAGCTTCAGGTCCTTGGCGTAGTCCGGCAGGGCGGCCTTGAGCGTTTCGAGGTTCATCGTCGGAGACTTTCAGGCGAGTCCCTCCCGGTAGCTTTACCGGGAGGGGTCTTCGGGGAGGAAGGTGTGTTAGGCGGCTTTCAACGTCTCGCCACCGACCGCGCGGTTGCACGGGCAGAGCTCGTCGGTTTGCAGTGCGTCGAGCACGCGCAGCGTGTCAGCCGGCGCACGGCCGACGTTGAGGTTGGTGACGTAGACGTGCTGCACAACATTGTGCGGGTCGACGACGTAGGTGGCGCGCAGGGCGACGCCCGACGCATCACGAACGCCGAGGCCGTCGGTCAGCGAACCGTTGGTGTCGGCGAACTGCCAGATCGGGAGCTTGGCGAGATCCTTGTGGTCGCGGCGCCAGGCGAGCTTCACAAACTCGTTGTCAGTGGAGCCGCCCATGACGACCGCGTCACGGTCAGCAAATTCGCTGCCGAGGCGGGCGAACTCAGCGATTTCGGTTGGGCATACGAAGGTGAAGTCCTTCGGGTAAAAGAAGATGATCTTCCATTTGCCGGCGAACGACTCCTGGTTCAGGGCCTCGAACGCCGATTGGCCGTTCTCTTCGTGGTTCATGAAGCCCGGCTTCACGCCGGCGACTTCGAAAGCGGGGAGTTTCTGGCCAACGCCGAGCATCTTGTATCTCCAGTTTCTTGTTTTCGCCTGCGGTCGTTGGGGAAGCCGCTACGGTTGAAGAGAGATAGCGAGGCAGGTTCGCACCTGCAACATAAAGCTAGAATGTTTCCAATTATGTCGCAGGGGATTGAGCTAGTTGCGAATTTCCCGGGCACCGCTGCCTGCGCGACAGTCTGTCGACGACTGCACATGCGATAAAAAAGCCCCGGACCTTGTAAGGTCCGGGGCAGTGGCCTTCCCTCCTCGGGAATGATTTCGGGAGTTCGTGCAGCTCAATCACTAAACGCCTGAACAGCGTCGAGGATGCACGCTCCCGTGGGACTTAGTGCAGGTCGAAACGGTCAAGGTTCATTACCTTGGTCCAGGCCGCCACGAAGTCTTTGACGAATTTCACCTTCGCGTCGCTGCAGCCATAAACCTCTGCGAGGGCGCGGAGCTGGGAGTGTGACCCGAAGATGAGATCGACACGGGTGCCGGTCCACTTGACGGCGCCGGACTTGCGATCCTTGCCTTCGAAGAGATTGTCGTTGCCGACAACGGCCGTCCACTTCGTGTCCATGTCCAGCAGGTTGACGAAGAAGTCGTTCGACAGCGTTCCCGGCGTTGCAGTGAGGTCGCCGAGTTTGGGGTCGCCAACCTGCAGCACGCGTAGGCCGCCTATGAGCGCCGTCATTTCCGGACCCGTCAGCATGAGCAGTTGGGCGCGATCAACCAGGTGCTCTTCCGGCGACATGATCGCCTTGCGCACATAGTTGCGGAAGCCATCGGCCTTCGGTTCGAGCCAGGCAAAGGATTCGACTTCCGTCTCTTCCTGCGAAGCGTCCGCGCGACCCGGTGTGAAGGGGACCTTCACGTCGAAGCCGCCGGCCTTGGCCGCCTTCTCGACAGCGGCGCTGCCGCCGAGGACGATCAGGTCGGCCAGCGAGACCTTCCTGGCGCCAGCGTTGAACTCCTTCTGGATGCCTTCCAGAGCGGAAAGCACTTTCGACAGTTCTGCGGGCTTGTTGACTTCCCAGTTCTTCAGGGGCGTCAGGCGGATGCGAGCGCCATTGGCGCCGCCGCGCTTGTCCGAACCGCGGAAGGTCGAGGCAGATGCCCAGGCAGCGCCGGCGAGTTCAGAGACCGAGAGGCCGGTCGCGAGAATTTTCGCTTTCAGCGCTTCAGCGTCGGCAGCGTCGATGTTGCTGGGAGCGCCCGAAATCGGGTCCTGCCAGATCAGCGTTTCCGTAGGCACTAGCTTGCCGCGATAAAGCTGCTTCGGCCCCATGTCGCGGTGGGTCAGCTTGTACCAGGCGCGGGCGAACGCATCGGCGAACTCGGCCGGGTTGGCGAGGAAGCGGCGCGAAATTTTCTCGTAGGCAGGGTCCATGCGCATGGCCATGTCGGCCGTTGTCATCATCGGTTGGTGCATCCTGGACGGATCGTGCGCATCGACGACGTTGCGGCCAGCGTCGCCCTTCGGCTTCCACTGGTGCGCGCCTGCGGGCGATTTGGTCAGCTCCCACTCAAAGCCGAACAGGGTTTCGAAGTAGCCCATGTCCCACTTGGTGGGGTTAGGCTTCCAGGCGCCTTCGATGCCGGATGTGATGGTGTGACCGGCCATGCCGCTTTCGAACGAGGACAGCCAGCCCAGGCCCTGATTTTCGATATCGCCACCTTCCGGCTCCTTGCCGACATGGCTGGCGGGGCCCGCGCCGTGAGCCTTGCCGAAGGTGTGGCCGCCAGCCACGAGCGCAACGGTCTCTTCATCGTTCATGGCCATGCGCTTGAAGGTTTCGCGGATGTCGCGACCCGAGGCGACTGGATCGGGGTTGCCGTCAGGGCCTTCCGGGTTGACGTAGATGAGGCCCATCTGCACCGCGCCGAGATCGCCGTGCAGTTCGCGCTCACCCGAGTAGCGGCTGTTCGAAGCCTTGCTGTCTGCGAGCCAGGCTTCTTCCGCGCCCCAGTTCACTTGCTCTTCCGGCTCCCACGTGTCGGCGCGACCGCCGCCGAAGCCGAATGTCGGGCCGCCCATCGATTCAATCGCGACGTTGCCGGTGAGGATGAGGAGGTCGGCCCATGAAATCCTGGCACCGTACTTCTGCTTGATCGGCCAGAGCAGGCGGCGCGCCTTGTCGAGGTTGCCGTTGTCCGGCCACGAGTTGAGCGGCGCAAAGCGCTGCTGGCCGCGACCGCCGCCGCCACGCCCGTCGCCGACGCGGTAAGTGCCGGCCGCGTGCCACGACATGCGAATGAAGAAGGGTCCGTAGTGTCCGTAGTCGGCGGGCCACCAATCCTGCGAGTCCGTCATCAGGGCGCGGAGGTCTTTCACCAACGCGTCGAGATCGAGGCTGTCGAACGCTTTGGCGTAGTCGAAATCCTTGCCCATCGGACTCGAGTCGGTGGTGCCCTGGTGCAGGACGCCGACATTGACCTGGTTCGGCCACCAATCACGGTTCTGGCGTCCGCGGGAATGTGGAACAGGGCATTTTGCTGAAGACGGTATGGAGTCGTCGGCCATCGAATTCCTCCTGAGGGGCGTTTCTGGCTGGCGTTTCCCGCCAACAATGGCCGAAAGTTAGAATCATTCCAAAGAAGCGACAAGGCCAAATTGGAATAATTCCAAAAATGTGAGGATAGGCCTGTATTCCAGTGATACTCAGGGTTTACCGGCAGCCGCCGCGAACGACCTACAGGCCGCGCTTGTTGCGGATCGAGTCCAGCGTTTCGCGGACATAGCTGCCCGGCGCCGGCGGTGCGGTCTTGAGGGCGCGTGGTGGCGCGACTTGATCGCCGGACCGGGTTTTGAGCCAGTCAGCCCAGAGTGCCCACCAGGAGCCGGGATACTCTTTCGCATACGCCATCCAGCCATCGCTCGAGGGCGGCAGGATATCCGAGACCCAGTAGCGATACTTGTTGGCGGCGGGCGGGTTCACCACGCCCGCGATATGACCGCTGTCGGCGAGCACGAAGGTAACGTCGCCGGGGAATAGCTTCACGCCTTTGTAGACCGAGGCGAAGGGTGAGATGTGATCTTTGCGGGCGGCGTGGATGAAGGTTGGGATCTTCACGCTCTGCAGGCTGACCTTGGCGCCTTCCGCTTCGAAGCCGCCGGTGGCCAGCGCATTCTCGAGGTAGAGACGGCGCAGGCTGGAGACGTGCAGCGGCCCCGGCAGGTTGGTCTGGTCCGAGTTCCAGTAGAGCAGGTCAAACGGCTTGGCTTCGTGGCCCAGCAGATAGCGATCCTCGACATAGCGCCAGATCAGATCCTCTGGCCGCAGCAAGTTGAAGGCGTCACGCATCGCCTCGCCCGGCATGATGCCGCCAGCGTTCGCGATCATCTGTTCGATGCCGCCGATCGAGTTGTCGTCGATGAAGAGGCCGAGATCGCCCGGCTCCGAGAAGTCCGTCTGGGCCGCAAGCAGTGTCAACGAGCCCATGCGGTCGTCGTTCGCTTCAGCAAGGCGCGCCGCAAGGATCGAGGCGAGCGCGCCGCCCACGCAGTAGCCGGCGACATTGACGGGTGCCTTGTGCTTGGCGTGGACCCAGTCGAGCGCGGCGCGGCCGCCGAGCTTGAGATAGTCATCCCAGCCAAAATCCCGGGTCGTGTCATCGGCCGAGCGCCATGAGACCATGTAGACCGTGAAGCCCTGGTCGCGCAGCCAGGCGACCAGCGAATTCGCGGGCGTCAGGTCGAGCACATAGTATTTGTTGATCCAAGGCGGGAAGATCAGAAGCGGACTTTTGTGCACGGTCTTGGTCGTCGCCGTGTAGCGGATTAGTTCGATCAGATCGTTCTTCATCACGACCTGTCCAGGCGTGATGGCAAGGTTGCGGCCCGGCTCGAAGGCTGAGCCATCCGACTGCGTTACCGCCAGGCGACCGCGACCGGTGTTGAAGTCGTCCTGCAGCTGGGAGAAGCCCTTCTGGATCGACTGACCGTCGGTCTCGAACATGGCCTTCAACGCCTTCGGATTGCCGAGCAGCATGTTGGAAGGCGCCATCGCGGCGGTGGCCTGACGGATGAAGAAGGCGGCGCGGCGCCGCTCTATCTCCGACAGCTCCGGCGCGTTCCAGGCAAGGTTCTCCGCCCACTGGGACGAAGCCAGGTAGGTGCGGCGTATGAAATCAAAGAAAGGGTTCTCGCGCCAGGCGGGGTCGGCGAAACGGGGGTCGGCGTCCGCCGTCATCGAGGGCATCCCGGCCGACATTTCCTGCAGGGTGGTGGTCTGGCGGCTGAACAGGTCGAGTTGGGCTTCGTTGAACGATTCGGGCTTGGCGGCGTAGGCCTCAGTCAGCGACTTGAAGGCGGAGGAGGCCGCCTCGAGTTCAAGCTTGCGGGGGGCGGCGGAGCCGGCCAGGCGGGTTATGTCAGAAAGTTCACGGCTGAGATCAGCGATCCGGGCGCCGAGGCGCGCGAAACTGACTTCGGAAAAATCCTCTCCGGGAGGCGGTGTTGCCGCCCCTTCTGGAGGGTTTTCGGGAGGTTGGCCCCCAGTTTCGCTCATTCGGGCAACGATCCCGTTCCAGGCGGCTTGCTGAAAGACCCGCTCGCCAAATCGACTGACTTTCCCTAAGTAGTAACTCTGACAAGTGCAATGACGGGTTCCACACCCCGCTCGACCGGATCTTTTTGATGTCTCGGCCCTTTGCAATCCTGATTGGACTGTTCGGCCTTTCGCTGGCGGCGGGTTGCGCCGACATCATGCAGCAATCGGCCGTTTCCCAGATTGCCCCTGAATGGTTTGCGGAAAAGGCCGTGGAAGTGAAGGGTGAAGGCTATCCGGAGCTGTCTGACGTTCCGCAGGAGCGGCCGTTCACCGGTTCGCTGAAGGAATGGAAGACCGAGGCCGACCAGCTGAAGTCGGACGCCGATGCGCTGGAAGCCACGACCTCTGCCGCAAAAGACACCCGCACGGCAGATGAGATTCGAGCTACCGCGGCGCAATGGCGCGCCCTCGCGGAGGGGACGGCGGCTCCTGCTGACCCGAAGCCGACCGGCCGATAGCCGGTCGAAGCTCCCTCCAGTCAAATTTGCCCGATAGCGGTCGTATCGATACGGCCTTACACAATGATCTGCCCCGCCCGTGGTGATTCACGCGCGCAGAGGCCCAGACAGGTGAACCGACAATGATGTTGGATTTCCACAAGATCAGGCGCTTGCCGCCTTACGTGTTCGAACAGGTGAACGTCACCAAAGCCGGGCTGCGCGCCAACGGCGCAGACGTGATCGATCTCGGCATGGGCAATCCCGACCTGCCGACGCCGCCGCATATCGTGGAGAAGCTGCGCGAGACAGCGCTCAATCCCGACGTGCACGGCTATTCGGCCAGCCGCGGGATCATGGGCCTGCGCAAGGCGCTGGTCACGTATTACGACCGCCGGTTCGGCGTGAAGCTGGATCCGGGCAAGGAAGTGGTCGTTACGCTGGGCTCGAAGGAAGGTTTCGCCAACCTCGCGCAAGCCATCGCGGCGCCCGGTGATACGATCATCGTACCGAACCCCTCCTACCCGCTGCACTCGTTCGGCTTCATCATGGCGGGCGCTTCGGTCCGCTCGGTCGAGGCGCATTCGCCGGAACAGTATCTGTCCAATCTCGGCCGCGCCGTACGCCACTCGATCCCGGCGCCGACGGCCATGGTGGTTTGCTATCCGGCCAACCCGACCGCGCAAACGGTTGAGCTCGACTTCTACAAGGAGGTCGTGAAGTTCGCCAAGAAGCACGAAATCTGGGTGCTGTCCGACCTCGCCTACACCGAAATCTATTACGGCGACCCGCCCCCCTCGATCCTGCAGGTCGATGGCGCCAAGGACATCGCAGTTGAAGTCACGTCCATGTCGAAGACCTATGCGATGGCCGGATGGCGCGTCGGCTTTGCGGCCGGCAACGAGAAGCTGATCGCGGCTCTGGCGCGCGTGAAGTCCTATCTCGACTATGGCGCGTTCACGCCGGTTCAGGTCGCGGCGGCGGCGGCCCTCAACGGCCCGCAGGATTGCGTCAGCGAGCAGCGCGAAATCTACCGCACGCGGCGTAACGCGATGGTCGAGAGCTTCGGCCGTGCGGGCTGGGACATTCCGGAACCGCAGGCGTCGATGTTCGCATGGGCGCCGATCCCGGAGCCGTTCCGTGAGATGGGCTCGCTGGAGTTCTCGCTACGCCTGATCAAGGAAGCGCATGTCGCTGTGGCGCCCGGTGCCGGCTTTGGCGAGCATGGCGACAACTACGTGCGCCTGGCCCTGGTCGAGAACGAGCAGCGCATCCGTCAGGCCGCGCGCAATGTGCGAAAATTCCTTGAGGCCAATGGCGTCAAGCCTAAGGTCGAGAAGGAACCGAAGCCGAAAGCCGAAATGACGCCGATCAAGAAGGTAGCGGGATGACGGGCACGGGGAAGACACTGAGGCTCGGCGTTGCCGGCCTTGGTACGGTGGGCGGGGGCCTGCTGAAATTGATCGAGCGGCAGGCGGAGCTGCGCATTCCGGGCAAGCTGGAAGTCGTGGCTGTGTCGGCGCGCAACAAGACGCGCAATCGCGGGGTCGATATCTCGAAATTTCGCTGGGCGGATGATCCGATGGAACTGGCGCTCGCGCCGGACATCGACGTCATCGTCGAACTGATCGGGGGATCGGACGGCCCGGCCAAGCGCACGGTGGAAGCGGCCCTGCGGTCCGGCAAATCGGTGGTCACCGCCAACAAGGCGCTGATCGCCGAGCACGGTATCGAGATCGCCTCGCTCGCGGAAAAGCATGACGTACACCTGCTGTTCGAGGCGGCGGTTGCGGGCGCGATCCCGATCGTGCGGGCGGTTAAGAATTCGCTGTCGGGTGTGATCGTCAGCCGCGTGTCGGGCATACTCAACGGCACCTGCAACTACATCCTGTCAGAGATGCTGCGGACGGGCGCTGCCTACGAGACTGTGCTGCATGAAGCGCAGCGGCTCGGCTATGCCGAGAGCGATCCTTATCTCGATGTGTCCGGCATGGATGCCGCGCATAAGGTTCTTATCCTCGCCTCGATCGCCTTTGGTGCGCAGCCGAATTTCGATCAGGTGCAGGTCGAGGGCGTCGACAAGATCGATGCCATGGACATCACGCTCGCCAACAAGTTCGACTACCGCATCAAGCTGGTGGCGGAAGCCTTCCGTGCGAAAGAAGGCGTGCGTTGCCGCGTGGCGCCGGTGCTGGTGCAGAAAGAGCATCCGCTCGCGCAGGTGAACGGTCCGCTGAACGCAGTCGTGGTTGAGGGTGAGCCCGTGGGTCGCCTGACATTCACGGGGCCGGGCGCAGGGTCTGGCCCCACGGCCGCAGCTGTTATGGGCGATCTGGCGCGCCTGTTCGAGGGGCCCGCGACGCCGCCGCTGGGCAAGCCGGCGCGGGAGCTTTCGCCGCTGATCACGGCAATCGACAGCACGGCGGATCAGGGATCGTTCTTCATCGGCGCAAAGCTCGCCGACAAGCCTGGCATGTTCGCAGCGCTGACCGAGGAGCTGGCTGCGGCCGGCGTCTCGATCGACAAGCTGATCCAGGAATCCGCTGGCGATACCGGGGCCGCGCCTGTCGCGATCCTGACCCACCCATGCCCGCGTGCGTCGGCCGAAAAGGCGATGGCCAGGATTGCCGAGCTCAAGATCACCGCCGACACGCCGCGCCTGATGCGCATCGAGACGCGGGCTTAGCGATGCGCTTTGCGGCCATCCTCGTCGCGATGTTTGTTGCGGCGGGATGTGCGCATGTGCGGTCACCAAACGCGCAACCCACGGGTGAGATGGACCGCTCCGGCTTCGTCGATGCTGGGCGGGCGATACCCGGTCTCGTGGTCGATATGCGGTATGCCGGTTCCATCAATTTCGTGGGGCGGCCCATTACTGGATACGAAGCGCCGGTGTGCATGCTGACGCGAGAGACGGTTGCGGCTTTGGCGAAAGTGCAGGGACGGTTGCAGGAATTCGGGCTCGGACTGAAGGTCTATGACTGCTATCGGCCGAAGCGGGCGGTTGCGGACTTTGCGACGTGGGCGCGTGATCCGGCGGACCAGAAGCGGAAGGCGGAGCACTATCCCGATATCGACAAATCGAAGCTGTTCGAGCTTGGCTACATCGCCGAGAAGTCCGGGCGTTCACGCGGATCGACGGTCGATGTTACCCTGATTGATCAGCAGACCGGAGATGAACTCGATATGTGCGGTCGCTACGATCTATTCGACCCTAGCTCGTGGCCATCCGCCGGCACAGCAGGAGGCTGTCAACATGCGACGCGGCTCCTGCTGGCCACCGGGATGCAGGAAGGTGGCTTTCGTCCACTCAAGGAAGAGTGGTGGCACTTCACGCTGAATGACGAGCCGTATCCGGCGACGTATTTTGATTTTGGGGTTACACCAGTTCGCTGAGCGCGCTGCGGATTGTGTCGACCATCTGGTCGATGTGGGACGTCTCGACAATCAAGGGGGGCGACATCGCGATGATGTCGCCGGTGACGCGGATCAGTAGGCCCTTGTCGAAACAGGCGCGGAAGGCTTCGAGGGCGCGGGCGGTGGGTTTGCCAGGGCGTGGTTCGAGTTCGATGCCGCCGATGAGGCCGAGATTGCGGACGTCGATGACGTGGTGCGCGTCGCGCAGGGAGTGCAAGGCATCCTCCCAATAAGGCGCCATTTCGGCTGCGCGTTCGAACAGGCGCTGTTCCTTGAACACTTCCAGCGTCGCAAGCCCTGCAGCGCAAGCGAGCGGGTGGCCCGTCATGGTGTAGCCGTGGAACAGCTCGATCGGCGTTTCTGAGGCGGCGAGCATGGCGTCGTAAATCTCGCGCGAAGCGGCGACAGCGCCCATGGGGACGGTGGCGTTGTTGATCGCCTTGGCCATTGTCATGAGGTCGGGCTTCACGTCGAAATACTGCGAGGCGAATGGCGCGCCGAGGCGTCCGAACCCCGTGATGACTTCGTCGAAGATCAGCAGGATATCGTGCTTCGTACAGAGTTCGCGCAAGCGCTGCAGATAGCCTTTGGGCGGGACGAGCACGCCGGTCGATCCCGCAACCGGCTCGACGATGACGGCGGCGATGGTCGACGCCTCGTGCAGGTAGACGAGACGTTCGAGGGCGTCGGCGTATTCTGCCCCGTACGCGGGCTGGCCGCGCGTGAAGGCGTTGCGCGTGATGTCGTGCGTGTGGGGCAGGTGGTCGACACCGCCGACCATGGGGCCGAAGTTCATGCGGTTGCGCGTCATGCCGCCGACGCTCATGCCGCCGAAGTTGACGCCATGGTAGGCGCGCTCGCGGCCGATGAGGCGGTACTTGCCCGGTCGCCCACGCGCCTTCTGGTAAGCGAGCGCGATCTTTAGCGCGGTCTCGACGCTCTCCGATCCGGAGTTGGTGAAGAAGATGCGGTCCATGCCTTCGGGCGTGAGGCCGGTGAGGCGGTTGGCGAATTCGAAGGCCAGCGGGTGGCCCATGTTGAAGTTGCCGGCGTAGTCGAGTTCGCCCGCAGCCTTGCGGATCGCCTCGACAATCTTCGGCTGGTTGTGGCCGGCGGCGACGCACCAGAGGCCGGAGGTCGCATCCAGGATCGGGCGGCCCTCGGGCGTGTAGTAGTGCATCCTGTCCGCCCGCACGACCATGCGGGGATCGGCCTTGAACGCCTTGTTCGGCGTGAAGGGCATCCAGAAAGCGTCGAGCGAGTTCGGGCGGGGTGCGTCTGTCATGAAGCCGTTTTGAACAGTCGTGTCGTTGGCGGCAATAGCCACGTCGATCTTGATCTCAAATGTTCGCATTTCCTTCTGACCTGTCCAACCCTTGAGTATCGGGCTAGTTATAGAGACGCGGCGCGGGACACCCCGATCAGCCGACAAGCAAAAAGAGGGACGTCATGAGGAAGCTCTGGATTGGGTCCATGGTTCTGGCCGGCATGCTGGCGAGCGGATGCGCGATGACGCCGGCGGTGCCTGCGGTGCCGAGCTATCATGCGATGCTGGTGCCTGCGGCTGGCGTCACGTCGACCGGTAAGGGCATGGGGATGTTCACGTATGATCCCGCCACGCACACTCTGACTTATGATGTGACGTATGAGGGCCTGACGGGAGCGGCTGTTGCGGCGCACATTCATGGGCCGGCAGCTGAAGGCGCGAATGCCGGGCCGGTTGTGCCGTTCCCGTCTGCTGCGACCCCGATCAAGGGCACGGCCCAGCTTACCGATGCGCAGGCTGCAGATCTCGCGGCTGGCAAGTATTACGTGAATGTCCACACCGCAGCGAACAAGGGCGGGGAAATTCGCGGGACGATCATCGCGAAGTGAGAAACAAGATGTGAAGCTTCTGCGCCGCCCTAGAGTGCAGCGCAGCATGACAGCGTCGCCCGGCGGACGCGAATTTGCTTTGGGCCCGAGTCCGCCGGGCGTATGGCTTCTGCCATTCGATTCGTGGTCGCGAAGGCGGGCGCGGTTTGCTGAGGTCAGGATACACCATGGGCACGCTCGCGACTTCCTGTTCGACGCTCGGCTATGCAATGGCGGGGGCGACGATCGCTGCGGCTGCAGCGGCTGAGGGATGGGTCGGGCGCGGCGACGAACGTTCGGCGGAGCAGGCGTCGGTTGCGGCGATGTGCGAGGCGCTGAATGCGATCGGGTTTGCAGGCCGGGTTGTGGTTGGCGAAGCGGATGGCGAGATGCTGAATGTTGGCGCCATCGTGGGGACGGGCCAGGGGCTCGAACTCGACGTGGCGCTCGAGGCGCTCGAAGGCACGACGCTGACGGCGAAGGCGATGCCGAATGCGCTGGCGGTGATCGCAGCGGCGCCGCGCGGCGCGCTGCTACAGGCGCCGGATCTCTACATGGAAAAGCTGGCTATCGGTCCGGGCTATGAGAGCGGCGTTGTCGATCTCGATGCGGATGCGGGTGAGAACGCGATCCGGCTGGCGCGCGCGAAGGGCGTCGATGTGCGCGAGATCACGGCTTGCGTGCTGGATCGGCCGCGGCACGAGAAGATCATCAGCGACCTGCGCCGGGCCGGCGCGCGGATCAACCTGATACAGGATGGCGACGTGGCCGGCGTGATCAACACGGCGATGCCAGAGACGGGCATCGACATGTATGTCGGTCAGGGCAAGGCGCCAGAAGGCGTGCTCGCGGCGGCGGCGCTGCGCTGTGTCGGCGGACAGATGCAGGCGCGGTTCGTGTTTCGCAATGAAGCCGAGAAACTGCAGGCGCAACGCAGTGGGCTGAAGGATGCCGGACGGCGCTACAATCTCGATGATCTGGTGTCCGGCGACGTGATCTTTGCGGCGACGGGTGTGACCAAGGGGACTTTGCTCGATGGAGCTGTGCGGCGGCGCGGTGGGATCGAGACACACACGATGCTGGTATCGTCAGCTGATGGCGTGGTGCGGACAATCCGCTCGTTGTCGCCTCTGCGCCAGACGTGAGGGTACGGTCTCGCGCGCGGGACGTGCGAGGTGGGTTGGTTGGATTTTCAGCAAACTTGAACGCAAAGGCGGTCCGCGTGCGTGGGCGCGGTCGCGCTCGCCCTTCGACGGACTCGCGCGTCGCGCGCTGCTCAGGGTGAGCGCAAATTGTGAGCGCTGAAACAGTGCAACACCAGCCGGCTCATGGTGAGCAGCGCGGCGCAGCCGCGCGTCCGTCGAACCATGGGCGACCAGCTCAGCCCTGCTGAGGCCGTGCTCGGCGCGCAGATGCTCGACATAGCCGCGGGCGCAGTCTTCGAGTGTAATGCAGGCGCGGCGGTAGTTTTCAAAGCAATGCGCGGTGTCGGGCCAGGATTCGGGTGTCGGGAAGAGCTCGAAGGAGATGGCGCGCGGGTTCCAGCCGAGACGGCGATAGGCTTCGCGCCAGAGGGCGAAGTCGAGCCGGGATTCGGCGTGGGCGA
>JBBATZ010000080.1:0-13934 GCA_040398425.1 Hyphomonadaceae bacterium
CAGTTGCGCCGGGGTTGCAGGTTTGTTCGACTGGCATCGGTCCAATCTCGTCTCAGCTATGAGAGGTTGAATGGAACTGACCCGGTTTTGGTTCCCGACTTCCGGCAAAGTCACCCGCAAGTTTCCGGCTTTTTGCCGTGGCAGAGTGCGCTGCGGAACATAAGTTAAGCTCAAACGTATCTCGGACTATCGCAGTCGGGGAATAGCGGGATGCAAGCGACCAATGAAGTGATCCCGGAGGAGCAGATCGATTCGCTAACGGTTCTGCTTGCAGAGGATGAAGCCCTGCTGCGCATGATGATGCCCGATCATTTGCGATCGACCAGGTTCAACGTGCCTGAATGCGCGTGCGGCTAAGAAGCTCGCAAGGTCATCGGCGGTGTGGCGCGTGTCGATGTCGTCATCAGTGATGTCCACATGCTGACCCCGGCAGAGGGGTTGGAGCTTGCAGCCTGGCTAGGCGAGCATCATCCGTCGATTCCGGTAATCCTCGCATCTGGCCGTCCGGCCATCGCCGCCAACGAAAAATGGAAGGCGTACCCGAACGTCACCGACTTCGTGCCGAAACCCTCTGCGGTGGAGCGCATCGAAATGCTGGCGCGTACGCAGGCAGCGGAACGCGATACATCGCCCAACTAAGCGGCTGCAGGCTGCAAAATCGGCTATCGAAACCGGCTGCCCAGCCAAAAGCGAAAGTGCTTCAGGAAAGCGCCTTGGTGACGGCGGCAAGGCCCTTGGCGAATTCGGCGTCTGCGGCTTTGCCAACCAGTTGTTTCGACAGGATGACGGCGGCGGCTTTCGACGCGGTTTGAACCGCGGCCATCTTCACATCGCGGATCGCGTCGGACTCAGCGCGCGCAATACGCTCTTCCGCAATCTTCTCGCGGCTGGCGATACGCTCGGCGAGGGCGGCCTGCGCCGAGGCGGCGAGTTGGTCAGCTTCGCGGCGTGCGGCTGCGATGATTCCGGCAGCTTCGACTTCGGCTTCGGCTGCGCGCTTCTGGACTTCAGCCAGCTTTGTCTCTGCTTCCTTGCGGAGCGTTTCAGCGGCGGCGAGTTCAGAGGTGATCTTCGTGGCGCGATCGTCCAGCGTCTTGGTGATCGTGCGCGGCACTTTCATGTAGACGATAACGCCGATGAAAATGAGCAGGCCGATGAAGGCCCAGAATGCGGGGTCGTTCAGGTCGAAGGGTCCGAGGACAGGCAGTTGCGGTGTTGCAGCGTGTTCAGTGGCGGCTACGGCGTGCTCTTCCATGTCAGCCTCCCATCACGCCAGCTACGGCGGACTTCACGGCGGCAGGGGCGGGTTTGACGCCGGTCAGCCGTTCGGCGATGGCGCCGGCAGCATCTTCGGCAACGGCCGAAACGCTGGCCATGGCCTTCGCGCGGTTGTCTGCAATCCGCGCTTCCGCCGCGCCGAGGCGAGCATTGAGCTCGGCCTCTTTCGCGGCGGTTGCAGCGGCAGTCTTTGCGTCGGCTTCGGCTTTCGCTTTCGACGCGGTGTCACGCGAACGGGTGCGTGCTTCAGCGATCTGGGCTTCGACCTGTTTCACCGACTCGTCGGCTTTCGCCGACAGAGCGGCCGCCTTGGCGACATCGGCCTTGATGGCACCATCGCGGTTTTCAACCGACGCTCTGATTTTCGGAAGGAAGACGTAGGCGACCGCAATATACAGCGCCGCAAACGTGACGATCAGCCAGAAGACCTGGGAGACCCCAAAGGTTCCGATCTGATCGAACGGGGGAAACCCGCCGCCTGCATGTTCTGCTGTTTCGGTCGCCACGTCTTGTTCTCCCGGAAGAGTTGATTAGACGGCGAAGATCAGGATCAGGGCGACGGCGAAGCCGAAGATGCCCAGAGCTTCCGTCACGGCGAAGCCGAAGATCAGGTTGCCGAACTGCTGCGGAGCGGCAGACGGGTTGCGCATCGCGCCGTCGAGGTAGGCGGCGAAGATGTTGCCCACGCCGATCGCGGCGCCAAGCATGGCGAGGCAAGCGAGGCCGGCGCCGACGTAGTTGAGACCTTCCATAGTACTCTCCTTAGAAGTCCGTTGGTGATCAGTGCGCCTCGCCCAACGCGTCGTTTAGATAGACGCATGTGAGCATGGCGAACACGTAGGCCTGGAGGAACGCCACCAGGAATTCGAGCGCCGTCACACCAACGATCAGAGGCATCACAATGAGACCGCCCATCAGCATTCCAATCCCACCGAGCGCCACAGCAAGCGACGGCACGAAGCCCGCGAACACCTTCAGGGCAACGTGTCCGCCGAGCATGTTGGCGAACAGACGCATTCCGAGGCTGATCGGACGGGAGAGGAAGGAGATGATCTCAATCGGTGTAACGATGAAAAGGAGCACGAGGGGCACGCCCGACGGCACGAAAATCTTGAAGAAGCCGAGGCCCTTCTTCATCAGGCCGACGACGATCACGAGGCTGATCGTGAACACGGCCATGAACCCGGTGACGGCGATATGGCTCGTCGTGGTGAAGAAGTACGGCATCATGCCAATGATGTTGGCGATGAAGATGAATGAGAACAGCGTGAAGACTAGCGGGATGAAAGGCTTGCCCGGCGCGTGGTTAACGTCCTTCACGATGCCGGCGATGAAGCCATACCAGATCTCGGCCAGCGACTGCAGCCGGGTGGGCACCGTGGTCATTTTCGATGTGGCAAGAGCGAGGAAGCCGATGAGCAACAGCACGCCTATCACCATCCACATCGCGGACGTGGTGAAGGAGATGTCGAGATCGCCAAGCTTCAGATCGAAAAGCTTTTCGATCCTGAACTGGTGCATCGGGTCGGTGGAGACCATCATGCGCTGTCGCCTTCGCCCTTCGTAACCTGGCCCGTTTCAGGGGCCTTGTTTGCCTTCATCGCGGTCGTAACGACATTCCTGACGCCGGCCGCGAACCCGAGCATGAGGCAGACGATGACGCCCCAAGGTGAAACCTTGAAAACCGCATCAATCCCCAAGCCCAGAACCACTCCCACAAGGACGGCGGCCGCGAAGTCCGACGCCATGCGGAAACCGATCCCCATTCCCTGACCCGCCGCCATGTATTTGGGGCGTTCCCGCGCATCAATTTCCGCTTGGGCTTTGGCGATCCGCTTGTTCAGATCGTCGTCGCTCATCGGAAAAGTCCGCAACAGGTGGGGAAAAAGTCCGGCCCTGCGTGCGGCAAAGGCCCCGAAAACCGTGAAGAAGCCGAGGTTTTGCCGCGCGCGAAGCTATATGGGCGCGTCCGAGTCCCGTCAAGCAAATGTCACGACGATTCCCGCGCATAATGCCTTGAAACAAAATGCTTATTTCGAGAGCTATTAGGTCGCAGCGTGAGAGTCGGCTAGGCAGAGGCCGCCGAGGGGTCACGACAGCCCTGCAGCAGACGACTGATTTCGCGGGCAAGCTCGTTCTGCGAGTAGGGCTTTCCGAGCCGGGGCAGCTCGATGTTCGCGCCCTTGGGCATCTCCGCATAGCCGGTCGCGAGCAGTATCGGCAGATCCGGCATCAAGCGGCGGGCCTCCAGGGCGAGTTGGGCGCCGTTCATGCCGGGCAAGTCGAAATCGGTGATCATGAGGTCGACGTTTGGATTGGCCCGCAGCGCCTCAAGCGCGCTTGCCCCCGAATTGGCCTCGATGACCTCGTGACGGAGGTCTTCAAGCATTCCGGTGGTGCTCATTGCGATCAGGACGTCATCATCGACCAGAAGGATGCGGGCGCGGGTCGGGGGGGGGGGCGGAGGTTTCGGTCTTGAATGACATGACGGGCTCGCTGGCTTCGGTGGGCAGTTCGGTCGCGGCAGGCAGATAGAGATCGGCGCGCGCGCGTTGACGACGAGATTGAGAAGACGGCCGAGTTCCAAAAAAGTTGCGTGGCGGATTCGGGACTAACTCAGGCTGCCGCGAGGCGCTCGGCAGCCTGCAGATCGACCGAGACAAGACGTGAAACGCCGCGTTCCTGCATCGTCACGCCGAATAGCCGATCCATCCGCGACATCGACACGGCGTTGTGCGTGATGATGATGAACCGTGTCTCGGTGCGGGTGCGCATTTCCTCGAGCAGGCGGCAGAAGCGATCGACGTTAGCGTCATCGAGCGGGGCGTCGACTTCGTCCAGCACGCAGATAGGGGCGGGTCGGGAGAGGAAAACGGCGAAGATGAGCGCGGTCGCGGTAAGCGCCTGTTCGCCGCCCGACATCAGCGAGAGCTGGCCGAGACGCTTGCCCGGGGGTGAGGCGTAGATTTCGAGGCCGGCGTCGAGCGGATCTTGGGATTCCGTCAGGCGCAGCTCGGCATGGCCGCCGCCGAACAGGGCGGTGAAGAGCGAGCTGAAATGGCTGTTCACCTGGGTGAAGGCGTCGAGTAGCCGCTGGCGGCCATCCATGTTCAGGGCGTCGATGCCCTCGCGCAGGCGGGCGATGGCGGCGACGAGATCGTCGCGCTCCTCGATCTGGAAGCCCATGCGCTTCGAGATTTCGGTGAGCTGGTCGTCGGCCTCCATGTTGACGGCGCCGAGTTGGTCGCGTTCGCGGCGAAGCTGGGCGAGGCGGGTGTCGAGCACGTGGGCGTCGGCCGGGCCTTCTTCCGGCGCCGGCGTATCTTCGTCGCCGTGTTCGACGCGCGCGGCTTTCGCGGACGCGAGGATGGCGGTGACGCGGCCTTCGAGATCTTCGAGTTCCTGGTCGAAGGCGGCGCGAACCTGTTCGGCGATTTCTGCTTCGCGGCGGATGGCGGCTTCGAGGCGGGACTCGGCGCGCACCAGCGTCTCGCGGGCATTGCCGGCGCTATCGCGCGCGGCCCGGGCGCCGAGTTCGGCTTCGCGCAAGATAGCTTCGGCTTCGGTAAGCGTGTCGGCGGCGGCGCGGCGGGCCGCTTCTGCCGTTTCGAGATTGTTGGCGAGATCGTCGAGTTTGGTCTGGATCGCGGCGGGTTGGTCCTTCGCGGTGTCGAAGGCGGTGCGGACGTCTCTCAGTTCGCGCGCGATGGCGTCGAGACGCGCGGAAGCTTCGGCGCCGCGGGCGAGCCATTCGTCGCGATCGTGCGTGAGGGCGATGCGCTGGGCGGAGGCGCGCTCGGCTTCGCGCAGGAAGCGGTCGAGGTCAGCCGCCGCGTTGCGTTCGGTCTCGCGGGCGGCACGAACCTTGTCGCCAAGGCTGACGAGGACTTCGCGATCGCGGTCCGATGGCGCGGTGGCGGAGGCGGCCTTGGCCGCTGCGAGCGACTGTGCGGCGGCGTCGCGTTCGGCTGTGAGGCGTTCGACGGATTCGCGCAGGGAGGCTGCGCGGAAGGACAGGCGTTCGACATCCTGTTCGGCGCGGATAGCGGCTTCGTGGGCCTGGCTCGCGGCGCGGGTGAGTTCCGGTACGTTGCGGCGCGAAGCCATCAACGTCACTTCCGCGTCGGTGAGTTGCTTGGAGGCCTTGGCGCGCTCCTCTGCGGCCAGGTCGCGCGCGACGCGGGCGGTCGAGATTTCGGGGATCAGCGCTGCGCGGCGGGCGCGCTGTTCTAGTTTCTCGGCGGACGTCAGCGGCGCGTCGGAGGTGCGCACGAAACCGTCCCAGCGCCAGAGATCGCCTTCGCGGCTGACGAGGCTCTGGCCGGGCAGGAGTTGGGTGACGAGCGCGAAGCCTTGCGCGCGTTCGACAAGTCCGCATTGCGTGAGGCGCGGGTGCAGCTCGGAAGGCGCCTCGACGAGGTCGCTGAGTGGCGTGGCTCCAGCGGGCAGGCTAGCGGCGATGTCGCCGTGTCGGCCAGACCAGTGGACCGGCGATGCTACGTCGGTTGGCGCGTCGAGATCATCGTCGAGAGCGGCTGCGATGGCGCGTTCGAGCCCAGGGGCGTGGACGCCATCCATTACGGGCGGCGCGGCGGTCGCAGCCAGCTGGCGCAGCAGGCGGTCGAGGCCTTTGAGTTCGGATTCGAGTTCGCCGACTTTACGCTCTGCGGCCAGGAGCGGCGGCGTCAGGCGGGCTTCGAGCGCGCGGGCTTCGTCGACGGCGCGGAGAGCGGCGTTGAGAGCGGACTGTGCGGCTTGCGCCTTGGCGTCGGCCTGGGCGTGGCGCGTGCGCGCAGCTTCGAGGGCGGCGGTCAGTTTGGCAGGGCTGCCGATAGAGGCGAGTTCGGAGTCGGCTTTGGCGAGTTCGGAAACGAGGCGGTCATGCCGCTCTTCCTCGCGTTTCATCGTGGCCTTTGCTGACGCTGCTTCGGCCTCGGCGCGGGCGAGGGCGGCGCGGCGCTGGTCGGCTTCCCGCTCGACAGTCTGAAGGTCGGTCATGGCCGCATCGACCAGAGCGGCAAGCTCGGACTCGCGGGCGGTCTGCGCTGTCGGGTCATCCGGCGGCAGGACGGCGAGGGCCTGCGAGGCGCGCTCGGCGCGTGTGGCGGCGTCGTCGCGTTGGACAGTTTCGCGGGTAGTCGCTTCAAGCAGACGCGTGATGTCGCGGTCGAGGCGGACGACGAAATCGCGTGCGGAGTCGCGTTCGGCCTCCAGCCGCGCAAGCTGCAGCTTGATGACACCGAGCTTGCCTGCAGCTTCGGACTCGGCGGTGCGCAGTGGTTCCATGGCGGCGCGGGCTTCGAGTTCGGCGGTGGTCGTGCGGGTGACGGTTGAGACCGTGGTCTGCTCGCCAGCCTTTGCCTGATCCAGGGCCTTGCGTGCTTCAATGGTTTCGGTGACAGCGCCGCGCCAACGGGCTGCGCCAAGGCGGGCTTCGAGTGCGCCGATCTCTTCGGACAGGGCGCGATACTTGCGCGCTTTGCTGGCCTGGCGCTTGAGCGAGTTCGCCTGGCGCTCCACCTCGGCCATGATGTCGGCCAGCTTGGCCAGGTTCTCGTCGGCTGCCTTGAGCTTGAGTTCCGCTTCGTGGCGACGCGCGGCGAGACCGCCAATGCCAGCGGCTTCTTCGAGGATGCGGCGGCGGTTCTGTGGCTTGGCGCCGATGAGCTCGCTGATCTGGCCCTGGCGGACGAGGGCGGGTGAGTTGGCGCCGGTAGAGGCATCCGCAAACAGAAGCTGGACGTCCTTTGCGCGGACCGTGCGGCCATTGATCTTGTAGGACGAGCCCGCTCCACGGCGGAGCATGCGGCGGATCTCGATCCTGTCTTCGTCGTTGAACTCGGCCGGCGCAGACCGGTCGCGGTTGTCGAGCAGGAGTGTGACCTCGGCCATCTCTCGCGCGGGGCGCGCGTCGGTGCCTGAAAAGATCAGGTCATCCATCTCGCCGCCACGCATCGCGCGGGCTGATGTGGCGCCCATCGCCCAGCGCAAGGCCTCGAGAAGGTTGGACTTGCCACAACCGTTCGGGCCGACAATGCCGGTCAGCCCCTCTTCGATCGGGACATCCACCGGATCGACGAAGGACTTGAAGCCCGCGATCTTGAGGCCGATCAGGTGCACAAGCGGTTCCGTTTGGCCCGGAAATCCGGGGCTTTTGCCCCTCTACGGGTGGGGCCCGGCAGGGTCAATGCTTGTCGCCGATAGGGCGACGAATGGGGGTTTGTTGCCGGAGGGGCGACGATCAGGCTGCCAAATGTCAGGTTGGCGAGGCAGGCTGCGCCGTTTTCGCCAGTTCCGCGTCGATTGCGGCTGCGAGGCCTTCGAAGCTTTCGACTTCGATCTTCTCGCCCTTGATGACGAAGCTGGGGGTGCCGGTGATCGAAGCGGGGGCGTTCTTAACGCCTTCGCGGGTCAGCTTGTTGATTTCCTGGCTGTCGAGGCATGTGCCGACCTGGTCATGCGTGAGGTTGTACTTGGCGCCGATGGCGAAGAATTCCTGCAGCAGCGCGGCCGGATTGGAGGCAAGTTCGAACAGCTTGTCCTGCTCGTCGAACAGGGTGTCGATCACGGCGAAGAAGTTCTGTTCACCCGCGCAACGAGCGATAGCGGCGCCGGCGAGCGAGATGCCGGTCGGCTGGGTCGGCATCACGGCCCAGGCGAGTTTCACCTTGCCGGTGTCAATGTACTTTTCCTTGAGCAGCGGAAACACCTCGTCGTGGAAGGCCTTGCAGTGGCTGCAGGTTGTTGAGGCGTATTCGGTGAGCTCCAGGGGCGCATTCGGATCACCCAGCACCGGCGTGCCCATGAAGGGCGAGATTGGCACGACCTTGAAGGCTTCAATCGTCCGCGGTTCTTCGCAGGCGGCGAGAGCCAGGGCAGCCGATGCGAGCGCGATGCGGAGCAATGCCATTCTATTGCGCGGGCGGCGTGGCGGGAACGGGCGCGGCTGAGTCGGCCGGAGCAGCGGGAGCAGGGGCTAGGCCCAGCTTGGCGTCGATCACCTTGGAGAGATTCTCCCAGCTGTGATCCTCGATCTTCTCTTCGTTGATGATGATCGTGGGCGTACCGGTGATCTTGTACTTTTCGCTGCCGTCATCACGCGACTTCTTGATCGAGGCGCGGAGTTCGGGCTGGAAGTCGATGCAGGTGCGCATCTCATCGATCGTGATGCCGTGCCGGGTGGCGATGTCTGCGACCAGGGGCAGAGCCTTGCCGTCGCGCGCAGCGTCGAGCAGGTCGCCCTGGTTGCCGAATACGTCGTCGACGATTTCGTAGAACTTGTCTGCGCCTTTGCAGCGCGCGACCGAGGCGAGCACAACGCCGAAACCGTCGCCCGCCTTGCCATCCGGACCGGCTTCGAGCGGGTAGTCACGATAGACGTATTTGATTTTGCCGGTGTCGATGTAGGTTGCCTTGAGGCGCGGGAAGATCTGTTTCGCGAAGTCGCGGCAGACGTGGCAGGTGAGGGCGGCGTATTCCACCAACTCGACCTGGGCGTCCGGATTGCCGAGCACGACGTCGCCGATGATCGGCGAGACGGGCACTGGCTTGAAGTCCGACTTGGTCTTTGTCGAGCCGACCAGGCTGCCATCGCCGCAGGACGCGAGCATGGCGGTGGCCATCAGGGCGGCGCCGAGGCGAAGGGGCCGGCGGGCAAGCACGGAAACTGCAGAAATCATTGCGGGCATTCCTCGAAATCTGCGGTTGTTGTGGCCAAACTGGGGAGGCGGGTCAACGTGGCGTCCTTGGCTTAGGTGTTCCCGTTGGCGTTATCCCTTCCGGACGCCCGTCAGGATGGCCTCTCCCAGTGACGCTAGGGCGGAGCGGAGGCCGGGGGTGCGGACGGGGGCGACGGCTTTCACCAGAGCTTCGCGCTGCTGGGGTGTCAGCGGCCGGGGGATGATCAGGTTGAGCTGTTTGGGCGGGGCGGTCTGGATGATTTTCAGCGACTTGATCTTCGAACCGGAGGCGAGGTTTACCCGCTCCAGGATGTGATCCTTCGAGTGCTGGATGATGGGAGCGGCCGCGGAAGGCGCGCGAAGATGCAGGACGTTGCCGGTCTTGGAACGCGAGACGCGGGCCGGCTCGGTGATGGCGGCGAGTTTCAGGCCGACAATTTCGGCCCAGCGGGATTTGAGCGTTTCGGGAGCGGGACCGGCTTCCTTCAGGATCGGACGCAGAGCCTTCTGCAGAGCAAAGCCCATGGGCTGAGAAGTGCGATAGACCGGCTTTGCGTGCGTGGTCGCGAGGCGCTCTTCGGCCTCCCGTTCCTTTTCGCGCTCGTTCCAGTCGATTGCCATGTTCCTTATTGCCACTGATCTGGTTTCGTCGGAATGGCCCATACTACATTGGGACTGGGTCAGCCGCGCGCAGGATATATGGCCGCTCACAGCCTGAAGAAGATGCTCACCGCTGTGGATCGCTGGTATCGGCGACAGGGCAGGACGTTGCCCTGGCGGATCGGGCCGAAGCAGCGGGACGAAGGCGTGAAGCCGGATCCCTATCTCGTCTGGCTGTCCGAAGTTATGCTGCAGCAGACCACAATTCCTCATGCGACGCCGTATTTTGAGGCTTTCCGGACGCGGTGGCCGACGGTGCGGAATCTGGCGCAGGCGAGCTGGGAGGATGTGTCGGCGGCGTGGGCCGGGCTTGGGTATTACAGCCGGGTGCGGAACCTTCACGCCTGTGCACAAGCGGTCGCGACGCTTGGCGCTTTTCCACAGGACGCCAAAGCGCTGCGCGACCTGCCGGGCATCGGCCCCTATACGAGCGCGGCGATTGCCTCGATTGCCTTCGATGAGCGGATCGCGCCGGTCGACGGGAATATCGAGCGGGTGGTCTCGCGGGTGTGGGCGATTGGGTCTGACGGAACTGAGGCAGGATGGCGGGCGGCGAAGGTCGTCATCGCAGGCAAGGCGCAGGAACTGGCCGAAGCGTTGCCGAAGGATGGTCGCGCGGGAGACCTGGCGCAGGCGCTGATGGACCTCGGTGCTACGGTGTGCACGCCGCGGAATCCAAATTGCGCGATCTGTCCGCTGTGGGATTTCTGCGAGGCTCGCATGGCGGGAGAGCAGGAACGCTATCCCGTGAAGGCGGAGAAGAAAGCGACGCCGACGCGGTTTGGATCGGCGTTCGTTCTGGTGCGCGGTGGCGAGGTTCTGCTGGAGCGCCGACCGCCGAGTGGGTTGCTGGGCGGGATGATGATGCCGCCGACGAGTGCGTGGAGCGAAGAGAAGGGCGAGGCGCTTGAAGGCGCGCCGGGGACGTTCGACTGGAAGCGGGTTGGTGAGGTGCGCCACGTGTTCACGCACTTCGCGCTCAGGCTCGATGTGTTGACGGCTGAGGCGAGTTCAACGGTGAGCGTCGAGGGCGAGTGGATGGCGCATGAAGATGCTTTGGCCGCATCGCCAACGGCCGGGCGGAAGGCGCTGGCGCTTGTGCTCGGATCTACGGCGCAGCGGCGATAGTCGTGCGGTGGAGAACGCGGTCGTGCCCGGCATACCCCCCGGTCGCAGCATGCAGCACGGAACGGTTGTCCCACATGAGCAGCATGTTCGGCTTCCACTTGTGGCGGTACCGGAATTTCTCGCGGCTCTGCCATTGGTAAAGATCAAGCAGGAGGGGTGTTGATTCCGCTTCGTCAATGCCGTCGATGCCGATGATGTAGCCGAAGCAGGAGAAGATTCCCTCGCGGCCAGTTTCTGGATGCTTGCGAATGAGGGGATGGAGCTGCGTTTTCTGCGCGTCGGCCGACGGGCGGATGTCCATCGAGCGGTCCTTGTCACGTGCCCCGTATTGGCCGTCAGGCGCGTAGGCTTTCACGGCGGAGTGGATCGCCATGCGGCCTTCGAGTTTCGCGCGCATGGTTCTTGGCATGGCGTCGAGGGCTGCGTGCTGGTTGGCGAACAGCGTGTCGCCCCCGATCGGCGGGATGGTGATGCCATAGAGGCATGTGCCCGCCGGCGAACGCACCTGGAAGCTCCAGTCGCTGTGCCAGTTCTCGGCGAACAGGGCGGAGGTTTCGTTCGCCTTGCGCATGACCGCGATGACATGGCTGCGGCCGGGTATGGGCGCTATGAAGGGGTCGTTGCCGAAGCCGCCGAACGCCATCGTATAGCGTTCGAGATCATCATCGCTCATGTGCTGATCGGGGAAGGCGAGCACGTGATGCTTCAGCCAGGCCCCGCGAATGTCGGCGACGTCTTCGGACTTCAGCGGTTTCGACAGGTCGATGCCAGTGACAGTTGCGCCGCACGCCTGGCCGGATGGTTCGACATGGATCATGGCGAGGTCTCCTGTACTGCAATCATCCCGTAAGGACGTTGGCGTAGCGTGAGCGCAGGACTTTCTTGTCGATCTTGCCGGTGGCGGTGAGCGGCACGGAGGCAAAGATGATCTGGTCGGGTTTCCACCACTTCACGATGTTAGGTTCGAGATAGGCGTAGACGTCGTCGGCGCTCAGCGTTTCGCCTTCGTGACTTTCGATGACAAGAACAGGCCGCTCTTCCCATTTGGGATGGGGCACGCCGACGACGGCGGCGATCTTCACGCCCGGGCAGGCGACGGCGATGTTTTCGAGGTCGATGGAAGAAATCCATTCACCGCCCGATTTGATGACGTCCTTCTTGCGATCAGTGATGCGCATGAAGCCGTGCGTATCGATGGTGGCGATGTCGCCGGTGTCGAACCAGCCATCGGCGCCGGTCGCGTCTGCGTCCTGGCGGAAATAGCGCTGGATGGTCCACGGACCGCGCACGAGGAGCGCGCCGGAGGCTTCGCCATCCCACGGCAGATCATTGCCGTCGTCATCGACGATTTTGAGATCGATGCCGAATTGCAGCCGGCCCTGACGCGTCCAGATGGCTTCGTCCATCGCGTCTTCGCCGCCTTCAGCCAGCGAGGGCGTTGGCGTGGCGACGACGCCGAGGGGGCAGGTTTCGGTCATGCCCCAGATCTGCAGGACGCGGACGCCATACTGCTTCTTGAAGGTCTCGGCCATGGCGCGCGGAACGGCCGAGCCGCCGATGACGACGCGCTGGAGCTTGCCGGGCGTCTGTCCGTTCTTTTCAAGCCAGGCGAGATACATGGTCCAGATGGTCGGAACGCCGCCGGAGAAGGTGACGCCTTCGTTGACGATGAGCTCCTGCAGGCTTGCGCCATCCATCTTGTCACATGGCATGACGAGTTTGCACCCGTTGATGGGGGCCGCAAACGGGATGCCCCAGGCGGTGGCGTGATAGAGAGACGAACAGGGCAGGACGACGTCGAAGGCATCGAAGCCGAATGCGCCGGCGAGGCCTGAGGCCATTGCGTGCAGTACAACGGCGCGGTGCGAGTAGAGCACGCCTTTGGGATCGCCGGTGGTGCCCGACGTGTAGCAGAGGAAAGCGCCGAGGTTTTCGTCGACTTGCGGCCAGGCGATCTGGTCGCTCTCTTTGGCGATGAGCACTTCGTAGCTGTGGGCGTTGAGCGAGCCCGGCGTGGTGCGCTGTTCGTCGGACAGCATGATGAAGGTTTTCACCGCCGTAAGTTGAGGCGCGATGCGCTCGACCGTGGCGAGGAAGTTGCGATCGAACAGGAGGACGGAGCTTTCGGCGTGATTTATCGTGTAGACGATCTGTTCGTCGAACAGTCGCGGGTTGGCGGTGTGCAGGACGGCGCCGATGCCGGGGACGGCGTAGAAGAGTTCGAAATGGCGGTGGGTGTTCCAGGCGAGGCTGGTGACGCGGTCGCCGTGTTTGACGCCGTGGCGCAGAAGCGCGTTGGCGGCCTGGGCCGAGCGGCGCAGGGCGCCGGCGTAATCGTAGCGCCAGATCGGCTCGTCGACGAGGCGCGAGACGAACTCGCGACGGGCGTGGGCCGAGGCCGCGAACTTCAGGATGTCGATGATCTGCAGCGGCGGCGTCTGCATCAGGCCGGCGGTCATGCTGGTTCCCTCGGATTTTTCAGGTAAGGTAGAGCGAGTGCGGGCCGGGTGGAAGCGGGCATGAGAACGCGAACCCTGCGGCGGGGCCGATGGGTGGGCGCGGATGTGGCCAGACGGTTGGGTCAGGCTAAGGCGCCGCAAAATGAACCGCTCATTCCGACGTCCTTCGACAAGCTCAGGATGAGAGTCGGAACCCAGAAACGGTTAGGCTGCGCGTGCAGGTTTGTAGCTGCGATCCGGGAAAAGGTTCGCCGTCGGCCCTGGGTGCCGACGTTCATCGGTACGAGCGGGGATAGGGCTGTGTCTTGTTGGGAGCGCGCGCTGTGCATTGTCTGGACCGCGGCCTTCGCCGGGGATGCGGCCGAAAGGCCGCTTCCAGTGGAGAGGCCGGTTGGTTCGGCCTGAAGTGTTTCCTGTGTGAGGTCGTTCAGCGTCGGGAGCTGAGTCTCTGCCACCTCATCCGTGTGCCAATCACGGGTGGTGCGGTTGAAGATCGTGCGGGACAGCGAAACAACGTTGGACACGAGCCAGGCAAACGCGCGCAGCATGGCCTCCAGCAAAGGCTGGCGGGTTGATGGGGGCACTACTCCGAATGTGCGCGTTTGCGGATGTGTCATGTCGACGAATACACGACCGCCGGAATGGGGGGCGGACGGCGAGACGCGCGTTTTTATCTTAGCAGTTCTTCTGTCCTGCGGTTTTTGGCAGCAAGCGCTTGAAACTGCTCCCG
>JBBATZ010000081.1:0-13605 GCA_040398425.1 Hyphomonadaceae bacterium
CTAGGAGCGGAAATCTATCGGCCGCGAAACCTGTAAGAGCAAATCGTCTGGGCTTCCGCGTATTGTTGACCAGCTTCAATGAAATCGTCGCGCCCTCGACGACTTGCAGCGGCGGCCTGATCAAACGCGTTACCGGGTCTCGATAGGCGAGCGCAAACAGCACCTCACCGTCAATCATCTCTTCGTAGATTTCCTCGAGATGAAGCTCGAACGCGGCGACCGTCAGAGCATCCGCTGTTTGTCCTGTCATTACACCGACGAGGCCAGCGGCCATGGCGGCCGCGCTCCCATAGGCTATCAATTCTCTTCTGTTCACTGCTCGCCCCACTCAACGGACCCAGTCGGCCCATGACTTGCCACTCATCGTGCGATGACGCTCGCTTCTGTCTCTTCCCGAGGCAGAAAAAAGAATCTCGGTGACGACGTTGGTCGTGTCGCACGGAACAAAACAGCTAGACAAAAGGACATGCTGGCGCGGTCTTTGGTCTAGAAGTTTCCCCTTTCACGACACGTGCTGGCGCATGGCGGGCGGAATTCGTTCATTGCGCGATTCCGCAACATCCGCTCTGAAGCTGTCCATGGGTGTAGCCCGTAGCCGGAATGGTGGCGGCCAAGCACGCCGCTCGGGCAGCAGGAGAGACCTGGTCATTTCGCGCAGGGTTTTGCGCCATGGCTGCTAGATCGATCATCGGCGCTTGCTCCGGATGGTGCACGCAGGCGGAGGCGATAGAGCCTCGGGATGCCCTGAGGTGCACGAAGCCGCCCGTCCTTGCACCAGCTGCGAATCAGGTTCGCGCGGTGGCTCTGCCAAGAGCTGCAAACAGGGCAGCGACATCGATTGGCTTCGACAGATAGTCCGTCATCCCGGCCGCCAGGTACTGGTCGCGGTCGCCAACCAGCGCGCTAGCGGTCAGTGCGATGATCGGGATTCCGCCGGCACGTCCGCCAAGCTCGCGAATCCGCAGCACGGCCGTGGGCCCGTCCATAACGGGCATCATGACGTCCATCAGGATCACATCGAAGGTCTGGCTTGCAGCCATGGCAACCGCATCCCGACCATTCGACACCACCTTCAACTGGTGTCCACCCGCCTCGAGGAGCGCGCGAAGAATTTGCTGCATCGAGGGATTGTCCTCCGCGACAAGAATACGGAGGCTTTTGTTCGGTGCTACCAGCGGCTCCACGCGTTCCGGCGACGGAGCAAGCGCCACTGGCGCAGCGATCGTGAAATGGAATGCGCTTCCCTCGCCGAGCTTGCTGTCGACCTGGATCACCCCTCCCATCATGCCGACAAGCTGCCTTGAAATGGCCAGGCCCAATCCGGACCCGCCATGCCTGCGCGTCGTCGATGAATCAGCCTGGAAGAACTGATCAAAAACCTTGTCGATGATGTCTTCGGAGATGCCCACCCCCGTATCACGCACAGCGAAGCGCGCGACCCGCTGGTCGGTATCGTAACTGACAAACACCTCGATCTTTCCGGCGTCGGTGAACTTGACTGCATTGCCAACAAGGTTCGTCAGGACCTGCCGTACCCGACGCGCATCACCCATCACCCACGCAGGCGTCGAAGCAGCAATTTCAGCCGTCAGCTCAAGCGACTTGCCGCGAGCGAGCGTATCGAACAGGGAGACGACGTCATCCACAACGGTCGAGAGATTGAATGGGGCCTCGTCGAGGGACAGATGTCGACTCTCGAGCTGGGAGACATCGATGATGTCATCGAGCACGGACATCAGGTCGCGGGCCGACTTCAGTGCTGTCATGGCGTGGGCGCGTTTGGTTTGATCGACTTCGGCGCGCAGAAGAACTTCCAGCATCCCGATGACGCCACTCATCGGCGTGCGGATCTCGTGGCTCATTCGGGCCACAAACTGGCCTTTAGCGAGAGACGCCTCCTCAGCCTCGCGTTGCTTCCGGACGAGTTCATCGGTCAGGGTCACGTCCCTGGTCACGTCGCGCGACACGCCGAGAATTTTCCGTCGATCCGCCCTGCTCGATGAAAGGCGCATCCTGATCTCGATGTGTCGGAAGCTCCCATCCCCCGATCGCACTCTGATGCGAGTGATCATTGGCTGATCGAGCAACACCACCCGACTCGCTTGCTGTTCGAACTCGACCCGATCCTCTGGATGGAGAAAGTCCAGTGCAGGCGCCGTACCGATTGTCTCCGCCATGCCCGGCTGCGCGAAGGTTGGCGGGAGGTGAGGGGTCCCCCGCAAAACACCGGTCTCGAGATCAATCTCCCACACACGAAGTTCGGCAGCCTCGATCGCCGACGTCAGGCGCGCATGGAGGACTTCCATTTCGGCCTGGGCTGCTCTTGCTGCGGTAATATCCTGCGCGGTGCCGACAAGGCGCGTCACGTGCCCCACTCTCTGTTCGACCCGGCACGAGCTTCTAACGCGAATGGCGCTCCCTTTTGCGGTCACGGCGTCAAACTCCCACTCTGACGGGATGCCTGACAACCTCGCGCGCTGAATGGATGCGTCATGGGCTTCCTGGGCGCCCGGCGCGAACAGGGCGCGCATGGACTCGGGAGTTGGTTCGAACCCGTCCTCGACTTCATAGATGCGCCGCATTTGCCTTGACCAGAGGATGCGGTCGCTCGCGGTGTCGTACTCCCATCCACCGATGCCAGAGAGGGCAGACAGTTCTTCGAGCAGCATTCTGCTGTGTTCGATCTCTGCCTTCGTACTCTGTTCGTTGGTTACGTCCTGGAACAGGCCATAGATGCGGACCGATCGGCCATCAACCCGCTCCACTTGGCCGGTCGATCGGATCCAGATATCGCGACCGCGGGCGGTAACTGCAGGATGGATAACTGTCCACGGCGTGCCTGAGCGGAGCGCTTCGCGAAGGGTCTCCGTTTCATCACCATTCGCCGCGCCGCTTCTCAACCTTGGCATGTCCGATGGAGCTACAGCGCTCTCGGGATCGATCTCGAAAATCGCGTAGGCCTCGGAAGACCACACCATCGACTGCTTCTCGATATCCCATTCCCAGGTTCCGATCCCTGTCAGGTTTCGAATGTCCTGCTCGAGCGACATCGTTGACAAACGTCATTTACCTTTGCTTCCGGGACATCGCTCAGAAGACGCTCAACGAGCGCAACGGGGCGCCGGCTGCCCAGCGCCCCGCCTGTCGCCGACCCAGGGTTGGGGGGTGGGCCGATGACAGCCGAAGAAGTATTTACGGCCTGTCATTCTGTCTGTTCGACTTCGAACAACAGCGTCGGGCCGGCCGCTCGTGTCGCAAGGCCCCCGAACACGGCAAATTCTCTCATGTTTGATCGCCCTGCGGCGCTTCGACATCCGTTCCCGCGATAACTGCAAGCTTGAAAGCCTGCGCTGATGGCGGCGCGAGGATCTCCAGGAGGCTACCGATGATCTCCTTCTCGAGCCACGCGTATGGCCGCGCAGAATCGCCGCCGTCTTGTGCATTGTTAAGGAGGAATGTCTCAAGGCGCTGGGTCACGCGGGAGCGCGATAGCGCTCCCGCCACGTCTAGTTCTTCCACAACAATTGCAATTACCCCGACCAGTGTGCCGGTTGCGGCAGTCGCAAAGTCATTTTCTCGCGTCGACAATAAAGCCTCGAGGTTAGTGTTTACCGCTGAATCCAGTCGCGCCTCTGACAGAGGCAGAACGGAAGGAAGCAGGAAGTCTGTCAGGTGGGCTGAAGCTCATCATCCGCCCCCCAGCTAACGGCGCCGGAAGAAGTCACTGTCATGCAGGACCATCCCGAATCGCGGCGGATCGACCTTGGCTTGCTCAGGAGCTGGCAATTCATTCCAGGCTGTCCATGCGTCAGCCACACAGACCCGCCACTGCGCCAACATGGCATTCAGATCAGCTGTGTTGAACCACAGTGTGCCGCGAAGTGAATCCTTCTCATCGCCGATGCGCTGGGGGGATTTCAACAGATCCGCACAACTCCCCACCACACCCGACGCATCAGCAAGATAGCGCGTCATGCCTTCAAGCACTTGGATCGCTACCGCGTAACGATCCGGCGCGTCTGGCATGGAACGGGCGAAAGACATCAAGTTGCTCCGCGTGGAGCGTGAAGATTTCATGCCATGTCATTAACAAAGCATCCGTTCGAAATCGAACAGATCCTTCGCAGGCGCGCGTGCTCCACCAACGCGTTCACTATGCAGCCTGCCGGGGATCGCAAGATCATTCGCGTTCTTCAAATTGACCTCGGATCTGAGGATTGAACGCCAAACTTGATCGAGTGAGTCGAGGCAGCTCGATACCAACTGAAGTGACGCGTCGCTTCGACCTGTCTGCGGCCAGTCAACGACCTATTCGCAGCACGCTTGTGATTTGGCTTTTCGTTCTGTGAGAACGACACCTGACTCTACGGACGAGTCGAACGGATAGCTTGATTTCTATTATCAAGAATTATTGAGCGGCCCTGGCTACCTCGGACGCTCTGCGCCCGGGCATCGCCGCGCGACCAGATCGACGCGTGTGAACGGGAGCGACAAGATGCCCCCTCCACTTCCCGCTGAATCAATTTCCCAGCGCGCCTATCGGCGTCTGGCTCCCATGCCCTTTCACCAACGACGCCAGCCCAATCAGTCGAGACTGAAGCGACAGACGGAAACCGCCGCAAGCCTGCGCCGTCAGGCGTCAGACCTGAACATGTTCAGGTCTGACGCTTGTTTAGCGCTAGAAAAGCGAGGTTTCGTTGTGGGACAGGACCATTTCGCGATTGTCGAGAGGTTGGATCCCCTCGGCCATCTCGAACATGTTCCGAGCAATGTCATGCCGGGACAGAGGCTCCGCAGAGAACAACTGGCCCATCAAGACGCTGCTTTCCAGATCGTTCGTTTCAACCTGGTTCCGGTTGTGGCGCGGGAGTGACATTTCTCCTGCAAGCCTCTCGCGGATCGCGTGACGGCCAAGACCCGCGAAGAGCAGTTCGAACCCGTCCGTTGCGCCAAACCATGCAGGCTCCGAACCTCCATTCGGCGCCTCATTGTCAGTCGCCGCCGGAGCATTGCCGCCAGTACGCTGGTCATTGAACCGTCCGCCCTGGAAGACGTCCTGTTCACGCGCCAGACCCAGGATCGTGTCCGTACCGCCGTTGGAGGTGAACACCACACGGTGATCCGAAGTCAGGCCTGAGATATCGACCGTATCGTTGGCTCTCGATCCACCGATCGTGATCGTGCTGTAGTCAAGGCTGGTGGTCCGGAAGTCGCCGAAGACCGCAATCGTGTCGCCAGCAAACGTGCCGCTGTTGACGACGCCATTGGCATCGTTGGCCGTCGTGTTGGTGGTATTGATCACGATCTCTTCGACATTATCGAGTTCGGCAATGATCGAGGCGGTGGTCGTGCCGTTGCGGGTTACCACGATCTCGGTGTTGGCGTGCAGGCCGGTCATGCCCGCCGCCAGCGCATCGGTGCGTGTGTAGATCCGGAAAGTCTCGGCCGTCGCATCACCGGTCAGCGTGAACGTATCCGTCCCCGCGCCACCATCAACGATATCGCGGTTTCCTGTCGCCGCAGCCTGGATGATGAAGTCGTTGCCATCGCCTGCCACGATGACGTCGTTGCCAGCGCCACCATTGATGGTGTCGATGCCCTCGAAGCCAAACAGGATCTGGGATCCAGCAGCACCCGTCAGCGTGTTGTTCGCCGCCGTGCCCGACGCCACCGTATAGGCGACGTTGTTGAAGCGAAGCGTCTCGACCAGGCTGACGGTGTCGACGCCTTCTGCACCCGCGGTGACGACAATGCTCGTCCCCGTGTTCGAGAAGGAGGCCGCCGTCATCGCCGTAACATAGCTGGCGATGTCGGTACCTGCGCCGCCATTGATCACATCGTTGCCAGCGCCGCCCGTGAGGGTGTCGTTGCCGGCCTCGTTCGTGGCGCTACCGAGCGTGTCGTTGCCATCGCCGCCGGTGAGGATGTCGTTGCCGAGCCCTCCGATCAGCGTGTCGTTGCCCGCGCCTCCGGAGAGCGCGTCGGCGCCGCCAAGGCCCAGCGCAATGTCATCGCCCGCCGTTCCTGCAAAGGAAGCCGCGGTGTTGTTGGCTGCCTGCCAGTTCCGGCCAGTGACAGAGGTCGCCGCTGACACGACGGTTTCGCGGACGCCTGCACCGTCGGTGAAGCTGACGGAGATCCGCAGGAACTGCCCCGCCTGAGCGCCTGCCGTGATGCCGGCCAGGTCCTGCGGCGTGAACGTCACCGCAGTTGCACCAGCAATGTTGGTCCAGGTCGTGCCGTTGGCCGAGGACTGCCACTGGTAGGCAAAGACGCCCAACCCGTTGCCATCAGCGATCGAGGCCGTGTTGATGTTGAGCACGCTGCCTTCCGTCGGCGTCGTGTCGAGGATCACGGGAGCGCCTGTGGCTGGCGCCTGGACGCGGGCAGTCGCCGCGCTGACCGGGGTTTCGGCAAATCCCTGATGGTCTGTGTAGGATGCACGGACCGAGATCTGCTGGTTGCCGTCGGCAGCCGCTAGGACATAGGTCGCCGCGGTGGCGCCATCAATGGCGAGGCCATTGCGAAGCCACTGGTACTGCGGCGTGGTGCCGTTGCCGTCCGGGTCAGCCGTCAGGCTGGCGCTCAAGGTCTGGCCGACCGTTGCGGTGCCAGCGATGCTGACGGCCGCAGTTCCATCATTGACCGCCAGGACAGCCGCTGTGGCAGCCGAGGCAACCGTTTCCGCGTTGCCAGCACCGTCCGTGAAGCTTGCGACGGCGCGGAGCTGAACGGCAGCTCCACGTGCGAAGCTGGCGAACAGGGCATCCTGCGGAGAATAGGCCGTGGTGGTTTCACCGGCGATGTTCTGCCAGGTCTGGCCATCGCTGGAGGCCTGCCATTGCAGGGCGAAGGTTCCCAGACCATTGGCATCCGCGATCGACGCCGTGTCGAGCACGAGCGTCTGGCCTTCTGTCGGCGTCGTGTCGCTGATGACAGGAGCACCCGTCGCTGCAACCTGACCGATGACCGCAGCGGTTGCCGCGCTGACCGGGGCTTCGACAAAGCCCTGATAGTCCGTGTAGGACGCCCGCAGCGTAATCGCAGCGCCAGTATCGGCTTCGACAAGCTTGTAGGTGCTGGTCGTGGCGCCAACGATGGCGACGCCGCCGCGCAGCCACTGCAGCGTGGGCGCTACCGCCCCTGCCCCGTCAGGGTCAGGCCCGACAGTGCCGGTGAGCGTCTGGCCGACAGCCGCGGAACCGGAGATCGTGACCGTGGCAGCGCCATCATTGAAGCGCGCAACCCGGCCGGTCTGAGTTGAGACCAGTGTCTCCTGGGCGCCCAGGCCGTCCGCGAAGCTGGCGACAACGCGCAACCGGATGAAGGCTCCACTTGCGAAGCTGTTGAGGAAGGCGTCCTCAGGGATGAAGGTCGCCGCCGTCGCGTCAACGACGTCAGACCAGGTCGCGCCGTCGTTTCCGGACGCTTGCCATTGAAGCGCGATGTCGCTCGCGATTCCGTTGCCGTCGGCAATGCCGCTCGTCACGGCCGTGAAGACACGCCGCTCGGCTGGGTTGACCACGGCACCGTTGTTGGCATTCGTGATGGTGATCGTCGGCAGACCCGTTGCCGGGGCCTGGACGAGGCCACCAATGAAGGCCTCCGGAGCTTCAACAAAGCCCTGCGCGTCGGTGTAGTTCGCACTCACGGTGACCGCGGTGCTGGCGTCAGCCGCCTGCAGCGTATAGGCGGCAGACGTGGCGCCAACGATGGCGACGCCGTCACGCAGCCACTGGAAGGACGGTATTGCAGCCGGCTGGTTGATATTGTCCGGATCGGCCGAAACCGAGGCGGTGAAAGTGTCGCCGACATTGAAGGTTCCGGCGACCGGGCCAACAACCGTGACGTCGGCCGTGCCGTCATTGACCGTGACCACGTTGGCCGAAGCCACCGACGTCAGGGTTTCAAGCGTGCCAAGCAGATCAGTGAAGCTGACGGTCACACGCAGTTGCACGCTGGTTGGGTTAGCAAACCCGTTGAGCAGGAGGTCGGTCGGCGTGAACGTGGCGGCCGTTGCCCCGGCAATGGTCGTCCAGGTGAGGCCATCGGCAGAAGCCTGCCACTGGTAAGAGAACGCACCCAAATCGTTGGCGTCAGCGATTGAGGTGGTGTCGATCGTCACCGCCTGGTCTTCGACAGGCGCGCCCAGGATGACCGGAGCGCCGGTCGCGGCGACCGGGATGAAGGAGAAGATGGTATCGGCAAACTGCGCCTGTTCCATGTTGAACAGCGTGTCGATGCCGTCCGAGAACAGCTTCTGGCCGACAGGCACGTTCGCCGGATTGAAGCCGGTGTGGGCGACCTGCCAGGAACCGTCGTTATTCTTCGTGATGGTGTAGTTAGCGCGCACGTCCCAGTACTTGGCAGTGTCGATGTCGCCAACGCCATCGTCCGTGATGATTTCTCTCACGATGTGGAGGCGGCCCGGATTGATGACGCCATTCACCATCAGCTGGTAGAGCGACTGCCCGTTCCAGGACGCCTGTGCGCCAACCATACCCGAGAAGACGTGGCTGAGGTTGTCGACGGTCGCAACTTCGTTGCCGGCATTGTTGTTCTGGATGGGGGTATTGGTGATGCGAATGCGGACGTTGAGCCAGCGGTCGCCGTCAAGAATGTCGTCGCCGCCACGTCCGAAGATGAGATCGCTGCCGCCGCCGCCAAGGAGGACGTTGGCGCCGTTGAAGTAGCCATCCGCCCCGAGGCGCGGGATGATCGGATTGAGACCTGCGATCCGCGCAACGCCCGCAGCGTCGAGGCCGTCCATGAAGAACACGCCTTCGCCGGTTGCGGCTGTCACGCCGGGACCCGCTGCCTGAGCAGCTGCATCATATACACGGTCATCGCCGATCAGGACGTCATCATAGTCCCACCCCGAGACGCCTTCGACCGAGTCGAAGCGATCACGAAGCGTGTTGAGGGCTTCCGTTGCAAAGACCGAAATCGTCAGGTCGGCTTCAATGCCGTGATTGATGCCCTTGAAGATCGCCCAGTCGAAGCCCCACATGCCCTCGTTGCGCATCACGCTTTCGCCCTGGACCATGATATCGTCGCCGGATTCAGCGTCGAAATCGTGCTCCTCGGAGCCAGCGAACATCACGTCGTGGCCGATGATCTTGCTGTCGAAGAAGAGTTCGGAGTTGTCGCCTGCGGTCGTGTCGAAGCCTGCGCCACCTTCGAGCCAGTCGTCGCCCTCATTGCCCATGATCAGGTCACCGCCCTGACCACCGCGCACGAAGTCGTTGCCCTGGCCGGCGAAGACCTCGGTGCTGTCCACGCCGATGAAGATTGCGTCCTTGTCGTCGCCACCCATCAGGATGTCGATGCCGTTCGAGTTCGAAATGACGTCGTTGCCTTCGTCGCCTTTGAGGAAGTCGCCGGTATCACCGCTGTCGGTGATGATGTCATCGCCGGAGCCGCCGTTCACAAGGTCAACGCCCGCGCCGGATTCGATGCGGTCGTTTCCAGCATCGCCCCAGATGCCATCGTCGCCAGCGTCCGTGATGATGACGTCGTTGCCGTTCGTTCCGCCGGCCACAATGTGCTCCCCACCCACGAATTGCAGGAAGCGTGTCTCCACGGCATTGGTGACGATGTTTTCGCGGGTCACCTTGTTCATGCCGAGTGACAGCAGGAACGGATCGGTCGTCGTCGGATCAACACCTGCTTCGGCGCCGTTATAGTCTTCCTGGTTGGCCGCATTGACCTCCAGAACATAGTCGTACTTGGCGAAGCTATCGACACCGATGTGACGGGCGATAATATCGTCCGGCGTGCCGCGGACACCATCGGCGCCCGGCTGGGCGAGGTTCGTATTCGCCATGATCATCTTGGCGAACGAGTTCTGCTCGAGCGAGACGAGGAGGTTCTGACCCTGGGTGCGTGTCAGATAGTAGAAGCGGTCAGCGTCCTGCAGATTTTCCATCTGCGCTTCGAAGATCGCATTGAAGGTCGAGCCGAGCATGCCGCCGAACGGCATGGTCTTTTCGGCAAGACCGCCGATCCAGAGGTCGATGTCATTGAGGCCGCTGGTCTGTGCAGTCCAGACGCCGCCACGGCTGGCGAGGAAGTTGACGCGGTCCGCGGGCGCGATTTCGACAATGCCGTCGCCGTTGATGTCGGCATTTCCGTGAACTAGCAGCATGGCAGCGTCGCGCTTTGCTTCGAGCGTGGTCGCGGCCAGGATTGTCGGGTGCTTGCCATAAGCAGCAAGGAAGTTGACCGTTGATGCGGGCGTCTTCAGGTTCAGGGTGAACTCGATCCAGTTCGCGTAGGGCTTGAGGAAGGAGGAGCTGGTCGCAGCATACAATTGCTCGCGTGCCAGGTTGAGCGACGGCACACCGGTTTCACGACCGCGCGCGATGTTCAGGGCTGCAAGGTCGAGCGGCAGGCCGAGAAGATTGTTGCGCAGGCCGTTGATCACGAACTCGTCGATGGCATTGCCCGTCTCGATGGTCATGCCGCGGACGATGGAGGCAGCCGCCTCATCCGCTGTCAAGTCGTCAGCCGGATCGCCGCCAACATGCTGGAAGCTGACCGGATTGAGGAAGGCCTTGACCAGGTCAGTGGTGACGTCGAAGGCCTGTCCTGCGCCATTGATACGCGGCAGGTTCTCGGTCAGCATCGAGTGGCCGAAGCGGTAGACCGTGTGGGCGAACTCGGCGAAGATCGACGGATCGATGTCGGTGACCGCGTTGAATACGAACGGATCGATTGCCGGCTGGATCTTGCGGGCAAATTCTTCGAACACGAGGTGCTGGTATTGCATCTCGGTTGCGAACTTGGCGGCCTGGAAGAGGCGCTCGCCTTCCCAGGTCAGGGTGTCGGCAAAGGCCTTGAGGGTCGCCAGAGACGCATTTGCGCCAGGCACGCCAGCCAGGCTCGTCAGATCGACGGCAAGCCATTCGTTGATGAAGGCGAGTTCACGGCTCGCCAGGATCGTCAGTTTCTGCTGTTCGACCTGCCGGTTGTGTTCAGCGTGGAACACGTGGTGGACGGCGGTGAGGCCGATGTTTTCGTTGCCGCGGCCGTCGCCGGTCACATAGTGGGCGGCAAGCAGTTCGTTGTCGTAGGTGGTCTTCTGGCCCTGTGCGTTGCGCGGCTGATCACCTGCGGTGATCACCGTGTCCGCGTCAGCGGCGGCGTTGATCTTCGCGGTGGCGGGGTTGCCATCATGATCGTAGGTGGTGGGAGCTGCAGCATCCGCGATATCGTCGAGGAAAGCATGGCCGATGCGCACGGCGCCGCCAAACTGCACGCCGCCAACAATGAAAGGCTGGAAGGTACGGATCGGAGAGTCGGGCGTTCCAGACACGACGATATCATCGCTGGTGTTGGGAATGCCGTCGGCGCCGAGGCCCACAACGACCTGGGCATATCCCGTCACAGGGTCCGCAATGAAGCGGCCATAGGCATCCGTGCGGATCAGGGGAATGTTGAGAATGTCGTGATCGACAAGTTCAATCCCGAGGAATTCAAGCGCGTTGGCCTTGATCTCGGCCCAGGTCGGAAGGCCATAGGTATTGATACCGTTCACAACCGTGACGCCGTCGAGCAGGTGGCCCGTTGTGACGGTCTTGCCGTTGACGGTTGCGTACTCACGCAGGAAGGCCTGGTGGGACGGATGCGAGGTATAGGTCTGGTTCTGGTCGACCCACGCCGTCGTTGTATTGATGGCCTCATTGCCCGGGGCCGCGCCGTTCATGTCGGTGGCGCGCGTCAGCACCATGAATTGCTGGCTGGCGGGCACTTCATCGCCGGTCCCGGCAATGCCATCGGGTCCCAGAGTAACCAGCGGATCGTCCGCCATCAGGGGGATGTAGACCGATCCGTTTCCGCCCTTGGCGATCAGGTCAAGGCCATGGTCGAAGAACTGACCGAAGTATGTCATCCAGGAATTGTATGACGCGGAGAGACCTTCATCAGGCGCCACGTTGGGCAGAAAGTTCAGGTCCGCGTTGGTGATCTCGATCTGCGTGAGAGGGTCGGTGACGGCCCCCGGGGCGACCGGCGTCATGCCGGGATTGGCCTCCTGCCAGGCGGACATGGAGATGGGGTTGTTCAGCCAGGCAGAAATGGCGGCCGGGTTGTTGACCGTCTGGTCGACGATGAGGTTGGAAATGATCCGGGGGTCAGCATCAGCGACGCTTCCGGCAATACCATAGTTGTTGTTCGTAATCGTCGGCGCACCAGATCCCGGCGGGCCAAGCGGCATCCGATCGCCGTCTGCGTCATTGATGTAGTTCGCGTCCAGCGCGCGCGGCATGATGGTGTCAGCCGCACCCCAATGCTCCTTGCCGGGTTCAAGGTTGTTATCCGTGCCGTCAACTTTCCTCAAACCCTTCGGAACGAGATTGGTTGAAATGGCCTGGACCACGCCTGTCGACAACGCCGTGTAGGGCAGCCCGCTGACCGGGTCGAACCAGCTTCCCTTGGCGTCGACGTAGATTTCCTTGAGCGGGATGCCGGCCGCATTAGCCTCCGCAATCTTGATCTGCTCAAGGACGAATTTGATATCTTGAGCGTTGAGTTTGAAGGCAGCCATAGTTAATTCCCACTCTCTTTTTCCAGTTAATCTGGTGACGTCGCCAATAAGATATTAACCATGATTGCCTTTTCGCAAATCATGGGATATCTCTAACAGTTTTACGGAGAGTGTTATTCTCTATTGAGAGTCCAGTTGTAATATCTCGCCCTTCCGATCTTTTGACTATATCTAAAACTGGCCGTTTTTCAGCTTTCGGGGAGCAAGACTCGCATTACAGATCGCCCGCTGCGCGAGCCAACAATTGCATTTACCATTAATCTGCGCCAGTTCGGGACACCGAAAGGTAAATGCCCGATCGCTCCGACTTTGTGACGCTTAATGATTTGATTTTGTGCGCCGGAATGGATGACGTCGGCAGCGACGTCCTCACGTACGTCATCAGACAGGTATCTGCGATCACGTAGCCTGCCTGTGGGCAGGGTCGAAAGCTTTGGGCTTCCAGTTCCAGGGAAGAAGATCGTCGAGCTGGTTAATCTTGTGGTCGTGGATGCCTAGCAGCACGTCTGTGAGGTAGGCGTGCGGATCGAGCCCGCAGATCTTTGCTGTCTCGATGATTGTCAGCGCGCTCACGAGCATCTCGCCTCCATTATCGCCACCGGCGAAAAACCCGCTTTTTCTGCCGATTCCAGAAGGCAGTAGCCTCGACCGCCCCAGTGCAGAATTTTCAGCCGGTCGCCCGTGCGTCCCCTGGCGAAAAGGTAGCGTCCACTGAGGTGGTGTGAATTCGCTGACGGAGCGCTTCGGGCGCGCGGACCGCAAGAGTCAGCGCGCGTCCGGGGCGCGGTCGGCGGGAGGGGTGGTCACCGGATAATGCCGGCAGGGTGGCGTTGCGAGACGTAACCCCAACTGAGCATCGAATCTGATGACCGACGACACTCTGCCCCGGCTCTTGTCCGCTATCCAGAAGAGCGGTGATGGGGATTTCCTGCGCGTCCTGGCCGAGACCGCGCTCAACCGGCTGATGGACTTCGACGCCGAGAACGCCATAGGCGCTGCGCGTCATGAGCGCTCTGCTGACCGAACGACCTACCGCAACGGCTTCAGGGACCGCACGC
>JBBATZ010000082.1:0-13499 GCA_040398425.1 Hyphomonadaceae bacterium
TCTCAGCCGGTATTCGATGCGGTAGGGCTCGCCCGTCTCCAGGCACGCGCGCCACACGCCCCAGGCCCGCTCCTGATCGTCCGGGTGGAAGAGCTCTTTCCAGCCTTCACCATTGGTCGAACCTTTGGGAACTCCGGGGTACTCGTACCAGCGGTCATTATAGAAATCGTGATAGCCGTCCGGCCGCGTCGACCAGATCATCTGGTCGACCGAGTTAGTGATGGCGCGAAAGCGCGCCTCGCTTTCCGCAAGCGCCGCCTCGCTGCGCACGCGCTCGGTCACATCCGCCGCCTCGACAAAAATGTCCTCGACCTCGCCCATGGCATTGCGGATGGGCTGGCAGACGAAGTCCACCATCCGCGTTTCCCGCTCGCCCGAGCCGCTGCGATTGAGCATGACAGGCACGCTCTTGCCGACGAAAGGCTCGCCAGTACGGAACACATTGTCCAGAAGATCCAGAAACCCCTGATCCAACAATTCCGGCAGGGCTTCGGCGGTCGGCTTCCCGACGATCTCGCGGTGGCCGACGAGGTCGAAATAGGCCGCGTTGGCAGATTCGTAGACATGCTGCGGGCCGGTCAACAGCGCGATCGCGCCCGGTGCCTGCTGGAACATCTCGCACAGGCGTGTGCCCTGCTCGTCGAGGAGCTGGCGCGCGAGAATATGCGCCGTGGTTTCGAAGCCCTGCGTCAGCAGGCCGCCGATCGACCCGTCGGACTCATATAGCGGCACAACGCTGTAGCTCCACCGGCTGTCATTGCCGCCTTCGCGCCGGATGGCGAGATACTGGTCGATGACGGAAACCACGCGCCCTGTCGTCATCACGTCAATGAACTGCGGCTCGAGCGTGGCCCAGATTTCCTCGCGCGACTCACGCGCCGGCCAGCCCCATAGCCCAGGGATGCAGCCCGGCCGACTGGTTTGCCCAGGCGTCGTTGTAGAGGGTGAGAAAATCACGGCCCCAGTACACCGCCGAGGGGATGGTCGAGTTGAGGCACACGGACAGTGCAGTCCGCAACGGATCGGGCCATGCTTCCGGCAGTCCCAGAGGCGTGGCGGCCCAATCGAACGATCGGATCAGCTCCCCTGCCTCACCTCCGCCGGAAAGAAACGATTTGACCGGCAATCTGCTTCCTCTCGCGCTTCGCAAGGCCAGGGCCACTTAGGCCGGACCGCCAGCGCGCGGCAAGCTTACCCGTTTTCCGCCCCCTTGCCGCGGCCACCCGACCGGTTTGATCTAGGGCGCTCCCGGCCCCCGTCCACAGCGACGAGATGGCTATCTGGAGCTAGTGGCCGGCGAACCAGACCAGATAGCTGACATTGATGCCCTGCGCGGTCAGTTTGGTATCGCCCTGAAGCTCAGGAAGGCACACTAGGAAGGCCGCACCTGCGATCTTCGCCCCTGCCTTCCGCAGCAGCTTGATCGCCGCCAAGGCCGTGCCGCCCGTTGCGATCAGGTCATCGACCAGCAGCACCCTATCGCCCGGTTCGATGGCGTCGGTATGCATCTCCATCGAGTCGACGCCGTATTCGAGTTCGTAGCTTTCGGTGATCACGTGGTGGGGCAGCTTGCCCTTCTTGCGCAGCGGAACGAACCCGGCGGACAGCTGGTGCGCCACCGCCCCGCCGAGGATGAAGCCCCGCGCCTCGATCCCCGCCACCTTGTCGATCTTGGCGCCCGCCCAGGGCTGCACCAGCTCGTCCACAGCCTGGCGGAAGGCGCGCGGATTGCCCATTAGCGTGGTGACATCCCGGAACATGATCCCTTTCTTCGGGAAATCCGGAATGGTGCGGATAGCGTCTTTCAATTCCATGGCCGTGTCCCTGATGCGTCAGGACTGGTTAGAACATCTCGCCGCGGCGCGGAAGTGACGCCGCGAACGCCGCGTTCAGGCCAGCGGAAACGTCACGCGCTGCGCCACGCCGGTGTCCTCATCACTAAATTTTGCGGCGCTGCCGATCTGGCCAGCATAGGCTTCTATCAACCTTATCCCCAACCCACGATTGCCGGCATCGACGTGCGCCGCGCCGATGCTGTCATCGCGACACACAAGTTCATCGATCTAAACTATTGCTTTTTCGCCGTCCGCACAGGCGTCAGCTGCTGACCTAGGTCTGGTATGATCTTCGCGGCCACCACGTTTCGCGGTCGGCAACGCATAACCGTCAATATAGGCCTTCAACTTCGTCAGCTGACGAAATGTTCATTGCCCGTGACGTTGAGTTAGTCCGCCGACACGATCCTACCGAGGCAAGACCTCGTACAGATCTGACGATTGAGGAGAAGCCGTTGCGTAGCTGCCTTGCCCTTACACTGATTGGTCTATCGGCCGCACCCGCTATTGCCCAGGAGCTTGCGCCAGAAGATGGGTGGGGACTGATCGTCGGCGCGGGGGCCTTGCAGTCTCCCAGCTATGAGGGCGACAACACTTCGCGCCTGTCGATCCTGCCAAACCTTCAGGTCACCTATAGTGACCGGTTCTTTGCGTCTGTTCAGGAAGGCATTGGCTACCGGGTCGTCGTCGACGACTTGTGGAAGGCCGGCCCAATCCTGCGGGTGAAGTTCTCGCGCGATGAAGATGGCGACCAACCCTTCGCGATCAATGGCGGCGACACAACCGACCTGATCGGCCTTGGCGACGTCGACACCAGCCTCGAAGCAGGCGGCTTCGTGGACTACAAGGTCGGCCCAGTCACCTTCAGCGCCGAAGCGCGCCAGGCCTTGACCGGACACGAAGGCTTCGTTGCGGACCTCGGGGTCAAGTGGTCCGGCCGCAACTTCATGTTCGGTCCGCCGATCATCTGGTCAGTTGGACCACGCGCGCGCCTCGTGGACGACGCATATAACAGCGCGTATTTCAGCGTGAACGCCACGCAGTCCTCAGCCTCAGGACTTCCAGTATTCAACGCCGCAGGCGGGCTTCATTCCTATGGGCTCGGCGCGACCGCCATTCTTCCGCTGGGTAAGGACAGTCCTTGGACGGCTGTGCTTGTGGCCGGCTATGACCGTCTCACGGGCGACGCAGCCGACAATCCACTCGTGCAGCTGCGCGGCTCGGAAGATCAGGCCAGCCTCGGGGTCTTCCTGTCCTACACGGCTTTCTAGCGCTGCGACGTGACGTGCAGCAAAGCCTAGGCCTGATCCGATCTCGGCAGCTGCCGCGTTTCGCTCTCAGCCGCGGAGATCCAGGCCGCCAGATGCGACTCGGCGACCATGCGATCGATATAGCCCTGTGCCGGCTTCGAGCGCGGGATGGCATAGGTCACAAACCGCGTCACGACCGGTGCATACATCGCGTCGGCGATCGACCACTGGCCGAACAGGAACGGTCCGCCAGAGCGCGACAGCCAGTCACCCCACAGCGCATCAACCTTGTCGGCATCGGCGAGGCCATCTGCGGTCATGCGGCTGGCGTCTGTGCGGCGGCGAATGTTCATCGGTGCGTCATTGCGCAGGTTGGGAAAACCCGAATGCATGATCGCCGCCGCCGCCCGCGCCAGCGCCCGCGAATGCGAGTCCTTCGGCCACAGCGTCGGCTGCTGTTCCGCCGCCCACTCGCAGATCGCGAGGCTCTCGGCGATCACAACGCCCTCGCCTAGGTCCAGAGCAGGCACTCGCGCATTGGGCGAGATCGCGCCGAACGCCGGCTTGCCGCCCAACTCCGGCAGCGCATGCATCACCTCGTCAAACGCGATGCCGCCATGACACAATGCCAGCCACGGCCGCATCGACCATGACGAGTAGTTCTTGTCTCCGATATGCAGACGCGGCGCACTCATGGCAAAGCCTCCTGTCAGGATTGCTAGCCTAGTGCTGCTTGTAGGCGAACGCCACAATCAGCGCGAGCGCAACGAACACAATCCCAACGCCCCGCTCGAACCAGCGCCGCACATGATCCTTCGCGAGAAACCGCGACAGCGCCCCGCCGAGGTGCGTGTAGAGCCATTGCACACCCAGATCGGCGATCGTGCCCACCGTGCCCAGCACCACCGTCTGACTCAGCACGTCGGACTTCGTGTCGATGAACTGTGGCAGGAAGGTCAGGAACCAGAAGATCGTCTTGGGATTGCCCAGCCCGATCATCAGCCCGTCAAAGAACGCGCCGCGGCCGGCGCGGATCACCGGCGAGGGTTGCGCGGGGTCAGGCGGCAGTTTGCTCTGGAACGAGCGCAGGATCGCCATGACGCCCAGCAGCGCGAGATGTCCAGCCCCGACCCACTTCACGATGAAGAAGGCCAGCTCCGACGTCGACATCAGCACGCCGATGCCCAGCGCCGTCAGCGCGAAATAGAAGACGTTAGCGACCTGGATCCCGAACCCGGCCATCATGCCGGCGCGACGCCCGCGCAGGGCTGCTTGCGACATGATGAACATGACGTTCGGCCCGGGGGCCATGCTGACGAGCGTTGTCAACACAATGAACAGCAGGATGTTGTCGGGTATCATTACCTACCGTTACCGCTCGCGGCACGGATGTCGGCGGACAAAGCGTATTCCGTCAAGACCTTAACACCCGTCCGGCGACAGCATCGAGCTTGGCCAGCAGCGCCAGATCGCGGTGCTCCCTGCCCGTGATCACTGCGTGGTCGAGACATGAGTCGATCCCGTCCGGGTCCGGCGCGCGCGGCCCCGCCGCCATCCGCGACGTCACGCGCGAGACCAGTGCGGCGGCCTTTTCCGCATTGCCATGCAGCACCTTCAGCACGTCGGTCACCGACACCGCCGCCACTTCCTCGTGCCAGCAATCATAGTCCGTGACCATCGCCACCGTCGCATAGGGCAGCTCCGCCTCGCGCGCGAGCTTGGCCTCAGGCATGTTGGTCATCCCGATCACGGCACACCCCCAGGAACGATAGAGCTTCGACTCGGCCCGCGACGAAAATTGGGGACCTTCCATTGCCAGATAGGTCCCGCCCCTGTGCGTGCGCCCCCCCAGCGCTGCAGATTCCTCCGCCGCCATCCCCGCCAGCCGCGATGACACCGGATGCGCCATCGAGACGTGAGCGACGACGCCCTCGCCAAAGAAACTCTTCTCGCGCGCGAACGTACGGTCGATGAACTGGTCAACCACCACGAAATCCCCCGGCGCCATCTCTTCTTTCAAAGACCCGCACGCCGACAGCGAGAGAATGTCAGTGCACCCCGCCCGCTTCATCACATCGATGTTGGCCCGATAGTTCAGTTGCGTCGGCCCCAACCGATGCCCCCGGCCATGCCGCGGCAGGAACACGACATCGATCCCGTTCAGCGTCCCGCGATAGACCTGATCCGAAGGTTCGCCCCACGGCGAGACAACCGCCTCCCACCGCCCGCCTTCAATGCCGGGAACCTCATAAAGGCCTGAGCCGCCAATGATGCCGAGCGTCCATTTGGTCATGCAGGATCCAGCGGATTGATGCGCAGAGTCGATGGTAATCTACCCACTTGGAGCATCAGGGCCAGAGCGGAGTCAGACCTCACGGTGGGCACACACAAATCCAGCAATCCGCAGGTGGACTGGCAGGTCGTCGCCCAGAATGCTTCGTCCGTAACTTCCTGAGCTTTTCCGGGCTTGCTATCGATTTGAGGTGGCGTCCGTGGCCTTGAGCCTACGCGCTCCGTTCCTGTCCGCTCTTTGTCCAACGGAGCGCCAGAACTGCGCCGAGAGCAAGAAGCGGAAACACCAGCCCGCCCGGCGCAGGAAAGAACGGCCAGTCGTCCGGACGCTCGGAAAATCCAACGCCGGCCGCGATCAGCCCCGCCAGCAGGATGTTTGGCGCTGCATGTCCCGCTGCAGCGCCAAGCCACGTCCCGGACCGCTCCCGGAGCACAGTGAGAAGTTCCCGATAGATCAGACACGATGCGATGAACGCCGCGATCATGAGCGGAGGGGCAGTCTCCAGATACGGAAACAGGCCGACATGGAGCACAACCGGAACCAGGTGCCACGCAGCCCAGACCAGGCCAAGGATCAGCACACCCCAACGCCGGCCGCACGCCGCAATTGCTAAGGCAAGACCACCCCCAGCCCAGCCCAGTTCTTCGAGCACGCTGGTGAGCGCAGAGCCGCCCATGGGGCCGATGATGGCCTCCAAGGCTGTGCCTTGCGATTGGAAGCTGGCGGCGCCTACGGCGATGGCGACGGCAAGAGAGCCGAGGGCCACGAGAAGAGTTACAATGGCCGCACCCAGTATCCATCTCCATCGCAGGCCGGACCCGCGATCCCATCGTCGGGGAGACAGAGCCAGACCAGCAACAGCAGGGCTCAAGATCATCATCAGCTTGCCAAGATCGACCAGTTGCGGATCGGCCGTCGCCATCAGGCCTGCCGGCAGCGCGAGTACGATGATGACGAAGAGAGCGAACCTGAGCCTAGCGAAAACCACGCTGAAATCTCCAGAGTTCGAAGTCGACTGCCAGAACGGGCGGCCAAGAACACATGTGTCGAACGGCAGGGCAATGACCAATCGTTCAACGGAATGGCGGCCATCAACAGGGGCGCCGGACATCGGACCCGGTCGTTTCGTCAACCCACATACTTCTTGGCGTCACAACGTTCCAGCGGCGGCATGTTCTGTCCAAGGGGCAATTGCCGCCAGACGAAGTGGTCGTGGTCCGGCATAGACAGGGACCACACCACCTGTCGCCCAAACATGTCACGCTGCGGGCAGTTCAGATGCTTGATCATGATGAAGGTCTGATCGGCAGCTGGCTTGCCCGGCTGGACGGACACCTTGCTCTCACTTACCAGTCCGCTGGTAACCTGCTGCGACTTGTAAACTCTGCCGCTATCTTCCAGCCAGATCCGCATCGGCTCGCCCGCGCAGGAATGCTTGGTGCCAATGCCGTCTCTTCCAGTCCATGCCCAGACGCCTTCTATGTGGTGCAGAATGTTGGGGACCTTCAGCGGTTGCCCGATTGCCGTAGGACAAGCCAGGATCACAGCCGCGGACACCAAAATCAAAGCGTTCATGTGGCTTCCCCAACCAACTTGGTGAGCAGTCACATCAGCTCGTTCCCGGCTGGCTGACAACTAGGATAACCACTTCCGCATCGTCACCGGCGGCGGGGTCAGCGGGTTCACAGTGTGGAGCTGCACGTCATCGGCCACGACATAGCCGAGCGCCTCCCAGAACTGCACCAGCCTCGGCTGATCCTCGCGCACGCCCAGCTGCACGCCCGTGGCGCCAGCCGACCGTGCCGCGTCCTCCAGCGCCGCCACCAACGGCGCACCGAGCCCGAGCTTGCGCAGCTCCCGCATCACGCCAACGCGCTTGATCTCAGCCCACGGCCGCGCCTCGCCCGCAGGCCCCGGCACCGGATGAAACCGCCCGCCACCCACGGCCTCTTCGCCAGAGAACACCAGCACCCCGCCGCCCCGCGCGATCTGGCCGGCAATATACTCCACGGTCTCGCGGTAGGCGGATGAGTTGGGCGCGACCGCTCCGGTCCAGCAACGGAGCATCACGTCGCGCAGCAGCGCCGCGTCCTCGACGCGCGCCGTGTACAGACGAAATCCGTGCGGAAGGTTCATCCCACAGTCTTAATGCGCGGAAGGCCCGGCGACGATGGGGAAATCGGGATAAGAGCGATAACCGGAATCCGTCCGCCCAACAGCCCCGAAGGACGACGCAGATCCCGGCATACACCTCGCGGCGTATCTCAAAAGCACGTGGCTCTTCCACGTGAAGCGCCATTGATGAGAACCTAAGTTTATGAGTGACCAAGGAAACGCGCAAATTTCTTCGCGCGCTGGATTGTTACTAGTGCTCCACGTTCCGCCACAGGCGGCGGTACGAGAGGAAGGCGAGCAGCGCGAGGATCAGCAAGTACGGGATAACCGCCGTGCCCATCTGCTTGCGTGCAACCGCTTTCGGATCACCGGCCCAGGCGAGGTAGACGGACACGTCATGCGCCATCTGGTCGAGGTTGGACGGCGTGCCGTCGTCGAACGCCACCTCAGCGAACTCCAGCGGCGAAGCCATCGCGAGGAAACCGCCCGGCGGCTTGTGACGCGGGTCCCCGCTCCACTGGCTGCCCGTGTCGCCGGGGAAGTATTCGTTATAGTGCTGGCCCTGGTTGACGTTAAGGCCAGCCGGCGGTTCCGCGTATCCGTTGAGCAGCGAAAAGACATAGCCAGCGCCGCCGTGACGTGCTTTCGCGATCACCGACAGGTCAGGCGGCAACGCGCCGCCGTTTGCCGCGCGGGCAGCCGTATCGTTGGCGAACGGCCCGAGGATCCGGTCCGACGTTTTCGGTGGTGCCATGATCGGATCACCCGACTCCGGATCGATCGTCGGGATCTGGTTCGGGAAAGTCGATGCGAGCTGCTTCACGACCGGGTTGTCGTTCGGGTTCGGGTACTTGGCGTCGTAGAACGGACCGCCCTGTTCGCCGAGGTTACGGAACGACAGCAGCTTCATGCCGTGGCAGGTCGAGCACACGGTCGAGTAGACCTTGTAGCCGCGCTGCAGCGTGTTCTGGTCGAACGTGCCGAAAATCTCTTCATGCTGCCAGCCGGCTTTCGGCTCCAACAGATGGTGTCCGCCAGCAGCGTGTCCAGCCTCGGCCGCGGCATGCTCTTCCGGCGCAGCTGCAGGAGCTTCGACCGGCGCTGCAGCCGGGACCGGCGCAGGTTCAACAGCGACCGCGGGGGCCTCAGCCCCAGGCGCGGGAGCCGTCGCCGGAGCTGGCGCAGGCGTTTCCGGCGTGGTCGGTTGTTGCGCAAGAGCGGTGACGCCAAAGGCGGCAACCGCAATCGCGGCAAGGCTGGCAAAGGCCGGCTTGGAAAGGGCGAGTTTCGCGAAGCGCATGTGTCTCTCCCTATTCCGCGGCTACAGGCGCGGAGCCGACGGGCGAACCCGAGGCCGCATGTTTCTTCGTCACGCTTTCCGCGATCGAAGGCGGACGCGCTTTCGGTTTCTCGACTATGCCGAGCACCGGCAGGATCACGAGGAAGTACGCGAAGTAGTACAGCCCCAGGATCTGCGAGAGCCACAGCCACTTGAAGCCTTCCGAAGCGACTTCAATCGACGCTTCGCTTCGGGCAGGTTCGGCCAGCGCCGCCTTCTGGGCGACAAGACTGTTGTAGTCGTCGGACACCACGCGGACCGGCTTGCCGGTCGCCGCTTCGGTGTAGACGAGCGCAACCTTGTCCGGTCCGAAGTTGAACACGAACTTGTCCGGATCGTTCGCGCCGCAGAAGCCAAGGCCGATGGAGGCCAGCACGAACACCACGAACGCCTGTTGCGCCAGCGGACGGTAGCGCATCGAGCGCACCTTCGAGGTGTCGAGCCACGGCACAAAGAACAAGATCAGAATCGAGCCGAACATCGCGAACACGCCGAGCAGCTTGGCCTCGATCGGCCCGATGTCGAACGTGATGGCACGCAGGATCGCGTAGAACGGCAGCAAGTACCATTCAGGCACAATGTGTGCCGGCGTCTGGGCCGGGTTGGCCTGGATGAAGTTGTCGGCGTGGCCCAACTCGTTCGGCAGGAAGAAGACGAACGTCGCGAACAGCACGAAGAACAACAGGATCGCGAAGCCGTCCTTCACCGTGTAATACGGGTGGAACGGGAGCGTATCTTTTTTGACGTCCTTGACCGAAACGCCGGTCGGGTTGTTGTTGCCCGGCACGTGCAGCGCCCAGACGTGCAACACCACGATGCCAGCGATGACGAATGGCAGCAGATAGTGCAGCGAGAAGAAGCGGTTGAGAGTCGCGTCGCCGATCGCCGGTCCGCCCATCAGGTAGGTTTTCACCGCGTCGCCGACCAGCGGGATCGCGCCGATCAGGTTGGTGATGACGGCCGAACCGTGGAACGACATCTGGCCCCAGGGCAGCACGTAGCCCATGAACGCTGTCGCCATCATTACGAGGTAGATCACGACGCCGAGGATCCAGATCACCTCACGCGGTGATTTGTATGAGCCGTAATACAGGCCGCGGAACATGTGTACGTAAACGGCAAGGAAGAACATCGATGCGCCGTTGGCGTGGATGCCCTGGACTAGCCAGCCGAAATCCACGTCGCGGCGGATACGCTCGACCGAGTCGAACGCCAGCGAAGTGTTGGCCACATAGTGCATCGCGAGCACGATGCCGGTGGCGATTTGCACAACCAGCATGACAGCGAGGATACCGCCGAAGGTATACCAGTAGTTGAGATTCTTTGGGGTCGGGAAATCCATCAGGTCGGCGCCGAAGCGGATGATGGGCAGGCGCTCATCCATCCACTTGGTGAAGCCGGTCTTGGGTTCGTAGGTCGACGGTCCGCTCATGATCCTTGCCCCCGACTACAGCGAAATTTTGATCAAGGCTTCGGTCTCGTACACGTACTTCGGGATCGCCAGGTTCTTTGGCGCCGGACCTTTCCGGATCCGTCCCGAGGTGTCGTAGTGCGAGCCGTGGCACGGGCAGTACCATCCGCCGAATTCACCGACATTGCCCTGCGCCGGTCCGACCGGAACGCAACCAAGGTGTGTGCAGGTGCCCGAAGTAACGAGGATGGCGCGGTTCAGCTTGCCGTCCAGCATCGGACGCAGGCGGCTGTCGTCCGTTGCCGGATCGCGCAGCTGGGCCGTGTCGTCGGCTTCAGCGCGGGCGATCTCCGCCGCCGTGCGGTGACGGATGAAGAACGGCAGACCGCCGATCAGCACCCGGATCTCGCTGCCTTCCGACACTTTCGTGACGTCGACTTCAGCGCTCGACGCTGCGCGGGTGTCCGCTGCAGGCGCCAGCTGCTGGACGAACGGCCACGCGACCGCGGCCACGCCGCCAGCTGCGACGGTCGCCGCCGCGATGTGAATGAAATCCCGCCTTGTTTCGCCGGCGTGAGCAGAGTCTGCCGTTGCGGCTTTCGATCCGTGTTCCGACACACGAGTCTCCCATGCTATCCGAAGCTTTTGACGCCTTATCGCCGCCGCAGGGTTTGCCCCCCACGTGGCGTGGTGTCGCAAGAAAGCCCCTCAAGTGACGGATCCGTCTAAAGTGCGCCTCGCCCTCTATCAACCTGACATCCCCCAGAATCTTGGGGCAAATCTTCGGTTGGCCGCGTGCCTTGGCGTCGCAGTCGATATTATCGAACCGTGCGGCTTTCCCCTCACCGACAGGGGCTTGCGGCGAGCGGCGATGGACTATGCCGAAAATGCCAGTGTTTCACGCCATTCCGGCTGGACCAGCTTTCGGGAATCACAAATCGCCTCCGCCAGCCGCCTCGTTCTCCTCACGACGCGCGCGGCGACGCGACTCGACCAGTTTTCATTCCGCACCGACGATATCCTGCTGTTCGGCCGCGAGTCGGCAGGCGTCCCGGAAGATATCCACAGCGCTGCCGACGCCCGTGTGGCGATTCCCCTCACCCCGCCCGCCCGCTCCCTCAACGTCGCGATGTCCGCCGGCATCGTCCTCTGGGAGGCGCTGAAGCAGACCGGGGGACTGCCGAAGTAGGGTGTGGGGGCCACCGCGCCCCCACCGCTCATCCCGACGAAAGTCGGGATCCAGGGCTGGGCATGAGGCTTGTTCCGCCTTTCAGCTTCAACCCATGATTGCTGCATGACCGGTCCTGGGTGCTCACGTTTGTCGGGATGAGCGGTTGGCCAGCAATCGTCTCGAAGGACGGGTTCAGCGCGCAGCCATACCCCATGACACCATGACACACACCTGCTAGGCCTCCGTCCGAGTTCGGGGGATGACGACATGCGCATCGCAATGACTCTCGCCCTAAGTCTTGCGCTCGCCTTTCAGGCCGCCGCACAGACAGAACCGAAACGCCGCGCTTTCATCGAAGCCGACTACGCGACGTTCTTCTCCCCGGGCATCCGCCAGTACGCGACCGAGCCCGCCGAACGACAGGGCATTCTCGCGTTCAGCAGGCGCGGTAGAGACCTGATGCTCAAGCATACGGAGGCGATGCCGAAATGGGATCCCGGCAGTCTTTATCCGTTCGTCAAGGTGATCTTGTCGAACAAGGTCGAGATCGGCAGCTGGGACAACACGACAAAGGCGCGCGTCTATCGAGCAAACGAAGCAGATGTCGAAGCCAAAAAGAACGCCGTTGTCTGGCTGTCGAATAACAAACGTCCTGAGATCTCAGCTAACGATGCCCGTGTCGGCACGTTGTGGGGCTATAACGTCAGCCTAGCCAAGAGATATCGCACCGACGTCAATCAGCTGGAGGCGTGGCTTCGGCGCGAGACGATGGGCATCGTGTCGATGGGCTGTGAATTCGTGCGGGACGCGACGTATGAGTTTGAGTGCGTCCACACCCACCTTGAAGACGGTGCCAAACAGATCCACCGCTACCTCAAGCGGACGGATATGGGTTGAACAGCAAATGCGATTTCAGCCCGCGGGCGGCGGCGCCACGTCCGGCACAGTCCCGACGCCGCACTGCCGCGTGATGTCTCGCGTGACAACCGCGAACTTCGTCTTCAGCTCAGGCGCGAGTTCTTCCATGCGGCCCGCGACTTCCTGCTCCGCGCCCTGCGCGCCCAGCACCACCATGTCGAACATCGGCTTGTCGAGTTTCTCGGCCGAAGCCTTGCCCAGACACTCGCAGACTTCGATCGCCTCCCCATCAGCGATGCACTGTTCTGTGATCACCTTGATGCCCTGCTGGTTCGCGCTGCACGCGGCGAGCCCGCCAAGAAGAAGGACGGGAAGAACAAATGAACTGACCGAAATGCGCCGCATGGGAGGCGTAGACCCGCTTTGTTTGCCTGATGCAAGCATCTATCCGGCCGGGGCATGGCACTCAAGCTGAGCGCTGGCGATCAGGCTGGGCTGGTTGAACAGGTCCTCGGGCGGCAGTTTGAGCATGATCTCGTTCGCCGCGTCTTCCTCGCCCTTGGCCTGGAGCACCAGCGCCTGCTGCACCTCGGCGCTGACCCCGCCCGAGGCAACCAGCTCGTCGACCTTGGCAGCCTGGCATTCGCACAGCGCCGCCTCCCCGCCCCCCTCGACGCACGCCTTGGCGAGGGCGACATGCGCCTCACTCGGCGGCGGCTTGCTCTCGCCGCACCCGGCCACCAGCGCCAGCGCGACAACCGTGAAAACAATCCGCATCACCACTCCATCCATTTCCCACACCCTAGGCGCCCCACCCCGATCCGCAAACCCCACAAAACCATGACAGAGCGCCCGGAGTTACGCCCCGTTTTGTTGGAAGGCAGGCGTACAGATTCGGCGGATGGAGAAAATTCTTCCGGAGCAATCTCAAGCACCTGCCCGCACAAACATGCGGGAAAGCGCACCGCAAACCGGCCGGGCTCGCGGCGGGTTTAAACTCATGCCCATGAAACGTCGGAGCCTGCCCATCTGGCTGCTGCGTGACGTCCCCGCCTTTCTGGGCGTCATGATCAGCTTCTGGCCGTTGATGATCCTCGTGATCCGCAACGGCTTCGCAGCCATGCGCGGCAAGAAGATCAGCAAATCCGTCTTCGACCAGCTCCCGATCTTCCTCGCCCACGCCGAATCCCGGCTCGACTTCGCCCTCTGGCGCGAAGCCTATCGCCG
>JBBATZ010000083.1:0-13232 GCA_040398425.1 Hyphomonadaceae bacterium
TTGATTGTCCTGGTACCAGCTGCTGGTCTCGAACCAGCGACCTCTAGATCCACAATCTAGCGCTCTAACCAACTGAGCTAAGCCGGCATCCGGACAGCGCCTGCAGGCGCGGGAGCAGGCGTATTACCTGCTGACCTGCTGCTCGGCAAGCGATGTATTCCGCTGGGGCGAGTGCGGAGAAAAAGGGCTGGAAACAGTGGAAATGTGGGCCAGGTCGGGCCGTCAGTTGCCGCCAAAGAGGCCTTTAAGTTTCTTCTCCGCCTCGGCTTTGACGCGGTCCTCCAGCGACTGGGGCTTTTCGTCGGGAGCCGCCGGGTTGGCGGCGGGTTGTGCGGGCGCGGCCGGATCGGTGGGTGTGGGCGTCGCAGCGGGTTTGGGCGAGCCAAGGCCAAGCTTGGTTCGGAGGCCTTCGCCAAGGCCTTTCAGCTCGTCCTGGATTTCGGACTGGACCCTGGCCATGGCGGAGGCGGTGGCCTTGTCGGCGAGCCAGCCCCAGTCGGGCGCGAACTTCACACCGTCCCAGCCACCCGACAGCTTCATCGGCAGGCCATAGCCATTGAGGCCCGCTTTCTTGTCCGCAAATATCGGGAAGAGTTTGAGTGAGAGTTCCTGCCGGCCGATGTCGAGGGCACCGCCTGCGTCGATGGTCATTGAGCCGGCGTCGATCTTCATGCCGGTCAAGACCGCGACGCCGTCCTTCATGATAAAGCCCGCGTTGAGCGCGTTGAAATTCGTCTGTGCCGTCGGCGAAAACGCCGAGCTCGAGAACTTCTTCGTGGTGAGCGCGGTCGAGGCGGCGGCGGCGAGTTCGGTGAGGTTGACGCCCTTCAGCACGCTATCATCGAATGCGAATTGGCCTTGGCCGACGAGCGAACTCATCAGCGTCTGGAGCGTGCCGCCAGATCCGGCGATGTCGATGTCGAGCCCGCCTATCCCTTCCAGCATCGTGAAGCCAGCCGAGGCGGATAGAAGGTCTTTCACCGCCAGCTTGTCCATCTGGGCTTTGAGCTCAACCGCAGGCTTGGACCCACTGCCATCCGCCACGAGACGCGCGCTGCCCGTGCCGCTGAACAGCGAGGTCTGCTTGAGGTCCGCGACGAGCCGCCCGTTGGTGAGCGTCACGGCGATGTTGGAGGGGCCGAAGCTGAACTTGTCATAACGCACGCCGGCCGCCTTCAAGGTGAGCGCTGCGTCTGCGAGTTTCAGCGGCGAAAGGTCGACCGGTGTTGAACCCCAGCCCGTTGTCGCAGGGGTGGGATCGCCAGCCGGTGCGCCCGAAGCAGAGGCATAGGGCGTTACATCGATGGCGCTGGTGGAGAGCGTACCCGTGAGGCGGGGCTTGTCGCCGAGGCTGAGTGCGGCTTCGCCTGTGCCCGTGATGTCGTCGAACTTCACCGTGGCGTTCTTCAGCAACACATCGGTCGCCCCGCCCGATGTTTGGCCGGTGAACTTGAATTTCCTGTAGATGTCTCCCGGCGGCAGAGGTGCGCCGGCGGCAATGGCCAGCTTGCGCAGATCGGGCGCCTCGATGGTGATGTCGCCAGAGTAGGTGAGGCTATCCTTCAGGTGTGCCGAGCCGGTGAACAGCAGGTTGAGCAGGCCGCTGGTGTGGGAGAAGTTCACGTCGCTGAACTGCAGATCCTCCGGGCTGCCGAAGATTTTTGCGGCGACTGTGGCTTTGCCGAGGGCGGCTTCGGCGGGGGCGGCGATCTCCATCGCGCGGGCGAGTTCGGCGAGGTTGGGCGCTTCGGCGTTAGCTTCGAGCTTAAGCGTGATCCCCTTGGCGATCCGTGTTTCGCCTTTCAGGTCGGCGTTGAGCAGAGCGCTCTCGTGGCGCGCGGAGGCCACCTTGATCGTGATGTCGTCGAACGAGCCGTAGGCCTGGCCGGAGAGCGTGAGTTTTCCGAGAACAGCGGTAGCGGGCAGCGGCGTCTTGAATGCTTTGCCCAGCTTGGCGATCTCCGGGATCTCTCCGGTCATGGCGAAGTCGAATGTCGGTTTGTCACCGAGGCCGAGCTTTCCCTTGAGGTCGGTGCGGATCAGGTCTGTCTGCAGCTTGATTTCGACAGGCGAGGCGACGCCGTCCATCATCGCCTTCGGGTTTTCGAGCTTCGACTCGATGCGGAATCTCAGGTCGTTGGCGAGACCTTCAGCGTTGAAGGACAACGGCTTGTCAAGCGCCTGCATGTCGGCCGAGAAGTTGAAGTCGCTCAGCGTCTGGAGTTTCTTTTCCTTGCGGTCATCGAAGGAGACGAGGCCTCGCTCGATGCGGACATCGCGCAGTGATGCGCCCATTGATCCGCTTTCGGCGGGCTTTGCTGGATCGCCGGCCGGACCTGCGGCGGGCGTGAACGTCCAGTTGTTCTTTCCGTCTTCAAGGCTGACCAGTGTGATCGTTGGCTCGACGAGGACAAATTCCTCGACCTCGACATTGCCGAACAGGAGGGGCCACAGGGCGACCGCGGCGCGCAGTTCCTTCATGGAAGCGAAACTGGGCTGGTCGAAGCCCTCCGGGTTGGCGATGGTCGAGGTGCCGGCCTTGGCCTCGATGCGGGGAAAAACGCCGATGCTGATCTTGCCAGTGACGGTCACTTTGCGGCCCAGCGCCTGGGAGCCGACTTCCTCGATTTTGGCGCGGTAGACCTCCTGGGGAACCAGGTTGGGGACGATGAGGACTGCCGCCAGAAGCAGCAGAACGAGAGCCCCCACCACGCCGCCGCCGATCAGCCAGTATTTCCGCATCGAGCCCTCCGGGGCCAATCCTGCTTAAGAACTGGCCTGCAACAAGAACAGGGGTTTAGTGGGGCACCAACAAGGCCGCTACCGTTAAGGCAGGATAGGGTCTGTGTTCAGCCGTAATGCTTTACCCTGCGAAGCTGACCCCGTATGCCGAAACTCCACGGTAGCCTGAGGACGGGCAAGGCTTTGACATTAGACACTGATCTCTCGGCGTACTCCGAACGCTTTGTAACGCGTCCAGCGCGCAAGAAGCCGTTACCGGCTCACCTGCAAAGGCTTGAAGCCGAAAGCATTTTTATCATGCGGGAAGTCGCCGCCGGGTTCGAGAACCCGGTGATGCTGTACTCGATCGGCAAGGATTCGTCGGTGATGCTGCACCAGGCGATGAAGGCGTTCTGGCCTTCGCGGCCGCCGTTTCCGTTCATGCACGTCGACACGACCTGGAAGTTCCGGGAAATGGTGCAGTTCCGCGACCTCATCACGAAGAAGCTCGGCCTCGACCTGATCGTCCACGTCAATGAGGACGGGCTGAAACGCGGTATCAATCCCTACAGCTCGGGCTCGAACCTGCACACGCAGGTGATGAAAACCGAGGGCCTGCGGCAGGCGATGGACAAGTACCGGTTTGATGCAGCCTTCGGTGGCGCGCGCCGGGACGAGGAGAAGAGCCGGGCCAAGGAACGCATCTTCTCCTTCCGGACGGAAAACCATGGGTGGGATCCCAAGAACCAGCGGCCCGAGCTGTGGAGCCTTTACAACACGCGAAAGGCCAAGGGTGAAAGCATCCGCGTTTTCCCGATCTCGAATTGGACGGAACTGGATATCTGGGCTTACATCGCCGAGGAGGAGATCCCCATCGTTCCGCTGTATTTCGGCAAGGAGCGGCCGACGGTGATCCGCGACGGCCAGATTTTCATGGTGGATGACGATCGCACACCGATGGAGCCGGGCGAGACTGCTGTGCAGCGCATGATCCGCTTCCGCACCCTGGGCTGCTATCCGCTGACGGCCGCGATCGAAAGCGAGGCGGCGACGCTGGATGATATTGTTGGCGAGATGCTGACGGCGCGTACGTCCGAGCGGTCGGGCCGCCTGATCGATCATGACGAGAGCGGGTCGATGGAGAAGAAAAAGCGCGAGGGATACTTCTGATGGCCACGAAAGTGACCCCCATGCGCAAAGCCAACGAACAGCCCAGGCAATCCGTGCGCGATCTTGCCGCCGCCGAGATGGGCGTACTGCGCTTCATCACATGCGGCTCGGTGGATGATGGCAAGTCGACGCTGATCGGCCGGCTGCTGTACGACACCAAGCTTCTGTTTGAAGACCAGCTGGCGACGCTGAAGAAGGATAGCGTCAAGCACGGTACTCAGGGCGAGAATATGGATTTTGCGCTCCTGCTCGATGGCCTCGAAGCCGAACGGGAGCAGGGCATCACGATCGATGTCGCTTATCGCTTTTTCTCGACCGACAAGCGCAAGTTCATCGTCGCGGATACACCGGGACACGAGCAGTACACCCGCAACATGGCGACGGGCGCGTCGACGGCCGACCTCGCCATTATCCTGATCGATGCGCGCCGAGGCGTGCTGCCGCAGACCAAGCGCCATACCTACATCGCCAAGATGCTCGGCGTCCGCCACATCGTCGTGGCGGTCAACAAGATGGATCTGGTCGACTACAGCCGGTCGCGTTTCCACGAGATTGTCGCGAGCTATCTCGCAATTGCCGAGAACCTTGGTTTCGAGACGATCACACCGATCCCGATGTCGGCGCTGAACGGCGACAATGTGATCACTGCTTCGGAGGCCATGGGCTGGCATGAAGGGCCTACACTGCTGCAGCATCTCGAAAAGATCGAGATCAGCGACAAGCGCGCCGATGCGCCATTCCGCCTGCCGGTGCAGTGGGTGAACCGCCCGAACCTCGATTTCCGTGGCTTCTCGGGCACCATCATTTCCGGTTCGGTGAAGCCGGGCGATGAGGTCGTGGTCGCGAAGTCGGGCAAGGTTTCTAAAGTGAAGGCTCTGGTGACGGCCGACGGCGATCTGCCGGTCGCACAGGCGGGCGATGCCATCACGCTTGTGATCGAGGACGAGATCGACGCCTCGCGTGGCGACGTGTTCGCGACGCCGGATGCGCGGCCCGAACTGTCTAACCAGTTCACGGCCAACGTGCTGTGGATGCACGAGGATCCCCTGACCATCGGCAACGCCTATGTGCTGAAGATCGGCGCGCAGACGGTGCAGGCGGCAGTGACAGGAATCCGCCACAAGATCGACATCAACTCGCTCGACAAGACTGCGGGTAACAGCCTCGGTCTCAACGAGATCGGGTTCTGCAATATCTCGGCGAACCAGCCGATTGCATTCGATCCCTACAAGCTGATCCGCGAAGCGGGTGCCTTCATCCTGATAGACCGGTTCACCAACCAGACGGTTGGCGCGGGCATGATCGAGTTCTCGCTCAACCGCGCCACCAACGTTCACCGCCAGGCGATGGACGTGACCAAGACCAGCCGCTCGCTGCTCAAGGGGCACAAACCAGCGATCCTGTGGTTCACGGGCCTGTCGGGCGCGGGCAAGTCGACGATCGCGAACCTGGTGGAGCGCAAGCTCTCGGCGATAGGGGCGCACACCTATTCGCTGGATGGCGACAACATCCGGCAGGGGCTGAACAAGGATCTCGGTTTCACTGATACGGACCGCGTTGAGAATATCCGGCGCATCGGCGAGGTCGCGAAGCTGTTCGTCGATGCGGGCGTGATCGTCACGGCGTCGTTCATTTCTCCGTTCAGGGTTGAACGCGACATGGTGCGGCAACTGGTCGAGAATGGCGAGTTCTTCGAGGTGTTTGTCGACACCTCCCTCGCTGTGGCCGAGCAGCGCGACGTGAAGGGCCTCTACAAGAAGGCGCGCGCGGGTCAGATCCGCAACTTCACCGGGATCGATAGCCCGTATGAGGCACCGATCAATCCGGAGCTGCGTCTGGATACGGCCATCGCAACAGCGGACGCGCTTGCGGATCAGGTCATCGATCATTTGCGGCAGAGCGGGATCATCGGGTCCGCAGGCGAGCCGCTTAGCGATTTCTCGATCTGACCTTACGGAGGCTTGCGGGTCTGTTTGTTATAATGTAACAGAACGTCCTATGGCAGGCTCCGAAGCAGCAATCGTTCTTGGCGCAGGCGCGCTCAGCGTCGCGGGCGTAGCGTTCGCGCTGCTGGCCGCGACGATGGCCAAGCGCGTCACTGATCTGGTTGGGCTGGCGGGCGGCGTCGTGATCCTGATCACGGCAATCACGCATCTTGCGCCGGAGGCGGTGGCGGCGGGGAATATCGAAATTGCGTTCCTGATTGCCGGCGCGGCGGTCGGAATCCTGCTCGAAGTGCTGTTCCGCACCCGCACCAACGCGTCGCCTTCGACCGAGCGGATTGGCGCCTGGCTGGGCCTTGTCGTGCTGGGCATCCATTCCACACTGGACGGAGCCGTCTACACGGCGATTTTCTGGCACGGCGACGCGTCCGTGTTGATGACGTCGCTGGGGCTGATCCTGCACGAGGCGCCGGAGGGCGTGGTGGCGATGGCGCTGGCCCTGCAGGCGGGACTTAAGCCGCCGGTTGCAGCGATGGCAGCGGTGCTGGCCTCATCGATGACAACGCCGCTGGGGTGGGTGATTGCGCATGCGATCGGTGAATCGGGACATGGTGTGATGCAGGCGATGTTCGCCGCGTCGGCGGGCCTGTTGCTCTATGTCGGCTGGCATCTGGTGGCCGGCGGCTGGCGGTCGCTCAAGCGGACGTGACGAGAGCGCATAGATTTCTGCAGAACTGCAGGCTGCGCGCACGAGTATTCCAAACAATCTGAAAGCCGATTGTTCGCGCGCATTTCTTCGCCTGCGGCGGCGGTATATATCTCCTGCAAACGCCGGAGACTCTCATGGCCGATCTTTTTGAAAATCCACTGGGCACGGACGGGTTCGAGTTCGTCGAATATACTTCGCCCACCCCGCACGAGCTGGGGAAGCTGTTCGAAACGTTCGGCTTCACCGCTGTATCGAAGCACCGTTCAAAGAATGTCATTCGCTACAAGCAAGGCGACATCAACTTCATCCTCAACATGGAACCCTCGGGCCAGCCCGCCGCGTTCCGTGGCCAGCACGGGCAGGGCGCCAATGCGATGGCGTTCCGGGTGAAGGATGCAGCCAAGGCGTATGCCGAAGCGCTGAAGCGCGGCGCCGAGCCGGCGTTCGGCAATGTCGGGCCGATGGAGCTCAACATACCGGCGATCCAGGCGATCGGCGGGGCGTACATCTACCTGATCGACCGTTACGGCGCGCACGGCATCTACGACATCGATTTCATGCCGATTGAAGGCGCGGACGAGAAGAAGAACGCGGTGGGGCTCACTTATCTCGACCACCTCACGCACAACCTGTTCCGCGGCAACATGGACAAGTGGGCGAGCTATTACGAGAAGATCTTCAACTTCCGCGAGATCCGCTACTTCGACATCGAGGGGAAGCAGACGGGTCTTGTCTCGAAAGCGATGACCAGCCCGTGTGGCAAGATCCGGATCCCGCTCAATGAGAGTCGCGACGACAAGAGCCAGATCGAGGAATTCCTCAAGGATTACGGCGGCGAGGGCATCCAGCACATCGCGCTCGGCACGGACGACATCTACGCCAGCGTCGAAGCGTTAAGTGCGCGGGGCATCCCGTTCCAGTCGGCGCCGGATACATATTTCGAGGGGATCGGGCAGCGTCTTGGCGCGCATGGCGAGGACGTGGAGCGGCTGCAAAAGAACCAGATCCTGATCGACGGAGCGCCGACACAGGGGCAGGGCCTTCTGCTGCAGATATTCACCGCCAACCAAATCGGCCCGATCTTCTTCGAGCTGATCCAGCGCAAGGGCAATGAAGGCTTTGGCGAAGGGAACTTCCGCGCACTGTTCGAGAGTATCGAGGCGGATCAGGTGCGCAGGGGCGTCCTGAAGGAGGCGTGAGGTCGTGCATCTACCCGTCGAAGGCGCCTGCATGTGTGGGCAGGTGACGCTGCGCGTCACCGTGCCACCGATTATGACTGCTGCGTGCCATTGCGCGGGTTGTCAGAAGCTGAGCGCGAGTGCGTTCTCTCTGACGGCGATGATCCCTGCCGAAGGTTTCGAGGTGATTGGGGAGACGGCGATCGGCGGCCTGCATAATGAATCGAAATACGAATACTGCCCGAACTGCCTCAACTGGCTGCTAACGCGGCCTGCCGGCATGCCGTTCGTCAATGTGCGGCCGACCATGTTCGACGTGCCGGCGTGGTCGACGCCGTTCATGGAGACGTTCGTCAGCGAACGCCTGCTATGGGCCCGCACCGCTGCGCGGCACAGTTTCGCGAAGTATCCCAGGAATGAGGCCTACGGGCCGCTTATAGCGGAGTTTGCTGCGCTGCAATCCGATAGCTGAGCGTTGCGCCGGGCTGGCTGCGTGATACCCCTGTGAAAACACATACAGGGAGGATCGACATGCGTGCACTGATCCTGGCGGCGGCTTCTATTGCATTACTGGCGGCGTGCTCGGCGGAATCAGCGCCGACGGCGGGCGCGGCGACGAAATTCTCTGCGGAGATCCGGCGTACGGCGTTTGGCGTGCCGCATATCAAGGCCGCCAATATGGGCGGCATCGGGTATGGCTATGGCTATGCCAGCGCGCAAGACAATGTGTGCGAAATTGCGGATCGGCTGCTGACCGTCGCGGGGCAGCGGGCGAAGTATCTCGGACCCGGCGAGAACGAAGCGAATATCACGAGCGACCTTTATCACCAGCGCATGATCCAGTCGCAGCGCGTGGAAGCGTTGCTGGCGGGGCCGGAGGGCGCAGCCGATACGCCGAGCGCCGAGGCGCGGGCGCTCGCCGATGGCTATGTGGCGGGGTTCAACCGCTATCTGAAGGAAACCGGAGTCGACAAGATTTCGGATCCGCGCTGCAAGGGCGCCGCGTGGGTGCATGACATTTCCGCGCTTGATTTCTGGCGGCACATGTATGTCGGCCAGACTGTGGACGGCTTCTTCGCACCGACCACGAGCGCTGCGCCGCCTGCCGCCGATCAAGCCGCGCTGGCGCCGGATCTCATGCCGGAGGATGCCAGCGGCTGGGGCTCGAACGCGTATGGTATCGGCCGGGAGATGACGAAGGGTGGCAAGGGCGTGCTGCTCGGCAACCCGCACTATCCGTGGGACGGCGTGAACCGGTTCTATCGCACGCACTTCATCATTCCGGGCGACATCAACATTGTCGGCGTGAGCTATATCGGCATGCCGATGATCCGCATCGGGCACACCGAGACGCTGGCGTGGAGCAACACTGTCTCCACCGCGCGGCGGAACGGTTATTACGAACTTCAGCTCAATCCGCAGGACCCGATGCAGTACAAGTATGACGGGCAGTGGCTGCCGATGACGAAGGACAGCATCTCGGTCGAGGTGATGCGCGACGGCAAAGTCACGCCGGAGACGCGCACGCTGTATGCGACGCGTTGGGGCCCGGTCTTCGAGAGCGAGAGCTTCCCGTGGACGAAAGATCGCGCTTACGCCCTGCGCACGGTCGAGGTCGGGCTGCGCGATCCGGATCAGTACATGGCCGTGTGGCGGTCGAAGACCGTGCGCGACATGAAGGCATCACTAGCGAAATGGCAGTCGTTCCGGTTCAACGCGACGGCCGTCGATTCAACGGGCGAGGCGCTGTACGGCGACATGGGGATGATTCCGAATGTGTCGCAGGCTCAGGTTGATAAATGCGCCACCTCTGACTTTGCAAAGAAGCAGTGGAAGGAGACGCGGTTCGCCGTGCTAGATGGATCGCGGGCGGAGTGCGACTGGGCGACGGACAAGGATTCGTCGGCGCCGGGCGTTGCGGGGGCGGAGGCGGGGCCACACCAGTTCCGCACCGACTATGTCATGCAGAGCAATGACAGCTACTGGCTGACCAACATGTATGCGCCAATCACCGGACTGAGTCCTACCTTTGGCGACGAGGCGACGCCGCGCAGCCTGCGCACGCGCGCCTCGCACGATCAGGTGGAGCGGCGGGTTGCTGGCACGGATGGGTTCGGCCCGCCGAAGTTCGATCTCGAGACGATGAAGCAGGTGATGCTGTCTGATCGTCACTATGGCGGCGAGTTGGTGCGAGATGACCTCGTGAAAGCCTGCAAGGCGTCGGGCAAAGCGAAGCTGAAAGCGGCGTGCGACGTGCTTGCGAGCTGGGACCTGAAGGTGAACCTCGACAGCCGGGGTGCGCACCTGTTCCACCTGTTCGCGGAGGCCGGTGGCATCCACTGGAAAGACAAATTCGATCCCAAGGATGCGGTGCATACGCCGGGCGAGCTGGATACCGCCAATCCCAAGGTGCTGGCGGCGCTGGAGACGGCGGTCGACAAGCTCAACGCGCTGAAGATACCGCTCGATGCCAGGCTGGGCAATGTGCAGGCGGAGACGCGGAACGGCAAGGCCATCCCGATCCATGGCGGCGCCGGGCCGGAAGGCGTGTTCAACGTGATCTCGGTAGACGACAAGAGCCTTGAGCCGGTGAAGGGCTGGACCAGCATCCGCCATGGGGCGAGCTGGATCTACGTGGTGGAGTTCACGGATGCGGGGCCGAAGAGCCAGGGCTTCCTGACTTATTCGGAATCGACCGATCCGACCTCGCCGCACTATTCGGACCAGACGGAGCTTTACTCCAAGAAGGGCTGGGACGACCTGTTGTTCAACGACGCGGACGTCGAGAAGGCGGTCGTGTCGCGGGTGCAGATCAGCGAGTGACCCGATGAGCGAGACGATCCTTTACGGCTACTGGCGGTCCTCTGCGACCTATCGCACGCGGATTGCGCTGAACCTGAAGGGTGTCTCGTATTGCACGGTCGGCGTGCACTTGCTGAAAGACGAGCAGGTGCAGCCGGCGCATCTGGCGCGGCATCCGTCGGGCCGTGTGCCCATCCTGGAGATCGACGGGCATCGCATCGGGCAGTCGATGGCGATGATTGAGTATCTTGATGAGACGCGTCCTGAGCCGCCCTTGCTTCCGCGCGACGCCGCGCTGCGGGCGCAGGTACGGGACTTCAAGGATCAGATCGTGGCGGACATCCATCCGCTCAACAACACGTCCACGCTGGTGCGGTTGCGATCCCAGTTCGGGGCTGACGATGCCGCGATCGCGAGCTGGTACGAGCACTGGATCGTGCGCGGGTTCAAGGTGCTGGAGCAGATGCTGCCATCTAGTGGCGAGTTCTGTGTTGGCGGTCACGCGACGCTGGCCGATCTCGTGCTGGTCCCGCAGGTGACGAATGCGCGGCGCTATCCGCAGATCGATCTCGGGCGGTTCCCCAACATCCTGCGCATCGATACGGCGCTTCGGAAGATCAAAGCCTTTCATGACGCGGCGCCGGAGCAACAGCCGGAGGCGAGGCAGCAATGACCCCTCGGGCGGAGTCGAAATGACCAAAGGCAAGTGGATCCCCGTGCAGGGTGCGCAGGGCAGGCATTCGAAGCAGGCGCATGCCGAGATGCCGGAGGGCACGTATGAGCGGGAGATGTCGAAGGAAGGCTTCTTCGGGCCGGCAGCGTTCTTCCATCATTCGAACCCGCCGACAGGCTGGTCAAGTTTCGAAGGCCCGTTGCGGCCGCGCGCGTTTGACCTGACGCAGTTCGATAGCTTCACCCATTCGCCTTGGGACGCGCCGGTCATCCTGTCGAACAAGGCGACGGAGGTGCGGATGTGGCATCTTACGGTGCCAATGAATGGCTATGCGCGCAATGGCGATGGCGACACGCTGCTGTTCATTCATGAAGGGCATGGTCATCTTTGGACGGACTGGGGACATCTGCAGGTGGAGGAGGGCGACTACATCTACCTGCCGCGCGGCACAATGTTCAATCTTGACAAGCACACGTCGGATGGCTTTCGCATCCTGACAATCGAGGCGACGAACACGCACTTCACTCTGCCGGATCGTGGGCTGCTGGGGCCGCATGCCTTCTTCGACCCGGCCATGCTGCAATCGCCGGTCATCGACCAGAGCTTCCTTGACCGCCAGACGAAGGGCGGTGAGTGGAAGGTGTGGGTGAAGAAACGCGGGCAAGTGTCGACCGTCACCTATCCCTACAATCCGCATGATGCTGTGGGTTGGCACGGCGACCTCGCGCCCGTGAAGATCAATGTGCGCGACCTGCGGCCGGTGGCGTCGCACCGCTATCACCTGCCGCCCAGCGTTCACACGACTTTCCTGTCTGATCGCTTTGTGGTGTGCACTTTCTGCCCGCGCCCGTTCGAGACGGATCCTGGCGCACTGAAAGTGCCGTTCTTCCACAACAATGACGATTTCGACGAAGTGCTGTTCTACCACGCCGGCGACTTCTTCAGCCGCGACAACATCAAGGCGGGCATGATGACGTTTCATCCGTCAGGCTTCACGCATGGGCCGCATCCGAAGGCACTGACGAAGATGCTCAAGCAGGACAAGCCGATGACCGACGAGTATGCCGTGATGATCGACACGCGCGATCCACTGGACGTCGGCGAGCGGGCCAATGCTGTCGAGAACACGGCCTATGTCGATAGCTGGAAGCCGAAGTGAATTAGCCCGTGAGCTACGACCTACTGCTCTTCCCGAAGACGTACGACGCGGAGGCGATCCGTAATCATTTTGCATCGCGGAAGCATTATGAGATTGGCGAGGGGCAGGTCTTCTATTCAAACGACGACACGGACGTTTATTTCCTGTTCGATCTCGTCGAGGCGGAAGACGCTGAAGACGCGGAATCTGAAGACGGGGAAGCCGCTCCGCGCCCACCGCACGTGGCTTTCAACCTGAACTATAATCGCCCGCATGTTTTCGCGCTCGAAGCCGAGCCCGAAGTCACAGCCTTTGAGCAGGCGTTCGATTGCGCGATCGAAGATCCACAGATCGACGGCATGGGTGAGGGACCCTACGCTCGCGAGGCGTTCCTGTCCGGTTGGACCAAGGGTAACCAGATTGGTGTGCGGGCTATCAGCCAGCAAATGCCCGAGCCGCCACTGACCGCCGATCCTGCCCAGATCGAGGAGGTCTGGGCGTGGAATCTTGGTCGCGAGGAGCTTCAGCGACAGGCGGGCGACAATCTGTTTGTGCCGAAGGTGGTGTGGGTTCAGCCTTCAACTGGCGCGGCGCCTGTACGATGCATCACATGGACGTTCGGCGTGCCGACGCTGATTCCAGAAATGCTCATCACGCACATCGTTCTCGTTCGTCAGGAGCGGCCATCATTGCTCAAGATGTTGTCGCGGCAGACCGGCGAGGCGAAGACCGAGGTAAAGCTGCTGAACGTGGAAACAGGCATACGGCTGCGTGGCATCGAACGCGGCGAGGTCGACGGAAAGGCCGCGCTGTTCACGCCGCTCACCGGACCTCTTGAAGTGCAAGCGTTGTTTTCTGGCGCGTGGCCGAAGCCAACATTTCAGGTGCTGCCGACTGA
>JBBATZ010000084.1:0-13004 GCA_040398425.1 Hyphomonadaceae bacterium
CTAACTCCCGTCAAACGGGGGCTTGTCGTCGGCGCGTTGTAGCGCGAGTTTCCACCCGCGAGATCAGATATGATCCGAGGGAGGACGACCTGCATGACCACAACGCTTGCACGCCTGTCGGCGATCGCAGCCGGCGCGCTCATCATCGCCGCCAGTCCCGCTGCCTTCGCACAGGACCCGATCACCAAGCCGCCCGTGGCCTCGATCCTGACGTGGAGCCAGAAGCAGCAGCTGGAGCGGTATCCAGCGATCGAGAAGGTCTACAAGGTCGGCACGGTCAAGAAGGGCGACAAGGTCTACGCCCTGGCTGCCGCCGCAAAGCAGATCAACCCCAAGGTGAAGGTCGGCAAGACATCATCGACCATCGATGCCTTCATGAAGGCCAACCGCGTCTCCGGCCTGATCGCCATCAAGGACGGCGAAGTCATGCTGGAGAAATACGCGCTCGGCCGCAAGCCGACGGATCGCTGGACATCGTTCTCGGTAGCAAAGTCGGTGACCTCGATCCTGATGGGCGCGGCGATCAAGGACGGCTTCATCAGGTCGGAGTACGATCAGGTGGTCCGCTACCTGCCGGAACTCAAAGGCACGGCCTATGACGGCGTGAGCTTGCGCCAGCTGATGACCATGACCACGGGCGTCAAATGGGACGAGACGTATTCCAATCCGAAATCCGATGTGGCGCAAGCCGGCACCGCGCCGTTCAAGGGCGGCGACAGGGTCGCGAACAACCCCCTGCTGATCTACATGAGCAAGTTGAAGCGAGCGGCGCCAGCGGGCTCCGTGTGGGAATACAAGACCGGCGAGACAGATCTGGCCGGCATTGCCCTGAAACGCGCGCTCGCAGGCAAATCGCTGTCGGAATACGCTTCCGAAAAGCTCTGGAAACCGTTCGGCATGGAGCAGGACGCGATCTGGATGCTCGACAAGGCCGGGCTGGAGCGCGGCGGTTGCTGCATGAGCATGACGCTTCGCGATTATGCGCGCGTCGGCCTGTTCATGATGGGTGGCGGCAAGATCGACGGAAAAAGCATCGTACCCGACGGCTACATCGAGGATGCAACCTCCAACCACGTGCCCGCCGGAAAGGCGCGCGAGGCAGGCGCGAGCTATGGTTACTTCTGGTGGCCGATGGACGATGGCTATCGCGCCGTCGGGATTTTCGGTCAGGGCATCTACGTCTATCCGGAGGAAAACCTCGTTATCGCGATTAATTCCGCGCTGCCGAAGGCGACGGACCGCACGCAAAGCCAGAGGGCCGGCGCGCTGATCGATGCCGTTCGCGCTGCGGCGAATGGGGGCTGAGGGAACGAGCCTGATTGACAGCCGTGACGGGCGCACCAATCTTGCAGGCATGCTTTCTTGGCTGACCCGCATCCTGATGGCGCTCGTCACGGCCTTTGTCTTTACCGGACAGATGGAGGCCGCCGCTCAGCATTGCGCGAAGCTGGCCGAAGAAGCTGCGATCAAGACCACGGCAATTGTTGCGCCTGCGGAACAAGGCGTATCGCCGTGCCATGTATCGCAAGCTGCAGTGGCCGTGACGCACGCGGCAGTCAGCCACGATCACGGTTCAGCGCACTCTTCCGGAGATCAGTCCGGCAAGACCAAGGCCCCGCCGCATTGCGAATGCATCGCCGCACTCACCGGCTTCGTCGATATCGTGGGCGCCACAACAAGCTCCCACGCAGAGACCTATGCCTGGCTGACGCCGACTGAGACGAGCTTCGCCTCAGCCACGCGTGACCCGGATCTCCGTCCCCCTCGTCTGATCTGAATCGTTTTGTACGCTCCGGCTCGCAACAGGGCCGGTCACTTCAGTTTTCAGATCGGATACCCCATGAAACGACTGGCATTGATCGCTTCGGCGATCCTTCTCGCACCACCTGTGATGGCGCAGGCAACAGACCATTCCGCGCACGCGGATCACACGCCTGCAGCAGGGATCCAACAACCAACGACCTCAGACGCGCATGCCGGCCATGAGAGCATGGACGACATGCCCGGCATGGATCATTCGGAGCACGCGACGGGCGAACACGCCATGGCAGGCGCGCTTGGCGGCTACGACATGGCACGCGAAGCCAGTGGTACAAGCTGGCGCCCCGATGCGGCGCCTCATCCGATGCTGATGACCTCGGCCGGCGACTGGATGCTGATGGGCCACGCGACGCTCGACATGATCTACACTTCGCAAGGCGGGCCGCGTGGGGACGACAAGGCATTCCTCGCCGGCATGCTGATGGGCATTGCGCAGCGGCGGTTCGACTCGGGCGACGTGCTACAGTTCCGCGGCGCCGTGAGCCCGGACCCTGTGATGGGTAAGCGCGGCTATCCCCTGCTGCTTGCTGCGGGTGAGACAGCCGACGGCATCGACACGCTGGTCGACCGTCAGCATCCGCATGACTTCTTCATGGAGCTGTCAGCCAGCTATTCGCACGCGCTCGGCAATCGGCAGAGCGTGTTCGTCTATGGTGGTTTGCCGGGCGAACCGGCCTTCGGCCCGCCGGCCTTCATGCATCGCCCGGCCGCCGACGCGAACCCGGAAGCACCGATCACGCACCACTGGATGGACTCGACGCATATCACGTTCGGCGTCATGACGGCCGGCTATGTAAATGGCGACATGAAGATCGAGGCGTCGCGCTTTCGTGGCCGCGAGCCGGACCAGGATCGCTATGACATCGAGACAGGCAGTCTGGATTCGACAGCCGTGCGTCTGTCGTGGAATCCCACCTCGAACTGGGCGCTGCAGGCGAGCTGGGCCGACGTAACCAGTCCCGAACAGCTGGAACCCAACGTCGATGTCACCAAATGGTCTGCGAGTGCGCTTTACACGCAGGCAATCGATGATGGGTCGCTGTCGCTGACCGGCGCGTTCGCGCGCAAGGACAACAGCGAGAACGTGACGCTCGATGCCTGGCTTGGCGAGGCGGCATGGCAGCTCAATCCCGACTGGACGATCTATTCCCGCATTGAGGCGATCGAGACGGACGAGCTTGGCCTGATCCATCATGGACCGGTGGAAGACGTTGCGCGCGTGACTGTGGGCGTGTCACGCGACTTCCGGCTCAACGATACCGTCACGATGGTTTTGGGCGCGTCGGCGACGCAGAACTGGACCAGCGACACGCTGGCGCCGCTCTATGACGGCGATCCAACGGGCATGCTTGGCTTTGTGCGGTTCAAGGTCGGTTAGGCAGGGCGGCGAGGCGGCGCATGGTCGCCTCGCCGTCAGCTTGGCGGTACCTGCGTGAAGCTCTCGACCAGCGAGCCAGAGAGCATCCGCCAGCCATCGACGAGGACGAAGAAGATCAGCTTGAACGGCAGCGAGATCGTAACCGGCGGCAGCATCATCATGCCCATCGCCATCAGGATGGAGGAGACGACGAGGTCAATCACCAGAAAAGGCAGGAAGACCATGAAGCCGATCTCGAAGGCCCGCTTGAGTTCCGAGATCATGAAGGCCGGCGCCAGAACGTGGAACGGCGCGTCGGCCGGGCTCGCGAGGTTCTGGATATTGGCCATGTTGGCGAACAGGGCGACGTCTGCTTCGTTGACGTGGGCACCCATGAATTTCTGCACCGGACCGAGCGCGCGCGGGATCGCTTCCTCAAGCGTGATCGCCTCGGCCATGTAGGGCTGGATGCCTGCTTCGTAGGATTGCAGGAAGGTCGGGGTCATCACGAAGGCGGTGAGAAACAGCGCCAGCGAGATGATGACCGAGTTGGGGGGCGCGTTCTGCAAGCCGATAGCCGTGCGAACGAGCGAGAGCACGACGACGATCCGGACGAACGACGTGGTCATCACAAGGATCGACGGCGCCAGCGAGAGCACTGTGATCGCGGCGACCATCTGCACGATGCCGGAAGTCAGCCCCTGCCCGGTGCCCAGATCGACGGATATCGTCTGTGGCAACGCTTCGGGCGTTGCGAACAGGACAAGTCCCACCAGTGGGGCGAAGCGCGCGAGTGTGCGGAGGAGTTTCATTGCCCCGACTCGTTGTTGGCAGACGCGCTGACGGCCGTCACTGGCAGGATCGATGTGAAGGGCGGTGGCGTTTCACGCGAGGCGATCAGCATGTCGCCGGTCGGCGCGAGACAGACGAGGTGTTCCTTGTCGCCCCAGCGCACGACCGCGAGCTTGCGACGCATGTCGAGCGAGCGCCACTCGACAACCTTGAGATCCTGGCTGACCTGCCCTGCCTTGAGGCCGATGCGGCTGCCATACTTACGCAACAGCCAGGCGCCGCCGAGCAGCAGGCCGAGCACAAAGGCCAGGGCGGCCAAAGCTTTGATGACTGAGAGCAGGTCCATCGGACAGCGCCAATTGCGGCCATTCGGGCCGGTTTCTTGGTTAATCCATCGGAAATGTCGGTAAACGGAGCGTTAACGCCGCGCGGCCGGCTTTAAGACGCCCTTAAGCAAAGCGGTCAAATCTGCCTAGCGATGGGCCGTCGAACGGATGGGCCCGGGTGGACAGAGCCATGGCCGATCCCAACCAGATGCCCGTGTTTTCGCTGCTCAAGGCCCGCATGCAGATGCTGGGCGAGCGTCAGAAAGTGGTGGCGCAGAACGTCGCCAACGTCTCGACTCCCGGCTTCGTGCCGAGCGATATCGACCAGGAAGCCTTCGCCGCGACGCTTCAACGCATGTCCGGCAAGGGCGCTGGCGGGCCGGGCCGCACTGCGATGGTGGCGACTCAAGCGGGACACATGACCGCGCCGCACGGCCCCACCCTGCCTGGCATGACGCCTGTGAAATCTCCTGACTCCGAAACCACGCTTGACGGCAATGCCGTGGTGGTCGAAGAGCAGATGATGAAGATCGCCGAAACCCGAATGGATTTCGAGACCATGGTTGGCCTGTACCAGAAGAGTCTGGGCCTGCTGAGGCTGGCGTCGCGTTCACCAGGTCGGTGAGCGTTCGGCGCGCGTAGGAGACGACACACATGTCATCCGACCTCATGTCCGCCATGGGCGCGGCCGCAACGGGCCTGCGCGCGCAGACGGTGCGTATCCGGATTTCGGCCGAGAACCTCGCCAACGCCGACGCGACCGCCAATACGCCGGGGGGCGATCCGTATCGCCGCAAGGCGCCGGTGTTCCGCTCCTATTATGATCGCGAGATCGGTGCGGACGCGGTGAAGGTCACAGGTTCGCGCATGGACATGTCGCCCTTCCAGATGAAGTACGATCCGAGCCATCCGGCCGCCGACGCCAATGGCTATGTCAAGACGTCGAACGTCTCGACGCTGATCGAGATGGCGGATCTTCGCGAGGCGCAGCGCGCCTACGAAGCCAACCTCAATGTGATCGAATCGAGCCGCTCGATGATGCTCGGTGTCGTCTCGTTGTTGAAAGCTTGAGGGCTGAAAGCGTGAGGAGACAGTAGATGTCGGATCTGGGTCTTTCAGCGGTTAAAGCGTACGGCGGCGTCGCGCAGACGATCGGCGGCATGGCCGGCGGCAAGGAATCGGGCGGCGTTTCAGGGCCAGACTTCGGCTCTCTGCTGAATTCGGCGGTCGGGTCGCTCAGCAAGGCCGGCAACTCGGCCGAGACGGCGGTGACCAATGCCGCCATGGGCAAGGGCGATCTCGTCGATGTGGTGACGGCTGTAGCTGCCGCCGAAGCCACGATGGAGACCGTGATCGCCGTGCGCGACGAGGTCATCAAGGCGTATCAAGAGATCATGCGGATGCCGATCTGATCGGCATGAGACTGCGTTCCCTGCGGCGAGGCCGTAGGATTGCGTATGTGTGCTGGAGCCCGAGCAAGGTCAGGCAATTTTCGGGCTCACACAACAGCCAGCTGATTAGCAGCGCTCATGCTGAGCAGGCCTGCAAAGCGGACCATCCGTGGAAACACAAGCGCGGGCCTACCGCCCCTCACACCACCCGCGTCGACGCCACGTCGTGGATCTCCACGCCCGTCGAACTCACCGCCAGCCTGCGCAGCATCACCGCCGTTTCCTTGCTGTAGGGCATCGCGAAATGCTCCTTCACTGCGTCCATGTCGCGCCAGCGTTCGACGAAAGTGAAAGTCCCCGGCGACATCGCATCCTCGAACACGCCATGGCTGATGCAGCCGGGCTCCTCACGCGACAGCGCCACGTGCTGCCTCGCAGCCTTGAGGAAGACCTCCCGGCTCTCTTCCGCGACCACGACCGTGCCTGTGATCAGGATCATCAAACGCCCTCCGCTGCGGCCCAGGAACAGCCCGCTTGACAGTTTAGAGTAATTGCTCTATTTCTTCAATTAGAGCATAAACTCTAATTCCGGACCCGGCCCGTGCCAATCATCAGGACTGACGCAAAGGCCGATACCAAATCCCGCATCCTCGACACAGCGCTCGCCCTGTTCAATGAACGCGGGACCGCCAATGTCACGACCAACCATATCTCCGAGGCGCTCAACATGAGCCCCGGCAATCTCTACTACCATTTCCGGAACAAGGCCGCGATCGTGCGCGAGATCTTCGTCCGCATCATGCAGGCCTGGGCCGAGAACTACGCGCTGCCCGAAGGCACCCCCCCCACGTTCAAGACTATGGAGTCGATGGCCGCCGGCAATTTCACAATCCAGTGGCAGTACCGCTTCTTCTTTCGCGACCTGACCCTGCTGCTCGGCGACGATTCCCAGCTGGCTGAGCTCTATCGCGGCAATCGCGAGACCGGCATGGCCAGCACCCTGGCCCTGCTCCGCCACTTCATCGCTTCCGGCCTCATGCATCCCGCCGACAAGCGCACGCTCGACGAGGTCACGCAGTTGCTCTGGCTGGTCGGCGATCTCTGGCTCGTCTTCCGCGAAGCTGGCGGCGGCGAGCCCACACCAGCCGACATGGATCAAGGCGTCCGCCTATTCCGCAGAATCCTCGCCCCCCACATGATCAAGGACAAATCGAAATGACCGCCGCCACGCACACGACAGCCAGGACGGCAGCTGGCGTGCTCCTCATCGTCGTGCCCCTCATCTTCACTGCCGGCTTCACCGGCTTGCAGATGACGTTCGACTATCCCGACATCCTGCGGCATCCCGCCGGCGACGTTCTCAACCGCTTCGCTGCCGCGGGCTGGGATCTCCACGCTTACTGGTATGCAATGATGATCGCGGCGATCGGCCTGATGCCCGCGTCTGTCCTGACGGCCCTGCACCTGTGGCAGCCCGACAGCGTTCTCGCTGGCCTGTCAGCGGCCTTTGGCGTCCTTGCCGGCCTCGTCCAGGCGCTCGGCCTCATCCGCTGGGTCGTGCTCGTCCCCGGCCTTGCCGCCGCCTATACTGCGCCAGGCGCGACCGACATCGACCGCAGCATGGCTGCAGCGATCTTTGACGCGACCAACCTCTATCTCGGCGTCGGTGTCGGAGAACATCTCGGTTACCTCTTCACCGGCGTGTGGACGTTGCTGATCGCCGCGCTCATTTTCCCGACGCATCGTATCCTGTCTGTCACCGGCGCCGCACTCAGCCTCAGCGTGATGGCCGGCATGCTGGAGCCTTTCGGCGTGCCGGGCGTCTCCGCCATCAACGCGATTGGCTTCTCGCTCTGGGCATTGTGGGCGCTCCTGCTCGGCGTCGCCCTGCTGGTCGGCCGAGCCACCGCCATTGCCGCGACACCGCAAATGGTCTGACGCGCCGCATGCATGGCGCAAAACAAAAGCGCCGCTCCGTGTCCGGAGCGGCGCTTCGATTTTTCAGTAGGCCAGTCGATTACGACGACGCCCTTAAGAAGATTGGGCCGGGGTCACCGGGGCGGTCGGTTGCGCGACGACGGGCGTTGCAGCTTCGGTCGGAACAGGGGCCGGGCCCGTGGTGCAGCAGCGGATCTGCATTTCGAGGACCTTGTCGTTGAAGCGGCAACCTTCGTCCGTCACTTCACGCAGGATCGACGGAGCACCGGCGCTGTAGGTGTAGCGCGTCTGGACGCACGACTGCACCTTGTAGCCCGGAGCGCACTGGCCGGTCTTCGACTTGTTGACCGTGGTGGTCGTGCAGTTGAACGCCGCCTGCGTGGCGATCGAGTTCTTCGCGTCGGTTGCGGCCAGCATTGCGGCATCAGCCGAGGATTGAGCTGCGTTGGCGCGGGCCATCGCGCTGTCAGCGATAGTGCGGGCCTGGGCGAGGCTCATGTTTGTGTCGGCGAGCGCACGTTGCTGGCCGTCGATCTCGACATTGATCTTGCAGATATCAGTCTTGGCCTTGTCGGGTTGCGCACAATATTGCGCGACCGTCATGTCGTCCGGAATTGCCTGACACGCAGTCGCGGCCATCGCCATTGCGGCGATCGCCGCGATTATCTTCAAGGACATTTTCGTAACCTCCATCACCTGAGCGGGAACATGGCGCACAGGTGAAGAGCGGCAAGTGAAACAACGGCAAACCTTCACGCACTCAGCGGGTTACCGCACACCGCCTCGCTCCGCACGAGACACGATGCGATTTCGATCCGATTACGCGCAGTTCATGCGCTACAGAACGCGCCTGATTCAATTGTCATTCCGCGCCTCGCATTGCGTTTTACGCGCCCCAGCAAATGTTACGAAAATTTCGGACTGCGACCGGGATGGTCGACGTTCGCACACAGAGTTTTTGCAGTGCGCTTCACGTGCGCACGGCATCTGTCGCAAACTTTCGCATTTGTACGGCAACCACTCATTCTGCGACAGACGGCGACATACCTGAACGCCGCAGCTAACGACGATTCATGCACCCAGGCGTTTCATCTCCGTACGCCAACAGCGCCACCCCGCGCTTGGGCTTTGACCAGGAGAAAGACCATGAAACGCATCGCTCTCATAACGGCCGCCCTTCTCACCGCCGCCGCTCCTCTCGCTGCAGCAGCGCCTGCCTTCGCAGACCAGGGCCGTGGTCACTACGAGCGCAATGATCATCGCGGTCGCCACCACACCGATGTTGTCGTCGTGAAGAAGCAGCTCTGGCACAAGAATGATCGCATTCGTTACGACAACGATCGCTTCCGCGAAGTCGACTACCGTGCCTATCGTTACAACGCCCCGCCGCTCGGCTATCACTACGTGCGTGACAACAACACCGGCGGAATCCTGCTCGCGGCAATTGCGACGGGCGTGATCGCTTCGATCATCCTCAATAACTGAGCATAGGACCCGTCTATCGGGCGAGGGCATGCAGCCCACACATCTACGCCCCGGAGGAAGCTCCGGGGCGGTCCTGCATCACGCGACATCCACCGGATTGACGACCAACCCCGTCCGCTCGGCAAGACTGTTGATCTTCGACTGATAGTCCTTGAAATGCGCCGTCTCGCGATGCGCAGCGATCACCACGTCGTTTGCGTTATTTCCCGTCGATCAGCTTGCGAGCCAAATAGGTGAACTCCAGCGCAGACCTGCGCGCCGCCTCGCGCTGGTTGGCCGCCGCAGAGTGTCCGCCGTCGATGTTCTCGTAATAGAGGAACGGCTTGCCCATTTCCTCCAGCAGCTTTGCCATCTTGCGCGCGTGGCCGGGATGCACGCGATCGTCCTTGGTCGACGTCTCGAAGTAGATCTCGGGATACGTCTTGCTCGCATCAACATTATGATAGGGCGACAGCGTCTCGAGATATGCGCGCTCTTCGGGCACATCGGGATCGCCATACTCGTCCATCCACGACGCGCCAGCCAGCAATAGATTGTAGCGCAGCATGTCGAGCAGCGGCACCTGGCAGACGATGGCGTGGAACAGGTCCGGCCGCTGCGTGTACATCACGCCCATGAGGAGGCCGCCATTCGAGCCGCCCATCGCGCCGAGCTTCGGCTTCGACGTGATCTTCCGTGCGATCAGGTCCTCCGCCACCGCGATGAAGTCATCGTACACCACCTGTCGCTTGGTCTTCAGCCCCGCCTGGTGCCATGCCGGACCGAACTCACCGCCGCCGCGGATGTTCGCCATGACATAGACGCCGCCCTGCTCCAGCCACAGCTTGCCGACCGTGCCGGAATAGCCCGGCGTCTGGCTCACCTGGAAACCACCATAGCCGTAGACCAGCGTCGGGTTCGAGCCGTCGAGCTTGATGTCCTTTTTGTGCACCACGAAGTACGGCACCTTCGTCCCGTCCTGCGACGTCGCCTCGTGCTGGTCGACCTGATAGGGCGCGGCATCGAACCACGCCGGCAACTGGCGCAGATTTTTCACCTCGCCCGTCGCGGAGTCATAGCTGAACAGCGTGTCCGGCGAGAGATAGTTCTCGAAGCCGAGGAAGGCCGTCGCCTCTTCATGGTCGGCGAAGATCACGCCCGCCGATCCGTTTGGCGGTAGCTTCACTTCGTTCGATGTCCAGTTCGCGCCGTTCCGCGCATACGCCATCACCTTCACGACGACATTGTCGGAAATGTTGACCAGCAGATCGTTCTTCGTGATGCCCACGCCCTGCAGCGCCTGTTTCGGCGTCGGGCGGAAGATCAGCTCCACCTTCGGCAGCTTTTTGTCCTTGAGAAATCCGCTCCAGCTGAATCCCACCAGATCCCCGGTCTTGAACTGGCCTTGCCCCTCCGGCGTCCAGTCCTCCTCCAGCGTCAGGATCATCGTGTCGGCGAAGATGCCCTGCGGCGAAGATTTCTTCGGCGTCGGCAACTGCGTCACCGACCCGTCCGCGTTGAACAGGTGATAGCTCGAGGTGAAGAATGTCTCGGCCTGCACCGCACCGAACCAGCGCTGCCCTGTCTCGTCCTCGAACGACAGCGGCCACACGCCGACATTCTGCTTCGTCCCGCGGAACAGTTCGGTCGCGTCTCCCAGCGCCTGTCCGCGCGCGAGGCGCTTCACCACGAAGGGATAGCCGCTCTCGGTAAGCGTCGAACCATCGCCGCCCCAGTCGGTCGAGAGCAGCAGCGCGTTCTTGTGCTCCCAGACGAACTGGCTCTTGGCTTCCGGAATATCGAACCCGCCCGCCACAAAACCCGCTTTCGCGCCGCCTTCCGCAATTGAATACTCGCGCACGCGCACCGCATCCTTGCCGCCATCCGACAGCGACAACAGGCAGTCCACCTGCTCCGGCGGCAGGCATTGCACGCCCTTGTAGACCCAGTTCGCGCCTTCGGCCTTCGCCAGCGCGTCCACATCCAGCAGCGTCTCCCACGCCGTCGCCCCCGCGCCATAGTCGGCCAGCGCCTGACGCCGCCAAAGCCCGCGCTCATGCGCGCCGTCCTGCCAGAAATTGTAGACATATCCCTTCCGGATTGACCCGTAGGGAATCCGCTCCTGCGAGGTCGCGATCTTCAACGCCGCATCATGATACCCCTGGAACCGTGGGTCCTTCTCCAGCACGCCCAGCGTCCGCTCATTCTCCCCGCGCACCCAGGCCAGCGCCTGCTCGCCCTCGACCTCTTCGAGATAAAGGTGTGTGTCCGGATTGATGGCTTTGGCCGTCACTGTCGTCTCCTCCTGGGTCGCGCATGCCGCCAGAACCGCAGCTGCAACGCCTGCAATCACCAACCGCATGTGGATCCCCTTGAACTCTGTCCCAAGGGTTAGCAGCCGCAGCAGGAGCCGCAACCCGATTGACGCGTATCAAGTCCGCGGCCGCGCAAAAGCCCATGCTTGCGCGCGTTCCGAATGGAGCTTCCCATGGCCCACCTGCTCTCGACACTGACCGGCGCCTCCCTTGCCATTCTATTCGCCAGCCTCCCCGCTGGTGCGCAGACCGGTCCAGCCGCCGAACGTGGGCACGCCTATGCCAGAGCCCACTGCGCCGACTGCCACGTCGTCGAACGGGGCGCACCAACCCCGGCCAGCACCACGGCGCCCAGCTTCTTTGCCATCGCCGCCACGCCGGGTATGACCTCCATGGCAATCAATGCCTGGTTCGTGAGCAACCACCGCAACATGCCCAATTTCATCATCCCGGAGCGCAATCGCGAGGACCTGCTGGCCTGGTTCGGCGTCCTGCGCGAGGCCCACAAGCACGCTGAGCCCCCTCACTAGCCTCCGCCCCGCCGAGCCACTACATCTCCCGCCATGAAGTTCTGGAAGATGAACGGTGCCGGCAATTCCTTCGTCATATTCGACGACCGGAAGGGAGGCCTCGGGCTGCAGCCCGAACAGGTGAAGGCGCTGGCCGACGCCGAGACCGGCGTTGGAGCCGATCAGGTCATCGCCATGGAGACAACGCTGCGCGGCGACGTCTTCATGCGCATCTGGAACAGGGACGGCTCCTCCGCCGAGGCGTGCGGCAACGCCACACGCTGTGTTGCGTGGCTGGTGATGGAAGAGACCGGAAAGGACAAGCTCGTCATCGAAACCGTCGCCGGAAAACTGAAAGCAGACCGCCTCGGCCCGACAAAAATCTCCGTCGACATGGGCTCGCCCCTGCTCAAATGGGAAGAGATCCCGCTCGCCGAGCGCATGGACACGCGCGGCATCGATCTCAAGATCGGCCCGATCGACGCGCCCTACCTGCAACTCCCCGGCGCGGTGAACATGGGCAATCCCCACGTCGTCTTCTTCGTGCCCGACCTCGACACCGTGGACGTGAAAGCCGTCGGCTCACTCGTCGAATGGCATCCGCTGTTTCCGCAGGGCGTAAATGTCGGCTTCCTCGAAGTGATCTCGCGCACCGAAACCCGCCTGCGCACCTGGGAACGCAATGCCGGCCAGACGCTCGCCTGCGGCTCCAACAACTGCGCCGCCATCGTCGCCGCCGCTCGCCGCAACCTCACCGACCGCAAGGCGGTGGTCCACAATGACGGCGGCGACATCGAGATCGAGTGGAGCGAGGCGACAGACCACGTCATCATGACCGGCCCGATCGAGCTGGAGTATGTGAGCGAGGTTTGAGGGGCGCGCATCTCTGCGACCCTCCGTATACAGACTATGGGCTATCAGGAAGCGACAGGAGATTGTCGTTCCATACTCCATCGGCGTAAGTGCGCAGATAAGGGCCGTTGGGCCCATCTACGATACCGATGTTTCCACGATTGCCGTTGACCAGAGTATAGAACGTGTTCGACTTATCCTGGATAGGGTCGATCACCTGTTGCCGCGCGCTACCCCTT
>JBBATZ010000085.1:0-12442 GCA_040398425.1 Hyphomonadaceae bacterium
AGTCCTGATTTCCGGATCCATCGCGCCTCATTCCCATTGGTCGGCTGCCTGTAAGTGGAGGCGGCGCATTCCGCATGAAGCGGATATGATATCGGGCCTGGCAACAATGGGAATTGTTCCCCAACGCCGGCTCCGCGACGCGCCGAACCCGCATATCTGCTTATATTCGTAGTTTGCTATTTCTGAGTGTCTAAATCACCGCAGGTGGGTCAGCCACCCTGCAACAGGCTGGTCGAAAGGTTCACGGAAATGGTCAGGTCCATCGCGATCAGCGCTATCGCGGCATCTCAATGGCCGCAGTCGCGCGCAGTTCCTGCATCCGCGCTCCGAGCAGCGTGCTGGCGAGACTGAGATTTCCCTCGTGGCAGGAGCTTTCAAACAGGCGCTCTTTCGTTCGGGTCAGAGGAAGCTCAGCCACGAGAGGTTCACGAAACAAGCCGGGGTCGTCCACGCGATAGCGATAAAGGATTGCATCACTTGAGATTGGAATAAGCCATTCCGTGATCCGGGTTTGCGGGGCGAGTGGGAAGCCCGCCGACCCAGGCCCTGAAATACGCCGGTTCGTATCATCAGGCCGGAATCCGGTTGTCTCGATCACGAACATATCGCTTTCCCAGTGCGAGGAGGACACCCCGCTCCACGAGCCCGTCCCGCCGTCAGAACTTGTGCTGGAGAAAATTCTCGGCGGATCCATGCCCTCCTTATGGATCACCAGGTGATCCGAGGTCTGTATGATTTCGAAAAACATCTCGCCCGACATGACACGATAAGGTGCCCTGCCAGCGTCTGCTATACAGCGCTCGTTGATGGGACGCGCTTCGGGACCGTCATAACCGTCGACACGTTGCTTCAGCCTCGCCTCTCCTGCTGGCGTCAGGGCAAGTTGTCCGTTCCTTGGGCCGACAATCGCGGATGTCCGCCGTTCGCCGTTGACGATCGCAAGTGCATCGCCGTCGGGTTGTGACGTGCCCGGATCAAAACGCTCTGCAGCGAGGCGCTGCTGCATGATCAGCTCAAGTAGAGCCGGCTCTTCTGCCTCGCTCACCGATGAAGCTGAAACTCCTGGCGGACGAGCGAAGGGCGTCAGCGTGCGCATTGTCCACCGACCTTGCAGGTCAGGATGACCATCGACGGTTCGACTTACTCCGTCCTGAGCTACGCCGGCCGGAGCAGCCAATATCAGCCAGGCACCCAACACGAGAGATTTCTGCAACATCTTGCATGCGCACACAGCGTCGCGATCAGGCATCAGTCAGTTCAGGGGTGAATGTAGACAAATCCCAGGCCTTGCAACCGCGCCAGTTCGGCAACTCCGCTTGGAACGATGTCGGCTTCAGTCACTCCATAGACATCGTCGATCGTGAGGTTCATGGCGCGCATCGTATTGCGGCATAGCAGCAGGCGAACCTTTTTCTCACGTAAAGCGTCGATTGCCTTGGCGAGTTCGGGGTCCGTCTTGGCCTGCTGGAATACCTTTACGCCACCCGAGAAGCTCACGAGCCTGATTTCGACGTTACCTTCGGTTGCCGTGACATGCGCTCCGATATTGCGAAGCGCCCGCAGAAAGTAGGCCCGGTCATCCGGCAGCCCACCCGAGTTTTGATAGACTACCTTCTGAAACTGATAGTAGCTGTCGCTTGCTGGGGCCGCGGTCATGGCGTCTTTCGTCGCCTGCACGTGTACGCAGGCCGAGGCTGTAGTGATCACAGCCACGATCAGTGCGACAAGTCGAACGAACGACGGCATTGGCAATTCCTCTTCACGGCGCACGGGATAGCACGCGGCGCCGGTGTTCGGAGACTACTCGGCGCGCCCGATTTGTGAAGCGCCGCTGCGATGCGCTGGCGCTCTTTGGAGTCAGGTGCCCAGGGGACCTGCCCCAGGCTTTTCGGGCCTCTCCAAGCTTGCATGCCGAACGGCAGCTTCGGGCCCCAACTTCACCCCCTTCCGATGATGTTGCGAATGGCAGCGTCGCCCGGGAATTGCCGGTGGCGTCTGCCCTGCTGATCAGGCGGGACCTCGCCCAATTCGCCACACTCGTAATGTTCCCGCAGTAGGGGTTGTTTGCGCGCCGAGGCGAGGCTGGCGGACCGCCACAAGATGCTTGTTCCCTGCATGATCGAACCCTGCGAACGGCCGATCATTTTCGAGCTCACGCAGGCGGTCGAGCTTTCAATCGGCGTGTTGTTTGGACGCCGATCGGCGCGCTACCAGGTTGATTTATACGACGGTGGGTGGGGTCATTCGTTGGCGCCTGTTCACACATTCGGTCGCCTTTGCGCTGGTGGCCGCGTCGCTCTGGCCGATGGCGAAGCGCACCCGATTGGGCCCTCGCCTGTTGCGCAGTGCCTCCGCCTTTTTGCGCCCCCCGCCCTTGGCCAGTGCTTCTTCTACGACTGCGTAGCTGTTTTTGATTCGGATGAAGCGCACCCAGAGCTGGTGACGCTTATGAACATTTCTGCAGAGCGACTCGGACCGGGCGCTTACCCGATCGACCGCGGCGCAAGCAGCGACTGGCGTTGTTCGGACTGCGCCGGCCACGCGTCACCTCACGGGGCGAGATGCAACAAGTTCAGCCTCAAGCACGATATCTGAAATCCCGAGTGATTTTACCAAAGCATCGGCCAACCCGGATCGCGCTGAGCTGATCCTAAACGGATCACAAGGCGCCTGAGATCAGCGCGGGGATTAACTCCCTCAGCTTGAAAAAGCCCGCATTTGTATGCGGCCAGACGCGTGCATCAAATCTCCGCTGCAACCGAACGAGGCGTATGCCACTAGACTGCAGGTCTGCCTGAATCTTGTCCAGCAACTGCGCGCACGATCCAACGGGAGCATAGGCTGTAACGATCTCATCAACGGCGAGTCGCCTCGCCCATCCAACAATGCCACCCGCCTCGAGTGACACACCAACGGTCGCGAAGAGAACTTCGGTCCGCGCGAGACCATCCTCTAGCGCACCGCGGCTAAAGCGCCCCGCAGGGCTGTCGGCGCGGCCAGGGCTCATCAGCGCAGCGGAGCCAGCCACCTCTGCGGTGAACCCCCAGCTTTCGGGATGCAGATCTTCGTCGTGAAGGAGTACTCCTACGCGTTTGGCCTTGAGACACCCTCCGGCCGGAACGGGAGCTGGCGTTGGCGACCCGAAGTCTTCTGACAGGGGCGCCGCAGCTTCGTCCAGTTCCCCGAAAGGATCGAAACGACCAAGCGTATTCTCGCGAATGTTTGCAGCGCGTGCCAGGTAATGCTTGCCTCGCGTATGCAGGCCCGCCACCCAGCGCCACGAGAGCATGTTCGATGCCGGATCAGCATCCAGCAAGTGTTCGAAGAAAAATTCCGCGCCCAGCTGCCACGGCAAGCGCAACGTGAAAATCCAGATCGAGGCGAACCACATGCGTGCGTGGTTGTGAAGCCAGCCAGTCTCTATCAGTTCCTTCACCCAGGCGTCGAAGCATGCGATCCCCGTGCGCCCGTCCATGGCGAGCCGCAAGCCTGCATAGTCCACCCACGTCTCTCGCAAGTCCCTCCGCTCGGCATCAAAACGGATAAGCACGCTAGGCCGTACCTCAAGCCATCCTTTCCAATAGCTGCGCCAGAACACCTCCTGGACGAATTTTTCAGCCGCCGCGAAATTGTGGCGTTTCAGGACCGCGGCGATCACCTCTTCCTCGGTGATCAATCGCCTCCGGATCCAGGGCGAAAGCGCTGAGACATTGGAGCGATCTGAAGGGCCGCGATCGATGTTCCGATCGCGGGCATAGTCTCGGCCCGCGTGGGGCAAGAAGGACTCCAACCGCGCCAGCCCCGCCGCCCGGGTTGGCGTCCAGTCGACAGGGGCCGGTGGACATCCAGAAGCATCAACGCTCATCAAGTCTCCTCGCCTGCTGGTTTTCGCGCCTGCCTGGGTAATGTGTCTGGCCCGAGTTTCTTTTGGTCCAATCGTGGCGCACAGCCGTAACAGCTGGTGAGACAGCAACCGCTTTCTTTCCTTGCCGCAAGCCGGCCGCGAACAACATGGTTAACTGCCAAAAATTGAGGGCGCATGTTATGCGCACAGACACATGACACAGATTGTCGTTTTCGGGTGGAACTACATCTTCAACGCCGAAGCGAGCCCGCTACGCCACATCACCGACGTGTCGTTGAGACACTATGTCTTGCAGGCCCTCGGGTTCATGTGGGCTGCGGCGTCCAGCGTAGCGCTCGGAAGCTACACACTTGGTGTTGCGAGCATCATCGGCCACACGGTTCTGATTGGCGCGGCAGCGATTACGGCCGCGACTTATACCGTGGCGACGGTGAAGCCTGATTTATTCAAGTCTAATTCAGGTCGTCGCGCTGATGGCGAGCACGAGTAGATTGGGGACTTTCACGCCTCTATGGCCGAATGCTGGTGTTGCGCTGAGGATGCGCCCGCTCGCGGCTGTTCCGAAGCGCCGGCCGGCTGATCATGTGACATTGAAAATCGAAGGCGCTGTTAACTTGGGTGTTTGTCCACGGAACCGGCAGCAGCCCACCATGGCAAGGCAGCGGCTGGGTGGGCCCATGGGCAAGATGACACGGAAAGGCGATCTGCCGACCAAGCGATGTTCAGGCTGTGGCCGTCACTTCGCGTGGCGCAAGAAGTGGGCTCTCGCTTGGGCGAACGTGAAGTATTGCTCCCGCCGGTGTCGCGGCTCTACGCCGCAAAGCGCGCCGCATATTGAACGAGCATGAGCATTCTCCGGGTTATATTGGGTGACCAGCTTTCTTCCGACATGGCCGCGTTAGCCGACATCGACATTGAGCGCGACACGGTTCTGATGATGGAGGTGACCGAAGAAGGCGAATACGTCGCGCATCACAAGCAAAAGATCGTGCTCGTGTTAGCCGCAATGCGCCACTTCGCAGAAGAATTGCGGCAGCGCGACATCACCGTCGCATATGTGCAGCTCGACGCCCCTGGCAATAGTGGGACGCTCTGCGGCGAATTACGACGCGCCGTCAGGCAATACTTACCCGAACGTATCGTGGTGACTGAACCAGGGGAATGGCGTGTTCAACAGGCGATCGAAGGCTGGGCAGCGCTGACTGGCTGTCCGGTCGAGGTACGGCCCGATGCTCGTTTCTTTGCAAGCCGAAACCGCTTTTCGGAATGGGCGCGCGGACGCCGCACCTGGCGCATGGAGCATTTCTACCGGGAAATGCGCCGCGAACATAAGGTGCTCATGGAGGGGCAAGATCCCGCGGGTGGCGAATGGAATTACGATGCGGCGAACCGTAAGCGTTTGCCGCCGGGGATCACCCTGCCTTCGCGTCTCCGATTTGAGCCCGATGCCATAACGCGTGAGGTGATGGCGCTGGTCGAGCAGCGCTTTGGCGACCACTTCGGATCATTGGAAGATTTTGGTTGGCCGGTTACCCGCGCCCACGCGCTCAGTGCGTTGAAAGACTTTGTCGCAGAGAGCCTGCCTCGTTTTGGCGATTTCCAAGATGCGATGAAATCCGGCGAGCATCTATTGTTCCACTCATTGCTAGCGCCCGCAATGAACCTGGGATTGCTTTCGCCGAGGGAAGTTTGCGCTGCGGCGGAAGCAGCCTGGCGCGCGGGGGCGGCGCCGCTGAACGCGGTCGAGGGGTTCGTGCGGCAGATCCTAGGATGGCGCGAGTATGTGCGCGGAGTGTATTGGACCTTGATGCCGGACTATGCAGACGCGAACGCTCTTGAGGCGACGCGGAAGCTGCCCGATTTTTACTGGACGGGTCAGACGGCCATGCGCTGCCTTCGCGAGACCATCGACAGTACGAAGCGATTTGCATACTCGCATCATATCCAGCGCCTTATGGTGACAGGCAATTACGCACTTCTTGCGGGCATCGCGCCGCGCGAGATCGAACGCTGGTATCTCGCTGTATATGCCGACGCCTTTGAGTGGGTCGAGATGCCCAACACGCTTGGCATGGCGGTGTTCGCCGATGGCGGGCGTATGGCCTCCAAGCCCTACGCTGCGTCCGGGGCGTACATTGATCGCATGTCTGACTACTGTTCGGGGTGCCAATACGACGTGAAGCAAAAAACCGGGGCGCGCGCCTGCCCGTTCAACTACCTTTATTGGGCTTTTCTCATACGGCATGAGGATAGACTTGCGAGGAACCCGCGCCTCGCGATGCCGTATCGGACACTCGCCGGATGGTCTCAAGACCGCAAGGATGTGCTGCTTCGGGAGGCGGATGAATTCCTGGATCGCGTCGAAAATGGCCATGAATCATGATAATAGTGCCCTTGGCTTTGTTGTGTGTGAACAGGCATGGGGTGAGGATGCCGATCGGCGCGCTACCGCATTGAATTTGTCTTGGGACAGGGGGACATCCGATGATGCTGATTCACATGCATCACCGCGTTCCCGCGCCCGATCGATAGCGACGGCCGTCCAAAGCGCCTTACAGATCCGATGCAGATCGAAGTCAGACGACCGCGAGCGGCGATCAACGTGCGTCGCGCTTGCGTGGGTTCTGCGGGAACGACCTGCGACAATGCAGCGATGGCGTCTACCCGAGCCGTTATGGCTATGTACGGAAGGCGGGGTCATTTGTTGAGGAGCATTGTCTATCTCGCAAAGCTCTGGGTGATTTAATGCTGCTGGCGTTGCACAAGGTTGAGAAGTCCTTCGCCACGTCCGAAGGACCGCTCAAAGTACTTCACGGCATCGACTTGCAACTCGACGCTGGCAGCAGCCTCGCGCTGACCGGCGAGTCCGGCAGTGGCAAGAGTACAGTGCTGCATCTGGTGGCTGGCCTCGACAGCGCAGACGCGGGCCGGATCGAGTTGGCCGGGCGGAATGTGGTGGAGCTGGACGACGCTGGGCGAGCCGCGCTGCGGCGCGGTGTGGTCGGCCTGGTATTCCAGCAATTCAACCTGATCCCATCGCTGGATGTCGCATCCAATCTGTCATTTCAGGCGCGACTGGCCGATCGTCACGACAAGGCCTGGCAAACTGAGCTCGCGGGGCGTCTGGGCCTGAGCGGTCTGCTGACACGCTACCCGGAGCAACTCTCTGGCGGGCAACAGCAACGCGTCGCCATCGGCCGGACGCTGGCCGCGCGCCCGCAGCTTGTCCTGGCCGATGAGCCGACCGGGAATCTTGATGAGGAGACCGGCGATGATGTGCTGGCTCTGATGCTATCGCTGGTGCGTGAGGCTGGCGCCGCGCTGCTGATGGTCACGCACTCCATGCGGTTGGCCGATCAGCTCGACGGCCGGGTTCACCTAAAGTCAGGCCGTGTCGTCTGATGTGGTGGGCGGGACTTCTTGCGCTTCTATCACATTGGCGCAGGCAGCCCTTGCAGCTGGTGATGCTGCTGCTTGGTCTTTCGGTTGCGACAGCGCTGTGGACCGGTGTGCAGGCCATCAACGCCGAAGCGAGGGCGAGCTATCGCGAGGCGTCGTTCGCCGTCGCGAGCGGCGCCGTCGCTCAACTTGTTCCCCGGTCTGGGACAAGTATTCCTGTCACTACTTATGTCGCGCTGCGGCGGGCAGGGTGGCTTGTGTCGCCGATCCTCGACGGTGAGGTGATGTTCGGCGATGTCCGCATCAACATTGTTGGTGTCGATCCTTTGACATCGCCGCGTGAAGCGCTCGCGGTCGAGCTGGGAACTGACGATACGTTGGAGCGGTTCCTGTCGCGCGAAGGCCTGATGTTCATCAGTGCTGATACGAGGGATCGCCTCGCCGGCGCCGCGACCCTTCCACTTGCCGTTGACGACGGCCTTTCAGATGGCGTGGGGATCGTAGACATTGGTCAAGCGCAGACGCTCCTCGGCGCCGGTGACACAGTCAGTCGCTTGATTATCGCTTACGAGCAGCCCGACGGCCGCCCACCGCTGGAGGTGGTCGCCCCCGATCTTGTGTTTCTGGCCCGATCCGACGCGACGGATCTCGCGCGGCTCACCGACAGTTTCCATCTTAACCTGACAGCGTTCGGGCTTCTGGCGTTCGTCGTCGGGCTGTTCATTGTCTACTCGACGATCGGGCTTGCGTTCGAACAGCGCCGGCCCGTATTCCGGACGCTACGCGCTCTTGGAATTCCAGCGCGCGTCCTGACAGGCCTGCTCCTACTCGAGCTTGTGTGTCTTGCGCTCGTCGCGGGACTGGCAGGCGTTGCGATGGGCTATGGCGTGGCAGTTCTGCTGCTGCCGGATGTTTCTGCAACACTGCGAGGCCTTTATGGAGCAGATGTGCCGGGAACGCTTGAGTTGCGCGCCTCATGGTGGCTGGCGGGACTCGGGATCGCGGTGCTCGGAACGCTCGTCTCGTCGGCCGAGAGCCTCTGGCGCGTCAGCAGGTTACCGATGCTTGCCCCGGCGCAGCCTCGCGCCTGGGCGCGCGCCTCCGAGACAACCCTTGCCGCACAGGCTCTCCTGGCCCTTCTCCTATTTGCCGGAGGTCTTGCAGCGCTCGTCCTCGGGTCGGGTGTTGTGGCTGGATTTACGGTGCTGGCGTCCCTGCTGCTGGGTGCAGCGCTGCTGCTGCCGGCATTGCTTGCCTGTGTCGTCGGACTTGGCCAGAGACTGGCGCGGGGCCCGCTCGCGCAGTGGTTCTGGGCCGACACGCGCCAGCAGATTCCCGGCCTGTCGCTTTCGTTGATGGCGCTCCTGCTGGCCTTGTCGGCCAATATCGGCGTTGGGACCATGGTCGGCAGCTTCCGTCTGACGTTCGTGGCGTTTCTCGACCAGCGTCTGGCGGCTGAACTCTATGTGGAAGCCCGATCGCCAGAGGAGTCTGCCTCACTGAAGGCCTGGCTCGCGCCACGCGTCGATGCCGTACTCCCGATCGCTGTTCTCGAAACCGAACTAGCGGGCCAGGCGGGGCAGCTGCTAGGCGTATCGGATCACGCCACCTATCGGGCCAACTGGCCTCTGCTGCAATCCGCGCCCGACGCCTGGGACAGGCTGGCGCAGGGCGAAGCCATCCTCATCAACGAACAGTTATCGCGACGCGAAAACCTTGGGGTGGGCGATCGCCTCGAGCTGCCGGGCCAGTGGACCGCGCCGATCGCTGGCGTTTACGCGGATTATGGAAACCCTGCCGCGCAGGCTATGTTGGGGTTGGCGACCCTGCAGGCGCGTTATCCAGAAGCCTCGCAGACACGCTTCGGCGTGCGAACGGAGCAGGTGGCCGTTGAGGCCCTGCAGACCGAATTGCGTGAGAGATTCGATCTTCCCGATGGCGTCATCGTGGACCAGGCCAGCCTAAAGCGCATGGGGCTTGAAGTGTTCGAGCGCACTTTTGCCGTGACGGCGGCGCTGAATGTCCTCACTCTCGGGGTTGCAGGCCTTGCCTTGTTCGCAAGCCTGATGACCTTGTCCGGCATTCGACTACCCCAGCTGGCGCCTGTCTGGGCGATGGGCATCACGCGTCGGCGGCTGGCGATGCTGGAGCTGGTGCGCACGCTCGCGCTCGCAGCGCTGACGCTTGCGGCGGCCGTGCCTGTGGGTCTCGCGCTTGCGTGGGTGCTGCTGGATGTCGTCAATGTAGAGGCGTTCGGCTGGAAACTGCCAATGCACCTGTTCCCGCTGGACTGGGTTCAGCTTGGCGGGCTTGCTCTGGCGGCCGCCTTGCTGGCGGCCGCCATTCCCGTGCGACGCCTGTCGCGGCTCGCACCGTCCGACTTGCTGAAGGTGTTCGCCAATGAGCGTTAGAGTGTTGCTACTGTGTCTTGTGATGAGCGGTCCTGCCAGTGCTCAGGGCTTTGCCGGACTTGGCGCACGAGCCGAAGGCTTCGCGATTCCGGTTCCAGGTTATCAGTTCGCCTTTCCGGTCGATCATGGTCCGCACACTGATTTTCGCATCGAGTGGTGGTATCTGACTGCCAACCTGAAGGATGCGGACGGGGTTGACTATGGCGTGCAGTGGACGTTGTTCCGCACCGCGCTGGCTCCAGGAGATGGGGCGGGATGGTCTAGCCCGCAGCTCTGGATGGGGCATGCGGCGCTGACCTCGGGCTCGGAGCACTTCGTGGCGGAGCGACTAGCGCGCGGTGGGATCGGTCAGGCTGGCGTGACGCCGGCTCCGTTCGCGGCGTGGATCGACGACTGGGAGATGACCAGTGAGGCGCGGGTTGGCGCAGATGTGTTGTCCGCGCTTAGCTTGGGCGCGTCAGGCGTTGGCTTCTCGTACGAACTTGCACTCGATGCGGATAAGCCGGTCGTGCTACATGGAAAGGACGGATACTCGGTAAAGTCGGAACAGGGGCAGGCCAGTCGATACTACTCGCAGCCTTTCTACACCGCAGCCGGTTCGTTGAAGATCGGCGACCGGACTATCGCCGTGACGGGCCGCGCGTGGCTGGACCGGGAATGGTCGTCCCAACCGCTCGCCAGCGATCAGAGCGGCTGGGACTGGTTTTCACTGCACTTCGATAGCGGCGACAAGATGATGGCGTTTCGCTTGCGCGGCGGCGGGGGCGCATTCACGTCTGCAAGTTGGATCACGGTGGAGGGCGATGTGACGCCTATGGGGACGGGCGATGTGGTGCTGACGCCACTCGATAGTGCGATCGTCGCCGGCCGAAGGCTGCCGGTAGCGTGGCGCATCGACGTGCCGCTGCGCGGGGTCAGTGTGACAACGCGGGCGCTCAATAAGCAGGCGTGGATGGCGACGAGCGTGCCCTATTGGGAGGGTCCTGTAAGCGTCACTGGATCTCATCCCGGTCGGGGTTATCTCGAGATGACGGGCTACAAATGAAACTTCGCACCGCTCACCGCCGCGATCGTGCTGGTGACCTGCCGTAGGATCTTCGGACCGGACGTTGCTTGACGGATGGCCTTCACGAAGAGGCTCGTCTCAGCCTCATGTTCCCATTCGAAGCGACACGTCCTTCGCAGTAGCGGAATGTCCGCTTCGGGCCCCACTTTGCCGAGCACGTCACGATGCTACCAATGGCATGGTCGCCCGTGAACTGCCGGTCGCTTCTGCCCTACTGATCAGGCGGGACTTCGCCCAAAATCGGTCAGTGCGAAATGACGATTCAGAGCCTCAATGTCACGACGAACCTGACCGTGGAGTGGCCAGCGGTGAAGGTTCGAAAACTATCGCATCAACCTCTTCGGTCCGTAAACGAGGGTGAGTGCGAACGCGAGCGAGATGATGATCGCATACCCGATCGCCCCGTCGGCCAGCTCGTAGGCAGCCCTCCCACCGGGAAACGCGCTTCGGCCCGTATTCGCCACCGCATGAAATAGGATGATCGCAAGGAGGCTTCCGCCTGCATTGTTGTAGAGCCAGACATAGATCACCCGGAATGCGACAGTCGCGAGAAGCCCCCAAATGATCAGACCTGGAGCCTGCCCCACCTGGAACATCGACGGCAGATGCCAGAGTGCCCAAGGCGCACCGATGATGAGCCCGGAGATAAGCGCAGAGTGGCGCTGTTGCAGAAGGTCCGTCGCATACCCCGTATAGCCGAGTTCCTCGCCAGCGGCGGCCAACATGAAGAGAGGAAAGGCGAAGGCTAGTGCCGGCGACAGGATCAAGGACGCGGGTACAGGCAACCCTGTTACGCGCATGATGAGATAGGTCAGACAATACAAACCCAGCGGCAATACCAGGATAACGGCAAGCCAGCCTGCGCTCTTGATCTTGCGCCAGTCCAGAACACGGGCCAGCAGCGCCCGGACCCCGCTCACGCCCGCATCACGGAACACAAGAATGAGCGCCGCCAGCGCCGGCATGAACGTCGCGCCGATATCGGTGATGGGCAGATTGTCGGGCAGGCCGTCAAGCGTAACGAACCGCGACAGCAGCCACCACGGCAGGGTCAGCAGATAGACAAGAGCAATGAACAGAAATGCGGAACGGAGGGGCTGCGCCATCACCCCACAACGCACGAAGGCTCTAGGTTGGACAAAGACCTCACCATAACGCCTACGCTAGTGGCTGAAGTGGCTGCCCAAGCGGACACATTGTTACGGACGGCAGTGTCGCTCAAGAGCTGCCGCTCTCTGTGGCTGGATCAATCAGACGGGACATCGCCCAGTAGCGGCCGTTCGTCATCTTCGCCGCTGTCGGGCTCAGTTGGTGGCTGCCGACAAAGGTCGGAGGCGAGGATGTGGCCGCAGCTGAAGCCGGGCCAAGACCCAGAGCCGCTGTCATGAAACCGTGTATTGCATCGATAACGTCATTTCGATATTTGCCGAAGTATGCAAACGCAGAATCTGGGTACGTCGCCTTCCGGCCTCAAGCAGGACAGACGCTTCCTCTGGGGGGGCCGCATGGCGGCTTTTGCCTTCGCTTCTCTAATTCAAAGTCCCTCGGCCTTCGCTCAGACGGAAGAGCCGTGGCGCCTGGCCGACGCGCTTCAGGTGCCTGACTGGCTAAAGATCGAGGGTGTCATCCGCGGTCGGTATGAAACGCTTGATGGTCAGTTCCGATCCGGCGGCAAAGGCGGCGATCAGGTGCTGGGGTTCC
>JBBATZ010000086.1:0-11897 GCA_040398425.1 Hyphomonadaceae bacterium
CTAGTCTTCATGAGTCCGTCAGCCTTGGGGGAATGATGCGCAGCCTGTCTTTGATCGTGGCCCTATGCCTTGCCGCAATCGTCGGCGGTCATCCTGCGCTCGCCAAACCTCCGATGGAAGCCTTTGGCGACGTCCCCGGAATTCGCCTGATGGAGATTTCGCCCGACGGCAAGAAGGTCGCTTTCCTGAAGCGTCGCGACGATGGCGACGTTCTCTTCGTCTATGAATTTGCGACCAAGGTGTCGAAGGGCCTGGTGCGCATCTCCGACATTCGCGCCCGCTATCTACGCTTCCTTGGCAATGACCGGGTTGTGATTGTTGCTTCGAAAGACACGCGTACAGCTGGCTTCAGGGGGCGCTACGAGGCTTCAGCCGCCTTCTCGTTCGATCTCAACACTGGCAAGTATGTGCAGCTTCTGAAGGGCACGAAGGACATCTTCCCGGCGCAGTCCGGCCTCGGCAGAATCCTGGCCGTAGATCCGGATGGCAAGACTGTCTACATGCCGGCCTACATGGGCGGCTCGGGCAGCCAACCATCCTTCGACTTGCTGCAGGTGCTGCTTGACTCGGGGCGTGGACGCGTCGCCGATGGCGGGCGGGGCACCTACAATACGATCGACTGGCTGACCGACTCGACTGGTCGGGTCGTCCTGCGTGAAGATTTCAGCGAGAAGAATACGGAGCACACCGTACGCGCCCGCCCGCCGGGAGGCGACTGGAAGCAGATCTATCGTAAGGTGACCCCGCTCCCGGAGATCTCGGTCGTGGGGCTCTCCGGAGACGCCAAGTCGGTCTTCACCATGGATGAGCAGGATTCCGAATTCGTATCGCTCTATCGCATGTCGATCGAGGACGGCTCTGTAAGTGGTCCGGTGTTTCAGCGCGATGACGCTGAGGTGGAAGGGGTGATTTCCGACGACAACCGGGTCGTACACGGTGTGCGCTATTCCGGCATGTATCCGCGCTACGAGATGTTTGACAAGGCGATCGAGGAAGACATCAACACGGTCATCAAATCGCTCGGCGGATCTTCGGTCTATCTCTCCTCGTGGTCTCAGGACTGGTCCAAGCTGCTCTTCTTCGCAAGCGGCGGCAGAAACGCAGAACGCTATCTGGTCTATGACCGAGCCGCCAAATCGCTGAGCATCATTGCCACGGCGCGTCCGGAGATCACGCCGGGCGACGTCGGTGAAGTCGTTACCATGGAGTACAAGGCGCGCGACGGCCTCAAGATTCCGGGCCTGATCACGTGGCCGACTGGCGTCGCCGAGGCAGATCGCAAAAACCTCCCTATGATCGTGATGCCGCACGGCGGGCCGGAGTCCTATGATTCAGTCGGCTTCGACTGGATGGCCCAATTTCTCGCGAACGAGGGCTATGTCGTCATCCAGCCAAACTTCCGCGGATCCGCAGGGTTCGGCTCAGTCTTCACGGTGGCGGGCTATGGCGAATGGGGCCGCAAGATGCAGGACGACATCACGGACGGCGTCGATGCGATGGTGAGAACCGGGTGGGCGGATCCCGAACGCGTCTGCATCGTCGGATGGAGCTATGGCGGCTATGCCGCGCTAGCGGGTGGCGCAAGTACGCCGGACAAATACAAGTGCGTCGCGTCCATCGCGGGCGTCTCGGATCTTCACGAAATGCTGGTCAACACCCGACGGCTGCGCGGCGCGAAGGATAGTTCTCTCGTCTACTGGCAGCTACTGATCGGCGACATGGACAAGGATCGCGAAAAAATCGACGCCGTCTCCCCTTCGCGGCACGCAGACCTGTTCAAGGCGCCGGTGCTTCTGATCCATGGTGCATCGGATACTACCGTACCGATTAGTCAGAGCGAGATCATGAGCAACGCGCTCAAAAATGCAAAAAAGCCCGTGGAGTTCATCCGCATCGAAGGCGACGATCATGGTCTGGTCGATAACGACAGCCGTCGCCTGATGTTGACCAAGCTGAGCGAGTTTCTGAAAGCGCATATTGGAAAATGAAAAAGCCGGGTGAAGCGGCTTCACCCGGCCCTTCATTTCTGGTCGCAGCGCTCGATCAGGCCGCCGCTGCCTTCTGATCCTTTGGCGGGAAGCGCGAGTAGAAGGTCTGGCCCTTGGCGGCCATCTCGCGCAGCAGGGCGTTAGGGCGGAAGCGCTCGCCGTGTTTCTCGGCCAGCGCGTCGCACTCCACCACGAACGTCTTGATACCAACCTTCAGGTCCATGAAGGAGCAGACGCCGCCAGTATAGGGCGCAAAGCCCCACGCCAGGATCGAGCCGATATCCGCATCGCGCGCATCGAGGATGACGCCTTCTTCGAAGCAGCGGGCGACCTCGACGCACTGGCGATAGAGGAAGCGTTTGGTCAACTCGACCTTCAGTTCGGGCGAGCATTCCTTGGTCTTGATGTCGATCTTCTTGCCAATATCCGGGTAGAGGCGCGAGGGTTTGCCGGCTTCGTTGTAGTCGTAGAAACCCTTGCCCGCCTTGCGGCCGACGCGGTTCTGCGTGTCCACGATCCAGGCGACGAGATCGCCGACCGGGTTCTGCTCGTAGGATTTTCCGGCAGCCTTGGCGCTCTCGCGACCGATCTTCAGCATCGTGTCGATACCGACCGAGTCCGAAACCTCGAGCGGGCCCATCGGCATGCCAGCCATGCGGCCGACATTCTCGATGATTGCTGGGGCGATTCCTTCGCCGAGCATCGTCATGCCTTCTTCCGGATAGGTGCCGAACACGCGCGACGTATAGAAGCCGCGGAAGTCGTTCACAGCGACTGGCGTCTTCTTGATCTTCAGCACATAGTCCATCGTCTTCGCGAGCGTCTCCTGGGACGTCTCATTGCCCATGATGATCTCGACGAGGCCCATGCGTTCGACAGGCGAGAAGAAGTGGATGCCGATGAAGTTCGCGGCGCGCTTCGAGGCCTTAGCGAGGCCCGTAATCGGCAGCGTCGAGGTGTTGGTGCCCATCACGGCAGTATCACCGAGGTGTTCTTCGATCTGCGCCGTGACCTTGGCTTTCAGCTCCACGTTCTCGAATACGGCTTCGACGACAATGTCCGCGCCCTTAACCAGTGAGTAGTCGGTCGACGGCGTAATCAGGGCGAGCAGCGCATCGCCCTTCTCCTTCGTGAGCTTGCCGCGCGACACGTCCTTGTCGACAATGCGTTGCGAGTAGGCTTTGCCCTTGTCAGCAGACTCCTGGCTCACGTCGAGCAGGATGGTCGCGATGCCGGCCTTGGCCTGCACATAGGCGATTCCCGCGCCCATCAGGCCGGCGCCGACGACGACCGCCTTCTTGATGTCGTAGGTCGGGAAGCCAGCTGGGCGCGAGGCGCCTTTCGACAGGTCCTGCATCGACAGGAAGAGCGAGCGGATCATGCCCTTCGCTTCCGGCGTCATCAGCGTCTTGACGAAGTAACGGCTCTCGATGCGGAGACCCGCGTCGATCGGAACTGACAGGCCTTCATAAACAGCCGACAGGATGTGCTTCTGCGCCGGGTAATTGCCCCAGGTCTGCTTGGCCAGCATGGCGGAGCCGAACGTGAAGACGGTCGAGCCCTGTTGCGAATTCGGATTGCCGCCTGGGACCTTGAACTTCGGATCGTCCCACGGCGCCTTGGCGTTAGGGTTTGCCTTGCACCAGACTTTGGCCTTGGCGACCAGTTCAGCCGTCGGTGCGAGTTCGTGCACAACGCCGTTCGCCTTGGCCTGTTCGGCCGTCATGCTGTCGCCCTGCAGCAGGAACGGCGCAGCCGCCTGCGCGCCCATGATGCGCGGCAGGCGTTGCGTGCCGCCGCCGCCGGGCATCAGGCCGACCTTGGCTTCCGGCAGGCCGAGTTGCAGTTTCGGATTGTCGTTCGCAGCGATGCGGTAGTGGCAACCCAGCGCCACTTCGAGACCGCCACCGAGCGCGAGACCATTGATAGCGCACGCCACCGGCTTCTTGCCGGCTTCTAGCGTGCGGAGCAGCTTGTTCATCCCGAACGAACGCTCGAACGCCGCCTCGAGCTGGGCTTCCGGATCACCCTTGTCGCCGCCGCCGCCCGAACCACCGCCGAGTTCGCCGAGGTCTGCGCCGGCGCAGAAGCCGCTCTTCTTGCCCGAGGTGATGACGAGGCCCTTGATGTCGGCGTTCGTTGCGACTTCCTTGGCGATGGTGCCAAGGTCTGCGATCGCCTGCGCCGTCAAGGTGTTCATCGAACGGCCCGGAACGTCAAACGTGGCGGTAGCGATGCCGTCTGCATCTACATCCCAGCCGAAGGTTTCGAGTTTCATGTCAGTTGCCTTTGGAGTTTTTATCTGACGGTGGCTTGTCGCCGTCCGTCTTGATGTTGTCGGACGCGAACAGGAACAGCACCGCGCCCATCACCAGTGTCACGGGAATGGAAATCGAGAGGGCAAGGTTCAGATCGCGCAACGCCTGGTTCATGAACAGGGTGAGCCCGACGCCCGTAAGCGCGGAGACCACGAGCGCGCTGATCTTCGCCTCGCCGATTTCCATCACACGCGCTCGATCACTGTCGCCGTGCCCATGCCAGCGCCAACGCAGAGCGTGATGAGGCCGGTTTCCTTGTCCGACCGCTCCAGCTCATCGAGCATCGTGCCGAGGATCATGCCGCCGGTTGCGCCGAGCGGGTGGCCCATGGCGATGGCGCCGCCGTTCACGTTCATTTTCTCGTGCGGGATGTTCAGCGCCTGCATCATGCGCAGCACAACAGAAGCGAACGCCTCGTTGAGCTCGTACAGGTCGATGTCATCAGGCGTCATGCCGAGCTTCTTGAGAAGCTTCTCGGTCACCAGCGACGGACCGGTCAGCATGATCGACGGCTCCGAACCGATCGAGGCAAAGCCCTTGATCCGCGCACGAGCCTTCAGGCCGAGAGCGTCGCCCATCTCCTTCGTGCCGATCAGAACGGCCGACGCGCCATCAACGATACCCGACGAGTTGCCGGCGTGGTGGACGTGGTTGATCTTTTCGACTTCCGGGTAGCGCTGTTTCACGACATCATCGAACGCCATCGTACCCATCGCCTCGAAGGACGGGCTCAACGCTGCGAGCGTCTGCATAGTCGTGTCGCCGCGCACGGTTTCGTCATGCGCGAGGATGGTCACGCCGAGTTGGTCTTTCACGCCGATGACCGACTTCGAGAAGCGGCCAGCCTTCCAGGCGGCGGCTGCGCGGCGCTGGCTTTCGACGGCGTAGGCATCCACGTCGTCACGCGAGAAGCCGTACTTCGTCGCTATCAGGTCGGCGCCGATACCCTGGGGCGCGAAGTAGGATTTCATCGCGATCTCGGGGTTCGAAGCCCACGCGCCGCCATTCGAGCCCATAGGCACGCGGCTCATCGCCTCGACGCCGCCGCCGATCGCCATGTCGGCCTCGCCCGTCATCACCTTGGCTGCCGCGATGTTGCACGCTTCAAGCCCCGAGGCACAGAAGCGGTCAACCTGCACGCCAGCAGTCGTCTCCGAATAATCGGCGTTCAGCACGGCGATGCGCGCGATGTCTGAACCCTGCTCGCCGATCGGCGTCACGCAGCCGAGGATCACGTCATCGACCTTGGACGTGTCGAGATTGTTGCGCTCCTTCAGCGCCTTCAGCGCCTGTGTCGCGAGCTGCAGCGAGGTGATCTCATGCAGCGAGCCAGAGCTCTTCCCCTTGCCGCGGGGTGTACGGACTGCGTCATAGATATAAGCTTCGGCCATCAGGGGCCTCCTTCTTGTACGGCATCTCTGCCGGGAAACTTGGGCGCCCCGCGATGCGGGTAAGCACTCAGAATGCGTCCGCGCCAAGCGCCATCACAGGCGCTGCGCCTGTCTTTACCTTTGCGAGATGTGACGCCGCGTCAGGCAACACACGTTCGAAGAAATAGCGCGCTGTGGCAAGCTTGTTTGAATAGAAAACGTCGCCGCTGCCTTCATGCGCCAGCGCGGCCTTCGCCATCTTGGCCCACATCAGGGCGAACGCAGTCAGGCCGAACAAATGCAAGTAGTCGTGGCTGGATGCGCCAGCGTTGTCGAAGTTCGACATCCCGTTCTGCATCAGCCACATCGTGGCTTCCTTGAGCTGGGCTTCCGCCGACCGCACGCCATCAACATAGGACTTCATGCGCGGGTCACCATCGTGGCTGGAGGCAAACTCTTCGAGGTCCGCAAAGAAGCCAAACACAGCGCGGCCACCGTTCGCGGCCAACTTGCGGCCGACGAGGTCCAACGCCTGGATTCCGTTGGTGCCTTCATAGATCAGCGCGATACGGGCATCGCGCACGAACTGTTCGACACCCTGATCGACAGTGTAGCCAGTGCCGCCATGCAGTTGCAGCGCATCGTTGGCGCACTTGAATCCGCGGTCGGTGAGATAGCCCTTGATGACCGGCGTCAACAGCGACATCCGGTCGTCCGCCTTCTCGCGCACGAGCGCGTCCGGCGAGACATGCAGCAGGTCGCCCTGCAGCGCGGTCCAGTAGGTGAAGGCCCGCGCGCCCTCGGTGAAGGCCTTCATGTCCATCAGCATACGGCGCACGTCGGGGTGCACGATGATCGGATCCGCGGGCTTGTCCGGAGCTTTCGCGCCCGTGATTGAGCGTCCCTGCAGGCGATCGCGCGCAAAGTCTGCAGCGTTCTGGAACGCCACTTCCGCCTGCGCCAGGCCCTGCATGCCAACGCCAAGCCGCGCCTCGTTCATCATCACGAACATCGTGCGCATGCCCTTGTGGGCCTCGCCGACAAGGAAGCCGGTCGCGCCTTCATAGTTCATCACGCAGGTCGCGTTGCCGTGGATGCCCATCTTCTCTTCGATGCCGCCGCACTGGTATGCGTTGCGCGCGCCCAGCGAGCCGTCCGCGTTGACCATGAACTTCGGTACGATGAAGAGCGAGATGCCCTTGATGCCCTCCGGTCCGCCCTCAATGCGTGCGAGCACAAGCTGGATAATGTTCTCGGCGAGATCCTGTTCGCCGCCGGAAATCCAGATCTTCTGGCCGGTGATCTGGTAGCTGCCGTCTGGCTGAGGAACCGCCTTGGTGCGGATCAGGCCGAGGTCCGTGCCGCATTGCGGCTCGGTGAGGTTCATGGTGCCGGACCATTTGCCCGTCATCATATTGGTCAGGTAGGTATTCTTCTGTTCGTCCGATCCGCCTTCCTGGATCGCCTCGGCCGCGCCGCGGGTCAGGCCCGGATACATCGAGAAGGCCATGTTGGCTGACGAGCACATTTCGAGGAACGGCATGGAGACAACCCGGGGCAAGCCCTGCCCGCCCCATTGCTGGTCGGCCGAGATCGCCATCCAGCCGTCTTCCGACATCTGCTTGTAGGCGGCCGGAAAACCGTCCGGCGTCTTCACCGATGCATCGGGATTACGTTTGCACCCCTGTCGGTCGCCGATGGCGTTGACCGGCTGCAGCACTTCCTCAGCGAATTTAGCGCCGCCATCGAGGACCGCCTCGATCACGTCAGCCGGCGCGTCGGAAAACTTCGGCAGATTCGAATAGCTTCCGATCTCAAGCACTTCATTGAGCAGGAACTTCATGTCCCTGAGCGGCGCCTGATATCTGGGCATGTAACCTCACCTTGCGGGAACGCTGGTCCGGACGCCTGAACGTGCTGAACCACGCGACCGGCAGACAGAGAATGGCGTCATATCACCAAGCGGCAAGGCGTCGAGACTGACTTTGCGTCAGCTGTCGAGATGCGCCGCGTCGCCGCCCAGACCAGCACGCGCGACGCGTTCATAGGCGCGCGCGGACTGTTCCACATCCGGTCCTGGTCCGAGTTCCTGAAGCTTCTCTTCGGTCCACTTCACGCCCTTCTGGAGCGTATCGAGGGCGGCCTCGATATCCTCGCGCTGTTTTTCGAGGTTCTTGACCTGCTCGCGCGACTTCTTGAGCGACAGCTTCAGCTGCGCCCTGTGACCCTCGTGGTTGTAGAGGTCCAGGATCTCGCGAATATCAGACAGCGAGAAGCCGACGCTTTTGCCTTGCAGAATAAGTTTCAGCCGGGCGCGGTCGCGTGCGGAATAGACCCGGTTCAGTCCGTCGCGGGCGGGCTGCAGCAGCCCTTTATCCTCGTAGAATCGCAACGCACGCGGCGTCACCTGAAATTCGCGCGCAAGTTCGCTAATTGTGTACGTTTTCAATCTCTGCCTCCCGTCATTGTTAGCTCTGTGGGGGAGCACAGGCGGCGTCTTTGAAATTAACGCTGAGTGATACGTAACGGCGCCTCCCCCCTGCGTCAATCTGTCGACAGAGCGGTTTTGGGAACCAGGCGGTGAATTATGCTTAACGCGCCTTTAAGGCCCTGATCGCCAACTGACACACGGTCTAGAATCACGGGAGCTCCGCGGTTCGGTACGGAGTTGGCAATGACGCAGGCGCCTTGGAGTGTGAAAGGCATCGACCCGAAAGCGCGGTCGGTTGCCCGTGAACGCGCCCAGCGCCAGGGCGTGACACTCGGCCAGTACCTGAATTCCCTTTTGCTTGAAGGCGATGAGGGCGACTTTCAGCAAGTAGACCTCGCAGACTCCTTCCCCCGGGCGGCGGCCGACAGCGACCTGCGTCGCATGTCTCAGGAGATCGACCAGCTGGCCCAGCGGCTGGAAGCGTCGACCTCCCGCTCCGCCCGCTCGATCTCTGGAATCGACAAGTCGATTCTCGGCCTCATGGGCAAGGTTGACGCTTCGGGCAAAGCCCAGCTCATGGCTCTCGAGCGCGTCACCCGCGCCATGGGCGAGATCGAATCGACCCAGACGGCCCTTCGCACCCGCATCGACACCCTCGAATCCGAGAATCGCAGCAGCGCCTCCCTCGACGGGATGAAGGCGCTCGAGACATCTCTTGGCCGCCTGTCGGATACGCTGCAGGAACGCCTTAGCGACTCCGAACGTGAGCAACACCAGTTCCGCACCTTGTTCGACGAGAAGGTCGGCCAGGTCGCCTCGCGGGTGGACGATGTCGCCAAGTCCGTCGACCAGGTCGTCGCCAACGCAGTGCGGACCAACTCGGCAGGGGTTGTCGACCGCATTGACCAGATAGAGGAAAAGGTCTCGTCCGCCGAGCGCCGCATCGAGGCCGGCATCGCCAAGATCGCCGACGCCGCATCGCGCTTCGAACTGTTCGAGACCAAGGCGGACCGCGCCGTTGGCGACACGACCTGGCGGATGGAACGCGCGCTCGAGTCCAACCTCACGCGCTCGCGTGCGATGTCGAAGGAAGTCATCGAGCGCGTCGACGCCATTGAGGAAAAGACCCGCGAGGCGATGACCACGCTGACTGAGGCGGTCAGCCGGATCACCGATCGGGTCAACCGGACCGAACGCAAGACCGACACCGCCGTCAACGTACTTGAGCGTGCGGTCAACGAGATCGACGACCGCATCCAGCGCAGCGGCCGTTCCGAAGACGACATGGCCAACCTCCAGCAACTGTTCCAGAAACGTCTCGACAGTTTTGCGGAAGACATGACCCGCCCTATGAACGCCCTGCGCGCGGACATGGAACGTCGCCTTGAAGAAGCCGCCCGCTCCAACAATCCGGAAAAGGCCGAGCGCATTGAACGCTCGATCCGCCAGATCCAGGAGCAGGTGCAGGTATCCGAGGCGCGGCAGGCCGACGCCATCGAAGCAATGAGCGCACAAGTCGATCGCCTCTCGCGCGCCGTCGACGAACGCCTCCGCGCGGTTGAATTGCGCGGCGATCAGAAATCCATCGATGATGTGCGGCGCGAGATCGCCAACCTTGCCAATACGATAGACGCCCGTCTTGGCGCAGTCGAAAACACCACGCGCACGGACATAGGCCGCCTCAACACCGTTGTGGACGACAAGCTGCAAGCGCTCGAAAAGCGCAGCGCAAGCGCGATCGACTCCGTCGGAGAACAGGTGTCACTGGTTGCCGAGCGCCTGCAGCGCCGCCATGACGAAAGCATCCAGCGCCTTGGCGAGCGCATCAACGAAACCGCACTCGAGGCGCGTCCGCTCGACAACACGGAAGTCGACCGCCTCGCAGACCGGCTCGACGAGCGCGTGCGGGAAAGCGAACGGCGCACTGCCGAAGCGATCGGCCAGATCGGCGAACAGGTCGCGCGCGCGGTGGAACGCCTCCAGTCGCAGGCGCAGGACTCGCAGCGCGCCTTCGAGTCCAGGCTCGCCGATAGCGCCCGCTCTTACGAAACCCGCCTCATCGACGTACTCTCGGAAGTCCAGCGCCGGATGGATGAGAGCGCCGAGCATACCGCCACCGCGCTGATGCCGGTACAGAACACGGTCTCCTCACTCGCCCGTCGCCTGGAGGGCATGGAGGACGCTCGCCGCGACCCCGCCGAGCCACAGGTCGCCCGCGACATTCCGATCCTTTCCGACGATTTCGTGATCCTCGAAGACGACGCGGAGCAAGAGACGCCGCCCCCCATCTCAGAGACGGTGTTCGCCGCCATCGACAATGCCGTTGCGCACCCCGAGTCGAACGAAATCGTCGGCGTCGATCCGCCGCCATTCGACATTCCGTCCGATCCGCGTGACGCCCACCTGTTCGACGCCGCGCCCCCTGTCGCGTCGCAACCTCAGGGCGGTGAACCCGCGCAGCGCATCGAGGACTTGCTCGAGGCCGATGACGAATTCCTCGCGCCCGCAAATCCGCAGACCCAGATGTTCGTCGCCGACCTTCCCGCCAAGGATGGTCGCGAGCGGTTGTCCGCCAACTATCTTGAAGAAGCCCGTCGTGCTGCCCGCCAGGGCCGCCGCGTCGATCCGTCGATCGGCGCCGGACGCAAGGGTATTGGCAAGGGGCCGCTGATCGCCTCCGCCGTCCTCACTGTCGCCGTCGCCGGCGGGGCCGCCTTCACCGTCATGCGCGGCAAACAGGAAGGCCAGAACGAGGACTTCGCCAAGCTCGACCCCGCCTCGCCAGCTGCGCCGGTGGCTCCCGCGGGCGCCAGTGACGCCGTCCTCTTCGGTGAAGATCACGCCGATCCGGGAGCTGACATTCTGGCGCCGGACGACGCGTCTCCTGTCGCGCCCGTCATCGAAGCCGCCACCGCAACGCCGACCATCACACCTGCGCCGGCAACCAAAGCGCCGGCCGCCAAAGCCTCGCCTGCATCCCCCATCACGCTCGCCGACGCCGTGCGCGCCGGCGATCCGGTTGCCCTCCACGATTCTGCGCTCGAACTGCTGGCCTCCGGCGAGAAAGCCAAGGCCGTCCAGATGCTCAAGGAAGCGGCCAGCCGCGGCCTCGTCATGGCCGAGTACCGACTCGCGAAACTCTACGAACGCGGCGAAGGCGTGCCGCGCGACATGGCCGCCTCGCGTTCCTGGACCGAGAAAGCCGCCATCGGCGGCAATCGCCTCGCCATGCACGACCTTGCCGTCTTCTATGCCGAGGGTGATGCCGGACCGCAGAGCTATGCCGCCGCAGTCGAGTGGTTCCGCACCGCGTCTGACCTCGGCCTCGTCGACAGCCAGTACAATCTTGCCGTCCTCTACGAACAGGGGCTCGGGCTCAGCCAGGACAAGGCCGAAGCCGCCTACTGGTTCGAGGTCGCGGGCCGCGCCGGAGACCAGGACGCCAGCCGACGCGCGCGCCTCATGCTCGGCGACATGCAACCAACCCAGGCCGAGGCGATCAAGCGCAAGGCACGCGCCTTCAACCCGAAACCCTCGATCGCGCGCGCCAATGGCGAGTTCGGCCGCCGCTCGTGGGACGTCGCCACGCCCGAGCAGGTCTCCGAGGTCCAGCGTCTGCTACAGCGGCTCAACTACACGCCGGGCGCGACCGACGGCAAAATGAACACCCGGACGGCCGAGGCGATCCGCCAGTTCGAACGGGCGAACGACCTCCCCGTCACTGGCGAAGCCAGTGCGTCCCTATTGCGCGAACTCCGCGCCGCCAGCCTGAGCGACGCAAACTAGAGCG
>JBBATZ010000087.1:0-11671 GCA_040398425.1 Hyphomonadaceae bacterium
CGTGTCGGGGTACTCGGCCTTGATGGCCAGGTATTGCCGCATCATGGGGGTGTGGTTTTCCACATGTCTAAGAGTTCCAGCGTCTTCCACTTTTCCCTTAATAATTAACAGTTTGTTCATTTCAACTACCGACATTCATCGTCATTCAAACTTGCTTGCCCCCAATCATTTCGAAACTTTTGGGACTGCCGCGTCAGCTATGTTTAGGTTTCAGTGCCGCTAGCAGCAATAAAAAATAAAAATCCTTATTGACGATGACTTTCTTTATTGTCGCAGCCCCCTCAAAGTATATTTTCGTTACCTGGTCGCGTTACGGCAAGCGAAGCGTTAGGCGTGACGAAGCTTAGCAAACCATTTAAAAATGAGCTTGGCTTCAAGCTCATCAAAACTCTGTCCTTGGCCCAAGCACCTGGATGCACGCGATCTAGTCAGACTGAATGGACCTACGTACGTATCGTCATGCCCTAGCGTGTGCTGTGGGGAAAATGGTTGCGTATATGCAATCTAATCAAATTCAAGGGTTGTTGACATTGCAGCGCGTCAAAGATCCTTAAAAGACGCATGCCGATTTTGGAGTTTTCGCCTTACTGGTTATTGAGCTGATCTTCGCCTACCCGAAAGACCGTTGACGCGGCATGGCGGCAAGGTACAAAAGCTGAAAAACCAAGCTTTCACCTAGGTCGACCCTCCGGCCGGGCAATAATGAGTCCGAGCGCAGCAAAATAGAGGCCGAAAGGCTTAACAGGAAGGCTGAGCCGGTCTTGTGCCGGCTCGTAACAGGAACGCCACCGAATGAGTAAATTACAGGGCGAAGAACAAACTTCGAGTCATGGGTCGTCCAACGCATGGATCAAATTTCTGCGCTCTTATGGCCCTACTCCAAAGAACACAACCTTGTTTGACGAATACGTCACTGGCGCGCTTGGCAAAGCCAAGGTCGCACCAATCACGCTTTCGAGTCCGGAACTTGAAAAGATCAAGGCGCACCTCGCCTCCGGCGCCCGCGGCTCCATCCTCATCGCTGGCACCGCCGGGGACGGTAAAACCTACCATTGCCGCAGCCTTTGGACCGAGCTCGGGGGTTTGCCCCACGACTGGGCCAGCCCGTCCGCAGTTAAAGAGGTGACGCTCGTGGATGGGCGCGTCGCCACCTTCATCAAGGATTTGAGCGAGCTTACTCCGGGGCAAAGTGACGCCACTCTGGCGTTGCTGGAAGAGTCCGTACTGGGCGCGGAAGTCAAGAGATTCCTTGTGGTAGCCGCCAACCATGGGCAAATCTTGGAGCGGCTGCGCGATTTGGGCATCAGGCAGGGCAGGACCCATCCACTTCTCAAATCGATTCAAGACTCGTTTCTCCAAGTTGGAGAGGCACCAGTCCGCCTGGCTATCTTTGACCTGAGCCGCGCAACGCATAGGGAAACCCTGGGCGAAGTGCTTTCCGCTGTGGCGAACCATCCTGGTTGGGGAAACTGCGGCGGATGCTCACATAAAGAGGGCGGCGCCGTCTGCCCGATCTATGAGAACCGCAATCGCTTGCTTGGCGCCGACGATCAAGGCCGCTTCTCCAAGCGGCTTGGCGACGTGGTCGAGGTCGCCCGGCTCAATGGATGGCATTTGCCTGTGCGGGACATGCTCGCTTTGGCCTCGAACATGGTCTTGGGGCATCCCGACGCCAAAGAGGGCTTGATGACATGTTCCGACGTGCCAAAAATCCAAGAAGCGAACCTGGTCGAGCATGCGAGCCTCTACGACAACGCGTTCGGCGCGAACTTGCCCCTGCGCAGGGCCATGAGCCGGCCGGTGTTCCGGGCGCTCGCCGCGTTCGGCATCGGCTCGGAGACCACCAACGCGGCCGACGGCCTGATGGTCTATGGCGCGGACGATCCTCAGCTCACAGCGACATTCGACCGGCTCATGCGGTCCGATCCGGTCTACGGCGCGACGCCTGGTTATCTTGCGGCTCTGGACAGCTACTTGGAGGGCGAGGAGTCGGCGCGGTTGGAGTCCGGAGCGGCCGAGTTCCTGGCGCGCCTGCAAACCCAGCGTCGCCGCTTCTTCTTCACCGTGCCCGATGGAGAGCATGGCTACGGCCACTGGCCCATGACGGCGTTCAGGTTCGCCGGGGACTACCTCTCGATGGTGGACTTGCTTGCAGGAGGCGGAGCGGTGTCGGATGGCGTTAGGGCGCGGCTGGTCAAGGGGCTCAACCGAGTGATGACCGGTCTGCTGATTGAGAACGATGACAAATTGTTCGTGGCCAGCTCCGGCGGCTTCTCCCAGTCTCGCGTGAGCGTGCTTTGCGACACCGAGGCCCCCGCCAAGAGGCAAGGAGGCAAAGGCATGCGCATTCGGCTCGATCCATTGACGGCCAGGCCGACCATCGATGTCGCGCTCGCCCAGGGCGAGGTCCACCCTGCGTCGTTCGCCCTGACGCCCGTTCGCTTCGAGTTCTTGTGCAGGGTGGCCGAAGGCGCCCTCCCTGGCAGCTTCTCCAACGAGTGCTTGGAGGACATGCTCGCGTTCAAAGCCAAGCTTCTGCGCAAAGAGGAGTTGCTGCGCGAGCGATTGCTGCTTGAAGATGACGAGCCAGGCGCGGATGATGGTTCGCTCGCGCTCAACTTCATCGACGTGGAGCAAAGCGGCCTGGGGTTGTCGCGCCGAGTGTCGGTGAGGGCTGCGTCATGAGGCCGCCGATCAAGGAGGTCGAAAAATTCGCCGTCGATGAGCACATCTGGGGCCACCGCCTCTACGACGAGCAGCTCCCGCACTTGGCCGTTTTGGAATTTCTGGGCGTGCTCGCGTCCAACCGCGCGAATCCCCTGCGCCCGCCTTCGACGGGAGATGTGATGTATCGGCCGCAGCGCCAAATCAGATTGCGCTCGTTGCTGTTCAACAACCCCTACATCGAGACGATCCGCGCCAAAGAGGTGTCCGACGAGGACAAGTGGAAGCAGTGGGCGGACCGCTTCAATGAAGATTGCGCGAAGCTGGAAAACGGCGACATGGGATACCTGCGCAAGGTGTTCAACACGTTCGACGATTTCGCCAAGGCGGTCGAGCTGCTCAGGTCATCCTCATTCGAAGCGCGCAGTAACAAGCGGTGGAGCTCCAAATTCGTATTCCCCTTCGGTCCAGACGCCCTCTACGAAGACTTGCGCATCGACGCCGACGGCGGCGCGTCCAATGACCGTCGCTTTTTCGCCCGCACGGGGGAGCTGCTCTATCTCATGCTGAGCCGGGCGAAAAATGGCGCCGCGCTCGGCGATCAATTGGTGAAGCGGCTGTTCGACAGCAAGGCTCCGATGAACAGGCTCGTCCGGGCGCTTCAAGGCGAGACTCAGACGGCCGGCTCGGACCGGTACGTGGGCTACCTTCCCCATGCCTCGCACCCGAGATTCGACAGGCTGTGCGACGACTGGCTCGCGATCCTATCGCGCGACATGCCGGTCTACGACGCGTTGGAGCACCTGATGGCGAGCGCGGGCCTCAACCTGCTGCTGTATTTCCTTGAATGTGGCAAAGCGCAGTCCGGAGACGTGGAGCCGGTCGAGCTTATTTGCGAGATCGTGTCGCGCGAGCGCACGAAGGTGAGGGCGCTCTCCGGAGAGTCCTACCAATTCAACCAGGGCTTGTCCCTTAGGGCTATCAGGGCATCCATCGAGAGCGTCATGCTGACCGACGAATGGACCCAAGCTGGCGCGTCGGAAGAGCCCAATGCGCAGAGCGCCGCGCTGATGCGCTCGTGGTTCCAGTGGCCTCCCGAGAACGGGTCGGACGCGTCGGTCACGGGCGACACGACTGGCGAGATGATGATCCGGACGCTTGTGGAGATGGCCGAATCGCGCCATGAGCAGCACTTCGGGAAGATTCACGCGGCGTGGTCCAGGGCGGTGGGGCTCAGCTCCCGGCGCCTCTCGCGGCGCACCCGCTACGCGCCCAACGACAGGCTGCTCAAAACGCTGGTCATCTCCATGGTGGACGACCGCATGCTGTTCGACGAATTCCTCAGCGAGATTCGAAATCGCTACGGCATGGTCATCGGCGACGCGGAAGGCGCGCGCCTGGTCAAAGAAAAGCTGGTGGACCAAGAGGCGCTCAGCGACAACCGGGCGAACCTCGAGACTCGCCTCGTCGGCCTGGGCCTCGTGAGGCGCCTCTCGGACTCATGCTCATTCGTTGAGAACCCATTCACTTTCGAGGTCGCTCAATGATGCTCGCCCACAGAATCATCGGGCGCGTCGCGGCCACCATCCTCGACGACCGTCTCGACAATGCGACGCAGGGGCAGAATGACCAGCCGGAGTCGGCCGCGATCTTTCGCCTCGACAAACTGGCTCCCAGCCAAATCGCCGCCGTGGTGCGCGAAGTCCTGGGCAACGCGAAGCTCGCCGAGCGCATCGACATCAAAATCCCGCGCATGCTGGTCGAGGGCGAGAACTTGCCCGAGGCCGCCCTCACACTGATGAATGCGGGGGCGGTCCGAAACGCTGGCACCGACAAAGAGGCTTTGCTCACGGCCAATGGCAACGAGCAGGGGCTCGCCGACACGCTCGGGCACGTTACCGCTTTGGGCGCCAAAGAGTTGCGGGCCTATGAGGAGGCTTGGGTCGAGGCGACTTGCCACGTGGCGTCCCTAGCCCCGACCTACGAAGATCGTAAGGTTTTCCAGGCCGCGCTTAAAGGGCTCGTGTCGGTGACGGACATGTCGCTCATCCAGCTCGGCGAGTTTTGCTCGAAGATCGCCGAGGCCTCGCATCCATCCAAGGGACTGCCGATTCGCCTCGCCATCGGTTGGTCGCTTCCTTGTGTGGATCTGCCCAGGGACACCGCGTTTTTCGGCAACGACAAGACCTACGGGCAGCAAGTCGGACCGTGGCGGAAAGCGTTCGAGAAGCTGTATCAAAACCGCTCGCCGCTCCTTGCGCGGCAACGCCCGAACAGCCAGCCCATCGATCCGGAGGACATGCGCCAACGGTTCGAGGAGAACATCGCCGCGATCCCCGACGCGGCGCGCGTCGTGTTGGACGCGTTCATCAACGCTCCCGCCGGGGACAAGGACACCGCGTGGGCTGTCGCCGAGTTGGAGTGGGAGTCCGACGGCGTCCACCTGATTTTTGAGAAGCCGCGCGAAAAGCTCAAAGGCTTGGCGGATTCCACGATTCACTTCTTCCAGCATGTCTGCGCCGATCACGATGCTTTGGATGCCTCATGGCTCAAGCACCTCGAAGACTTGAAGGCGCGTGAGAAGAGGTCGGATTGGAACGAGGAGGACGAGTCCTTCTTCAATCTGCACCGCCGCTACTTGGAGCAAGACCCGAAGCTCCTTTCTCGCTGGGAAAAAGTCATTTACGGCAAGCCCATCGAATGCGTGGACTTCTTCGAGGGCTTCACCAGCGCGGCTCACCATTTGATCGTGGGTTCTGACCCTCCTAAGGGTGAGCGATTCCTGCGCATCACCGTCAACAAAGGCCGCAAGGAGTGGCGCGAGAGGTTCAATCACGACGTGGGGTCGTATTTCTCCGCGATGCACAGGGGCTTGAAAGAGCTGATGGGGTCCAAGGTCGATTGGAAGGTCCTGAAAATGGGCACCGCCGATCTTCCTGATCCGCTTTTCAAATACCCCGCCTATTTCGCCAAAGAGCAATCGATCTTCAAGGGGAACACCAAGCCTGTCGTGTCCATCGCGAAGGCGTCCACGCAGATCAAGTTCGAGGTGACTTTGTTGGAGCGCAAAGGCGACAAAGAGGAGGTGATTGAGAAGACGCAGCTTCTGTGGATGTTCAAGCCTGAATCCATCGGCCTGTCGCTGGTCGATGACATGGGCAGGCTCCGTGAGAAAGGGGCCGTGGGCAGCACCGAGGTTCCGCGCCGGCTCGTGAGCAAGAAGGGCGGCGTGCAAAGCGTTTCGCTGCTCGACACCAATACGTTGGAGGCGACGTTCTCGCGCGATGCCGGCTCGCTGGTGCCGCCTCCCGCCAAGATGAAGAGCCTGAGGGCCGACATCAAGTCCCGCATCAAGGACCTGGCCGACGAGGGACGCCTCACGCCGGATCAGCGCGACACGCTGCGCTCGGCATGGGACGAGTTCGAAGCGGACTACATCAAGGCAATGGACGACTTCATCTCCGTGGGGCTCCACGGCGAGGCCGTGCTCAAACAAGCCGACTCGTTTGCGGCGCTGCTTCGGGCTCTGGCCGTCCACGCTCGTGGCGACGTGTGCCGCTCGCGACTGGTGGCCGAGATTCTCACCATCGGGACCGTGAGGGTCGCGGGCGAGCAACCATGCGTGATCATTCCGCCCTGGCACCCGGAGCGCATGAAGGCTCTGGCGGTTAAGACCCGCCGCGTCGCGGGCCTCGTCACCCACATGCTGGCGGGCAAGAACGTCTTGTTTGGCGACCGAGGCATCTTCTTCCGAGAGTTCGCCGAAGAACTGGCCCACCCGTTCTACCCGGAAGTCGCGGTGGTTCAGCGCAGCGGCGTTCCCGTGCTTCTCTCGGAGAGCAGCACGGTCAATGGATACAGCCTGCTCGAGCGCCCCGTGCGCGGCGACGAAGACATGCTCACCGACGTTGATCCCACGGAGGCGGCCAAACAGGTCCAAGAGCTCTTGACCCGCTATGTCGGGCTCCAACCGCATGAGGCGGCCAATCTGAGCGTGCTGCTTTACAACGCCGACGCAGCCGAGCTTCCCATAGCGGTGGTGCGAGAGCTCTCGCCGATCCAGTCCGAGTCGGACTTTCAGTGCGCGGTGGCTGTCCGCCACCGAGACCCGTCCAAGCTTCGGCGCGTGTATGCTGAGCTTGTCACCAAAGCTGGCGACGATCCCGATTTTCCGGTGGTGAGCGAGACATCGGAAAATTTCATCTCCAAGCTGCGCATCGCGGTGGTGCCATCGTCGGCCACGCCCTCGACGGCAAACGCCACCTTCAAGCCTTTCGACATCGCGTTTCTTCACGACGTGGTGTCGCGCACGGCCGCCGCCGAATGGATTCCGGTGGACTGGGCCAACGAGCGGCCAAGCCTTGAGCATGCGCCGTCCCGTTGGTCTTACCGCAGCGTTTCAGGCGAGAACGAGCTCAAATCGACCACCTTCCTGACTTGCCCCAGGCAGACCGCCACGGGGTGGGCCTACGTGCGCGCGGTGGGTTCGGTCGCTCGCCAAACCGACGTGGTCGATGGACAGCGTTTCCTGCCGGCAAGGCGCATCTCCGTGCAGAGCCAAGCCCTCAGCGAGACGCTGAGCGACGCGCACGCGCTCGCCGAGTGGGTCGCCACTTACGACGAGCTTTTGGATAAGCGCCAGTTGCAGGCGAACGGCGTCACCATCGTCCGGTATCGCCGCGCCTCGACCAACGGCCGCAACATGATCGTGAGCTCCACGTCGGAGCTCCGCCTGCTCACCGTGTTGACCCGCAGGCGCCTGACCGAGCTCGGCTTGGCCATGCCACCCGAGCAGTTCGACGACCTGGCCGCTCGGATCAAGAAGGACGCCTTGTCGGTATCCGGGGACATTGTCTTGCGGGCGGCCAAGCGCGGCGTGTCCGCAGGCGAGATGCTGGGCCTTGTCATGAGCCGCTACCTGATCCACAGCGAGTTCAAGGCGCTGTCGAGTGCGGCTCCTCAGGCCTTCACAGTCTTCTTCTTGCTGGACGACTATGCCGGGTGGCTCGCGCAGAAAGAAAACCGCATCGCGGACATCCTCGCACTTTGCGTCGAAGAGCGAGACGGCGTGCCCTATCTGCACATCGCCGTGGTCGAATCGAAATACGTGGGCGCAGTGGGAGCGGCCGAAGCGAAGAAGTCTTCGCGCGCGCAGCTCCTGACGACGCTCTCCACGTTTCGCTCCGCCATTTTTGGCGATCCGGGGCGTCTCGACCGCGACGTGTGGCTCTCACGCCTGGCCGACCTGCTCATCGATGCCGACGTGCCGCCGGGTTGCTCCGGCTTGTTGGAGCGCGCGCGCTCCGAACTGCGCGAAGGCAAAGCCAAGATTTCGCTACGCGGCTATTCGCACGTGTTCATCCATTCGGCAGATGCCGGGACGGGCGGATCGGCGTCGGAGCAATCCCTCATCGAGAGCGACCTGGGCGTCGAAGCCTGGCAAGAGGTCTTCGATCGTCCAGAGCTGCGCAATCTCGTGGAGAGCTACGCGGCCAAAGCCGATCCGGCGTCGGTCCGCGCCAAGCTCGGCCCCATGGAGCCATGGTTGGCCTTGGACGCCAAGGAGCCCGCCGCGCGGGTCACATGGACCGCGATGATGGACTTGCTCGCTGTCGGAGCTGAGCCGATGCCAGAAGTGGTGGAGGTCGATGCCCCCAACGCTGGCTCTACGCCCGAGGAGTCGCCAGAACCAGCCGCGAAGCCTGCCGAGCCAGCTCCAGTCGATGCCCCTGAGGCGCCGGTGGCAGTGGAAGATCCCGTCCCTGCTGAAGTCACTGATAGCGGCTCCAATGCTCTGGCTGACCTTATCGCGTCCAAGTCAGCCGCTTTGGCAGGCAAGGTCGATGAGCGCGGGGCATGGGCCGACGAGATGACTCGCAAGCTCAAAACAGCCCTCAATGGCTATGGGCTCCAAGCGGCCGTGCTGGGAACCCGGCTTACGCCCAATGGGTGTTTGGTGCGTTTGGCGGGCTCCGACAAGCTTCGCGTGGAGGACATCGAAGCCAAGCGAATGCAGCTGCTCACCACGCACGCGATCAACCTCGTGACCGTCCAGCCCAAGCCAGGCGAGATCGTGGTGACAATGGCCGGCGAGAAGCGGCAGTCGGTGTCGCTGTGGGATTTGTGGGCGAAGCGCGAGATCAACCGCAACGCGGCCGGCATCAACACGTCGTTCGTCCTGGGTCTCCAAGAGATCAACGGTTCGCTGCTGTATCTGAACCTGGGCGGCGAGTTCGGCGGGTTGTCTTCCCATGATCCTCATTCGCTTGTCGCCGGGACCACTGGCAGCGGCAAATCGGTGCTCATCCAGGCGATCCTATTGGACATCGCCGCGACCAACCCCAAGCAGCTCGCGCAGATCATCCTCATCGATCCGAAGATGGGCGTGGACTACTCCGCGTTGGCGGACTTACCGCACATGCGAGAGCCCATCGTCACGACGCGCGAACGCGCGACGGTGGTTCTCGAAGCGCTGGTGGAGGAGATGGAGAGCAGGTATCGGCTCTTCGCAGGCGCCAGGGCTCGCGACCTCACCACTTTCAACGCCAAGGCGGGAGCCGAAGCTCGCCTGCCAATGCTGTTCCTCGTCCACGACGAGTTTGCCGACTGGATGATGGACGACGGCTACAAGCAGGCCGTGAGCGCGGCCGTGCAGCGTTTAGGCGTCAAAGCGCGGGCTGCCGGCATTCATTTGATCTTTGCAGCGCAACGGCCGGACAAGGATGTGATGCCCATGCAGCTTCGAGAGAACTTGGGAAACAGGCTGATCCTAAAAGTTGCCAGTGAGCTGACCTCAAAGATCGCTCTTGATAGACCTGGCGCGGAAATGCTACTGGGTAAAGGTCACATGGCAGCGAAACTCAATGGCGAGCAAGGACTGGTGTTCGCCCAGGCTCCGTTTCTTTCGGATATCGACATCGAACTGGCTGTAGCCGCAATCCGCCAAGACACAAAGGTAATTGAATAATGATTGATATCTCCAAAGCCTTCGCTCCGACAAGCGAGCCAATCTCCGGATTTTTTCAACAGCCGGGAGCAGCGTATTACATCCCTCTCTACCAGCGTGAATACAGCTGGGAATCGGAGAACGTCGAGCAGCTGATGGAGGATATCTTCAATGGCGTGAAGTCTTTGGTTCAAGATCCCGAAGCGATCCGAGATCGCGCGATTCATTTCATGGGCACGGTCATCCTGTTTCAAGAATCAAGTCCCAAGCTGAACATTCAGCCTCGAGATGATCGGGCGCTGCCCACTCGCATAGACAACGTCATTGATGGGCAGCAGCGCATTTCAACGATTGCTCTTTTGGCTTGCGTGTTGCTGAGGAGCTTGCTTGACCTCAGAGCCGGCGTGCCTGGGGACGCGAAGTTTGATTCTTTGAGAACCGAAATTGACTCCAAGCGAGACCTATTGCTTGAACTTTTCTCGGTGGACATCAAGCGCGGAAATCCAAGCAGAAAGCCCATCATCGTTCGGGGTTCCGTGGACGGTTGGACGTTCGATGGGACTGACGAGGACAACTATAAGTCAGGGGTCACAAGCTTCATCGCGGCGACAATTCGCGCCTACTCCAACGGTTCTTTATCTCAGCTCGCAAAGCCTATCGATAAGAGAGTAGCGCGCAATGTGAAGGAAATAGAGAAATGGTTGAAGAAGGTCGAGGAAACCGGACCCAACGACGAGAACGACTACCCGCGAGCCAAACAAATACTTGGGGCTATTCCTGAGGAGTCGCTCTGGACTTACCCACGGCCTGAACTGCATATTCACGTTCCGGACCCCACCGCCGCATTCGATATAGAAGCTGCGATCGTTTCAAGTCTGGTTCAAATTTTTGCGCTGATTCACTATTTCACGGAGCGGTGCTGCTTCACGGTGATAAAGCCTGTCTCGGAGGAATGGGCCTTCGACATGTTTCAGTCGCTCAATGCTTCGGGAACGCCGTTGACCGCCATCGAGACTTTCAAGCCATTGGTTGTGAATTACTTGGCCCAGGAGGGTAAGTTATTCAAAGACACCAATTCCAATAAGTATTTCAGCAAGGTCGATAAATTGGTCGGTGAAACGGGGCCGTCGGCAAAAAAGAACAAGCTGACGGATGAGTTTTTAACGATCTTTGCGCTCTCGCATAACGGCCACACGCTGTCCTCGCAATTCAGTTTGCAACGCCGGTATTTGAACGAACGGCTTCGAGCTGCTCCGGGGGCCGATGAAAGGGAAGAGTTCATTCGTCAAATGGGCGAGCTTGCTACCTACTGGGACTCGGTGATCGGTTTTGAGCCGAACAATAATCTGGCGATAGCGGGGCTGGAAAATGTTGCTCAAGACGACAAGTCGGCGTCTGGGTTCTGCGTCCTTTTTCTACGCGACTCGGGGCACAAGATGGCCAATTCCGTTCTAAGTCGGTTTTACGCCGAAATGCTCCGGAAAAACACAGTTGCTGCTGCTCAAGAGTTTGTCCAAGCCTGCAAGGCGGTAGCTGCGTTTTATTTTCTATGGAGAGCCGCGAAATCGAATTCGGGACTTGACGATGTTTACCGCCGACTATTGAAGGTGGGAGATCCGGACCACAATATCCAACCGATGTCGGCCACCCACGGCCAAGCCGCGCTGAATGTTGCTCAGTTGAAGCAGTATTTGTCCAGAGCTTTGGCGGACTTATCCGATCCCGCGCAATGGCTAGCGCGAGCCACGCAGAATCTTCGCTATGACTATGCCAAGCCAATGTGCAAGTTCGCGCTGTTCCTGAGCGCGCATGACACCATTCCTGATCCATTGAGTCCTGGATTGATGAAGCCGGGAACCGTCGGCACTCGTCCCATGATCGATGCTCAAATGTGGAGTTCGCCTGACTTCAAAACCATTGAGCATGTCGCCCCTGCCAAGGGCCAAGACACCTGGGGGGAGGAGCTCTACGAAAACGATCGCTATCAAATGATCGGCAACTTGACGCTCTTGCCAGGCGATGTGAATAGTTCGGCGGGGAAGAGCCCGTGGCTGGTGAAGT
>JBBATZ010000088.1:0-11004 GCA_040398425.1 Hyphomonadaceae bacterium
GGGCTTTGCGCCCCTGCGGTCGCCCGATTGCGGGTTCGCGGCAGGGGAGTGGCGGTGGAAGAGAGCCTGAAGGCGAACTCTCGCTTCATCCATCCACCATCCCGCGAAACGCGTCAGGCCATCCGCCGTGTTTGGCGATGACCTGGTCGACCTCAGTCATAAGTTCCGCGGTGCGACCTAGGGCCTCGATCATACGGCGGTAGTGGAGTTGGTCTTCGGGGGTGAGGACGCGGCCGGGTTTGGCTTTGGTGCCGCCGGTGGCGGCGCGGTCCTTGAGCCATTTCTGGGCGGGCTGGTAGCCGCCGATCCAGTGGGTCCAGACGCTCTCGGGCACAGTCTCGAACCAGCAGCTATCGTTGAGGTAGACCCGACCGGCAGCGTTGCGGCGCGTGGCGATCTTGCGGCCGTCGAGGCGGGCCTCGACATTACCGGGATTGACGAACCGCACCTTCGGATCGGCCAGGATCGGGGCGGCCGTGGAATCGAGTAAATGCAGAGCAACCAGCTCGGTCCCCAGCGTGATCAGCTCGGCGAACAGGGCGCGGTCCTTGGGCAGGGGGACGCGGGCGAAGTCGGACTTGAGGAAATCGGCGTAGCGTTCGCGATAGGCCGGCGAATGCAGGACCGCATAGATCCAGTCGAACACGTCGCGGGCGCCGAAGCTGGACTTGAGATCGCCGCGCTCCCGCCGCAGCGAAAGTGCGCTCAGGGCCAGCGGCGACGGATCAAAGGCCGCGCCCAAGGTGGCTCGAGCGGGGGCGTCGGAGCCGTCATCGAAGGCGAGTCCGGTCAATTGGACAATACGGCTTGTTAAGCCGGTGGCGAGGTTCGAGTTTGTGGAGAGATCTTCTGGCTCAAGCCACAGCGGAAACGCGTAGTTGGTATCATAGGCCCCCACCAACTTGTGCGCGAACGGGCGATCAATCGCGAGTAAACCCCACTCATCTTTGGTCTGCCTTGTCGTGACGAGGCCGATGCTGCCTTTCACGAACGGAGCTAGTGCATCGGTGCGAGGCCGATCCATCAGCGCCGAACCATAGAGCGCCACACGCCGATCGAGAGGAAAGTAACCAACGCTGAGGAGTTGGTCTTGGGCCGCTGCCCCACCCCGTAGCCGAACTCGCGCCGGACCAATCTCCCAACTCGGCAACTTGGAGTCTGTTGGCGACGATGACGTCTTGAAGCCCCATTCTGCAAGGAGCAGATCGTCAGCATCATTGCCGCGCAATTTGTCGAGATTGTAGGTGAGTTCTTTTGAATCGAAGGCCGAAGCGACATGATCTCGATGGGTCTTGAAGCCATTTCCTCGTGTTAGAAACGCATCGACCAGCCCAAGCCAATTCGGCCCTTCAGGGGCGGACGATTGAGCTTGAGTTACCCAGGGGGCCTCTCCACCGGTGACCCGGCTCAGCGCTGCCTTATCGTCCTGCTCCAGTCGGGAGTACTTGCTGCTACTGGGGCCCCAAAAGTCTTGCAGGAAGACACCGGGTTGCTCGGAATGGCTCATGGCGGTCGTGATCGCCACTCCTTGCTTGATGTCGAAGACACCTTCATCCGGCGCGCCATCTGGCGCTCGTTCCTTCCGGTTAACGTTTCCGTGGAGGTTGGTCACCTCAACACGCGCAAAAGCATGCCCGACGTTCCAACGAATGCCCCGTAGGGTCGGCCCATCCAAATAGCCGTGAGGAGTGACAAAGCTCCAAGCGCCCCAGCCCGCCTGCATTACTGCCGCGTGTGCTAAGCGCATGAATTTATTTTCGTCAGCCGAAACCGCCTTTGAGTTTTTCTCGTCTATACGGACCCCGTTTACTGTATAGTATAGATCAAGTAAGCTTCCTATGAAGTTCTTTCTTCCCTTTTCGTCGCGAGTGCGATTCACGACCTTGCTTGACTCTGCATACGGTGGGTTTCCCACTACCACAGTGAACCGCGCCATCGCCTTGGCCTTATTCGCGACCGTTGCCTCGTGTGCAAGAGCGTCGTTCATGAAAGCCAGTTGCATGTCGAGATCGTGCGCTGGCTGTAACGCATCTGTCAGAAACACCTGCGCCCGAGCCGGTTTGCCCTCAACATCCAGGCCCTCGAACCGATACCCCGTGTCCGCCAGCTTCAACCCGATCTTCATGTGGGCCACAGCATAGGGTGCCATCATCAGCTCGAAGCCGTAGAGGCGGGGCAGCAGGTGCTGCGGCACCCAGGCGTTCCAGGCCTCCAGCCGCGCCTTGTCGTTCATGCCGGCCTTCTTCCATTTGGCGACCAGGCGGTCGTGGATCAGCTCGATGACCTCGACCAGGAAGGTGCCGGTGCCGGTGGCCGGGTCGAGGATCTTCACGAACGGTTCGTCGCCCTTCACCCCATCGGGGATCTTCGCCTCGGGATGTTTGGCGACGAACTCGGCCCAGGTGGCGGTGTCAGCCAGACCGTCCTCCAGCCCGAACTCGGTGCGCAAAACCTCGTCCACCGAACGGACGATGAAGGAGACCACAGGCCGCGGCGTGTAGAAGACCCCGCGCTGGACCTTCAGGGCCTTGTCATAGGCGTGCAGGAAGCCTTCGTAGAAGTGGATGACCGGGTCGTCGCCGGCCTTCTGCTTGTCGAAGTCCAGCAGCACCGCTTCCATGTCGGCGGCGTTGAGCAGATCGACCACTTCACCGACGCCCAACTCGTCAAAGTCCAGGCCCGAGCCTTCGCCGTCCCGTCCACCAGCGCTGAGGAATGACCCAAACAGCTCGCGCAGGAACGGGTTGGTGGTCGGCATGGCCTTGCCGGCCGCGTCGGCGGTAATCTGCGGCAGCGCCGGTTTAGGCCCCAACTGGGCCTGTTGCGCCTGCTCGTGTTTCGCGTCTCGTTCCCGCACCTGATTGATACGCGCCGAGAGCAGGCCATAGGCGATGGTCTGGGCGTAGGTGTCAGCGAACTTGTCGGTATCGAGATCCTTGCTCAAGGTCTGTTTGACCGCCTCGAACAGATTGCGCAGATCGCCGCCCGGTTTCTCCTTCGGAAGGATCAGCCGGATGCGGTCCCGGATGTCGCGCGCCAGGGCGGCCAGCGCTTCCGCCATCGCCTTGGCCGTCCGCACCGACTCCCGCGGCCGCTCGGTAAAGGCCGAGCGCCACTGGTCGCGCCAGGCCTCGGCAAGAACACCCCGGTCAGGCCAGGCGAGCTTCTCGTGCAAAAGCTGGTCCACATGCGACAGGCGACGGACGGTGTCATCATGGTCCCAGCCGATCACGCGGAGAGCCGGCAGATCGGTCCCGCGGTCCTGGAAATGTGCAAACGAAAGGCGGCGGTCATCGGCCGCACCAACTGCCGAAATGAACAGCAGGTCATCCTTGTTCCAGGCGGCCTTGTCGCCCGAGTTAGCGGAGGCGCGCTGGCGTTTGGACAGACCCCGCAGGATGCGCCGCATCACCGTGACCGGCAGATTCGCGTGCGGGAAATTCAAGAAGAAGATGCCCCAGGGCTGGTCGGCGCGTAGGGGCCGAAGCTGGGTGATCTCGATCGGCTCATTCAGCTCCAGCCCGACCTCAGAAGGTGTCCAGCTGAATGTCAGTTCATTGAAGACCGCGTCGTCAGGGATTTCCCACTCGAGCTCGTCGCGCAGGTAGTGGATCAGACTTGGGAAGTCGGTGATCTGGTCAAGCTTGGCTGAGGTCGACATGAGGCTCAGTTCAACTCCATCCAGGCTTTCAGCACAGGCTTGGCGCCGACGGGCGCCTGGACCTGGCGCAGATAGCCATCGGTGATGTGCTTCTCGACGGCCGAGCGGGCGGCAGCGAGCGTTTCGCGGGGGGTCTGGATGCGGCGGGGCGTCGCCTCCTCCGAGCGAATACGGGGGGCGATGGCGGGCGCGACATCCAAAACCGGCCCGCCGTCCAGATCGCGGAAATACCAACGAACCTGGCGGGCGCTGTCGTCGTCCCAGACCATTTCACCATCAGCTGTCAGTGAGCGCCCCGGCAGGGCATAGCAGAAGAACACACCCTTGCCGGTCGGCGCGTCGCGACCACTGAAGATTCGGTTGGGAAGATCAGCCAGTCGTGCTTCGAGATCGGGATGGTCGATGAGGAGCTCGCGCAGTTCCTGACGCAGCTTCTCCTCCTCCGTCGGCGCGGAATCGATCTCCTGGTTGAGATCCTTGAGGTCTTCGTAGTCGTCGGACTCTTTGAGCAGTCGCCGCCCCTCAATACCGAACAGCCGCGATATCCGTAGGGTCTTACCTGCGACCCGGCTGTAGAGGCCAAGAAGCCTTTCCAGCGCGTCGTTCGGGAGGAAATTCCAGTAGGCGACCTTGCCCCGAAGAGGCTCCGCCTCAGGATGGTCGGCGACCATAGCCGCCTCGATATTCGGGCTCATCCGCCGATCAACCCGGCCGATCCGCTGCATCAGGCGAACCGGGTTCCAATGCAGATCGTAGTTGATTAGCCGGGTGGCGTCCTGGAGGTTCAGGCCCTCCGAAAGGACGTCCGTCGAGATCAGCACTCGGATCTCAGCTTCACCCTTCGCGGCCAAACCAGCGCTGCTGGTTCCGTTGTAGTAGGGGGCGAACCGCCGGATCACCTGATCGCGAGGAGTCTTGGTCGAGGAGTCGATCTGGGCGAGGCCTTTGAGGCCGGCCGCCTCTAGGGCCCGCTTCAGATACCTGGCGGTGCCCTGGTACTCGGTGAAGATCAGCACCTTGTGGCTGGCCAGCACCGGGTCTGTCGTCAGCAGGTCCCGGAGAGCCTTCAGCTTGCCGTCCTGGCCAGCATCAAAGCCCTTCAGGACATCCAGGAATTTGACGAGCTGGTTGAGATCCTCGCGGGTCTCGGCGAGCAGCTGCGGGATCTTGAACTTCGTGCGTGGCAACCGTTCGACCTTGTCGACCATCTCGCCGGTGATCAGGGCGTCGCCATCATCTTCGACATCTTCGTCCTCACCCGCGTGTTGGGCGAGCCCAGCCTTCACTTGTGCAACCTGGTGACTGTGACGGTCCTCCCAGACAGCCAGATCCGCCAGCTCACCCTCGGTTTCGGCATGCGCCTTCCAAAAGGTCAGCAGTTTGATCATCAGCCGGTGGCAGGACAGCTCGAATGCCGCCGTCGAGCTCTCCAGCCGCTTGAGGAAGCCGATCCGGATCAGCCGCACGACCTGTGCTCGCCGGCCCTTGGCCAGATCATCCTCCTCGAACGGCTCGATCAGCCATTCGCTAGGATCATAAAGCGCGAGGCGAAACAGTTCGTTCTTGTGTTTGAAGGACTCTTCGACGAGGTCGAGCAAACGCTGCTGGGGCGGCGAGAGACTGTAGTCGGCGACCTTGGGGTTCTCCCGGATCGGGAAAATAGCTCCGCCCTTGGACTCCGCCAGTTGGCTAGCCTTGACGTAAGCCCGGCTCCGCTGAACCACCAGGTTGCTGACCAGCGGGTCTTGGGCGAACACCTCCCGCGCGGGGCCTGTTCCAACAGACTGGTCGACATCGTCCTCCGGGGCCGCCTCCTCGCTGGTTTGGTTAGCCTTGCGGATAGACTTTTCCAGCGTCCTGAAGTGCCCCTGCAATGAGTGGACGCCCAGCGCGGCGAACGCGTCGCCGCCCTTCGCGAACAGTTCGATCAGGTGCATCAGATCGAAGACGCCGTTGTTCACCGGCGTGGCGGTGAGCAGGAACATTTGCTTGTGCCGGTGCTCCCTCGCGATGCGCTGCAGGATGCGGTAGCGGGACTCTTTCTTCGCCCCCTGGCCAGCTAAGCCCGGATTCCGAAAATTGTGGGCCTCGTCGATGATGATGGCATCACACTGCGACGCGATCGCTTCGATCGTGTTTTCCATCGAGCCGCGATTGAGGTCCGTGTGGTTCAGTATGAGCAGGTTGCTCCACTGTCCGCCCTTCAGAAGTTCTGGAAGATAGCGCTTAAGGTTGGCTTCCCAGACGGACACCCGGCCCGATTTGGGCACGATCAGGGCGACCCGCTTCCTGTCATGAACAGCCAGCCGCTCCAGCAGCATGAGTCCGACGAAGGTCTTCCCCAGGCCGACGCCGTCACAGAGAAAAGCGCCGCCGTTCTGCTGCGCGATCTTCATTAGCTGGCCATAGCCCTCGCGCTGGTAGCCATCGAGTTCCTGCCAGATCCTCGATTCTCCGCGTTCCCATTCCCCGGTCGAGATCTCCCGACGCTTGAAATACTGGCTTAGTGACTGAGCCCAGACATCGAGCGGACTGAACGATTGAATGTGCCGCTCAATGACCCGGAGGATTTCCGGCGTTATGTCTTCGGCCTCTTCCCAATGTTCCTCGTACCACTCCTGCAGCACGCTGACGGGTTGGCCGGTGATCTGGACGTTGAGCTCGATATTCTGGGTGAGGCCCGGATAGGTGAAGTTGGATGAGCCGACGAGCGCCGCCGCGCCAATGACTTCGCTACGCGCATGGGTGATGTACGCCTTCGCGTGGAATTTGGCCTTCCGATAGACGCGGACCTGGATCTTGCCGGAAGCGATTGCCTCGATGATCGCCGGCACGCCGTCGAGGAAGTCGTTCTTTTCCTTCTCGGCTTCGAGGCTGCCGTCGAGTCGAGCGACTCGGTCCGACAGCGCTTTTTCAAATACGTTCTTGGTCCGCAGGCCCGCTTCGTCACCCATCAGGATGCGGAGGCCGTCCAGCTTCTGCCATTGCCCATCCAGGGCCAGCAGTGATCCAATCTCGAAATAGCCGGAAGCGACATCGATGCACCGCGCGTAGTCGCACCAGTCGTGCAGGTACCGCACGGCCTTCCACTCATCGTCGCTGTTATCGACGATGAAGAGTTCACCTCCTGTTTTCGCATTTGCGCGCTTGGGCATGTGCTTCCGAAAGTCCTATTTGACACTTGTGGAGGTCGGTGAACTCAAGTTCGAAGTTGTCAGCTCCGCCTGATGCGCAAACTCCACCGCCTTCAGTCGTTCAAACTCCTCGACCGCTAAAACCACAACGACGGCGCGCCCATGTTTTTCAACCGTGACGGGCTCCGCTCGGGCGGTGTCGATCAACCTGCCAAAGTTGTATTTCGCGTCCTTGGCCGACATAGACTGCATGGTTTGACGCCTGCTTCCGATCTGTTACTTCTGGCCAAAGTGGCCAATAATGCAAAGCGTTTTTTCATGCGACCTCGCTCGATCAACATCTTTCTGCTCGACGGTGACCCGGACGGCATCCGGATCGCGCAGATCTCGATGTCGACGATCCAGGCCATCGCCTTCCGTAAGCTCCAGATGAAGCAGGTCCGGAGCACCTTTCCCGAGTTGGCGCGGCCGGGCGTCTACATGCTGCTTGGCTTTGACGAGACCCAGCCGGATCGGCTTCTGGCCTATATCGGCGAGTCCGAATGCGTGGCCGATCGGCTCCAGTACCACGCAGGCAACGACAAGGGGAAAGGCGGCAAGCCCTTCTGGGTCGAGACCATTGCGATGGTCAGTAAGGACGAGAACCTCACCAAGTCGCATGCTCGTTATGTGGAGGCCCGCCTGATCGCAGACGCCGGCCTGAACCCTCGCTGGCAGCTGCAGAACACCCAGAAGGCCGGTGAGGAAGGCAAACTCCCGCTGCCTGACCGTGCGGCGATGGAGGAGTTCATCGATCAGACCAAAACCCTGGTCGGGGCGCTGGGCTGCGACTTGTTCAAGGTCGTTTCGGGGGACATTTCCAGCCCGCCCAAGAGCAGCAGCCCCGTCCCGTCCTGGGCGGAAAGCGTGCTGTTTGAGTTCCGCGGCCAAGGATTTTCTGGACAGATGTCGGTGACGCCCAGCGGTGAAATCGTCGTCAAGAAAGGGTCCCGAGCTAGGCTGAAGACGACCCCGACCATCCCAAAAGGCACGGTGGCGCTTCGGGCGGATCTGGTGGCCAGCGGCATTCTGCTCGAGCAGCAAGACGCACTCGTCTTCACCTCGGACTACATGTTCTCTTCGGTCTCATCGGCTGCCGCCGTTGTTACCGGGGCCAGCGCGAATGGGCGCTTATCCTGGCGTCTGCCCGATGGCCGAACCTATGCGGAGTGGGAGGAAGGGCAAAACGCCTCGCCCATCCCGATTGAAGATGAGGAACTGACGGGCGGAGCAATTTAGGTAGGCAGAAGGTCATGCGAACCCTTCAGCCACCAGCTGCACCGTCCAATACCTGACCACTCCGCCAGCCGACCCCGACACTGTCCAGTTGGACATTCTCTGTAGAGTCGTGGCGTTGTTCAGCGTGAACGTGATCGAGCTGGCGATGCCGCCCGACCCGACGGTCGCGGTTCCGGCGGTGCTCCCAGTTCTGCTGTGGGTCCAGGTTGCTGGCTGCGAGCAGCTGATGGTGATCGTAGATCCGGTCGTGCGTTGATCCGACAGGGCCACGGCTGCTCCCGAGGAGACGCCGCCGGCTGGTGTGAACGATACGTTGGATTTGCCATAGAGGCTCGACAGCGAGATCGTGCCGGACGCGACGCCGGCCAGACTGCGGACCGCAGCCTCGCCAAGGGAGGTGGTCGCGGACGCAGCGCGCCCCAGCTCGACCGACACATTGGAGAGCGAGATCGCGCCGGAGGATTGCAGGGTCATGGGCGGGCCCCGAGGCTCTCCACCCTGGCGGCCAGTTCCTTCACCGCCTCGATCAGCACCCCGACCAGATTGCCATAGGCGACAGACAGAAGGCCGTCCGGGTTCTCGGCGACCACCTCTGGCGCCACCTCACGCAGTTCCTGGGCGATGACCCCGATGCCGGCAGCGCCGGTGTCGAGGCGCTGATAGCGGACGCCGCGCATCCGCCGGACCAAATCCAGCGCACCAGCGATGGTGGCCACATCGGTCTTCAGGCGCGCGTCGGAATATGCCGTCACGTCGCCCGTGGCGGTGATCGACCCCGCCACCGAGATCGCGCCGGCGAAGCTCTCGCCCGCCTTGTTGGCCGGGGTGTAGCCGAGCGCCGCGGTGACCCCGCCCGAGGTGATCGCGCCCACCTCAACCACGGTCTCGGACCCCGAGACGTTCTTCTTCAGGTACAGCTTGCCGTCATAGGTGTTGATGGCGAGCTCGCCCAGCGACAGGGCAGCCGTCGTCGGAACCACGCCCGCGGCCGTGGAGCGTTTGTGGCGTAGGGTGTTGGGCATCAGAAGGTGCCGCCATCCAGTGTGATGTTGTCGATCGTGCCGCCGGTGATGGCGACATTGCTGGCAGCCTGGCTGGCGATGGTGCCCAGCCCGGTGATGTCGGTGCTGGGGATGGTGGCCGAGGCCGTGAACGCCGCTGCGCCCGCGCCCTTGATATAGCCGGTCAGGGTCGTGGCCCCGGTGCCGCCCTTGGCTACGCCCAGCGTGCCGCCGATGTTGTTTTGGGTGAGATTGGCCTCGTTCACATCGAGGGTCGGGTTGCCCGCGATGCCGTCGCCATTGGTGACGGTGAGCTTGGCCGAGCCGGCGGTGAGCGTGCGCCCGGTCACCGTATCAGCGGCGGTGCGCGCGACCAGGCCGCTGGTGGCGAGGTTGTGCAGAGCCAGGGCCTGTCCGGTCAGGGCGATGTTGTCGGCGGCGACCGCGATACCGGCGCCCGAACCCACATCGATGCTGTTACCGGTCTTGGTCAGACCTGCGCCCGCCACCACCTGACCCGCGCCATTGAACTGGACGAAGGTGACGGCCGTGGTTCCCAGCGTGCCGCCGCTATCGGCGGTGCAGAGGAAGCCGACGTCGGCGTTGATGGTGCCCTGCTCGACGAACAGATAGGCCGAGACATGCTCGTCCCAGGTGGACAGGTCGATCGCCCGGGCCCAGGTGCTGGCGGCGACGACATAGACACCGTTCTGGCCCGGCGTGGTCTGGTCCTTGACCAGCACCCGGTCGCCCGCGATCAGCGCCACGCCGTCGATGGTCATGGTGCCGGTCAGGGCGGCGATGTTGCCGGTCGATGCCGCCCTGACCGAGGCCTTGGGATCGAGCCCCTGAACCGTCAGGTCGACATAGTTCTTGGTGGCCGCGTCCTGGGCTGCGGTCGGCTCGGCAAGACTGGTCAGCCGCTGGGCGTTCATGGCGACAGCCGCCGTGGGCGCTGCCAGCTGGTCGAGCCGGTTGGCACGCACCCGGGCGTCGGTGAAATAGAGGTTTGCGCCCTCGGCCACGTCGGCGGTGGTCAGGGTAATGGCGCCGGTGCGGCCAGCCACGGAGGCCACCGGGAAGCTGATGGCGACGCCGGCCGCCAGCGTCACCCGGCCCTTGGCGTCGATGGTGATCTGGGAGACCTGCGTGGCCGAGCCATAGGTCCCGGCGGTAGCCCCGCTATTGGCGAGGGTTGCCGCGATGGTGGCGTTGGCCGATCCATCAAAGCTCGCCGAGCCCGAGACGTCGCCTGACAGGGCCAAAGCGCGGGCCGTCACCAGCTTGGTGGCGGTCCCGGCATTGCCGGTGATCGAGCCGCCAATGGTGCTGGAGAAGGTCTTGATACCGGCGACCGTCTGATCGCCCGCCAACCCGACAAAAGCGCCCGGGCCGCCAATCGCAATGACGGACGTCGCCGTGCCGCCAGCGCCGCCAGTGCCAGTGCCGTAGTAGAGGGTGTTGTCCTGCTCGTTGAAGGCAAGCTCGGCGTTGGCCAGCGAGGCTGGCGCTCCGGCTGAGCCGCCCGAGGCGCGGCGTTTGATGCGAAGAGTATTGGCCATCTAGAAATTTCCTCCGTCGACGAGGCCAGTCGCCTTGTCGTTGGTCCATCGGTTCTGGGGAGCGGCGAAGACCAGCACGTCGCCCGCAGCGGGCTGGGTGATCTGGACGTCGCCAAGTTGGGTGAGCGTGGTGGCCGGTGTTGCGGGCCCTTGCGGTCCCGTCGGACCCTGGGGGCCTGTGGGCCCCGTAGGCCCGGCGATGCCCTGTCCCTCGATCAGCAGAGTCAGGGCGCCGTCTTCGGTTTCGACGACGAGGGACTGGACCGTCTCCAGGATCTGGAGCGCGGCGGTCATTCGACATCAAACGTGAGGATCGGCAGGACCTCACGCTCCCCGCTGGTGTTCTCCAGCCCAAGCGTCAGCCAGAC
>JBBATZ010000089.1:0-10813 GCA_040398425.1 Hyphomonadaceae bacterium
TGCTGAACGCGCCGAGCGCGGCACACTCGGGTGCATCCAACTGCTTTTTCTAGGATGAACCACTGGCGAAAACCATTTCGTATTGACCGAGCGCGGGAACGCGACGGCGGTACGGCCCGCGTAAATTTGAAACCACAATCGCCGCGCGCGGGCCCTTCAACTTTGCCCGCATTACCAGCGCCAGACCCGCAGACTGACGGTAAGCCATCACGTGGCGGACCATTCGTTCCAGCGGCTTGCCAACGGCATTCGCTCAACCCACAAAGCCGGGAGCTGCAGAGCCAATCCGTCTCGATTCGTAAAGGCGCCCTCTGTGAAATTCGCATCCCCGGTGACAGCAAAAACCTATAGCGATCATGCAGCAATCGCGAGTTGGAAAGGCTGGGCGCGGTTCGTCTGCAGTGACGCGTGATCACATATAGTCAACAGCCTTTTTTTCCGGTCAGAACACCGTCTCAGGCATCGCCGCAATCAGCGCGCGAGTGTAGTCACTCTGTGGCGCCTCAAACAGCTGGTCGGTGGGCGCTGATTCCACCACATGCCCACCCCGCAACACCACCACGTCGTCGCACATGTAACGCACCACCGCCAGATCGTGCGAGACGAACAAGTAGGTCAGCCCGAACTCCTGCTGCATCTCGTGCAGCAGGTTGAGCACCTGCGCCTGCACTGACACGTCCAGCGCCGAGGTGGGTTCGTCCAGGATCAGGCATTCGGGTTTTAGCGCTAGGGCACGGGCGATACACACGCGCTGGCGCTGGCCGCCCGACAACTCGTGCGGATACCGATGCAAATGGTCGCGTCCCAGGCCCACATTGTCGAGCAGCGTCACAACCCGCGCGCTGCGGGCGGTCGCGTCCAGGCCCAGTTCGCGCTCGTGGATCAGCATGCCCTCGGCCACGATGTCGTGCACAGTCATGCGCGGATTCATAGACGCATACGGGTCCTGAAAAACCACCTGCATGCGCGCCGCATGGACACGGCGCGCTTGGGCATCGTGCACCGCGATGTCCTGGCCGCAGTACAGGATGCGCCCGCCATCCACCGGCTCCAAGCCCAGCAGGCAGCGGGTCAGCGTGGACTTGCCCGATCCGGATTCGCCCACCACGCCGAGCGTACTGCCTTCGCGCACCGACATCGACACGCGGTCTAGGGCTATCAGATTGCGCCGGGGCTCCCACAGGCCCTTACGTGCCAGTGGGTAGTTGCGCGATACCTCCGCCACCTCGATCAGTGTGCCCACCACCGGTACACTTTCTCCGCTCGCAGAAAGGTGTGGATTACCGTCGGATGGTCGGGCTGCGCTCAAGCTGCCTCCGCATCAAGATGCACACAGGCAACGCGGTGTGTGTCAGACACCTCCACCGAGGCCGGTGTTTCCTTGTTGCACAGGCTGGTGGCACGTGCACAGCGCGGCGCAAAACGACAACCTGGCGGCGGGTGGATCAGGTCCGGTACGCGCCCCGGTAAATTGGCCAGATGCCCGCGTGCCAGGCCTGGCCGTGGCAGCGCCGCCAGCAGGGCTCGGGTGTAGGGATGGCGGGGTGCGTGCAGAACCTCTTGCGTGCGGCCCGACTCCACCACATGGCCGGCGTACATAACCGCCACATGGCTGCAGATCTGCGCCACCACGCCCAGGTTGTGCGTGATCATCAACACCGCCGTGTCGCTGCGTTTCACCAAGTCGACAAGTAATTGCAAAATCTGCGCCTGCAGCGTCACATCAAGTGCCGTGGTCGGTTCGTCGGCGATCAGCAGGCGCGGCTGACCGACCAGCGCCATAGCGATCAGCACGCGCTGGCGCATGCCACCAGAGAACTGGTGCGGATAGTCGTTGGCGCGCCGCGCTGCATCAGTGATGCCGACACGCTCCAGCATGGACACGCCGAGCTGGCGCGCCGCGCGTTTGAGCTCTGCACTGCCGGCCTGAGCCGTCAGGCCGAGCACCTCGGGTGAATGCCGCCCGATCTCATAGGCCACGTCGGAGATCTGCTCGCCGACTCGCAGCACCGGGTTCAGGTTGGTCGACGGGTCCTGGAAGATCATGCTGATGGCCCGGCCGCGCAAGCGGCGCATTGCGGCCTCGTCCATGGCCAGAACGTCCAGCCCCTCGAACAGGATCTGCCCTTGCATGTACCGCGCCGGAGGTGTCGCCACCAAGCGCGAAACCGACAGGCCGGTGATCGACTTGCCGCAGCCGGTCTCTCCGGCCAGGCCCCAGATCTCACCTTTGTCGACCTGCAGCTCGACCCCATTAAGCACATGCGCCTCGCCCTCGAACGAACGCATGGCCAGGTGCAGGTTGTGGATATGCAGCAGGCTCACAAGGAAACCTCCGCGCAACGCGCTGCGGTGCGAGCGCCTTCAGGCGGCCAGGCGGCGATCATTCGGTCACCGCCGTGAGCGCGGGTCAAGCACATCGCGCAGCCCGTCACCCAGCAGGTTGAAACTCAGCACCGCCAGGAAGATTGCCGCGCCGGGAAATATCGCGGCCCACCAGAAGTCGGGCAGGAAACCGCGCGCGGTGGACAACATCTGGCCCCATTCCGGAGTCGGCGGTTTCACGCCGATGCCGACAAACCCCAGTGACGCCACCGTGAGCACCGCAAACCCGACATCTAGCGACATCTTGACGATCACCGGCGATACGATGTTGGGCAGGATGTGGCGCCACATGATACGCACCGGGCCAGCCCCCAGCGCGCGCGCCGCCAGCACATACACCTCCTCGCGTTTAACCAGCACCTCACCGCGTACCAGCCGTGCGAAACCGGGCCACCAGCCCAGCGAAATCGCGATCACCATGTTGACGGTGCCCGCCCCCAGCGCGGCCGCCACTGCCATGGCCAGGATCAGTCCCGGCAGAGTCAACTTGAGGTCGGCCAGGCGCATCAGCAACTCGTCCGTCCAGCCGCCGAGATAACCAGCCAGCGCGCCCACCACGGTGCCCACCACAGCCGCCAGCATAACCACAGCCAGGCCGGCAAACAGCGAGATGCGCGCGCCGCCCAGAACCAGCGACAACACGTCCTGTCCCAGCTCATTGGTGCCCATCCAGTTCTTCCAGGATGGTGGCCTAAAACGCATGGCGGTGTCTATGCTGCCCGTGATGTGCTCCGGGAACGGCGCGATCCAGTGGCCAGTGGCTGCCAGCAACAGCAGCACTATCACCAGCACCAGGCCGATCATGGACAAGCTGCTTTGGCGCATGCGGTACATGGCACGCCGCCAAGCCTCGTGGCGCGCGTGCGCAGCACCGCTGGCCAGCGTATCTGCCCCGGCTTGCAAGGCGGTACTCAAAAGGAAACCTCCGAGCAATACGCCGCCGTGCGAGCAGCTTCGAACGGCCGCGCCAAGCTCATCGTAACTGTACCTTTGGATTGATCACCCCGTAAAGCAGATCGATCAGCAGGTTGAACAACACGAACATGGTGCCGATCGACAGCACAACACCCATGACCGGCATGAAGTCCTGCGTGAGGATGGACTTGGTGGCGTACAAGCCGATACCGGGCCAGTCGAACACTGTCTCCACCAACACGGTGCCACCCAGCAGCCAGCCGAAATATAAGCCGATCACCGTCAGCGTCGACGACAAGGCATTGCGCAGCACATGTTTGAACAACAGCTTGCCCGGCGGGATGCCAAGGGCGCGGGCGGTCAGCACGTAGTCCTGCTGCAGCACTTCCATCGTGGACGCACGCATCATGCGGGTGATGGTGGCCAGCGGCGACAGGCTCATGGCGATCGCCGGCAGTGCCAGGTGCTGGAGCGCGAGCGACAGGGCCGCCCAGTCACCCGCCAGCAGGCTGTCGATGGTCAGCATGCCGGTCACGGTGGCGGGTGGACTACCGGTGAGGGGGAAACGCCCACCAAGTGCGGCGATACCCAGCCACATCGCAAACACCAATTGAAGCAACAGGCCCAGGAAAAAGCGCGGCATCGAAATTGAGGCCAGGGACACAAGCCGCACGGCATAGTCTATCCAGCCATTACGCTGCACGGCGGCCAGCAGCCCGAGCAGGATACCCACCAAGATGGCGATCACCATCGCGGCGGCCACCAGTTCGAGAGTCGCCGGAATATAGACCTTCAGGTCTTCCAGCACTGGTCTGCGCGTTTGCAACGAGCGGCCCCAATCTCCCTGCAGCAGGCCAGTGAGGTAGTGCCAATACTGCACCGCAACGGATTGGTCTAGACCGAACTCCACCGATAACGCAGCCACCTCCTCCTTGCTCGCGTTGGGCCCAGCCGCCAGCAACACTGGATCGCCTGGCAACAGGCGCCCGATCACGAACACCAGTATCGACAGCCCCAGCAGCACCGGGACCAGCAACACGATGCGCCGCAGAATGTAGGCCAGCACAGTCGAGGCGTAGGTGGGTGGTTGGGTACGTGCCTACTTCAGCGACAGCTTCAGCAGCTCAATCGCGTTGCTGGCCACCGGCGTGAACACGAAACCCTGCACCGAGTCGCGCATGCCGATGCGGCGCTTCTCCAGCACGCCGAATAAGTCCGGCGCATCGTCGACGACTGTGCGCTGGAACTCGTTATAGATCGCCGCACGTTTCTTCGGGTCGACCTCGCCGCGCCCCTGTTCGATCAGCGCATCGACCTTCGGGTTCTTGTACACCGGGTTCTGCCAGTTGCCGTTGCGCGAGCTGTGGTAGGCCGCGAAGGCCACGTTGTCCGGGTCGGCGTAGTTGCCGGTCTGGTAGACCGGGAAGAAGTCGGCATTGGTCTGCGGCGTCTTGGTCGACGCCACCATGTCGGGCCAGACCATGGGTTTGATGTCGAGTTCGATGCCTAGCTTCTTCAGGCTGTCAAGAAGCACCAGCGACCACTGGCGCTGCTGCTCCAGACCGGTCACGTAGACCATGTTCAGCTTGATGCCGCCGTTGGGGTATTTGGACTTGGCCATGTAGGCCTTGGCAGCATCCAGGTCGGTGCGCGGCACCTTAAGTTTGGGATCGCTCATCAGGCCCGGGGGCAGCGGGCCGACCATCAGATCGGCGTAACCCGCTGCGTCCAGCATGCCCTTGTAATTAAAGGCATGTGACACCGCCTTGCGCAGATTGACGTCGGCCAATGGCCCGTAGGCGGTGTTCATCTTGATGCTGAAGGTTCGAAACTCCGGCTCCAGCACCCGCAACACCCCCGCGCGATCTTTGAGTGCATCCATATCCTCGCTGGTCAGGTCGACCGCGAAATGGGCCTCGCCGCGCGCAAGCATGAGGCGCTGCGTCGCGGTTTCGCGCACGATCTTCCAAATCGCACCATCCAGGTTGCCGCCCGGCTTCCAGGGCGAGGCCACGCGTTCGAGTTCGTACAGGTTGCCTGGCTCGTTGCGCTTGAGTTTGAACCGGCCCGAACCAGCAAGGTTCTTGCGCAGGTATTCCTGGCCATCGTCGCTGCCCTTTGTGGTCTCAAGCAGCACCGGGTTGACGACAAACTGCCACGGCAGCACCGCGAGAAAAGGCGCAAACGGCTTGAGCAACTTGAAGCGCACCGTCTGCACATCCAACGCTTCGATGCCGTTGGGGTCGACCACGCCGGCGATCATCCAGGCGTTGCCTTTTGCAAGGCGCAAGGTACGGCGAAAGGAATAGGCCACCGCATTGGCGGTCACCGGCGTGCCGTCCTGGAAGCGTGCGCTCTGGTCGAGCTTGAAGACATACTCCAGCCCGTCCGGCGACACCGTCCAGGAGGCAGCCAGGTGTGGCACTACCTTGGGCGGCGCGCCTTCGACACGCACCAAGCCATCGTAGGTGTTGCGCAACAAGAAGGCGGCCGAGTAGCCAGTGGCCACGTGCGGATCGAAATTGGGAATATCCTGCCCGCTGGCGATCACCAGGATTTTTTTACCCTGCTGGGCCTCAGCGAGGCCGGACAGGCCGGCAGCAGAAACCGCCAGCGCAGAACCGGCGGCACCCTTGAGAAGACTACGACGTTCCATTGTGAAAATCCTTTGTGAACAACAACAAAAAACCAAAATGACCGTTCAGAACACCGCCAGCGTTTTCGGCGTGGCGGCAGGTTGGCCATCCACCGGCGTGACCGCACCGGTATGCCCATACGCAAGCGCTGCGCCCTCGGGCGTGATCCAGCCCATGGCCACATCATGCGCGACATCCGAAACCGACCGCGTGTGCGGTTCGCCGTAACCCGACCCCCCGGCCAGCGTCAGTTCGACAAACTGGTCGGTTCGCGTCAGGGTCACAAGTTCACCGGCACCACAGTCGTGCACGACCTGGCCGGTGGCATCCTGCACCACACCGCGCGCAGCTAAACCCGGCTGGCCGCCATGAAGCCCAGCAATATGCAGGCCAACCCCCTCGGGGTAGACCGACACCAGCATCGGCAGTGCGTCCTCGTCGCGTTTGCGCAAACGCACCCGCTGCGCCATGCCGCCGCGGAACTTGCCGGCGCCGCCCGAATCGACGACGAAGGCCTTTTCCAACACAACAATCGGGGTACGCGTTTCGATCATCTCGATCGAGGTATTGGCGGCCGACGTCGGATACAGCAGACCCGACTTGCCGTCCGATCCTGCGTTCGCCCCCTGCCCGCCGCCGCTGAAAAGCATGTCGGAGTAGGTTGCGCCAGTGGCGTCCTGGCCATACACCGTCATTGCCACTGGCAGCCCGGTGAAAGCCTGCACCCGGGCCGGCACGGCGTCAGCCAGAGCCTGGAAGATGTTGGGGGCGATGTACCAGCCAGTGCGAGTACGGATTGCGACCGAGGCCGGGTATTCGCAGTTGAGGATCGAGCCCTTGGGCGCCTTGACAGTGAACGGGCGGTAACAACCCGCATTGCCACGCACGCCCGGCGTCAGCATGCATTTGAGCGGGTAGGTAGCGTGCGCCTCGGTGTAGTTCAGGGTGGAGTTCAGGCCTCCTTGAGCGAGTTGCGGCGGCGCGCCCTCAAAATCTATCTCGATGCCTTCTCCCGCTACCGTGATGCGCACCGGGAAACGCATCGGCGTACCAAGCGGGTTGCTCCACATGACCGACTCGTACAAGCCGTCCGGTACCCGGGAGATGGCCTCGCGCATCGCGCGTTCTGAACGCGACTGCACCACCTCGGCCAGTGCGGCGAGGTCCTGCATGCCGTAGTCCCGCATGAACGCGACTAGGCGCTCCCCGCCCATGGCGTTGGCGGTGACAAACGAATAGATGTCGCCCAGCACCTGCTCGCCATTGCGCACGTTCTGGCGCAGCAGCGCAACCAGCGTCTCGTTGATGCGGCCGGCCTCGACGAGTTTCATCGGCGGGATCTGCAGGCCCTCTTCGTAGATTTCGCGCGCACGCAGCGAATCTTTAGTGCCACCGATATCGGACACATGCCCCACGGTGCCCAACAGGCCGACTACGCGGCCGTCCAGGAACACGGGCGTGACGATGGCGATGTCGAACAGGTGCCCGGCGCACAACCACGGGTCGTTGGTGATCAGCACGTCGCCTTCCTGCAGGGCGGAGGCCGGGAAGCGCTCCAGCAACGCCTTCACGGCGCGCGGAAGCGTGAGGTTGAACACCGGCATGGCTCGCGGTGAATGCGCCAGCGTCTCACCCTCTGGGCTCAGGATCTCGCAGGCAAAGTCCTGCGCCTCGGAGATGACCAGCGAGAACGCGGTGCGGCACACCGTGAGCCACATCTCCTCAACCACGTTGACCAGGCGGCTCCACATGATCTCGAGTGCGATCGGGTCGGCCTCGATGCGCGCAATTGCCTCTTGCAACGGGGTCTCGTGCGTCACCGTCACGGGGCGCGCCGCAGGCACGCCCACGGCAATCCGCAGGTTCAGCGCGACGTCGACCTCGACCACGTCCAGCGGCCCCAGCACTGTGGTAGCCTCGCGTTCCTCAACGATGCACGGGCCCACCAGGCGGGTGCCGGACTGCAACGCGTCGCGGTCATACACCGGTGTGGGAACGAAACCATCACCGAACCAGGCCATGCGGCTTCCCTTGTACGGGTCGCGGGCACCGCCTGCGGCCAGGGCGCCCGAGATCGCGAGTTCGGGAACCGGCCCGGTGCAGTTGACCCGGAAATTGAGCGCCTCGAAGCGCGCCAGCGGCGGCACTGAGGTGTAACGGGTGCAGTAGGCCTGAACGAACAACGCACGCAGTTCGAGCGCCTGGGCCTGGCCGATGGCCCCGCCCGGCAACGCCACGCGAATATCGTGCATCTGCCCCACCAGACGCATGTCGGCCCAGCGCGCGACCGTGATGTCGGTATCCGGCACACCGGCCATGCGCAGCTGGGCACGGCCCTGCTCCTCCAGCGCCTGCAGCACCTGGTTCACTGGATTACCGTCCTGCAGGTTGGACAACTCGACCGGCATCGACTGCACCTGCTCGAACGACAGCGGTGCGGCCAGGAAACCGAATGCCGATGCCGCACCGGACGCCGGCGGAATGATGACCTCCTTCACACCCAGTGCGCGCGCCACATCCACCGCATGTGCCGGTCCGGCACCGCCGAACCCGACCATGCTGAACGAACGCGGGTCCTTGCCGTGTTCGACAAGGTGCACCCGCGCGGCGGCAGCCATGCTGTCGACCACCAGTGCGTGGATGCCCCACGCCGCCTGCGGCACGCTGAGCTTGAGCTGGCCTGCCACCTTGCGCATCGCGCGTTCGGCGGCGACCAGGTCTAGGCGCATCGCTCCACCGAGGAAGAATCCCGGGTCGTAATACCCCAGCAGCAGGCAGGCGTCAGTGACGGTAGGGTCTTCGCCACCCAGCCCATAACACGCCGGCCCCGGTGCCGAGCCGGCCGAATGCGGCCCAACCTTGAGCAAGCCCAGTGCATCGATGGCGGCGATGGAACCACCGCCTGCGCCGATTTCGATCATGTCGATCACCGGCGTCTTTATCGGCAGGCCGGAACCCTTGGTGAAACGGTGCACGCGCGCCGCCTCAAGCATCGGCATCACCTCAAACTGCCCGTTCTCGATCAGCGCAGCCTTGGCGGTGGTGCCGCCCATGTCAAAGGAGATCACGTCCTTGTGGCCGGCCAGCTGGCCGAACCAGGCCGTGGCAAGGCCACCACCGGCGGGGCCGGACTCGAGCAGGCGAATCGGGAACGCGCAGGCAGTTTGTGGCGACATCAGCCCGCCCGCGGAATGCATGAGCCGCAGGGCGCCCGTGAACCCGCGCACGGACAACTCCCGCTGCAGCTTTTCTAGGTAGGCGCTCATCAAGGGTTGTACAAAAGCGTTGGCGGCCGTAGTCACACAACGCTGGTATTCGGAGATCTCGGGTGCCACGGCGCTAGATAGCGACAGGGCCAGTTGCGGGAACTCTCGCGCAGCCAGGTCGGAAACCATTTGTTCATGCACCGGGTTGCGGTAGGCGTGCAGGAAACACACCGCCACCGCATTGACGCCAGCGGCCTGCAGCTCAGCCAGCCGGACACGCACCTCGGCCGGGTCGAGCCCCAAGACCACACGGCCCTGGCTGTCCAGGCGCTCGGCCACTTCCAGCCGACGATCACGCGGCACCAGCGGCTCTGGAAACTTCAGGAACAGATCATAGATGTCGTAACGCTGCTCAGTGCCCATCTCCAGGATGTCACGAAAACCCGCCGTGGTGAGCAGGCCCATACGCGCGCCGCCCTTGCGCTCGATGATGGCGTTGGTTACGAGCGTGGTGCCGTGCACGATGTCGTCCACTTCGACCAGCGTGATCGCGGCTTTTTCCATCAGTTCCTCCAGACCGATCAGCGCCGAGCGCGATGGGTCGTCGGACGAGGTCAGCCGCTTGTGCAAAAACACGCGGCCCGCCTGCCGGTCGAACAGTACGAAGTCGGTGAAGGTGCCGCCGATATCGAAACCGACGCGCCAGCGTTTGCCGGCCAGGGTGGGTGTGCTCATAGCGGGGTCCTCATGATGTCGGCACGGGCCTGCAGCAGGCCTGCAGCTAGGAAGCGAACTTCCGTCGCATCGACGGTCGCCTCGGGAAAGGTGATGCAGAAGCTCAGGACTTCGGCCGTGCGTTCGTCGCGCACCGCCACCGCGATCGCACCCACGCCCTTGCCGGCCTCGTTGTGGGACTCGGCATATCCGCGCTCGCGCACTAGCGCCAGGCGCTCAAACAGTTCATCCATGCTGGCTGGGGATTGCGCCGTGGCCCGCGAGACCTGGCCCACCAGCAAATCACGGACTGCGTCATCAGGCATCACGGCCAGCAGGGCGCGGCCGGTGGCGCAGGCGTCGACATGCAGTTTCTGGTCGCCCAATGCCACGCCCACCTGCAGCGGATTGCGGCCAGCGCAATGGGTGAGACCCACCATCTGCCGACCCACTAGGGCCGACACGAAACCGGCATGACCAGACTGCTCGGACAGGGCCGCCACGGCCGCATGGGCACGCACACCCAGCGTATGCCCGGCGCCTGCCACCTCGCCGAAACCCACCAGCATCACACCCGGACTGTAACCGCGACCATCACGCGCGCTGCCGAGCAGCCCCACACTGCGCATGGCGCGCAACAGGCGTGACACATTGCTCTTGGGGAGGCTCAGCTTGTGCGCGACCTCGGTCACCGTCAACTCGGAACAGGTGGTCGAGTAACAACGTAAAACGCTGACTGCAGCTTCGAGGGAGGACATTTGTGCCGAAAAATGGAACTATGTTTGCGAATATCAGCATTATGCATCTGCATCTAACAGGCACCCCTGGTAGATACCCTTTGGTTTGTTTCGCCTGCCTGAGGCCCGCCAAGTTACAGCCTGGCACGGCCACCCAGAATCAGCCGCCTGGCTTGTGAGTTGACACGTTTTTGGCGCTTTTCAACAGCCGCAATGGCGG
>JBBATZ010000090.1:0-10072 GCA_040398425.1 Hyphomonadaceae bacterium
CGACGACGACGACGACGACGACGACGACGACGACGACGACGACGACGACGACGATCTCGATGATGACGAGGATGAGGACGATCTGACGGTCATCGACGAGGATGAGTTCGAGGAGGACGCCGATCTCGAAGTCGAGGATGGCGAGGAAGAACGCTAGGCGGTGCCCGCCTGCCCTGACCCGATACATGAACGGCCCGCGATCGCTTCGCGGGCCGTTTGCGTTATGCGGCCGATCAACCCCGCCGGCGGGGGGGAGACTTGGCGCTTAGGATCAGGAAAGGAATGGTGGAGCCAGACGGAATCGAACCGACGACCTCTTGCATGCCATGCAAGCGCTCTCCCAACTGAGCTATGGCCCCACATCCGTGGTTCGGTTGCCGCCCGAGAGCCGCTTCCGATTTGGGAGCGCGTTGCTTATAGTGAGACCCGCCCCGGATCAAGCGGGGAAACGCAAGGAAGTCCGATGGCGCAAATCCTGACATTCCTGCCCGGGACAATGTGCGACCAAAGGCTGTGGGGACCGGTCTGGCAGCGCCTGATTCCGCGCTTTTCCTGTGACTATGTGCCGACCGAGACGGAGCAGACCCGGGAAGGAATGCTGGGCCTGATTCATTCCGTCGCATCCGTCAGGGACCCGATCGATCTCGTCGCCTTTTCGATGGGCGGCTATCTGGCGCTGGAATACGCCCTCGCGAATCCCGGCCGAGTCGCGTCGCTCATCACGGTCGGGTCTTCAGCCTTCGGCCTGACAGACCAGGAAAAGGCCGACCGGGCGCGGGCCCTGGCGATGCTTGAGAAGCACGACTATCGCGGCATGCCGGCGACCCGCCTGAACCAGTTCGTCCATCCCTCGCGTCAGGCTGATCCACAGGTCGTGGACGTCATCCGGGCCATGGACCGCGACCTCGGCAAGGCGGTACTGGTGGCTCAGCTGAAGGAGACCAGCACGCGCGCGTCAATGGCGCCTCGTCTGGCTGAGCTGGAAATCCCCGTCCTGCTGGTCGGCGCAGACAGCGACCCTTTCGTGCTCTGGGAGGCCATAGAGCGCATGGCGGCCCTGATCCCCGGCGCGAAGGCCGTCCTGGCGCGCAACGCAGGCCACATGGTCCCGCTCGAGCAGCCGGATTGGCTGGCGCAGCAGATTGTGGAATTTCACGCGGGGTAAGACAGGAAGCGCCGATCAGGCGGCGTCTGTGACCGTATCCGGCGACAGTATGGCCAGAACGGCCTCCTCGGTCTGGGCCTGACGCAGGGCTGCCCGGATGCGTTCCTGACGGAACACGCGGGCCGCACGGGCCAGCGCCCGAAGGTGATCAGCGCCAGCGTCGGTGGGCGCAAGGAGCATGAAGATCAGGTCAGCCGGACGTTCGTCGATGGCCTCGAAATCCGCAGGCTCCAAAAGGCGGGCAAACCCGCCCACGGGTCGCGTCATGGACTCAATCCGTGCGTGGGGTATCGCCACCCCCTCGCCCACGCCTGTGGACCCCAGCCGTTCGCGTTCCTGGACCGCTTCGTAGACTTCGCGAGGGTCAAGGCCGAGCGCACGGGCCATCAGGCCCGACATCTCCGTCAGGACCTGCTTCCGGCCCTGCCAACGAGCCCTTGCGACGACGGCGCTGGGGAGGAGGAGTTCGCCCAAGGTCGACATGATCAAAGGCCGCCTGCCGAAAAAGCTGTGGTCATCACTCTACTGAATCCGACAAAAGAGGAGCCCCGACGCCCGGTCCGCCGGCGGGAGATAGCCGGACTGGAGCCCTACGGAAATAGTCTAAATCTGCTCTCAGGCATCCTGGCCGGGATCGACCCAACCGACATTACCGTCTGCCCGGCGGAAGACCATGTTCAGGCGCCCGTGAGCGGCGTTCCGGAACATAACTGCCGGGGAATCGGCCAGCTCGAGCTGCATGACCGCCATGGAAACGGTCATTGTCTGAATCCGCGTGTCGGCCTCGGCTACGATGACAGGGGAATCCCCGGCTTCGGATTCGACCGCCGCGCTGTCATCGCCATCAACCGTATCTTCCAGCGGAACGATGATCCGCTCGAACGCGGCCTCAACCGACGCTCCATCCTTCGCGCGATGATTGCGGAGTCGATTCTTGTAGCGGCGTACGCGCTTCTCGATCTTGTCGAGCGCCATCTCGAAAGCCTGGTAACCATCATCGCCTTCGCCATGCGCCTGCAGTGTCACGCCCGAGGGCAGATGGATCGAACAGTCGACGTAGAAGGCCCAGCCCGGTTTCGACACCGTGACGAACGCTTCGCCAGTCCGGTTGAAGTACTTCGATACGCGCGACTCCAGTCCGAAGGCTATGCGTTCCTGCAACGCGGCGCCCACTTCGATTTTCTTGCCTGCGATCTGGACTTGCAATTGTGGCTCCTTCTCGTGGGCGCGCATGCTGTACATGCTCGCAACTGGCCCGGCCTCACTTGTCTTAACTCAAGTTTGGGATTGCCAGACCCGAAGGTCAACGCCCGCGATCAGCCGCCGCTTGCGAATATACGCCTGCGTTCGACCGAAGAAGGTATGCGGAGAGACTCGCGGTACTTCGCGACAGTCCTGCGCGCAATATCAATGCCGTGCGCGCGAAGTCGTTCCACGATTTGATCGTCAGAAAGCACCGCCTCGCGACTTTCTTTCTCGATCATCTCCTTGATGCGGTGCCGCACGGCTTCCGCAGAGTGAGACTCGCCGCCCTGCGTTGCAGGGATTGACGCGGAGAAGAAGTATTTCAGCTCGAAAACACCGCGCGGCGTTGCCACGTATTTGTTGGATGTAACGCGCGATACAGTCGACTCATGCATCTCGACCGCGTCGGCTACGGTCTTGAGATTGAGCGGGCGCAGCGCACGCACACCGTGGACAAAGAAGCCATCCTGCTGGCGTACGATCTCGCTCGACACTTTCAGGATCGTGCGGGCGCGCTGGTCCAGCGACTTGATCAGCCAGTTGGCCGACGCCTGGCATTCCGAGATGAATGTCTTGTCGGCCTCCGTGCGCGTAAGGTTGGAGACTTCGGCATAGTAGGTGCGATCGATCAGGACGCGCGGCAGCGTATCGGCATTGAGCTCGACCGAGAACGCACCGTTGGACATTTCGCGGACATAAACATCCGGCGTGACCGTTGGAGCGGGTTCACCCGCAAACGCACTGCCGGGGCGCGGCGTCAGTGTGCGCAGCTCCGCAAGCATGTCGATGACGTCTTCCTGGTCGACGCCACACAGGTCTGCGAGACGGCGGAAATCGCGACGCGCTGCGATCTCGAGATTTTCCATCAGCTTCTGCATAGCGGGATCGAAGCGGTCGCGCTCGATCAGCTGAAGCGAGAGACATTCCTGAAGATTGCGCGCCATCACGCCCGTCGGCTCAAAGCCATGGCAGACGCCAAGAACCGCTTCGACATCCTCGACATCGGTGCCGAGCGCGACTGCAATCTCATGTAGATCGCCGCGCATGAAGCCGGCTTCGTCGGTCTCGTCGATCAGGCGCGAGGCGATCAGGCGGTCAGCGTCGTTCAGGCCCGCGAGCTGCAGCTGATCTTCGAGGTGATCACGTAGATTCTTTTCTTCGGCGGTGATCGATTCAAAATCGAAGTCTTCCGACACCTGCTTGCCCGATCCGGCCTTCGACCAGTCGAGCTGCGCGGACGGGCCGCTCTCGGCAGAGCTGGAGCCGTGTTCGGACGGGCCGTCGGATTCGTAGACATCGTCGGATCTGGCGTCGAGTTCGCGGCTGGCTTCGTTGGCGCCGCTGGCCTCGTCGAGCTGCATCTCCTCGCGGCGGTCCGAGCGTTCGACATCCGGCGCGTCGTTCTCGCCGGTCGGGCCTTCGCCTTCGGCGCGCGTCAGCAGCGGGTTCTTTTCGATCTCGGCTTCGACGTATTCCTGAAGTTCGACGTTCGAGAGTTGCAACAGCTTGATCGCCTGCTGCAGCTGCGGCGTCATGACGAGGGATTGCCCCTGTCTCAGCTGCAGACGATGCGCAAGCGCCACTCAAACCTCCCCGTGCCGGCTGCGGGCGAACCCGGCTGCGGCTTCAGAACTTCCAATCAGGTTAACCTACTACCGCGGTATTAAAATTGCATAATCAGAGGACCCCGACTTTGCACGAACGGCGGCTTTCCCAGACCAATTCGGCCTCGGACAGGGATGTTTACGCTGAAGGTGTGGCCGAAAAGCCTACTGGAAGCGGGCGCCAAGGTAGACGCGGCGGACGTCTTCGTTGGTCAGGACCTCTGACGGCGTCCCTTCGAACAGGACCTTCCCGTCGTAAATGATCGAGGCGCGATCGACGATTTCCAGCGTTTCGCGGACCTGGTGGTCGGTAATAAGAACGCCCAGCCCCCTACCCTTGAGGTAACGGACCAGGTCCGAAATGTCGGAGACGGCCAGCGGGTCGATGCCGGTGAAGGGCTCGTCCAGCAACATGAAGTGCGGGCGCGAGGCCAGCGCCCTGGCGATCTCCACCCGCCGCCGCTCGCCGCCCGACAGGGAGTTGGCGTTCTGTTTCGCCAGCCGTGAAATCTGCAACTCTTCCAGCAGGGAGGCGGTCAGTTCCTTGCGCTTCGCAGTGGTATCCTCGGTGAGTTCGGCCACCGCCATGACGTTGTCCCAGACGCTCATGCCGCGGAATATCGAGTTTTCCTGAGGCAGGTAGCCCGCGCCAAGACGCGCGCGCTGGTACATCGGCAGCGCCGTAATATCAGCGCCATCCATCGTCACCTTGCCGCCGTCGGCAGTGATGAGCCCCATGATCATGTAGAAGCACGTCGTCTTGCCAGCCCCGTTAGGGCCGAGAAGGCCGACGATCTCGCCGCGCTTAAGGTGAAGGCTGACATCCTTGACGACCTGGCGGCCCCTGAACGACTTGGCGAGGTTGCTCGCCCGCAGGCCGTCGCGGTCGTCCGCCTCATAGGCGACTGGAGCCGTCTCGTTGCGCGCGTTCATGCGGATCTCAGTTCTGGGTCGGAGCCGGTTGGGCAGGCGGCGTGGCCGGAGCTGCCGGAGGCGCTTTTTTCGCGGTGTTGAACACAGTGATGACGCGCTTCTCCCCGGCCGTTATGACCGTGCGGCCCTCGCCAATGCTGTAGATCACGCGCGTGCCACGCACGACGCCGTCCTCGCCACGCGACAGGATCACGTCGCCGGTGATGGTGATGGTGTCGCTGGGGAAGTCGTACTCAGCCTTGGAGCCGCGAATGCGGACATCGGGCGCGGAATAGAAGACATTGCCCTCGGCTACGAGCACTTCGAGCTCATCGCATGAGGGAGCTGCACCACCGCCCTGCTCGGGCGACTTCGAGCAAATCACCGTAAGCTTGTCGGTCTTGATCTGCGACTCGCCCTGAGTGGCGACCACATTGCCCGTATAGACGCCCCGGCCCTCGTTCTGCAGGTACTCGCCCTGCTGCGAGGTGATCTCGACCGGAGCATCGCTCTGGCCGATCTGCGCAAATGCGGGAGCGCCAGCAAGCGAGATAAACGCCGCTGCCGCGGGGAAGGCGATTGCTAGCCGTGACCAGGTCATAACCATCATCCTGTCAACCGAACGCCAAACCGGCCTATCGGTTCTTCCTCTTCTTCGGTGTGAACCGCGTCCAGACATTCCCCTTCAGGATAATCCGGTCGCCGTCCTCGAGCACCTCATAGGCGTCGGCCCGCACCTCGCCAATGGGGCCATGACCGTTGAGCGGCTCTTGACCCTCGACGCGGCTGTCTTTGACATACATGCGCGTCTTCTGGGATGTGAAGGTGTAGCCCGCAGCATCTGTCATCACGACATCGCCCTGCAAGTCGAGGACTTCAAGCTCCGCGTTCCACACGCCCTCGCGGGCCTGGACGGTTGTGGAGGTGTAATCCTTGAGTCGGGGGTTCACCAGATCGACGAGCGACAGGTTGTCTCTGCGGCGCTGGGCAGTCATCGCTGTGAGGGTGTAGGGCCGGTCCTGGCTGTCAAAACCGTCGAAACGGGGGGCGTGCACGGTCACGCTGACGCCAGTGGTGCTGGTGGGGGCGGTGCGGTCGCGCAGGCTGCTTTCGATGACAGTTCCCAGAAGCCAACCAGCCGAGAGCACGGCACCGACCGTGAACAGCAGACGCAGGATATGCACAAGCGCGGTCCGCTGGCGCGCATCCTTGAGGGAGATGGCGCGCCGGGGCCCCCATAGGGCCATTGTGTGTGCGGACTGGGCGGCAAGACTCATGCTTCAACCTAGATCGCTCGACGGTTCAGCGAAACGGGCAGGTCGCAGCGAAACTTCCCAGATGGGCCACATTTTGGCCCCGGTGAGGCCCAGCCCGCCGGATTTCCTCAGCTATGTGCAAAAATGTCCTGTTCGCCCCACCCGGACAGGTCGAGGGCAGCCCGCACGGGAATGAAATCGAAGCAGGCCTGGGCCAGCTCGGTCCGGCCTTCCCTCTGGAGCATGCCGTCCAGCTTGGCCTTGATCTCGTGGAGGTAAAGGACGTCAGACGCAGCGTAGCTAAGCTGCGCGTCCGAAAGCTTGTCAGCGCCCCAGTCGGAGCTCTGCTGCGCCTTGGACATGTCGATATTGACCAGTTCCTTCGCCAGCTCCTTGAGCGAATGGCGGTCGGTATAGGTGCGCGCCAGCCGCGAGGCGATCTTGGTGCAGTAAACCGGGAAACACGGGGCACCCAGCCATTGCTGGATCATCGCGACATCGAAACGGGCGTAGTGGAAGATCTTGAGGACCCGTGGGTTGGCCATCAGGTTCTTGAGGTTGGGACAATTGTAATCTGGCCGCTGCAGCCGCACGACGTGGGCATCGCCCTTGCCATCCGACAGCTGCACCACGCAAAGGGCGTCGCGGAACGGGCTGAGGCCCATTGTTTCGGTGTCGACGGCGACGGACCCCTCGAACTTCACATTCGCCGGCAGGTCGCCTTCGTGGTGGTGGATCGCCAAAGTCTGTCTCCTCAGGGTCGAACAGGAGCAATGACGGGAAACCGGGGGCCCGGCAAGCGTCCCGACCTGCAGCGAGGCGAATTGGCCCGGACAACGAACAGGCCTAGCGTTTCAGCGCACGTTCGCTGGAGGCTGGTATGTCGACGTTTTCACGTGGGGTCGCTGCCCTGATCGTCCTGACCGCGTTCGCTATCGTGTCCCGAGCGGAGGCTCAAAAGCCCACGCCGCCGACCCCGCCCAAGGTGCCGGTGGTGAAACCAGTCGGCGGCGCCAGGCCGCCAGCAGCGCCGGTCACGGGCGGCATCACGGTCATCTGCAAGGACTTTGCGTTCGGCCAGATGCCCGGCGCGTTGCCCTACCGCGACAGCCGGATCACCTACGAGACAATCACGATGAAGGAGACGACCGGCGCAGTGCGCACGATCTATGCGCCAACAAGCATCATCGTCTCGCAGGAGTTCAAACCGGCGACGACGCGTATTGATTCAGATGGTCGGGGCCTGGCTGCAGGAGAATGCGGGACGCCAAACGCCGTAATCACTGGCACGACCGGCCCAGCCATCTTTCAGTTCAACAACTTCCCATCGGTATTCGTGCACGTGAGCAAGAAGAACGCCAGCGACACGCAGATGGAGGCGATGATCAACCTGCCGCCCTGCGTCTCCGGCATCCGCAGCTTTCTCACGCTAAGGCAGAACGCAAACGCGTTCCTGGTCAGCAAGCCAAACGACGTGATCTGTCTCAACTGACGCTCAAGTGCCGGTCAGCGCCGGAACAAGCGCGACCGTAGATCCTGGAACCAGCAGCTCGCACATGGTTGCGATCAATGCCTGCTTGTCGACGGGCTTCGGCAGGTATTCCGACATACCCATGGCAAGATACCTCTCGCGATCGCCCGCCATCGCATCTGCGGTCAGCGCAATCACAGGCAGCGTGCGCCAGTATTCGTGCGTCATGCGAATGCGCCGGATCGCCTCAACACCGTCCATCACCGGCATGTGCGCATCCAGCAGTACGAGGTCGAAATCCTGCGCGTTCAGGTGATCCAGAGCTTCCTGCCCATTGGCGGCTTCGGTGATCTCGCAGCCCAACGGCGTCAGCATCAGGCGGATGATCTTGCGATTGAGCGCGTTGTCGTCCGTCAGAAGTATACGCGCGCCGCGCAGCGGTTCATTCATATCCTCCTCCGCGCGCTGCATAGCCGGCGCTTGCGGTTTACGAATTTCTGCGGGAGCTTCATGGGCGGCGAATAACAGGGCGAAGCTTGAGCCTACGCCGACTTTCGAGCGAACGCGAACATCTCCACCCATCTTGCGGGCAAGTGCGCGCGAGATTGCGAGGCCAAGCCCCGTGCCGCCAAAACGGCGCCTCGTCGAGTTGTCGCCCTGTGTAAACGCGCTGAAGAGGCGCGACATTGCCGCCTCGTCCATGCCTATGCCGGTGTCCCGGACCTGCACCATGACGACGTACTCGCTGTCGACCCGCGCCTTGGCCGACAGTGTAACGGTGACCGACCCAGAGGAGGTGAACTTGATCGCATTAGAGATGAGGTTGGAGACGCATTGACGTACCCGGTCCGGATCGTGATGCATCGGCGGCAGTTTCTCAGGCGCATCGAAAATGAGCGACAGACCCTTGCCCTCTGCCTGTGCGCGGAAGAGCTGAACCGTGCCGCCGATGGTCTGAGCGACATCGCCCGGCGCGGTCATTATCTCAAGCTTGCCTGCCTCGATTTTTGAGAGGTCCAGCACATCATTCAGCAATACGAGCAGCGACTTGCCCGCTTCGAGGATAAGCTCGATCTTTTCGGCGTGCTCTGCTTCGAGCTCTTCGGACGCCATGACCTGGGCAAGACCCAGGACGCCGTTTAGCGGCGTCCGTATTTCGTGGCTCATGTTCGCGAGAAACTGCGACTTCGCCACGCTTGCCGCTTCCGCAGCGTTCTTTGCGGTCATGAGATCCGTCAGCATGGAGCGCAGCTTTTCCTGGTTCGCTTCCAGTTCGTTGGCAAGGCGCACCGCCTTCGCCTCCCGTTCGGCGATGGCTGCCTGCGCCATCTCCATTTCGCTGATCTGCGCGGCGCGCGCGTCGGCGATCTCCTGCAGGTGGGCCTGCCGTGTCCTCTGCAGACGAGCGCCGGAACGCATCATCACCAGCACGGCGATGATGACGATCATAAGCAAAGCGCCGATTATCAAGGCCGTCACCTCGAAGGTCCTTATCGAGATGACTTGCGGGCTGTTGAGAAAGACGTCGCTGGACCGGCCAGTCCACAGTATCCAGTTCCCCTGCGGGTCCGTCTGCGAAAGTTCGACCGCTGTAGAGAATGGTAGATCCGGATCGGGCTCGCCTCGCTTTGCATATGACAGCGAAGAATGTTGCATGCCCGCCTCGGGCGACAGCACGCTGAAGCCATGCGCGGCATTGATGAGCGCGAAGTCGCTACGTGGCAGATAACCGGCAAGCGCCGCTGTGCGGACAGTGGCCGATACCAATCCACGCAGTCTTCCCTCCTTGTCGTAGAAAGGAACGGACAACATGATGCCCTTCCGGTCTGCGTCCTTACCCGTGGTGTTGAAGACCGTGTTGTCGCACGTGATGACCTCGGCCGAGGACAACATCGGGCGCTCAAACACGTCGAAGGATTCGGCTGTCGGAAAGCGACGCTGCAACCAGGACAATTGCGTGGCTAGCACGCGATACTCTTGAAGCTCGACTTCAGGCGCCCTGCCCACCTCGACAGCATCATCTTTCGATTTAGTCGCCGATACCGAAATCAGCTGGTCAAAACTCAGAATTGGCTCCTCCAGCCTTCCAGTGGCCGGATCAATTCGTTCTGGATTGAAGTCGACCGGAACGACATAAACTTCGGAGACGTCTACGTTGAGCTTCAGACTGTTATACAGTTGCTGAATGGTTTGCGCTGCGTCGCCCTCCACAGGTTCGCCGTGACGCTCGATGCGCTGCACGCTTGGCAGCAGACCGATTGTACGCAGCCCCTGATGGATCTGGCGCAATTTGCCATCGATCAGGCCAGCAGCATCTTCGGCCCTCAGCGTTGCGTCCCGCCGAAACGCAACGCCTGCGAGCTTCATGTCGCCGGCAACCTTGGCCTCGATCATCCAGCAGAGGACGGCGCCAAGCAGA
>JBBATZ010000091.1:0-10070 GCA_040398425.1 Hyphomonadaceae bacterium
CGCACAACACGCGCAAGCGCATCATCCGGTCACTGCGCACGCTCAGGAACAAGCAATTGTCGAATCCGTCGAAAAAGCACGACAACATTCCGCTGTAGTTGGAGCGGGACTGGCGACCGCTCGCACAGCGTGCGGTTGCCTCTGTCTGACCTTCAATCCATCTCTGGCATCTGGTCGATCAGCGCGCCGACAGCCTGTAGTGTCTCGGGGTTGTACGAGTGCCCTGACAGCGTCGCCCCGACCTTGTTCAGTATGTCGGCTTTCGCAGCTTCCGAACCGAACGCGATGGCCCGCTGTTCCGGGGTCATGGCTTTCAGCGTCGCCGCCGGCGCAGCCATCTCGGCATAGATCGCGGTGACTTGCGGTTTGACCGCCTCGACAGCTGCCAGGTCCTTCGAGTCCGCGAGCAGGGCGAACACCTTGTCCGCGCCCGCAAGGTAAGCAGAAGCGGCCGGATCAACGGAGGCGGTTGCGGGCGCTGTCACGGGCGTCTCCGCCGTGGCTGACTGTTCAGTAGCCGTCGGCTCCGACGGCTTTTCAGGCTGACAGGCCCCAAGCGCCAGTATTGCCGCGGTTAGCGCGATGGTGGATGTGCGGATCATGTGTCCCTCCGGAATTCCGTTCAGTCTGCGACAGACCGGCTCGGCTCGCAAATTCTCAGCGCTGTTGAGGTGCAGCTGGCTTTGAAGTTATTTCGGCCAACATCCGTCGGTAATTGTCCCGGTCGGCCTCTGATAGGCAAGGAGACTGGATTGCCACCTCCAGTTTTGTCCTGAGCGACTCCAGCGCCCCCCAACCGTCGTAGGCAACGATCTCGATTTGCAGGAGGATTGCCTGCTGCACTCCGTAGATCGCGTGAGGTCGCGCCAGCGCCGCGCCGCCGATCGCGCCAGCCCAATCCTTCGCGTTCAACGCTCGCTGAGCCGCATTGTAGTTTTCGACGAACGTCTTCGTTGCCTTCTGTGTGATACCGTCCGGGGGCCTGCACGGCATGTCCTGAGCGAATGCCGCGCCCGCGCAAAAGACGGTCGCCAAGGCTAGCAGTACAAGCCTCATTCGCTATCTCCCCACCGCATATTCGCGAAAGTCTCACAAACCCGTGCTGGTGGCGAGGTCCGGCACCGCCTTTCGCCTTGCCCTCTGCGTCATGCCGTTGCAGCTTCCCGGCACAATTACGACCGCCCAGAGGCGGCGAGGGGAGTGACACCATGGAAACCGTTAGCCCGGCGCCCGCCGCTGCGCCTGAGAAGCAGAACGGAGCATTGGTCATCGGCGCGTCCAGCGTCGGCACCATGTTCGAATGGTACGATTTCTTCCTCTACGGATCCCTCGTCGCCAACATCAACATGCACTTTTACTCCGGCGTGAACGAGACGACGGGGTACATCCTGGCGCTCGCCACCTTCGCTGCCGGGTTCATCGTGCGTCCGTTCGGCGCGCTGGCGTTTGGCCGAATCGGCGACATTGTCGGCCGCAAGAACACCTTCCTCGTCACCATGATCATCATGGGCATCGCCACCTTCGTGGTCGGCCTGCTGCCTGGCGCGGACTTCTTCGAGGCGATGGGTCCGGGCCTTGGCGTAATCGCACCGATCCTGCTGGTCGCACTGCGCGTGCTTCAGGGCCTCGCCATTGGCGGGGAGTATGGCGGCGCCGCCACCTACATCGCCGAGCACGCACCGGCCAACCGTCGCGGCTTCTTTACGTCGTGGATCCAGATCACGGCGACGATCGGCCTGTTCATCTCGCTTCTGGTCATCCTCGGCGTTCGCTCGGTGATGTCGCCGGAAGACTTCAATGAGTGGGGCTGGCGTATTCCGTTCCTGCTGTCGGCCTTCCTGCTGATTATCTCGGTCTGGATCCGCGTTCAGCTCAACGAAAGCCCCGTCTTCCTCAAGATGAAGGAAGAAGCCGCTACTTCGAAGGCGCCGCTCTCGGAGGCATTCGGCAACTGGAAGAACGTGAAGTGGGTGCTGATCGCGCTGTTCGGCTGCGTGATGGGGCAGGCGGTGATCTGGTACACCGGCACATTCTATGGCCTCACCTACATGAAGCAGACCCTGCGCATGGATCCCGCGCAGGCGGATACGCTGGTGGCGATCTCGCTCCTCATCGGCACGCCCTTCTACATCTTCTTCGGCTGGCTTTCAGACAAGATCGGTCGCCGCAATCTGATCCTCGCTGGCCTCCTCATCCCGGTGCTCACCTACTTCCCGCTGTTTCACATGCTGGCCCAATCGGCGAACCCGGCGCTCTATGCCGCGGTGGATTCCTCGCCGGTTGTTGTTCGCGCCGATCCCGCAGCGTGCGCGCTGCAGTTCGATCCGGTGGGCAAGAACAAGTTCGATTCGCAATCCTGCGATGTCGCGAAAGCGCTGCTGTCCAAATCGGGCGTCAGCTACAACGCCGAGCCCCTGCCGGCCGGAAGCCCTGCCGAAATCCTTATCGGCGGCCAGTCCTATCCAGCGCCAGCTGTTGAAACGATGGACGTGGCCGCACGCGCTCCGGCGATCGCCGCCTACAACGCCCAGGTCAGCGAGGCCCTGAAGGCGGCGGGTTATCCCGCCAGCGCCGACAAAGGCCTCGTCAACTCCGCGATGGTGATCGCGCTGCTGTTCTTCACGCAGCTCTGCACCGCGATGGTCTACGGCCCCATGGCCGCCATGCTCGTCGAACTCTTCCCGGCCCGCGTGCGCTACACCTCGATGTCGCTGCCTTACCACATCGGAAACGGCTGGTTCGGCGGCCTGCTTCCCACCATCGCCTTCGCCGTTGTGGCCTCTACGGGCAACATCTACGCTGGCATCTGGTATCCCGTGATCATCGCGGGCATCACCTTCGTGGTTGCGCTGTTCTTCCTGCCCGAAACCTACAAGCGCAACATCAAGCACGGTGAGGGCTTCGACGACGGGAAGGGCGCTTATTGACAAGGCTTGGCCGCCTCGTTGCCTCGCTTCCGATCCCGGCGCAGGTCCTGGATCGGGTGCACGCCGCGTTCGACTGCATCGCACCAGAGCGGCATCTGAAGACCGATGAAACCATCGCCGCCGCGCTGGCCCATAGCGCGGATGGTCTGCTCGTCTCGCTCGGCATGCCGCTCCGCGCCGAACACCTTGCCCAGCTGCCGCCCAGCGTGAAGGTGATTGCCACCACCAGCGTCGGCTTCGACCATATCGACGTGGCCGCCGCCAACGCCCGCGGCATCGTCATCTGCAACACGCCCGACGTCCTCACGGACGCCACCGCCGACACCCACATGTTGCTCCTGCTCGGCGCCGCACGCCGCGCAAAGGAGCATGTGCGCAACATGGATGGTGGTTGGAAGATCCGGAACGGGTTCTTCCAGGGCCTCGGCGTCGAGGTGACCGGCAAGACGATGGGCATCGTGGGCATGGGCCGCATCGGCCGTGCCGTGGCGGATCGCGCGCGCGGATTCCGCATGCCGATCCTCTATCACAATCGCACCCGCCTCTCGCCTGACCTGGAAGGCGACGCGCGCTATTTTGCGACGCTGGAAGATATGCTGCCGCACTGCCAGGCGCTCAGCCTCAACCTGCCGGGCGGGCAGGGCGTGTTGATGACGCGTGAGCGCTTCGCCATGCTGCCGCCCGGAGCCATCTTCATTAACTCGGCCCGCGGTAGTCTGGTCGATGAGGATGCGCTTCTGGATGCGCTCAAATCCGGTCAGGTCGGCGCTGCGGGTCTGGACGTCTTCCAGAAGGAGCCGAATTTCGACACCCGCCTCAACGAGCTCGAGAACACATTCCTGCTGCCGCACATCGGCAGCGCCACCATCGAGACGCGCACCGCGATGATCGGCCTGGCTCTAGACGGGATCGAGGCGGTGCTGTCGGGCAGGCAACCGCCAAACGTCGTTCGCGCTTGAGGTAGCGCTGTCCGCCTAGTGCGAGAATTCGTGCGCCTTGTGCTCTGACGGATCATAGAAGCCGGGCTGATGTTCGCCGGGGCGGTGGTTGTGTGGCTTGGGCTTTCTGCCGACCAGTGATCCGAGCCATGCCGCCACCTTGCGACGCCACATCCATTTCCTTCGGAGCTCTGGGATGTTTGGCGCATCGTCTTCGCAGCGCGGCATCATCACATCGTTCATTCTGGGCTTGATGCCGCGGATGAGGTCTTCCTCGATCATGCGCCGCTCGTTTTCGGTCGGCACGCGCATCACATGACGCTCAGTGGCGCCGAGTATCCACCAGGCCTTGCCCCACTTCTCATGGCCCAGCAGGCGGCCGCGCAGGTTGGCGGCCTTGCCAACATAAAGCGCCTTCAGGAAGAACCCGAAGCGGCGTTTCACGAACATGTAGATGCCGCCCGAATCGTCCGGGATGCCGTGCTTCGTCAGCGCGCACTTGAAGTGGTAGCGTTGGCCGGATTCGCCACGCCAGCTGTGCTTTCCGAAGAATATCATGACGTGCGCTCGGGTTGCGACCTTGGGTCCTGCCGGACTTTCGGTCGGCTCGGTTAACGAGGTCTGAAAATCACGATTGCCGCTTGGCTTGCTCGACCCGTCAGGACAAGCATTCGGGATCGCCTTGAGGACACCTTATGCTGCTGCTGAACCTCGCCATCTCCGCCTGTATGATCGTGGTTTGCGTGCTTTGCCATTCCGCCGGTATCTGGGCGCTCACACACCTTCACGGATCGGATCACGTAAAGCCGCTACGGGAGGGACACGCCCATGAGCGGACGTTTACCGTCGTGCTGATGGTTTTCGGCTTGCTCGCACTCCATGCGATAGAGATTTTCGCCTATGCCGTGCTTTATTCCGGCCTCGGCCAGTTCCCTCGCGACTTCGAGACGGCGCTCTACTTCTCGGCGAGTACCTTTACGACGCTGGGCTATGGCGATGTCACTCCGGCCCCCGACCACCGCCTCATCGCCGGTATCGAAGGCGTGATGGGCCTAATCCTGATTGGTTGGTCGACGGCCATCCTTGTGTCGATTACGACGAGCATGGACGAGGTTGACATAAAAGGGCGCGCCAAGGAGCTCGACGAAGGCCCGCCTTCGCGAAATTCGCCTTGACCGACAGGCCGCTATAGTCACTTTGCCGTCACATAATTTAGGGCTGCCGGGGTAACGGATGTTCTCGAAAATCCTGATCGCAAATCGCGGGGAAATCGCCTGCCGGGTGATCAAGACCGCCCGACGTATGGGCGTGAAGACGGTCGTCGTCTATTCCGACGCGGACGCGAGTTCGATGGCGGTCGAGATGGCCGACGAGGCGATCCACATCGGCGGCTCGCCAGCTGCCCAAAGCTATCTCGTGCAGGACAAGATCGTGGACGCCGTCCGCAAGTCCGGCGCTGAAGCCGTCCATCCGGGCTTCGGCTTCCTGTCGGAGAATGCCGGCTTCGCCAAGCGCCTGCAGGACGAGAAGATCGTCTTCATCGGCCCCAACCCCCACGCCATCGAGGCGATGGGCGACAAGATCACCTCCAAGAAGTTCGCGGCCGAAGCCGGCGTGAGCACCGTGCCCGGTCATATGGGCCTGATCAACGACTCGAAGGAGGCCGTGAAGATCGCTGACTCGATCGGCTACCCGGTGATGATCAAGGCGTCGGCCGGCGGCGGCGGCAAGGGGCTGCGCATCGCGTTCAACGCTGCCGAAGCGAAAGAGGGTTTCGACGGCGCTCGCGCCGAAGCGATCTCGTCGTTTGGGGATGATCGCATCTTCATCGAGAAGTTCGTCGACCAGCCGCGCCACATCGAGATCCAGGTGCTTGGCGACAAACATGGCAACCTCGTCTACCTCAACGAACGCGAATGCTCGATCCAGCGCCGCAACCAGAAAGTGTTTGAGGAGGCGCCATCGCCTTTCCTCACGCCCGAGACTCGCAAGGCGATGGGCGAGCAAGCCGTCGCTCTCGCGCGCGCCGTGCAATACGACAGCGCCGGTACGGTCGAGTTCATCGTCGACGGGCAGCGTAACTTCTACTTCCTTGAGATGAACACCCGCCTGCAGGTCGAGCACCCGGTGACAGAAATGATCACCGGCTATGATCTGGTCGAGCAGATGCTGCGTGTCGCCGCCGGCGAAAAGCTCGCGATCAAGCAGAAGGATGTGGGCATCAAGGGCTGGGCGCTTGAGTCGCGCATTTATGCCGAAGACCCTTATCGTGGATTTCTTCCCAGCATTGGCCGCCTGAAACGCATGCGTTTCCCTGCCGAAGGCAAGCTGGGCGAGGGGACCGTTCGCATCGACACCGGTGTCCGCGAGGGCGACGAGATCTCGATGTTCTACGACCCGATGATCGCCAAGCTGATCACGCACGGAAAGGACCGCGCCACCGCGATCGCCACCCACACCAAGGCGCTGGAGCGCCTGGAAGTGCAGGGCATCCAGGACAACTCTCCCTTCCTCGCGGCCGTGCTGGACCAGAAGCGCTTCCAGTCCGGCAAGATCACCACCGGCTACATCAAGGAAGAATTCCCTGACGGGTTTCACGGGGCCGATGCGTCACCCGAAGTCGAGAAGCTGCTCATCGCCGTCGCGACCTATGCAAACGTGCTGATCCGCACGCGACTGTCCGGCATTTCCGGTCGCACAGAGCCCGCTCGCCCGCAACGTAAGGACTGGGTTGCCATCGTGAGCCGCAAGCACACGCCGGTGAACATCAAGTACCAGATGGGCGAAGCCGAGATCGAATTCACAGGCGACACGAACGTTCACAAGCTGTCCACGCAATGGAAGCCGGGCGCATCGATGATGGAACTGGTCTTCGACGGCCAGACCTACGCACTTTCAATTGCGTCGACTGAAGAAGGATTCATCCTGCGCCGCCTCGGCGTCGAGGCGCGTGTGAAGCTCTACACCCCGGCCCAGGCCGAGATGTTTGCTCGCCTTCCGGAACGGCAGAAGCCCGACACCTCCAAACTCATCATGAGCCCGATGCCCGGCCTCGTTGTCTCTGTCGCGGTCGCTGTCGGGCAGGACGTAAAGGTCGGTGAAGCGGTTTGCATCGTCGAGGCTATGAAGATGCAGAACATCATCCGCGCGGAAGCCGATGGCGTCGTGAAGGCGGTCAACGCCGTCGCCGGCGCCAGCGTTGCCGCCGACGAGGTGCTGGTCGAGTTTGCCTGAGGGCTCGATCAGGCTGCGTTATTCGCGCTCCACCTTTTCGACCTTGCCGTTCTTGCCGTCGATGCGGACCTCGATCTTGTGGCCCTGCGCGTCCGTGCCTTCGACTTTCCAGTTGCCGCGCTTGGTGAGCTTCATCTCTCGCACCGTGGCGACGCCTTTGGCCCGGGCAATGTCCATCGCCTTGGCGTGATTGACGGACAGCTTCAGCTCGGCCGCCTCCTTGTCCAGCTTTTCGAGACGAGCTGGGCTCATGTCATCGCCCTGCGCCAGTGCGGGTGAAGACACGGCCAGCGCGGTGAAAATGGCAAGGCTGGCGAGACGAAGCTTCATTGTGTGGCCCTCTTTGAAAACTCAAACTTTGAAATCGCCCAATCCACCGCTGCAATCAACCTTGCGTGGCGCCTGACTGTTCGCTACGGATCGGTAACATAGTGGGAGCGATGACGTGAAGCTATATCCGACACGGCGACTGGGTAGCGCGCTTATGGCTCTCACGACTGCCGCCTGCGCCAGCTCCGCGCCGGATCCCAAAGCGCCCGTTGCCTTCCAGGCGCCAGCGCCGCTCACGCCTGCCATGACTGAAGTTTTCGACGGCAAGGCGCTGCGCGTTATCCTCTGCGGCACATCCTCGCCGCTGCCCGACCCGAACCGTGCCAAGGCCTGCACCATCGTCGTCGCTGGCGACAAGGCCTACGTGATCGACACCGGCCCGGAGAGTTGGGAACAGCTCCAGCGCATGCAGTTTCCCGGATCGCGTATCGCGGGGATTTTCCTCACGCACTACCACTCCGACCATATCGGCGACCTCGGCGAGTTCCGCATGCAGACCATGGTGGCTGGCCGCACGCAGATGCTGCCCGTCTACGGCGCGCACGGCATCAAGCCGATCGTCGATGGCTTCAACACGGCCTACGCCGAAGACGCGCGTCTGCGCCTTGCGCACCACGGCGCCGGCGTCGTGAACATCGAGACGTCGCCGCTCGTCGCGAAAGAGTTCGGTGCAGCGTTCACAGGCGCACTCAATGCAGAGGAAGTCATCCTGCAGGATGGCAATCTCAAGGTCACCGCCTTCGAAGTTGATCACGACCCCATCCGTCCCGCCGTCGGCTATCGCTTCGACTGGAAGGGGCGCTCCGTCGTACTGACCGGCGACACTGCACTCTCCGCCAACCTGGTCGAGAACGCCAAAGGCGCGGACGTGCTGGTGTCGGAATCTCTCTCGCCTGCCATGATCGCCCTGGTCCAGAAGCAGATGTCCGCCGCCGGCAATCCGCGCGTCGCCAAGATCATGAGCGACATTCCCGACTATCACGTCAGCCCCGTCGACGCTGCGAAGATGGCCAACGATGCCGGCGTGAAATTCCTAGTCTACACCCACCACATCCCGTCCATCCAGGTGAGCAACCCGCTGTACTTCGCCGGCGTCGCCGCCGTGCGGCCGGCCGACCAGTGGGTGGCGGGCTGGGACGGCTACAGCGTCGATCTTCCGGTCGGCTCGACCGATATTAAGCAGGGCGAGCTTTTGCCGAAGCCGAACTAACGAAAAGGGGCGACGGTTGCAGCCAGGCGCGTCTGGACTTCCGCCGTCATCCCGTTCAAATCCCGGCCATGCCAACGATCTACGTCGATGCAGACGCCTGCCCGGTGAAGGACGAAATCTACAAGGTCGCCCGCCGCGTCGGCTGGGACGTTCTTGTCGTGGCCAACTCCTTCATCCGCACGCCGATGGAGCCGCGCATCCGCTTCGTGCTGGTCGATGCCGGGCCCGACATCGCCGATGACTGGATCGCGGAGCGGGCAGGGCCTGGCGATGTCGTTGTCACCAACGACATTCCGCTTGCAGGCCGCTCGCTCGAAAAGGGCGCAGAGGTCATCTCGCCCACCGCCAAGGTTTTCACCTCCGACATGATCGGCGCGGCGCTCGCGACCCGCGGCCTGATGGAACACCTGCGCTCCGTCGGTGAAATCACAACTGGCCCAAAGCCGTTCTCGCCGAAAGACCGCTCGGCCTTCCTCTCCGCACTCGACGCGGCGATCAACCGTGCGAAGCGCAAGGCGGCTTAGGCCCATCCCACGCCGCCTTGTTCGCCCAAATCGTTAATCTCCGCGCCCCATTTTTTAATCTTTTGGTCATGGGCCGCGCCGATATCGCGCGCTCCGCCCCGGGGGTAAGCCGAAATGAACATCCTGCTCGTCGATGATGATCGGATGGTGAGGCAGACGTTGAAATTCGGGCTCGAAGCGGCCGGGTTCAGCGTTCTGCAGGCCTGCAACGGGCGCGAATGTCTGAAGGTTCTCAAGTCCGGAGTCGTCGATGTCATCGTCACGGATATCGTCATGCCCGAATTCGAGGGTATCGAACTCATAACCCAGCTTCGCCTCAGCGGATCGCAGATCCCGATCATCGCCATGACGGGCGGCTCGTTGAATGCTCAGCTTGGATCTGCCGTCACTGCTACTGATGTCTATCTGCGTGCTGCGCGTGTGCTGGGAGCTACGCGCACGCTCGCCAAACCCTTCAAGACTGCCTGCCTCGTTGCCGAGATCAGGGCTTGTCTCACCACGCCAGACGCGACTGCGTAGCACGGGGCTAGCCCTGCATTGAAGGATTTGAGCGCGTGAACGCCTTGCGACGGCCCACAGACCTCCAGAGCCGCCTTGCAGGCTAGGCGGTTGCGATCGGTATCGCGGTGGCGCTTGTTGGCGCGCTTTTCGGTCTGGTCTTCGGCGTGGTGTGCGGGCCCCTAAGGGGACCTGAAAGCTGGCTCATCTGCAGCTGCGTGATCCTGTCCTCGATTCTGCTTGTGCTCCTGGTCCGCTCACCCGAGCGGGCGACATCCCTGGTGTCGTCGCTGGCGGGGCTCTACTTCACGACCTATCTCTGCGCCTGCATCAGCCTCGCGCTGGTCGATAGGGAAAATGTGCTCCGCTGCCTGCCATACCTGCTGTGGTTCTTCCCTCTGCTGGCCTT
>JBBATZ010000092.1:0-10051 GCA_040398425.1 Hyphomonadaceae bacterium
AGTCGATGCTCCAGCAATCGTGATCGCAACTCAGGTCAATGGCGACCCGCTGTCCCGCGAGTCGATCAAGACACTCGAGAGCCTGAAGGCGATGTTCGGACAGGCTGAGTACTTTTTGCTCAATTCCAGCCAGACCGACACGCGCATCACGATCGCTGCTGAGGCCGCTGCACTCAACGTGGCGCTGCCGATCCTCGATGACGAGACGCAGGCCGTTGCGAAGAGCCTAGGCGTCACCCAGACGGGCGAAGCGTTTGTCATCGATCCGATCGGCTGGAAAATCGTCTATCACGGCCCGATAAACGCGGCTGCCGCCAAGGACCCGGACACGCAGTTCGTGCTGTTCAACGCGATGGTCTACTTCCTCTCGCATCGGCCGCTTGATGAGACGAATGTTGCTGTGAAGGGCACGCCTATCCCGTTGCTGGCGACCGAAAAGCCTGCCGCCACGAGCGGAGCTGCCGAGTAGTCCTCCGACGATCGGCAAGCTGGCGGCGGGGCTCCCTGCCCGGTGCCAGCAGCTGCTTCAGGCAGCGTCCAGCGCCGCCATGTCTTCCGCCGTAAGCTTCAGGTCCGCAGCCGGCGTCAGTTCCTTCATCTGCTGCGCCGTCGTTGCAGACGCGATCGGTGCCGTCACGCTCGGTCGCGCCATCAGCCAAGCGAGCGCGACCTGCGCCAGCGTCGCCTTGTAGGCGGCTGCCACCGTATCAAGAGCCGCCAGGACGGCTGGCCCACGACCCGTCAGCAGCTCTTTCATCCGGCCGCCACGTGCGCTCTTCTTGAGATCAGCTTCGGTGCGGTACTTGCCCGTGAGAAATCCGCTGGCGAGCGCGAAGTACGGGATCACGCCGAGATTTTCGCTGATGCAGATATTCTCCAGCGCACCTTGATACTGATCGCGGACAAGCAGGTTGTAGTGCGGCTGCAGGACGGAATAGCGCGCACGCACCTTGCCATCGCCAGACGCCAGCGCCGCTGTCAGCCCCGGCGCGTCGTAATTCGATCCGCCGACAGCGCGCACCTTGCCTTGATCGATCAGTCGCTGGTGCGCCGCCAGCGTTTCCTCGATGGGCGTGTCCTTGTCCGGGAAGTGCGAGAAATACAGATCGATATGATCGGTCTGAAGCCGCTTCAGCGACGCCTCGCACGCCGACTGGATGTAGGCCGATGTCAGCCCCTTGCCCGCCGGCATCTCGCTGCCGACCTTGGTGATCAGCGTCACCTTGTTGCGCTTGCCGCGCGCCTTCATCCATTCGCCCAGCACGGTCTCGGACTCGCCACCCTGATGCCCCGGGGCCCAGCGCGAATACACATCCGCCGTATCGACCGCATCGAAGCCCGCGCCGACGAACGCATCGAGCACCGCGAACGACGCATCCTTGTCCGCCGTCCACCCGAACACATTCCCGCCAAGCACTAGCGGCGCGATGGTCAGCCCCGAAGTTCCAAGTTTACGTTTCTGCATGGCGCGTCTCCGGGGGGGGGGGGTGAACCCTGCGCGCGCCGACGATCAAAGGAAAGGGGCCGGAACGCTGAGGGAACCGTTCTACTCGTCCACGTAAATCCCAACCGCGCGCACACCGCTGGCATCGGCGCGGCCACGGAACATGCCTTCCGTGTTCATGCTCAGCGCGACGCTGCCATCATGGCTCAGCACGATGACGCCGCCCGTGCCGCCCAGCGCTTTCACCTCATCCAGAGTGGCCTGCGCGGCCTGCTCTGCCGACAGCTTCTGCATATCCACGCGCGCGCAGATCATACGGGCGACGCCGGCGCGGATGAAGAACTCGCCATCGCCCGTCGCCGAAACGGCGCACGATGTGTTCTCCGCATAAGTTCCCGCGCCGATGACAGGGCTGTCACCCACGCGACCCGGCGGCTTGGCGTTCATGCCGCCCGTCGATGTCGCCGCCGCCAGATTGCCCTGCCGATCCATTGCCACGGCGCCGACAGTTCCAAAGCGATCCATCGGCATGAGATTACCCGCCATCGCCCGCTTCAGCGCGTCCAGCCGGCGCGGCGTGATGAAATACTCCGGCGGCACGATCTCGAGCCCAGCCTTGACCGCCATGTCGTCCACGTCCGGCCCGGCGAACATCACAAGACCGGAATGCTCCATCACATGGCGCGCGGCGCGGATCGGGTTCTTCACTGTGCGAACCTGCGCCACAGCCCCCGCGCGCCGATCGCGTCCATCCATGATCGACGCGTCAAGCTCGGCCACGCCTTCGCGCGTCAGCACTGCGCCCCTGCCCGCGTTGAAGTTTGGATTGTCCTCCAGCGCCCGCACGGCAACCTCGACCGCATCAAGCGCCTGACCGCCGCCCGCCAGCACTTTCGAGCCCGCCTCCAGCGCATCGTTGAGACCTACGCGGTACGCCGCGTCCATCTCCGCGGTCATCTCGTCACGACGCATCACGCCGGCGCCGCCGTGTATCAGCAGCGTCCACTCAGGCTTCGTCACGGGCGGCTCCTCCGCAAATCGCGGAAAGCCTACCCCGCCGCCTTCAGCTGCGCCAGCGCGTCGCCGAGCTTCTGGATGCCCGCTTCCGCCGCAGAGCGCCGCGTGTGCTGCTCCTCGATCACTTCCGGCGGCGCCTTCGCGACGAACTGCTCGTTCGACAGCTTCTTCTCGATGCCCGCAATGTCCGCCTTGTGCTTCGCGACTTCCTTCTCAAGGCGTGCGATCTCGGCCTTGAGGTCGATCAGCGACGCGACTTCGAGGCACACCGTCGCCTCGTCGAGCACGATGCGGACGTCGCCCTTCGGCGGTTCCGCTGCAACCGACACCGACTCGAGCCGCGCCAACCGTTCGATCAGCGTGCGATACGTGTCGAGCCGCTGCACCGTCTGCGCCGATGCGCCGGCCAGCGTCATCGGAACCTTCGCGCCTGCGGGCACGTTGAGGTCCGAGCGCGTCGAGCGGATCGAGGTGATCAGGCGGATCACCCAGTTCACTTCCGCGTCCGCGCTCGCATCGATCAGCGCCTCATCCAGCGTCGGCCACTCACGCGAGATCAGCAGGCCCTCGCGGCCGATCGCCTTGCCGAATTCCTGGAACAGCTCCTCGGTCACATAAGGCATGAACGGGTGCAGCAGGTGCACGATCTGGTCGAGCGCCCACGCCGCCGTCGCGCGCGCCTCTGTCTTGGTCGCCTCGTCCGCACCCAGAAAGATCGGCTTGGTCAGCTCGATATACCAGTCGCAGAACACGTTCCACGTGAAGCCATAGATGGCGCCGGCCGAATCGTTGAAGCGATAGTCAGCGATGCCCTGCTCGACGGCCTTGGTCGCGCGCACGGCTTCTGAGACGATCCACTTGTTCAGCGTGTGCTTCACCGACGCGGGATCAAACCCTTCGACCAGCGCACAGCCATTCATCTGCGCGAACTTGGTCGCGTTCCACAGCTTGGTCGAGAAGTTGCGATAGCCCTCGACGCGCGCCTTCGCCAGCTTGATGTCGCGCCCCTGCGCGGCCATCGCGGCCAGCGTCATGCGCAGCGCATCGGCGCCGAACTCGTCCACGAGCTCCAGCGGATCGATGGCGTTGCCGAGCGACTTCGACATCTTGCGTCCCTTCTCGTCCCGGACGAGCGCATGGATGTAGATGTCCTTGAACGGCACTTCGCCCATGAAGTGGATGCCCTGCATCATCATGCGGGCGACCCAGAAGAAGATGATGTCGAACGCCGTCACCAGCACCGCGCCCGGATAGAACTCCTTCAGCGCCGGATCGACATTCTGCGGCCACCCCATCGTCGAGAACGGCCACAGCGCAGACGAAAACCACGTGTCGAGGACATCTTCGTCCTGCCAAAGCGACACAACTTGCTGGTGATCCGCGCTCAGCATTTCTGCCCGCGCAGCATCGCGATCCGTGGCGATCGAGACCTTCCAATCGCCGTAGTAGGCGCGCGCCAGTTCCAGTGCTTCGTCAGCCGTCGCGGCCACAAAATATTTCGGCGCGAGGTCACCGGTTGAATCAAGTTCGGGCGCATGCCCGCCATTGCCGTCGGACGCCGTCGTGATCGCGGGCCCGAACCAAGCCGGAATGCGATGCCCCCACCACAGCTGGCGGCTCACGCACCACGGCTCGATATTCCGCATCCACTCGTAATACGTCTTCGACCAGTTCTCGGGCACGAAGCGTGTCTTGCCGCTCTCGACGGCCTCCACCGCAGGCGCAGCCAGCGTCTTCGCGTCGACATACCACTGGTCGGTCAGGTACGGCTCGATGACGACCTGCGAGCGATCGCCAAAAGGCTGCATGATCGTCTTGTCTTCGATCTTCAGCAGGAAGCCCGCGACATCCAGATCGATCACAACTTGCTTGCGTCCCGCGAAGCGCTCGAGGCCGCGATACTTCTCCGGCACGTTATCGTTGAGGTGCGCCGTGTCGGTCAGGATGTTGATCGTCTCCAGGCCGTTGCGCTTGCCGACCTGATAGTCGTTGAAGTCGTGCGCCGGTGTGATCTTCACCGCGCCCGAGCCTTGTGTCGGATCGGCGTATTCGTCCGCGACGATGGGGATCAGGCGATCGACCAGCGGCAGCTTCACCAGCCGTCCGACAATCGCCTTGTAGCGCTCGTCATCAGGATGCACGGCAACGCCGGTATCGCCCAGCATTGTCTCGGGCCGCGTGGTGGCGACAACGATGTAGTCGCGCTCTTCTTCCAGAGTGACGTTCCCGTCCGCGTCCTTCTCGACATAGGTATAGGTCGTCCCGTCGGCGAGCGGATATCTGAAGTGCCAGAAATGTCCCTTCACTTCCCGGTTCTCGACTTCGAGATCCGAGATAGCCGTCTGGAATTGCGGGTCCCAGTTCACCAGCCGCTTGTCGCGATAGAGCAGCCCTTCATTGTAGAGCTGCACGAACACCTTCGTGACAGCCTCGTTGAGCCCGGCATCAAGCGTGAACCGCTCGCGGCTCCAGTCACAGCTCGCGCCAAGGCGCTTCAGCTGGTTGGTGATCTGGCCGCCGGATTGTTCCTTCCACTGCCAGATGCGCTCGACGAATTTTTCGCGACCGAGATCGCGCCGGCCGAGATTGCCTTCCTTGGCCAGCTGCCGTTCGACCACCATCTGCGTCGCGATGCCGGCATGGTCCGTTCCTGGCTGCCACAGGGCGCGATAGCCGCGCATCCGGTGATAGCGAATCAGCACGTCCTGCAGCGTGTTGTTGAGCGCGTGCCCCATGTGCAGCACCCCTGTCACGTTCGGCGGCGGGATGACGATGGCATAGGGCTCGCCTGTGCCGGTGGGCTTGAACGCGCCAGAGCTTTCCCAGGCCTCGTAGAGGCGGGGTTCAGCGGCTTTATGGTCGAAACGATCGTCAATCATGGGGTTCGGATAACGCGGCCCGGCGGGGTTGTCATCAGACGGTGATGGACGCCCCGCCCTCCAACATTTGCTGGAAGGCGCCTGTGCAAACCCGGCGGATAGCAAAAAATCTTTTCCCGCGATCTCAGGGCACTGGCCGAAAAAATGTGCGGGAAACCAGAACGCAAGTCGGCCGGGCTGCGGAAGACCGCATAATGGCACCCATGACACGGACGCAAACACGCGCATACGGAGTACTTAACCCATGAACCCGCCAGTCCTTGCTGGAGGCCATGCCTGCGCGTGTTTGCCTGGCTCGTGTCCAACCTCGTTTCGCTGTCCGGAACGATCCTCCACCGCCGCCGCCGCGATTGGCACACGGATGTGGTGGGTGCGGATCAGCTCCCGACGCCGAACGACATGCACACAGGAAACCAATCCCGCGCAGCGTTGCAATCAGACACGCTGCGCCAGCCCCCTCCGTCTCGCTGATCCGCAGCGATCCACCTCCCCCGGCTTCGCCGGTGGAGGACTTCGTGCGTCACCCGTTGAGTCCTCCCTCGCCGAAGGCGGGGAAGGTGTCAGGCGCGCTCTTGCGCGCATGACGGAGGGGGCTGTCCGAACTCGCCACCTCTCTTATGTCATTCCCGCCGCAGCGCTTCAGCGCGCAGACCCGCAACTCGGGAGCCGCGCACACGACCGTCAACACACCCAGCTCCCGGGGTTCCCGATCTTCGCGGCTCCGCCGCTGCGGCGGGAATGACAATCGTAGTGTACGCGCCATTTCGGCCTGACCTTTAGCTCAGGCCCCCACTCGCCCGCCCCCTCGGCCCCCAGCCGCAGGGCTCGTACCTGCATGCCCGAAACACAAAAGGCGAACCTTTCGGTGCGCCCTTTGACGTTGATAGATCGTTGGGTCAGACCAAGTCCGTTGTGATGTCGCTCCAGGCCGCGACTGGCTTCCTTGGCAATAACCCTAGCGGGCCATGCGGCGGATCCGGTCGATCTCCTTTGCAACTTCAGCTTCGACGATTTGCGGAAGGTTTGCGTCGAGCCACTGCTTCAGCATCGGTTTCAGGAGTTCGCGCACGACATCGTCCAGCGTCGCGCCGGAGGAGACGAGCATCGTTCCCATGAGTTTGGAGAGAGCGCCTGCAGTCTGGCTTGCGACCGGCTCGCTCGTCAGCGTTTCCTGCTCCATCGGCCGCCACTCTGCTTTCTGCGCGGCTGCGGGTACAGGCGCAGGATGCGGCGTCGGCGGTGCGGGCTCTTCTTCGAACTCCACTTCCTGCTCGTCTTCGATGATCATCAGATCATCCTCAAGCGCACGCGAGGGCGTGGGTTCAGGTTCGTCAAACTTGATTGGCTCGGGCCGAGCCTGGACAGGCTCGGGGCGAGGCTGGGCCTTGGCCTCGACTTGCGGGGGCGGCTGGAGGTCCAGCACATCGCCGCCTGATTCGGGCGGGCGGTCTTCCTCAGAAATGATCCGGCGGATGGAGGCGAGAATTTCCTCCATTGTCGGCTCGCGTTGAGCTTGTTCCGCAGACATTGCCGTCCTCATCAATCGCTTGGAGTCGGGGCAGTTTCAGTCAGCCCGGCGCACATGATTAAGGAATAGACAGCCCTATGGTGTGGAATTCGTTAACGACGGTTTCCGACCGCTATTGCGCGACGATCATCTCCGGACGCAGCTCGCCCATCGCCGCCAGCAACTCGTGGGTGGCCATATAGGAGGAGCGTTCGGCGTCCACCTGGCTCAGCTGGGCCTCCAGAAGCTCGCGCTCCTGGTCCAGCACGTCCAGCGTGATGCGCTCGCCCACGGCCAGCTCCTGCTTGGCGCCTTCCAGCGCCACCTGGGCGGCCGACACGCGGCTGATCGAGGCGGCGATTTCGCCGCGGGCGGCGACCACCTGGTGCCAGGCGGTCGAAACCTGCGCAGTGACCTGACGCTCAACCGCCATGCGCTCAAACTTGGCCCGGTCGGCATCAAGCTGCGCGCTGCGGGTGCGTGACGACAGGAGACCGGAATCAAAGAGCGGGAACCGGAATTCGGCTGACAGTCCGACGTTGGAGTCATCGAACCGCTCGTCCTGCTGGGTCGACACAAAGCCGGCATTGCCGACAAGATCGAACTGCGGGGCGAGGCGGCCACGGGCGGCATCGACGCCCTTGTCGCCTTGAGCTTCACGCGCACGGGCAGCCAGGATCGACGGGTTGCTTGCCTTGGCGATGGCAATCGCCTCCTCCACTGTGCCCGGCAGCGCCGGAACCGCGGGCGGCACAGCCAGCTGCAGCGGCGCACGGCCGACGACTTGTTCGTAGTCCGCATAAGCCTTACCACGGCGCGACATTGCCGCCGCGAGTTCAGCGTCCGAAGCCGACTTGCGGGACTCGGCCTGGGCGACATCGGTGCGGGTGACTTCGCCAGCGTCGAAGCGATCCTTCGCGGCGCGCACTTGCTGCGTCAGGGCGGCGACGTTGCTCTGGCGGATCTCCACTTCGCGATCGGCGCGACGGACATCCATATAAACCGTCACGACGTTGAGGACGGTTTGCTGTTCCGCATTGATCAGCTGGGCCTGCGCGACATCGACGCCGGCGCGAGCGATATCACGCTGGGCAGAGAGCGATCCGCCCGACCACAGCGACTGGCGCGCTTCGAGGCCAACGCGGGCGCGGGTGTTGTCTCCGGAATAAGGGAAGGTTCCCGATGCGGTCGTCACCTGGCGGCCGACTTCGGTATAGTCATAGCCAAGCGATCCGGTGAGATTGACCTGCGGCCCGAGCTGCGACTGGGCCTGGTTGAGGCTCTCGTCGGCGCCAGCCCGCGCCTTGCGCTCGGCCATCAGCTGCGGGTTGTTGCCAATCGCGCTGTCGACCGCATCAGCAAGCGTATCGCGGCTGACCTGCGCCAGCGCAGGCGTCGAAACGGAGCACATCAGGACGATGGCGGCCAGCATTCTCATGGCTAAATCCTCAATAACCGCCGGCCCCCCGGCCACAAGCATCGTGCGATTAACGCAAACAACGTGCCCGCAACCGTCACCGGTTCCGTTGCAACATGCGACTACAAAGGTTGATTTCCCTATAAACCTTGTTTCACCTCAGAGGCGAAATTCGGAGGCCTTTTCAAAGCCGGCCAGCATCGGCATCGGCGTATCGAAAGGCGTACGCCAGGCGGTCTTGCCGCCAGACGCGGTATAGATGCGCGCGCGCCTCACGCTGCCGTCCACAACGGCAACTACCAGCCGGCCGCCCTCCGCAAGCTGGCTGAGCCAGGCTGCCGGGACTTCTTCGACTGCACCGTTCACGAAGATGACGTCGAACGGCGCTTTGCCCGGGAAACCGGCCTTGAGCGGGCCCGAAACGACCTCGACGCCTGCGACGCCGGCCACCGCCAGCCCATCTTTCAGGGTTTTGGCGGCCGCCTCATCCTGCTCCAGCGCGACCACCGATGCGGCAAGGCGCACCAGAACGGCCGTCGAGTAGCCCGTTCCGGCGGCGATATCGAGCAACCGGTCTTCCGGTCGGATCGCGGCGATGCTGGCCAGCTTCGAGAAATCCCGCGCCGCCGCCATCCAGCGGCCTGGCGCCGCCTCCACGGCCATATCGGCATAGGCCGAGGCCCGCCGGCTGGCCGGCAGGAAAAGCTCGCGGTGAACCGCCGACATGGCGTGGATAAGCCGACGATCAGTGACGTCGTTGGGACGCACCTGGCTATCGATCATCGCAGTGCGGGCAGCTAGAAGATCCACGGACAAGCCCCTATCTTGAGCACGGAATCGCCAGAATAACCCGGGGTCTTGTGCGCCCGGGGCTCTTAGCATACGCACCACCCGGCGCAACGCGCCCGAACTACACACGAAGATGGCCGCCGCCCCGCCAGCGACGGTTCAGATGAGGCCTCGTGGCGGAGTGGTGACGCAGAGGACTGCAAATCCTTGCACCCCGGTTCGATTCCGGGCGAGGCCTCCAAACTTCGGATCACGGTTACCCGATTTCAGCAGACTATGGGCGTCCCGGTGACGTTAACCTCTGGTTAACCGACGCGGAGCATGTTGGTGCTGTCTTCCCTTGAAGACACCCCACCATCACCCAAACGCCTTTGCGGGAGCCTCTGGCTCCCGCCCTCTTCTTTTGGTCATGGGTTCGGGATTTGCACCGGGATGTGGGGTTTTTCACAGCGATCCGGACTTAGCGTAGCAAATCGCACTTTCTGACCACCTGTCGCTATTGAACCGGTAACACCCCGCGGCTATACCCCCGCCTCCGACCGTGCTCCCTGATAGCTCAGTTGGTAGAGCATTCGACTGTTAATCGAATGGTCGCTGGTTCGAGTCCAGCTCAGGGAGCCATTCTTTCTCCATCGCAGGTCGTGACAAGAAACGGGCTCCGCCCGGCGCGCTCGCGCGTCCGAAACGAAACCGGGCCCGCTCTTGCGAACAGGCCCGGCTTTTGGTTTCAGAGTGCTGCCTGCGGATCAGATCGCTATGTGAGCGTGGTCAGCTATAATCTGGTGATCGGCCAGTCCGTTGGTGTCGACACCCGTCAGCAGATCACGAGCGCTGACACAGACGTCGGTGTGGATGAACTGACACGCACCGATCATTTCATGGCCCGACTGGAACAGGGTGAAGTGATCGAGAAGGTCGTTCGCTGACACGTTGTTCTGGTTCATCAGCTCCATGAGCTGGAAGTCGCTCTCGACGCTGGCTCCGAAGGCTTACCTTAG
>JBBATZ010000093.1:0-9412 GCA_040398425.1 Hyphomonadaceae bacterium
TCTTAGGGACTGCCGAGCTCCTGCGCGGCAATCGCTGCTTTGCAGCGTATAGACTAGGTGCGTTGCTCACGCGTCGCGCTGCCGGCCAGAAGCCCGGCGGTCCACCATCTCAGACGTCGTTGCGTAATCGGACGGATCGCGAAGCACCGCAGCGAAGCCTATTGGATATCGTAAGCATGCTAGCTGCAGCGCCAAAATTGACATCCATCACAGCGGCGCCCACAAGTTGCACGGGGGCCGGTAAACTGGCCATTTGCGTTCCGGACGGGGTCATAGAGTTTCATGCTCAAGCGCTGGATCGTGCAGGCCGGTGTCGGCTTGATGCTGCTCAGCGGCGCTTTGTCCGCTGCGATCGCGTCAGCCCAGGCTCCTGCAGAGCAGGCAGTCTCGAGCTATGTGAACGTCACGCTGCCGGCGATCGCGCAGATGAAGCCTTATATCGACAGGCCCGCACCCGAACGCGCGAAGGCATTCGCGACCATGGGGTTCACGGATACCACGTGCGCTGCCGCTGTGACCGAAGCCATCACGGCTCACGAACACTTTGCCGAAGGCGCGGGCAATCTTTGTGGCGCCATGATCGCGTGGATGCAGAACGAAGACATCTATACGTGCAGCCGCGTGAAATTCTCCGGCATCGATTTCGCCCACACCGAGCCCGTCAATGCGGAGATCGCCAAACGGCACAAGGCCGACAACATTCTGGACACGCGGCTGCGCCTACAGAAGTCCGCCGACTGCGAAGGCAAGACCGTTAAATACTGGGGCCCCAGACTGCTCAGCCTCGTCGACCAGCTGTCGGCAAGCGTCACCAACGCCGGCGAACTGCAGGCACCAACAGGCAGCGCTGCCGCGCCAACGTCGAAGGCGTTCGAGTCCACGGTCTTCCTGTGCCATCTCGCCTATAACGCTGACGAGAAGACCAAGTCGGCCGTTACCGATGCAGCAGATGATGCCTGCTATGCGATGAACTACATCCTGGATCACAAGGTGCTGGACGCTTGCCGGACGCTGGACGGGTCTATCTCCAAGGCGGTTTCGATGGGCGGAAGCGATCCGCTTGCAGGCGAAGCGAAGCAACTCTCGCGCAAGCTCGCCCAGAGGTTCGGCAGCCTCAACTGCGGGACGGTGATCGCCACCGCCAAGGTGGAGGAAGACGCGGCGAAGGCCAGGCAGCAGGCCGCAGCAGCACAAGCTTCGTCGTAGACCGCGCCGGCGCCCAATCCCTCCGCGAAGCGCAACGCAATCGTCGGCGCGATCAACGGCGAGACGCAGTCATTCAACAACAGCCTGGAGGTCGCCCAGCGCTGGTTCGATCGCGGCGAAGACTACGAAGCGTGCGGGTACTATCAGCAGGCTCTGGGCAGCCTGCGCAGGCTGGGAACGCTGTACGCAGATCTCAAACGGGAGACTGGCGATTCCGAATACAGCGCCAAGTCCAGAGACATGGAAGACCAGCAGGGCGTCTTGCTCGAAAGCTACGGCGACATGTGCATCGAAGCGGAACGTCGCTTGTATTGAGCGTCATGGCCTGAAACGGCCGGATGTTCAACCAAACGCGCGGTGATCGAACAGCACTTTCGTCCCGATGATGATCAGGATCAGGCCGCCAACGATTTCGGCTTGAGAGCCAAGCGCCTTGGCGCCGGCGCGGCCGATCATGACGCCGGCGGCTGACATCACGAAGGTGACGCCGCCAATTGCGGCGATGCTGACGATGATGGGTGCGCCGAGTGTCGGAAGGGTGATGCCGGCGGCGGCGGCGTCGATGCTGACGGCGATGGCGAGTGTGATGAGCGTCCAGCCGCTGGCGGGTTTTTCCTTGCCAGGGTCGCTCGCTTCGCCGGGCGGGTCCTTCTGGAAGCCTTCCCACAGCATTTTGCCGCCGACGAAGGCGAGCAGCACGAAGGCAACCCAGTGGTCGACGCTTTCGATCAGGCCGGCGAAGACGAGGCTGAGCGCCCAGCCGATCAGGGGCGTTATCGCCTGCGCGATGCCGAAAGCAGCCCCGACGATCAGAGCTGTTCGCCAGGGATGCGCGCGCGTGACGGCGCCCTGTCCCAGCGAGACGGCAAAGGCGTCGGCAGCTAGGCCGAACGCAAGAAGGATCAGCGAGGCGTTCATAAGCACTTCCGCGACTTCAGGATTTCCGTTCGAGAGCGGCGACGATCTCGATATGGGCGGACCAGATGAACTGGTCGACCGGAGTGATCCGTGTGACGCGCCAGCCTGACGCCAGCATGATGGCGAGGTCGCGGCTGAAGGTCGCTGCGTTGCACGAGACCATGGCGACGCGTTTTATGTCGCTGGCCGCGAGTTCGCGTGTTTGACCCTCCGCTCCGGCGCGGGGCGGGTCGATCACGGCGGCGTCGAAGCGCTTGAGTTCCGTGCGGACGAGGGGGCGGCGGAAGAGGTCGCGCTTTTCGGTGGTGACGGGTTTCAGTCCACTCGTCTTGCGCGCCATCTGTTGGAGCGACGCCAGTGCGAGTTCGTCACTCTCGACAGCGTGGATCGTGGCGGTGGTTGCGAGTGGCAGGCTGAACGTTCCGGCGCCTGAAAAGAGATCCACGATGCGGCGGGCGTCGCCGACAGCCTGTTGCACGAGGGAAAGCATGGCCGCTTCGGACTCGCGGGTGGCTTGCAGGAAGCCGCCGGGACCGGGTCGGATGTCGACATTGCCGACGCGGAGCTGCGGCGGGACGCGCTCCATCTCAAGATGGCCGTTGAGTGACAGACGCGCGAGGCCGAGCGCCCCGGCCGTCTGAACGAGTTGCGCGCGGGCGTCGGCGGAGAGCGTTTTCGGCGCGCCCGTCAGCGCGACATCGAAACCGGTGAGCGTCTCGGTCGCGGTGATGGTCAGCGCGTCTTTCGGCGGCGTGGCGATGGCGGCGAGTTGGGACAGGCGCGGGATGAGCGCGAGCAGGGCAGGCGTCAGCACGGCGCAATCGCGAATGCCGATGATGTGGTGACTGCGCTTGCCGTGGAAGCCGACGATGATCTGCTTGCCTTGTCTATGCGCTGCGAGGACGGCGCGGCGGCGTGTGGCGGGCGGGATGATGACGACATCGTCGACCTTCGCGTCGATGCCCTCGAAGGAGAGCGCATTCGTGACGAGGTCGCGCTTCAGCGTGCGATAGAGATCGGCCGGCAGGTGCTGAAGCGTACAGCCGCCGCATTCACCATAATGACTGCAGCGCGCGGGTGCGCGATCGCACGCTGCTTCCATGATGCGGAGCACGCGGGCGCGCGTGCCTTCGATCTCGGCCTCGACAGTTTCTCCCGGCAAGGTGAGCGGCACGAAGACCTGCCGGCCTTCATACTCTGCGATGCCGTCGCCCTGCGCGCCGAGCCGCTCGATCTTCAAGGTGACTGGAGGGGCGCTCATTGCAGCGCTTCAAGCAGGTTATGTCGTGAATGACCAGCCTCGCCTGTACGGGGAATGCCAGCGTCCTGCCGGCAACAATGGCCTTGAGGGAGTGCAGCGGTCGCGACATGGTGCGCGTCATGTTGACGGCGGCCGAGCTGCAGATCCTGTCTACCAGCCTCGGCGTTGCCGGGCGCGCCGTGCTGTTTTCGCTGCCGGTTGCGATTGCGTTTGCGTGGGCGCTGTCGCGGAGGAGTTTTCCAGGCAAGTCGGTGCTCGACACGATCGCGCATTTGCCCTTGGTGCTGCCGCCTGTTCTGGTGGGCTACATACTGTTGCTGGGGCTGGGTGCGCAGAGCCCGCTCGGGGCATGGCTGAAATCGTCGTTCGGGATCCAGCTGGTGTTCACGGCAGAGGGTGCCGCTATCGCCACGGCGGTGATGGCGTTTCCTTTGATGGTGCGTGCGATCCGCTTGTCGTTCGAGGCGACGGACCCGGGCATCTTTGAGGCAGCCTCTGTGTTGCGAGCTGGGCCGTGGGATCGCTTCTGGTCGACGACGCTGCCGCTGGCGTGGCCGGGGGTGCTGGCGGGGGCGGTGACGGCGTTTGCGGCGGGGCTGGGCGAGTTCGGCGCCGTCATCACCTTCGCCTCCAACGTCGAGGGCGAGACCCAGACGCTGCCGCTCGCGATCAATGCGGCGCTCAACACGCCGGGTCGCGATGACATGGCGTTCCGGCTGGCGATGATCTCGCTGGTCGCGGCGATCACTGGGCTGGTGCTCGCGGAGATGTTGCAGCGTTGGGCGCGGCGGAGGCTCGACGCGTGACGCTGGCCTTGCGCGAAGCTGTAGTGCGCCGGGGTGGTTTCCGCCTGGCGGCGGATTTCGAGATCGCGTCGGAAGGCGTGACTGTTGTGTTCGGCCCGTCGGGCTCAGGCAAGTCGACGCTGCTGGCGACGATCGCAGGCCTGAACCGGCTGGAGACGGGAAGCGTCACATTCAACGGACGCGTGCTCGAGGACGCCTTCCGGAAGACTCGCGTGCAGACGCATGCGCGCGGCATCGGGCTGGTGTTTCAGGATGCACGGCTGTTTCCGCATCTGAGCGTGCGCGGCAACGTCGCCTATGCCGAGGGACGCAGGCCGGCCGCGCGCAACGCGCCGCTGACGGACGAGATTGCGCGCAGGCTGGAGTTTGAGGCGTTGCTGGATCGTCCCGTGCGCAACCTGTCCGGCGGAGAGAGGGGCCGCGTTGCGCTGGCGCGCGCGATCGTCTCTGCGCCGGAGCTGTTGCTGCTCGACGAGCCGTTCGCAGCGCTCGATGGCAAGCGGCGGCGAGACTATCTGGTGCTGCTGCGCGAGCTGTCGCGCGAGCAGGGCGTACCGATGATGGTGGTGACGCACCAGATCGACGATGCAGCCGAGCTGGCGGCGCAGATCATCACCATGCAGGACGGTCGTGTCATCGCACACGGTTCAGCGGGGGACGTGATGGCGCGGCCAGATTTCCTCGGGCTGCTCGATCAGCGGGATATCGGCGTGCGGCTGCCGGCATCTGCGCTGGCGGGGCGCAATGCCGAGGGTGTGTGGGTGCGGGCAGATAGCGTGCTGCTGGCATCGGAGGAGCCGCGCGGGATTTCGGCGCGCCATGTCTGGCGCGGACGGGTGGCGTCTGTCGTGCGTGAGGCGGCGGCCGATGTTCTGGTTTCCCTCGAGACGGATGCGGGTTATATTTTGTCACGTATAACGCCCGAAGCGCTCGCGGACCTCCGTCTGAAGGAAGGCGCGACGGCCTGGGCGGTGGTGAAGGCCCACGCCCTCTAGGGGATTGTCGATGAAATCTGCGCTGCGTTCACTGGCGATGCTTGCCGTCGCCATGCTGCTGACCGCATGCGGGGAGACCAGGCCCGATGCGCCGGTGGCCGAACCGGGGGTCACAGTCTTTGCCGCGTCCAGCCTGACAGATGTAATGCACACTGTCGGCAAACTCTATGAGGCGGCCGGACATCCTGCTCCCAAGTTCAATTTTGCGGCCAGCTCGGCGCTTGCGCACCAGATCGAGCAGGGGGGCGAAGCCGATGTGTTCCTGTCAGCTGATGAAGCGTGGATGGATTATGTCGCGGACAAGCAACTGATCGACATAGCCAGCCGCCGAATGCTTTTGACCAACACGCTGGTGCTGGTCGCGCCGGCCGCCAATCCCATGACGATGACGATCGCACCTGGGATGGATCTGGCGGGAGCGTTGAGGGGTGGAAAGCTTGCTCTGGCCGACCCCGATTCTGTGCCGGCCGGGAAATACGCAAAACAGGCGCTTGAGCACTCTGGGGCCTGGGCGGGCGTCGCGACCAGCGTTGCGCGGGCTGAAAACGTCCGCGCCGCGCTCAGGTTCGTCGAGACGGGCGATGCGGCGGCGGGCATCGTCTATTTGACCGATGCGAAGGCTGCCGGGCCGAACGTCTTGATTGTCGGGACGTTTCCCGAAGACTCCCACACGCCCATCACCTATCCGGCGGCGATGCTGGCGGGACAGGCAGCAGGTACGGGCAAGGCCTTCCTCGAATTCCTAGCGACCGATGCTGCGCGAAAGACCTTTCAGGATGCAGGGTTTGGATTGAAGTAGCGACAGGAAACGCGGGCGTACCTCCCCGCAAAGTGAAGAATTTTTCTGAACAACGCCGCAGGCGCCGTTGCGGCGCCCCAGTTGCCGTGAAGGGCAACCCACTGCACTATCCCTCGCGATAGTTGCGTGACCCAGACATACGCGCATCAGGGAGATAGCCATGAAACGATCTTACAAGCTCGGCCTGCTCGGTCTTGGGCTCCTTGGAGCCGTGTCCGCCATCGCCTTGAGCGCAACCGCCGCCCCTGAAACCATCAAGTTGACCGGCACGCGCGTCGACAACTTCATGCTGGCCGACCAGACCGGCATGGGCGACGAACTTTACTACTTCAAGGACAGGGCGGCCGTCGTCATCGTCACCTTCGCTCAGGGCGATGCTGTGTCGGAGCGCGCCAAGGCATCGCTGCTGAAGATCAAGGAGAGCTTCAAGGACAAGAACGTCCACTTCGCGATGCTCGACTCCGGGCTCACCTCCAAGCACGGCAATCTTGAAGGTGTCCCCGGCTCGGCCGATCTGCCGATCCTCGCCGACGAGCTGCAGCTGGTCGGGCGTTCGTTGGGCGTGACGCAGACCGGCGAAGCCTTCGTCATCAATCCCAAGACCTGGACCGTCGCCTATCACGGTCCGATCGACGCTTCCTTCGCGGACAAGAAGGTCGCCAATGCCGACCTGACGACGGCGCTGAATGCCCTGATCGCCGGCAGGTCACCTGCCGTGGCCGAAGCGTCCGTCAAGGGCACCAAGATCGCCTTCCCGGATCGCGCCAAGGCCGCCGGCTTCAAGAACATCTCCTATGCAACCGAGGTGGCGCCGGTTCTCGCTGACAAGTGCGTGGTCTGTCACACCGAGGGCGGCATGGGCCCGTTCTCAATGAACAAGTATGAAGTCGTGAAAGCGATGGCGCCGATGATACGGGAGTCGCTGCGCACCAAACGCATGCCTCCCTTCCACTCGGACGACCACGGCTCGACCTGGACGGATGACATGCGTCCGACCAACGAGCAGGTCAAAACCATCATCAACTGGATCGAAGCCGGCGCGCCGCGCGGCACGGGCGCCGACCCGCTCCCCGATGCGGCCAAACCTGCGCCGAAGTGGCCGCTGGGCCAGCCGGACATGGTTCTGCAGGTTCCGGCCTTCAATGTGCCGGCCAGCGGCATTGTCGACTACCAGGACGTGTCGGTCCCGACCGGTCTCACCGAAGGCAAATGGCTGAAGGCCACTGCCTGGGCCAACGCCACGCCGACCGTGCACCACGCGCTCGCCGGCTGGATTCCGAAGGTGGATCCCAATGGCCGCGGCTTCTCGTGGAACGTCGCGCTGGGCGGCTACGGCCCCGGCGGCGCGCCGAACCTGACTCCAGACAGCACCGGCATCTATCTGCCGCCGGGCGGCTCGTTCGCCTATCAGATGCACTACACGCCGGTGGGCAAGCCGGTCACCGACAAGACGGAAGTCGGGTATTACTTCTACAAGAGTGAACCGGAATTCATCCTGCGCCAGGCCAGCATCACTGACTTCTCGCTGGAAATCCCGGCGGGCGCTGAACGGCATCCGGAGACAGCCTATCTCGAATTCCCGCATGATGCGCAGATCTTCGGCGTCCAGCCGCACTGCCATTCGCGCTGCTATTCGACCAAGCTGCGCATCCGTTATCCGGACGGCTCGGAGAAGATGCTGCTGAACCAGCCGCGTTATGACTTCGCCTGGCAGCGCGAATACCACTTCAAGGACCTGCTCGAGGTTCCGAAGGGCTCGCTGCTGATCGCGGACTACGTTTACGACAACTCGGACGCGAACAAGTCGAACCCGGATCCGAAGAAAAACGTGACGTTTGGCGAGCAGACCTCGGAAGAGATGCTGTTCACCTTCGCCCGCTTCCGCTTCAAAGGGGAGACGACCAAGGATCGCCACGACGAGTGGTTCCAGCAGCTGCAGGGCAACATCCTTTTCGGCGCGCTTGACGACAATATCGACGGCCAGCTGACGGCGGCGGAATTCCGCAATGATCCGCGCTTCAAGGCGGTCGTGCAGTACCTGCCGATGGTCGATGCCGACAAGAATGGCACGCTGAGCAAGACCGAAATGGCGACCGCCATGCAGATGATGCAGAAGATGCGTGGTGCGGCCGCTCCCAAGACCGACGCGGCTGCTGATGCCATGATGCAGAAGCCGGACGCCGGCAGCCACTGAGCGGCTGACAGCGAAAATCAAAGGGCCCCGTCAGGAAACTGGCGGGGCCTTTCGTTTCGGCACAGGCTCACGTGAAGCGGACGCTTAAAGGTGGGGCGCGCCGGTTCAATACTCGGGGAAGAATTCCGGCCCGATATAGCTGATACCGAACATCAGAAAATTGTATTCGGCGACGCGCAGGGCCTCCTGCTCGGCCGCGTTGCTGGTCGGAAACCGGCGATAGCCAAGCCAGGTGCCATCGCCAAGGGGCAGGGCCCCCTGCCGCCGGGCAAGCTGCGAATGCTTCTCGGGAACATGCCAGCGATTGCGCCAGTGGCCCAACGCGTCATCGACCGGTTGGTCGGCCGGCATCACACGTTCGGTCGTCTTCGTTGCCGAAGCGACAGGCAGATGTGACGCACCGCCGCAGATCAAATGCGGGTTGATCTGACGTCCAGCGCTCCAGATTGGTGTCTGCGACGGCTTCATGACCCCACCATAACCGCAGGAAATAAGGCCTGCCACGAGTATTTCCCCCAATTTTATCACTTTTTGCCCACTGCAACCTGATAGGACGGGGACTCTCAACTCCACTCGCAAAAACTCGCATTAGTCGCGACGGAGTTCCGCTCTCGCGTCGTTCAATACCTGTATATGCGCCCCACCGGCTGGGCGCGGCGTGTCGGGGATCGGTCCGTATGAAGCGGGCAGACCTGCACGGCAGGGAGGCGTTACATGCACTGGAAGAAACATTCGTCGGAAGAGATCGTCACCATCCTCGCCAAGATGAAGGCGTGGATGACGGAAGGTGTCGACATCCGGGATGCGTGCCGTAAGGCGGAGGTCTCCCAGGCAACCTACTTCCGCTGGCGCTCGCGCTATGGCCGGCTTGATGCTGACCAGCTTGGCGTCATCCGGCGCCTTCAGGCCGAGAACGCCCGTTTGCGCCGCGCGCTAACCGAACTTGAGAGTGGCGTCGAACTCTAAATCTGGCTTGGCTGACTTCAATTTGATAGATATCTGACTATTATCTTATCGCGCGATTATATTTGACGGTCATCTCAATTCGCGCTGTTGCCGCTTAATCACGCGCCGCGACATTTTATCCGCAAAGTTGCATGCAAAAGCCGGATTCGTCGGACTCGGTCGCAAGCATTTACTCTCGTAAAATGAGAGCATTTGAACACTTGAGGCCCAAGTAAAATCGACTTTCCTGAATTCTGATCCGCCCCCTTGGAAGTGGTCCGCCCTAAG
>JBBATZ010000094.1:0-8480 GCA_040398425.1 Hyphomonadaceae bacterium
AGGGTCTAGCATAAGTAACTGAAAAGAATGGTGGACGCACCAGGGTTCGAACCTGAGACCCGCTGATTAAGAGTTCCAGTTTTTACCGTATCAGGCGCTTTCAAATCATAGCATCCCGATGCATAAACCGTTACAGACCATTGACTTAAGCTATACAATGCATAACATCGCGTTTCATTGGGCAACACCAAAGCACGGCGAAAGTGTTGCCCAGCCGTTGCCCAGCGCAGTTCTGGGCAACATTTGCAGAGGCGTCGATGAGCATTAAAACCGAGAAAAAAGAGCTAACGGACAAGGCAATCAAGGCGCTCAAACCGGCACCAGATGGCGGCAGATATGAAATTGCCGACGCCGTGATTAGCGGCTTGCGGCTGCGGGTGGGACCATCGGCGGATGACGCCGGCAAGGCGACCAATCTGTCATTCGTGTTGCTGGCGCGTTTTGGCGGGCCTGAGAGCAACCCGACGCGCCGGACCCTTGGCAGCTACCCTGAATTGTCGCTGGCCGCTGCTAGGGCCTTGGCAGCCGGTTGGAAGGGCAAGCTACGCGAAGGCAAAGACCCTGCGGTTGAGTTGGCAGAGGCCAAGGCGGCGCGCGTGGTGGCGGCAGAGGCGAAGGCTGCGGCGGCGCGCAACACGTTCGACAAGCTGGCCGATGAGTTCCTGTTACGCCACGTCGACAAGAAGGCGCTGCGGAGCGCGGCAGAGATCCGCCGGCAGTTGGACAAGTATGTCAGGCCTACGCTGGGCAAGCTGCGCTATGCGGCAATCAAGCGGCGCGAGGTCATCGCGCTACTGGACCAGATTGGGGACGATAACGGGCCGGTGATGGCTGACCGGGTGCTGGCCACGCTGTCAAAGATTTTCGCATGGCAACAGGTTCGTGATGATGAGTTTGCCAGCCCAATTGTGCGCGGCATGAGAATGACCAACCCGCGCGAGCGGGCGCGGGACCGCATCCTGGCCGATAATGAATTGCGGGCGCTGTGGCAGGCCGCTGGCGATGCTGGCACGTATGGTGGGCTCTGGCGGTTTGCACTGCTGACAGGCCAGCGCCGGGAAAAGGTGGCGGGCATGAAGTGGGCAGATATTGCCGGCAATGTGTGGACCATCGCCAGCGAGGCGCGGGAGAAGTCGAACGCCGGGGAGTTGCTCTTGCCGCCGCTGGCCGTGGAGATCGTCGCTGCACAGCCGGAGCGCATCGATACCCCCCATGTGTTTTCCGGCAGGCTCAAGACGCCGATGAGCGGCTTTTCAAAACTCAAGAAAGCGATGGATGTCGACGCAGCCAAGGCGCTGGAACACGATCTTGCGCCTTATGTGCTGCACGATCTGCGGCGGACGGCCAAAAGCCTTATGGCGCGGGCAGGGGTGCGCCCAGACATATCGGAGCGGGTGCTAGGCCATAGCATAGCCGGTGTTGAGGGTGTCTATGATCGGCACAAATACGCGGCAGAAAAGGCAGACGCGCTGGCGAAGCTGGCCGCGCTTGTAGCGGAGATCATCGCGGCCAAGCCGGACAATGACGCCGGGCAGGATGACGCCGGCAACGTGGTGCAGTTCAAGCGGAGGGCCAAGGCGTGACTGCGGCCAACGAGATAGCAGCCGTGTTGGCTGGAATGCAGGCTCTGCCGTTGCGGCAATTCGGGCCTGATGAGTTGCCACTTGCCGTGCGGGCCGCTTACCTTCGCGATAAATCCCGTTTTGCGCTGATTAATGGCCTCCCGATGGCCAACGCCACGCGCAGTGCGGACGGCGTGAAAAATGAGGCGCAACGAATTCGTGATGCTGCAAAGAAGCTTTGGACTATTATTGAAAAGACTCACGGCGATACGCTGGAAGCAATTGAGCGGGCTTCGCAAACAGATCCGCAGAAAGTCCCAATGCAGTTGCACCCACTGCTACTTAATGTTCACATCCGGGCGCTGGCCAACTTGGCGCACTGCGCCGCCATTGATGCGCCGCCGCAGCTTTCTCGGCGTGGTAATGTTGAGCGGCGCGCTGCGGCACAGGTAGCTGATCTTGCGCTCGTTGAATTTGAAGATTTGACCGGCCAACGAGGATCGCGCCGGACGGAATTCGTTGAAACTGAGGCGGATGTAACCGAGCAGGATGGTGGGCCATTCATTGGTTTTTTGGACGTTGTTTTTAGGGCGCTAAAACTGTCAGAAAGCGCCCGCTCGCAAGGCAGGAAAGCAATCGACAGGCGGCGGCGGGCGGCGGGCCGGGATTAATACCACTCAAATAGTCAAATTGCTCCCGTGTTCATCGCGCCACACCTCCCGCTAGGAAAGGTCATCCCGTAACGACGAGGTGACTAATGAACACGCAAAGATTATTCATTGACCGCGACGCGGTTGCCCAACGCATCGGCGTATCGTTGCCCACAATCTGGCGCGAACAAAAGGCGGGACGCTTCCCCCAATACACGCGGCTTTCTGCTGGCCGTGTGGCGCTTCGTGCAGATGACCTTGAGGCCTGGCTGAATGGCCGCCGCGACTGGTCGAAAGGCTGCAATCATGAAGCCGCGTGACGGGCAAAGAAAAGCCCCCGTCCCGGAAGGCTTGGCAGCAAGCGGGACGAGGGCAAAACCGACCGACGGCGACGTTCAGCCAGAAATATTCAATACCACTGCGCGAGGGCCAATAGCAACACGCTTGCACAATGCAGGCACGCTATACTTGCGGGTGCAATCTTGAGCGCGGCGCGAGATTGGCGCGCAGCCAAACTTCACGAGATGCCAGCGCAACGGGCCGCGATTGCTAACTTTCTTGGCGTAGATGATCCCTATGCGCTGGCACCATTTGCAGTGATGCAGACAGAGCGCGGGCCGCGTCTTGCCGCTGCACTGTCGCCACCGCCATTGCTTGACGCCAACAAGCTTGCGGCATGGGATGCAAATCCCGATAGTGACGTTATCCAAATAGACCGCAAGACCGGCGCTGTGATGCTGGTGGGCGATGACGGCGATTGGCTATGCGGCGAGCCGATACCGCGTCAGACGATGGGGCTGTTTACCGATGGCCGGACATATGTTCGGGCCTGGGCTGCTGCACGGCTGGCCAGAATAAACAATTACCGCGCAGCGCGCGTGCCGGGCTTGCTGGCATCTGATGCACCGGACGGCGACCTGCCCGGCTTTGTCGTTGCCGGGCAATTCGGGCGCATCACGCGCTGGGCAGGCTTGCTTGATGCAAGCCTTATCACGGTTGACAACCCGGCCATGGTGAAGCCGCTGGCAGCGGCATTGCTGCGCGCCAAACGGGTTCCCAAGGTTATTGCCGCCGCGCCAGATATTCGGAGGGCCGCATGAGTGCAACCTCTACAGCCAATGCCCGCAGCAATGCGGCTGCCGTTCCCGATGTAAGTGAGGACGATATCGCGCTGGATTTTACGGCAAAACATCGCGAGACGATGAAATTCGACCATATCGCGGGCCGCTGGTTTAAGTGGGACGGCGAACGGTGGCAAAAAGATCGCACCGACTGCGCGTTCCATTTTGCGCGCGTTATTGGTCGCCGGCTTGGCGAAGGCACTCGCCAAATATGCAAGGCATCGGTTGCTGGCGGCGCTGAGCGCATGGCACGCGCCGACCCTGCGCACGCGGTCGAGGCGGGGCAATGGGACGCCGACCCGATGCTGCTTGGCACGCCTGGCGGCACGGTTGACTTGACCACCGGCAAGCTGAGGCGCGCCGACCCTGCCGACAAGATCACGCGGCTAACGAGCTGCACGCCGACCAACGCCGTCCCGACGCGGTGGCTACAGTTCTTGAGTGAAGCGACTGGCGGCGACGCTGCATTGATCCGGTGGCTGCAACAGTGGCTCGGCTATTGCTTGACAGGTGCGACCCCCGAGCATGCGCTGCTGTTTCTTTATGGACCGGGCGGCAACGGCAAGAGCGTGCTGCTCAATACCATCACCCGCGTTATGGCTGACTATGCCGCGACCTCAGGCATGGACACGTTTACGGCGTCAAAGTCAGATCGTCACCCGACCGACCTTGCGATGTTGCAGGGCGCCCGGCTGGTAAGCGCCAGCGAAACAGAGGAGGGCCGCGCCTGGGCGGAATCTCGCATCAAGCAGATGACCGGCGGCGACCCGATCACGGCGCGGTATATGCGGCAGGATTTTTTCACTTATCAGCCGCAATTCAAGCTAATGATCGTGGGCAATCACGCGCCTGTTCTGCACAATGTCGATGAGGCAGCGCGGCGGCGGTTCAACATTGTTCCGCTTACCGTCAAGCCGGCAACACCAGATCGCCACCTTGAACAAAAACTGGCGGCAGAAAGCGGCCAAATCCTTGCCTGGATGATTGCTGGCTGCCTTGATTGGCAGGCTAACGGGCTGATCCGTCCCGAAGTCGTTACGGCGGCAACGGAGGATTATTTCAACGATCAAGATTTGTTCGGGCAATGGATTGCGGAACGATGCGAACGCGGTCCTAACCGGGCTTCTGCCCCGTCGCTGTTGTTCAATGACTGGGCTGCATATGCCCGTGATGCTGGCGACCTGCCCGGCAACATTAGGACCATGAGTGACCGGCTGCAACGTCACGGCATTCGCAAAGCAAAGTCGAACGGCGCGCGCATCTATCGCGGCATAGCGTTGCGGCTGGAAAGCCTCATCGATGGATGATCGCCAGACAGGGACGCAAGGGCCGCATAGGGCCGGCCCTATGCCCTTATCGGCTCTGGCGCGCGCACGCATGTGGGATAACGGAAAGTTGCGGCCCCATGTGGCCCTGCCGGCCCCGTGACCCCCCGCGCCGGTCAAATCACTAGAGAAACGCAACGTGGAAACCGCGCGTAGGGTTCAAAAACATTGCAAACACAGTTTTCCTCACGCGCGCGCGAAGCGCAACCAAAGGGACCTATTATGACCCAAGATGAACACAAGAACGCCATCATTCATTGCCGCAATATGTTCGTTGCGACCGCTAATAAGCTGGCCGAAGTCGGGCAACACCCGATTGTTATTGTCGAGGGCGGCTTTTCGGCACTGGTGCAGATGAATGAAAGCGTCGCGGGAGGGCCGGCTGTTGTCGCCTGGTTGCGTGATGCTGCCGATCACATTGAAGCTGGGCTTATTGAGGCAATGCCCAAGTCGGTAGTTGCTGGCAATCGTTTGAACGGTGGCGACGGCAAGTGAAGCTCACGCCGTTGACTTTATGTAATTCATGTGCTGGCGGTCCTGTGTCGCTGGCGCATGAGACGTGCGCCGCGACCATCGCTTACCGCGTGAGATGCGCGCCCGGCGACGGCTCAATTAATGGCCTGCGGGCCTAGCTGTCGGATTGCGCGCTCATGGAATTTTCAGGCTTTCCACTTCACATCAAGTCGTTGACCGACGCGGGCCAGATCGAAGGCTTGGCGGCGGGCTATGGCAATGTCGATGCACATAACGAGATCATCGCCCCTGGCGCGTTTGCAAAGTCGATTGGCGAGGCCAAGGCCAATAATCGCTGGCCGGTTATGCTGCTGCACCATGACCCAAGCCGCCCCATCGGGCGCTGGGATAGCTTCACCGAAGCGCCGGAAGGATTGGTTGCCAAAGGCACGCTGGCGCTTGCTGCCAACGATGGCAGAGAGGCGTTTGCCCTGCTGAAGGCTGGCGCGCTGACTGGCCTATCGGTTGGCTTCACGGACGCCAAACGGGACTACAGCGCCAAGGGCAAAACCATCACTGAAGGCCGGCTGATCGAAGTGTCACTTGTGACCATGCCGTCCAACCCCAAAACCCGCGTGTCATCGATCAAGAGTATCGGCAGCGTTCGGGATATTGAGGACATGCTGCGCGAAGCGGGCCTATCGGGACGCAAGGCCAAGGCGGCGGCAAGCGCGGCCTGGCGCGCAATTCACGAAACCGAAGAGAGCGCGACGGCGGACGCTGCGCTTACGGCAATCCTGTCCAAAGCGACCGCCAATCTCAGTCAATTCAACAAAGGAAATTAATCATGAACATCGAAGAACTTCTCAAGGGCCACGTCGATAGCGTGGAAGCTGCGCTCAAGGGCTTTGAAGGCAAGATCGCCACTCAAGCCGACACAATCCGCTCGCTTGAAACGCGGGCTGCGCGCCCCGGCGCAAACCTTTTTGGGAAGGATCCCGGCGTCAAAGATGGGCAACGGATGCAGCGCAAGGGCCTTGCCTTTGATACAATCGAGCGTGCGGAAATTGCGGACTACATGACCAAGGGCGTGGTTATCTCCGGCTCAGTCGACGCCGAAGGCGGCTTCACGGTTCCGCTTATGGTTGCCAGTGAGATCGAGCGGCTGATCGAAACGCAAAGCCCCGTCCGGCAAGTGGCGCGCGTGGTGCAGATGCCGGGCCGCGATGTTCGCTTTCCAGTAGCAAACACGGCGATGGCTTCTGGCTGGATTTCGGAAAAGGGCAGCCGCGCTGTCACCGCCTCGCCAGAGTTTACCGGCGTGCTGCCTCCCGGCGGCGAACTTTATGCAGCGCCCCAGTTGACGCTGGCGGCGGTTGAGGACGCGGCGGCGGACCTTGAAGGCTTTGTCCAGATGGCTGTGATCGATGAATTCGCGCGCAACGAAAGCGAGGCGTTCATCAACGGCGATGGCATTGAGAAGCCGCGCGGCTTCCTAACCGGAACCCCGGTGGCCACCAATGATGCCAGCCGGGCCGCAGGCGTGTTGCAGTTCATCCCGACCGGCAACGCTGCAACCTTGGGAGCGGACCCCATCGGCACGCTTATCGCAACCGTTATGAGCATGAAGGCCGGATATCGCGGCGCGCCTGGTTGCGGTTGGCTGATGTCGACTGTGGCGCTGTCAACGATCTCAAACCTGAAGGACACAACGGGCCGGCCAATTTACCTGCCATCGCTTCGCGAAGGCGTTCCCGGCCTGCTGCTTGGCTTCCCGGTTTTTGAAGCGGAACAAATGCCAGCCATCGGCGCGAACGCTTTCCCGATCGCGTTCGGCAACTGGCAGCGCGGCTATATTGTCGGCGACCGCACCCCGCTGTCGATGTTGCGCGACCCCTACAGCACGCGCGGCTTCCTCACGATGTATTGGCGCAAGCGCGTGCATGGCAGCGTGCTGAATTCCGAGGCCATCAAGCTGGTGCGCTGCTCGGTCTCGTAACCACTACGCTGCGCGCCCGGTTGAACGGGCGAAGGCTGGTAACCGTTCCCCGTTACCAGCTCTCGCCCATCACCGCTCGATCCATCACAACAAGCCGCTTGAGCCGCCCCGATTATAGTCAATCGGGGCCGGCTTTTTCCTGGCTTGCACATCTGCCGGCTGCGCCAGATCGACCGTGAATTTAATTCGGCTCACAGTCTCGGTCGATAATTTGCCACCGCCTTCGACTCCGAAATTCAGAGCCGCGACTGAAATCGCAAGCTTGCCCCCTGCGCCACCTTCTTTCGCCGCTGTCACGGCTACGTCAAATTCCACAGGCCGAACGTCGCCCAGTTTCTGTTCCTCACAATAACGCATGGCGGGATTTATCTGCGCATTGGTCGGGCCGGCTGCAATCTTTTGGCGCGCTTCTTCGACGCCATCCACAATCTGCACAAGCGTCTCAGTGATGAACGACTTTAGGTCCATGCGTCACTCCTTCAGTGCAGTGGCAATGAGCCGGCGCACCGCCTCGGGGCGGGACGGCGCGTCATCTTGGCCAGCGCGCCACGTGTCGAGGCTATCGAGCGCGGCGGGCTGCAATCGCACCACAACTTGCACGCCCTTGCCCGTCGGCTTTGGGCCTCGTTTCCGTGCTAGCAAAGTTTCTTGTTCAATCATAGTAACCGTGCTAGCAGAGTTTCGAGCCGGATGGAAGTTTGCCGCTTCCCCCGGCTCTAACATTAACCGTTCAAGGGGAACGATTATGGCTTCCAGCATACTACACCCGGAATCTGCCCAGACAACACCGGCCATTGACCCCAAGCTGTTTGAAGCTGCTGGGGAGATGATGAGCCTTGCGCCAGATCATCCCGAAGTGGTTAAGCGCGTCACCAACGAAGAGCGTGATCGTCACGTAATGGGATACGCTGCCGGCGCTGTAAGCGCGGCGATGGACGCACTGGCGGCGCTTGACGCGGTGGACCTCGCCGCATTGATGGACAACCCCGGCAGTTCTAGCCTGCTTGAGCGCGGGACCGCTGACCGCCTGCTGCGCATCGCTCGCCGCAACCTTCGCGCGGCTGTGGGGAGCGTAGATCATCCCGGTTACGACCGTTTTTGTGATGCGATAGCTGCACACGGTTTGTGCATTTACGACGACTGACCGGCGCTGGCCGGCACCATTGCAACCAAAGAAGCGCGGCGGTTTAGACTGCCGCGCTTTTTGTTGCCCGTTGCCCAGTGTGGCGATGTTGCCCAATTCGTTGCCCAGAACGCGCGATGACCAACTGCCTGGGTAGGACAATGGGCTTAAAGCATTGTATTTATAAGGAGAAATGGTGGACGCACCAGGGTTCGAACCTGGGACCCGCTGATTAAGAGTCAGCTGC
>JBBATZ010000095.1:0-8284 GCA_040398425.1 Hyphomonadaceae bacterium
AAGACCATGACCAAACCCGTTTTGCTGGTAGTGGGCGCCGGCGCCGGCATCGGCGGAAACGTCGCGAGGCGCTTTGCCCGCGAGGGCTACCATGCCGTGTTGGCCAGACGCTCCGACAAGGAAGGGCTGGACAAGCTGGTCGCCGAGATCGAGGCGGAAGGCGGCTCGGCCAGCGGCTTCATATTCAATGCCGTTCAGGAAGGCAGCATTGAAACCCTGGCGACCCAAGTCGAAGCCAACATCGGCCCCGTCGACGTTGCGGTGTTCAACCTCGGGGCACAGATCGGTGACCGGGGGCTCGCCAGCACCACGTTGAAGCAGTTCGAGATGGGCTGGCGCATGGCCACGTTTGGCCTCTTCCGCCTCGCGCAGGCGCTGTTTCCGTCAATGGAGGAGCGTGGCAAAGGCGTATTGCTAGTGACATCGGCAACAGCTGCAGTGCGCGGCAATGCCGGTCAGCACTCGCACGCCGCGGCCATGGGCGGGCGGCGCATGCTGTGCCAGTCCTTGAACGCGCAGTTCGCCAGCAAAGGCATTCACGTCGCACACATTATCATAGACGGCGCGGTGGACGCGCCGGACACACTTGGAAAAATGCTTGGCCCAGAGCGCTTCCAGGCGCTGCGCGAGAAGAAGGGGCTGGAGCACGACGGTCTGTTGGTGCCGGCCGAAATAGCCAACACCTACTACCACCTTGCACATCAACATCGCTCGGCATGGACGTTTGAGCTGGACCTGCGCGCGCACTCCGATCTGGCGTGGTGGAACCATGCCGGCAACCCCGATCTCAAATAGGAACGCCCCTTGCTGAAACTCCACCACGCCCCCAACAGCCGCGCCGGACGGATCGTCTGGCTGCTGGAAGAACTCACGCTGCCCTATGAATTGAACAGCATGGAGTTTCATCCGAAAGCGCTGAAGTCAGAGGAGCACCGAGCGCGTCACCCTTTAGGTCGTGTTCCCGTGCTTGAAGATGGCGACGTGATGCTGTTTGAATCAGGCGCCATCGTCGAATACATCATTGCGCGCCACAGCGACGGCGCGTTCAAGCCAACGGTGAATTCACCTTCTTTTCCGCGCTATCTGCAATGGTTCCACTACTGCGAGGGCATGGTCATGCCCCCGATCAACACGATCGTCGTCCAGACCATCTTGCTGCCGCCCGAGCGGCGCAGCGAAGAGATCCTGGGTCAAGCCAAGCGCCTGCTGACCAATGCTCTGGGCCCGCTGAACGAGGCTGTCGAAGGGCGCAACTACATGATCGGCGACTTGTCCGGCGTGGACTTCATGCTCGGCCACGCCTGCTTCATGGCGCGTCGGTTGGGCTGCATGCCAGAGGACATGACGCACCTGCACGCCTATGTGAAACGCCTCGAGGCACGGCCTGCGTTCGACAAAGGCATCAGGGCTTGAACAGCCGGCGGCAAAGATTGCAGCGTGCACGCGTGTTGAAAAATTGTTGCCCCCGGAATCGACAGGAGAATGGATGTGACCAAAACAATTGAGTTGATCTTCGATTTCGTGAGCCCCAACGCCTATCTGGTGTGGCAGCCACTACGCGAGCTTGCCGCGCGACAGGCTGCGCAGATCAAGATCACACCGACGTTCCTTGGCGGCATGCACAAACTGACCGGCAATGCCCCGCCTTTCATTCGCGATGCAGAGGTGAAGGGCAAAAACGCCTATACCTCTCTCGAAATGCAGCGCTTCATCGCCAGGCACGGGCTCACCGCGTTCAAGATGAATCCAAGATTTCCTTTCAACTCGGTCAACCTGCTTCGGATGCTGGTATCGCTGGAAGACGAAAGCCAGATCAAGTTTATCGATGCCCTGACGCCCGCAATCTGGGAAAAGGGGCTCGACGTCAGCGACGCCGACGCCGTCGCTGCAGTGCTGACGGCAGCAGGTTTTGATGCCGACAGCCTCAACACCAAGACACAGGACGCGATAATCAAGCAGACCCTGATCAACAACACCGAGAGGGCCGTCGAACGCGGCGCATTCGGTATCCCGACCTTTTTTATCGGCAAAGAGATGTTCTTCGGAAAGGAACGCCTTGGGCAGATCGAGGAGATGCTCGAAAACAGCTGATCCCAGCACAGCATTCCTCAACACAATCGCACATCGCACTCTATTCTTCGCCCATGGCGCAGCGCTTGTGCCGTGTGTCGGGCAGCACGAAGCATCTCCACGACCGGATGAAGCGCTTATTGTCCTGGCACACCTGCAAAAAGTACAACAAAGCCGAAGTTATCCACGGCCACCTACAGGAGCTACCCATGAACCAGGACCTGCTCGAAAGCATCGAAGGCGGCATCGCTACGCTGACCATGAACCGCCCCGAAGCTCGCAACGCGCTATCGGCGGAAATGTTTGACGGGCTGTCTGAGGCATTGCCGCGCCTCGCCAACGATCCTGCGGTTCGACTGGTGGTCCTCACTGGCGCCGGTTCAGCCTTCTGCTCGGGCGGCGACGTGAAAGGATTCGCGCGAAGAGCTGACGGAGAGACGGCGGAAACCACATTTGACCACCGCGTAACTGACCTGCGAACGCGTATGGAAGTCAGCCGCTGGCTCCACGAGATGCCCAAACCGACGCTTGCGGTGATCCCGGGTCCGGCAGCGGGTGCTGGTCTGTCGCTCGCGCTCGCCTGCGACCTGCGCATTGCTGCGGAAGGCGCCAAGCTCACCACTGCATTCTCCAGGATCGGATTATCCGGCGATTTTGGGGGCAGCTACTTCCTGAACCATATCATAGGCGCAGCCAGGGCGCGCGAGATGTACTTCAGCGGACAAGTGATGAACGGCGCTGAAGCCCTGCGCATCGGCCTGGTGCACCGCGCTGTACCGGCCGCACAGCTTCCAGAAGCGGCGCAGGCCTGGGCTGCCGAGCTGGCGGCGTTGCCGACGGTCGCCATTGGTTACATGAAGCGCAATCTCAACGCGGGCCTTCGCCTCTCGTTGTCAGATGTGCTCGATGCGGAGGCGGTTCACATGATCCGCACCTTCGAGACTGCTGACCACAAGGCAGCGGCGGTAGCCTTCGTCGAGAAGCGCCCGCCGCGATTTGACGGACGTTAGAATGGACCGTGACAGCGCGAATGGTCGATGAGGGCGCGGGCACGGTGCGCAGTGCGCTGGCCCCGGAGGCAGACCGCCCGGCATGCTGCTCGCGTGCTGACGATCGCAGCGAAGCCCTGCAAGGCTTCATGATCGAACGCACTTCGGCCTTCAACGGCCGGTGACTGGTCCACATTGACGGGCAGACACCACAGATAAGGAACAGACAGTTGACTCGTGAATTCGATATCGTGGTTTACGGCGCCAGTGGTTACACAGGCAGGCTCGTCGCGGAATATCTCGTCGCGAATGGTAACGACGTGAAATGGGCAATGGCCGGCAGGAGCGCGGCCAAACTTTCCGAAATCCGTGACCTCATCGGCGCGAAGGCCGATACTGCCCTCATCGTCGCTGACGCCGACGATGACGCTGCGTTGGCCGGCATGGCGCAAAGAGCTGCGGTGGTTCTTACAACTGCCGGTCCATATCAGCTCTATGGCGACAAGCTCGTCGCCGCCTGCGTCAAGGCAGGAACCGACTATGTCGACCTCACCGGCGAGTCCAACTGGATCGCAGAAATGATCGCGATGCATGAAGCGACCGCGAAACAGAACGGGGCGCGGCTGGTATTCTCCTGCGGCTTCGATTCCGTTCCCTTTGATCTCGGCGTCCTGTTTGTGGAGAACGAAGCCAAGAAGAAGTTCGGCGCGTATGCGCCGCGTGTCCGTGGGCGGGTGCGCGCGATCACTGGCGGGCTCTCAGGTGGTACGATGGCTTCTGGAACGGCAACGGCCGCAGCGATGCAGAAGGATCCATCCATCGGCGCAATCCTCGCCAATCCGTTCGCCTTGACGCCGGGCTTCACCGGCCCTGAGCAACCCGATCTGACCGCAACGTACGAAGACAGCGTGACGGGGTCGTGGGTGTCGCCATTCATGATGTCTGCGATCAATACGAAAGCCATCCACCGCTCGAATTTTCTGCTTGGCCACGCTTGGGGCAAGGACTTTGTGTATGATGAAATGTCCATGGCCAGCGGACCGGGCGCTGCGCCCCCCGCCGGATTTTCACTCGGCGGACGCCTGAAACCCGGCGAAGGCCCGACCAAGGAAGAGCGTGACGCTGGATTCTACGATCTGCTCTTCATCGCCGAGTATCCCGACGGTCGCACATTGCGCGCGTCCGTCAAAGGCGACCGCGACCCGGGTTACGGTTCCACATCCAAGATCATCGCTGAGTGCGCGATTTGTCTGACCCGCGAGATCCGACGCGAACAGGTCGCTGGCGGGTGCTGGACCCCTGCGTCTGCGATGGGCGAGGCACTCCTGCGGCGCCTGCCGGCGCGCGCAGGCTTGACGTTTGCCGTGGAAGGCTAGGACGGAACTGTCAGGATAGAGTGGTCAGGTTAACTCAGCGCGGTTCTGTTGCGCTTTAGCAGCGGTCCGCCGGGTCATGCGACCGCCCTGCTCCAGACAGATTCCGCGCGTGTGCGCGGTACAAGCAAGGCTCCGCGGCTCAGCAGCTGCCGCTGAATGTTGAACGTGTTGTAGACAGCCGCATGCGTTTCGAGGAAACGCTGCGCTGATGCTCGGCTCTTGAAAGCCTGCCTCTTCCGCTCGCGCCTTGGGATGCTGAGGTGAGAATTCCCGGCACGGTTGTTGTCGCGCAATCGTCCAGGCCGATGACTATCTAAAAGGCCGAGTTGAGCGAGTGCTGCACCATATGACCTCAGTCCATCTGTGACGATGACCTCCGGCTCGACATGCTGGTTGTTAAACAACCGTCGCATGAATCGAAGCGCCGCTCCGGTATCACGCCGCTTCTGCGCGATCATGTCGAGCACCTTGCCCTCGTCGTCGACTGCGCGCCAGATCCAAACACGTTCACCTGCAATGGTGGAGACCATCTCGCCCAGGTGCCAGCGTGACTATGGTGCAAGTTTGCGCCGGCGAAGATTGCTGGCGATCTTCGCGCCGAACTTCCCTCTCCAGTAGCGGATCGTCACGTAGCTCACGTCGACGCCGTGGTGAGCGAGCATCTCCTCAACATCACGCAGGCTGGGCGTGAAGCGAAAATAGAGCCAGACCGCCTGCTGAATCACGGCCGACGGGAAGCGCTGCCGCTTGTAGAACATTTGCGCCATTGAGGTCTCCCAAAGGCAAATAGCCACGGCCTTTCCGGAGACGGATTAGCGTCAGTCTGACAGCACCAGCCCCGGCGCATTCCGACAGCCACGTAGCCGGCCGCCTTGTTCTTTACCGACTGCGCAACTGATCGGCGCTCTAACATCGACAACGGCTACAGTTCGCCCCACCAAAGCGCCCATCAGTAGCGTCACCAGCCTGATGTCTGCTTTACCCCTCTGGCCTGCGCAATCTGTCGCTGGAAATGACGATGCCGAATGAGAGAAGCGCCTCCTTTGGGTTCGAAGCATTGCACAAGGGCGCATACTTATCGTCCAGTTCGAAGGGCGAAAAGATTTCAGGCGGCGCACACACTTGCTCTGTACACGGAGCTTTTAGGTCAAGACCACAATTGGCGGGGCTCCGAACAATCGCTCCATCCCGCCAAAGCAAGCTGCCACTCTCTTTTTTGGGTGATCCGCCCAATCTGAACCGATCCCCGCTTACCGTTACGGTATCACGAATGGAAATTCGAACGACCACTCCAGTGCTCACTCGGTCCACTTGAACATCAATCACAGCTGATCGCGCGATCCACGACCAGTTCCTCTCGCGCATACCTAATTTTGATTATGGCGCTGCAATGGAAGGCGAGCTGCCTCGCGATAAACGGTCAACAATAATCAACACTTTGAGATTGATTATGTTCGCAATCGAACAGAATATTTGGCACGGCACGAGCCACTTCTTGCTGTGACCCTAGCTTGAGGAGCGACCGAGCTTCAAACGCGAGCTCCGCTTCAAGCATGTTTTGCTTGCTGGGCTAGGCTTGATAAGGGCGGCACTGTTTTGAAGAGCATGGGAAACGCGGTAGTCAGACTTGAGGCCGCAATATTCGAGCCAGAGGCCCTAGCGAACACGCTCTACATGGTGGGGGAGGATCTCGGGTTCGATCATTTCTGCGTTGTGCATTCCAATATCAAGGACCTGCAGGTCATTGCCGCCGACCACTCGCTTGGGGCCCTCAAGGCCTATGAAGCCGGCGGATGGGTCGCGACTGACTACCGCGCCGCGACGGTGAATTTGTTCCCCGCCGGCAGATTATACCTGGATCACCTCGTGGTGCCGGAAGCCCAGCGTAGGAGTTCGGGCATCTACCACGACCTCTACGTTCCGGAGAAAATGGCGTACTTTGCCGGATACAGTTTCGGCCTGGCCAAGCAGTCCTGGATCTTTTCGCTCGCGCGTTCGGAGAAGAAAGGCCCGGTCAGTAGCGACGAAGCCCGCGTGCTCACGGAGCTAATGCCGCACGCAACGCACACGATGGCTTTTGCAAAGCGCCTTCGCGACATGCGCGCCCAGAGCATCAACGATTTCGGGACACGGCTTGGAATCCCACTGGTAATGCTTGACAGCGAAGGTCTCGCAGTCGCGATCTCTCCGCAGGCCGAACGATCATTTGACCTCGAGTTCGGGATCCGCCAGGGCCGGCTCTGGGCTGCCGATACCGAGAGTAACAACAGTATCGATGGGCTCACGCGCATGGCGCGCGGAAGCGACACCCCGGAACTGATCAACAACCCCGTCGTAGTACGTAGAAATGGGCGCGCGCCCCTGCTCCTGCGTCCGATCGCAATTCGCGGTCTGGGATTGGACATGCTCCCGGGCGCCCGGCTTTTCGTCACGGTGACCGACCTGAGCCGGGCGCTTGCCGCGCCAGAACACGACCTTCGCCAGATATTCTCCCTCTCCGCTGCGGAAGCAAATGTGGCGGCCCTGCTCGCAAGGGGGAAGGATGTGGACGATGTTGCCGCAGAACGTAGTACGTCCGCAGCAACCGTCCGTACACAGATCAGACAAATATTCCAGAAGATGGAGGTCAGCCGTATTGCGGAGCTCGTCTCACTTGTCGCCAACATCACGCGGCTGAAAGACGGCGACGGCCGAAAATGATCTTCAACGTCGTGAACCGTGCCTGCCGAACTGGACTATTCGCAGTTACGCTGACGAGGGCACAAGGCGACATGCATTCGTTTATCTGGTCGAGCATCATCAATAGTCATGTGCGGAGACTTGTGCAGCCCAGCAAAGCGCAAGCCTGCGTTGAGTGTCGCTGATCGGACAGCTCGGGCCGCCTTCGCTCAAACTGGCGCGGGCCAGATACGCCTTCACCCTATAGAAGAAGCCAGCCAGGCTGACCAAAGGTCAGCCTGGCTGGCTTCTCAGGGCTAAGCGGAGATACCGCCCGTCCCCCACCGATGGTCAGTAAAGCCGAGACCCCCGATCCGCGCATCCACCAAATTGAGTATTTCACTGCCCAAGTTCTTTGGGGGCGCTGCCTGTGACAGGACGATGATCGGGGCAGATCCGTCATCTCTGGACGGCCCCCTGGGCTGCACGGGAAAGCTGAGCCGAGCTGAAGATCTGTCGGGTGCGGTCATCTGTCCGGCCTGTTGGCGCGGCATCGAGGGCCGCTGGCCCTGATGGAACCCGCTGGAAAAGTCCCTCCCAGATTGGCGAGCTTGATGCTCCGACAGTTCTGCGGGTTGTCTTTCCCTGCGGTCCGCTTCTTGATCCTCATCAGCTCATTTACACCGTCACAGTCTGAAGCAGCGGCCCTGCCGCTGCGATCCCGGTCAGATCATTGCCGGCGCACGATAGTCCTCCCTGCGTGAAAGTACGGCCCAGGCTATGCGTGCGGCTTTGTTGGCCATGGCGACAGTGACACCCCTGCTCGGTTTGCACTCCATCAGAGATCTCTCCCAGGCGCCGGTCGCTGACGCATTGTCCACCGCACGGCGAATGACGGGCGTGGCTCCCACCGCAAGAAGCTTTCGGAGATAGCCGTCGCCCATCTTCGAGATGCGGCCGAGGCGATCCTTGCCGCCGGAGGAGTTCTGTCGCGGCACGAGCAGCGAACGCGCGGCCCGACCGGAACAGGCTCGGATAAGTAACAGAAGCGGCAAGCGCAGTCGCAGTGATGATACCGACGCCGGGTATCGTCGCCAGGCGTCGGCTGGCCTCATCCTGGCGATGCCAGGCCATGAGCTGCCGCTCAAGGGCGTGGATCCCGATAGCGCGTGCAGCGAGCTGATCGGCTAG
>JBBATZ010000096.1:0-8119 GCA_040398425.1 Hyphomonadaceae bacterium
CCCGGAAATTTGATTGGGCCCCGACCGTTTTTTCGCTCGACCGAGCCCAGCCGTCAAGAATCCATATGTATAAAACACTGAAGACAAGCACCGCAAGGCACTCTTTACGCGTTTACAAGAAAAATCAATCGCCAAAAGCTAAAAGGTTTCTCAGGGTTACAAAAACAAACAAAACAAACAAAAGCTTTCAACAACAACAAAAAAATCAAAAGCCAGAGTCAAAGCGAATTAAGCGTCGTCCGGGACTGGATCTCGGGAACGCTTCTCAAAAGCGGCATCGTCGCGAAGCAGGCGTCGGCGGGCACTGTACAAGCGCAAACTGTGAGAACAGACCACAAGGGCCAGACGCTCGCCCACAGCGGCACCATGGACGACGGTGAGCGCCTCGGAGAGCTGAGAGCGCCAGCGGCCCAGCAGGAATGACACCCAGCGCACGGCAGGCCGCATGGCGGCAGCGTCGAGGCGCAGCGCATGGTTACGCCGCTGGTCGGCAAGAGAGGCGGCCGCTGCCGCGACACCGGGCAGCGGATGCTGAACGAGTACGCCATTCAGCGCAGCCGGATCGCGAACAATGCCCACGCCCGTGCAGAGCATGAGCACCGTGTAGAGCTGCACGTCATTGGAAAAGTCGGGCGCCGGCGGGCAGTCAGTTACGAGGCGGGCGTCCACCGCGAGCGCCGTCAGCGCGGCGCGGACAGACTCTCGCAGGCACACCATGCTCTGATGCGGGCAGCGCAGCAGCAGGTGAGACAGCGTCTCGGGCAACCAGGTGGCGGCGGGGCACAAATAACACGCACGCGCGGCCGGATCTTCGATGCGCTGCACCGGTCCACGCGGAATGCGTCGATAGCCAAACTCCTCGCCCCACTTGCCGACCAGCGCGTGCAGCAGGCGCCGCGCCTCTGCGACATGGACGAGAAACACAAACGGCTCGGCATACGATGCGCCCTTCAGCGGCGCCAAGTCGCGCAGCGCCGAGTCGGGCTCGGCCCACCCTTCGGCCTCGGCAGCAAACAACGTAGGGCCGTGGCGAAAACAATTGCCGAGCCACCGCAACGTGACAAAAACAGCACAGCGAAGCGGTGTAGACCACGTGCACAACGCACTGCGAATAGACGTGCCCGGTGGGAACTCCCACACTCCGACGCGCCGGCCAGTCGAGTAGTCGACACCAAGCTTGCGCTCGTTGACGCTGCGAACGCGAAGGCGCTGGCCCGCCAGCGACACGTCATCAGGCGTGGCCAGCGAGACAGGCAGCCAGACGCCAGCGCCGTCCCGGCGCTCAGGCTGGACCAGCGCCAAAACGGGCCGAGACAGGTCATCCGTGATGAGAACCTGGGGCCGGCCGGTGACGCGCAAGTAGTGCTGAAAGCCGGTGACGGCGCGAAGCACCTGGGATGCCCACGGACAAAGTTGCGACCAACCACCATCAATGGTACCAGGATGCGACTGGCACTGCGAAAAGCTGAGATGCATTGCTCGCACGTGAGTCGATTCGAGAGGCATGCATGAGATCTTGCAGAAAAAGCGCAGCTGCAGCATACGTGTCCGGGTGTCCGGATCCCAAACGCCAAAGATCGACTGCAGCGCCGGACCGCTAGTGCCCGGCGGCGTGCACGAGACGACACGAAGCAGGTCGGCCGACAGCTTGGCAAATGCCTTGGTCTCAGCCGCATATCCATCGACACCCGCGAGAGCCGAGACATAGTCGATATGAGAGCCGACAACACTACTGGCATACTTGAGCTGATGCGCCATCGCGGCGCCCTGATGTTGAAAGCCACTCTTGCGCAACAAATACAAGACGCGCTTCGCTCGACCCAGCGCATGCTCGCACGCCCGCTTCCAGTTCCAGCGCCACCACAGCATCACACCAAGATACAGAAACTCGTCGACAATCCTGACCGGCTCGCCGCGCGCCGCGAAGCCACCGGCGGCCGACACATCGCGCTTGATCAGCTCGTACTGCGCCTCGGTGGCAGTGAGCGGCGGGACAATAAGTACCTTGGTCTTCTTGGCATTCAGCAGCAAACAAATCTCGCCGAGCTCAGCGACCACCGCGTCGAGCATGAGCTGCAGCGTGCCGCGGTCACGCGCAATCAGCACGCCATCATCAGCGAAAAACAGAGAGAACAGCACATCGAGCGAAGACGGCGCTGCCGGCGGCGGCCCGAGCAAGTTGGCGCCCACACGCGGCAACGGCACACCGGCAGCAGCGCCACGCTTCGCAGCGAAATCATCAATGCGGCGCACGAGTGCATCGATATAGATATTGAACAACAGCGGACTGAGCGGGTTGCCCTGAAGCACGCCAGTCTCAATATCCTGCGAACCAAGCAGCTCGCCATTGACATCGAGCACAGCCTTCTTGCCGGCGTGCATGGCCTGCAGCGTCGACAAAAACCGGCCGCCAATGCCCATCTCGATGCAACGCGCCCAAAGCTTGGCATGCTGCACGGAATCATAGGCGCGCTCAATATCTATGAAACAAAGAAACGCAGGTGAAACGCCCCTCGCGCGCAACGCGGCGCGGACTGCCTCGGACAGCGTGAATGTCTGCTCGGGCGGCCCGCGCTGCGGCCGAAAGCCACCCTGCGACGGATGCAATGCGCTGGTCGTCGTGAGAAATGACTCGAGACGCTTCATCATGATGAGCGATAGCACCTTTTCGAGCACTGCACCAATGCCGAGCCCACGATAATTGTCGAGGCAGTACGGATCGCTGCCCTTGCCCTTGTAGAGCAGCACGACACGAATCTCGGCCCAATCGGCAGGCGACAGGCCACGACGCCACACCTCGTTCAGCTGATCGAGCAGCCACTCCTGCGTCTCGAGCTGCAGACGCGCGAGGCCCGCGGCCGACACGCCATCAATGCCCGCGCCCTTGTCCTTGAGCTCAGACAGTACCAGCGCCAACTCGGCGAGCGTCAAATCGGCCTCGAGAGACGTGCACGCGGCGGGAAACTTCTGACGCGCCTGGCGATGCTTGTCCACCGAGACGCCCGCAGCGCGCCGGTCGGCGTCCGAGAACGCCTGCTTCTGCCCGCGCCAAACACTCGACGGATCAACAGCGCTGCGCGCGGCCGACGACACGGGGTCGAGACCAAGAAGTTCGCTGTTGATCTGTGACAAGGCGAGAAGGTCCGCATTGATAGACGCAAGAACGGCAGGTGAAAAATCAGAGCGAGTCTTGGAAACGGACTCACGGTACTCGAGAATCCTGCGCACGATCTCGTCGCGCTCAAAAGAAATCGACTTGCCACTCGAATCATTCAGGCGGTCGAGCAGTTTGCACTTCCCAACCACCGGTGCGCCTGGCTCCACCGCATTCTCCTCCAGCAACCGCCAGTGCAGCTTGCTGGCCGCCGGCGCCGACGACGTGATGAGGCGCGCACGAGACAAGCGCCGGCTCCTGAGGCGCTTGTGGCGCAGCGTCCTGATCGCCTTGTTCACAATTGTCAACGAGAGGTCGGCTCCAAGTATCTTCTTCAGCTTGTCAATCTTGATGTCACGATGACGGCACCACAGGGCACGAAGCTGAGAGCGGTACGAGTCGTCGCGGGCGACCGCGTCGGCGAGGCCATCGTGCACGGGTGACTCCTTGACCGCCGCCGCACACGCATCGCGCGCAGCATCGACAAACAGCAACGATCGCTCGTCCAGCGATAGGCCAATACACTGCCCAGGTTCGAGCCGAGAGTCGGCAGCCATCTTCCTCGACGCGCTCTCCTGCACCTTGCGGCGCTGAAACTTGTCGGGCGGCATCTTCGCACGCTTCAGCTGCTTGCGCACCGCCGGCGGCGACGGCGCCGCCGCCCGCGTACGTGCTGCGCACGGCGGTGGAGACAAGATGACATGCCCGTACGTGACTGCGTGATCAATCTTGGCCGCCCAGTCGATACGGCGCGACACCAACTTGAATCGTTCGCCGCCACCAGACGCAGACAAGAGCGAATCAACAACAAGATCCGATTCGACAAACAACAGGTCATTGACATTACGCATCCTGGAATTATCACACAGGCACCGCGGCGCCGCACGACAAGCGGCCTCGCCGCACTGAATCCAAGTCGTCGGCATGACACTGCGCAACACGCCCGAGGTAGGGCACATACCAAACTGTTCCATGATGGCAAACAAACGCTTCCCGCTGTCATTGCGCGCCGCCACATTCTTGCACTGCACCCTAGTGAGAACCAGATCATCGCCGTCAAAAGAGAGCGCGGCGCGGCGGTCGCGCCGGGTCGCCGACAGCGCCGGAATAGCCTCACGGATCGCATCGAATCTGGTCGACCCGTCTCGCAACTTGAGCTTGACCGGGCAGCCACCACAATGCGCATTAAAATGACCCAGAACAATATGTCCCACACCCTGCGTGCGACGCGCCTCGAGAATCGCGGCTTCAGATTCCTCGAGCGCATCCAAAACAGCCTCATTGACCAAACTGCCCCACTCACCATGCGGCGGAACGTACGCGGCAGTGACTACAAGCGGCGAGCGCAGTACACATGCACGCTGGGCTCGCCCCGCCACAGGCGGGCGCGGGTCGAGCCGCCACACGCGCAGGTGACCATCCAGCTTGGGCACGTCATCGAGCGGAACATGAAAATCGAATTCAGAGATCGAGGCATTGAGAAATTTGGCTACCAGAAGGAGGACGCCCGCACCAACCAGACGCGACGCATTCGCAGCACCGCCGCGGAGAGCAATCGACCGATTGGTCCACACGGCATCATAGTGATCGCACAGATCAGTCTCACTCAACCAGTCCCGAACATTCGTACCCGCAGCTTGAGCGAGCTCAGTCACAACAAACAGATCGGGCCAATCCAAGCCACGCAGCAGCTCGCATAAAGAGTACACCTTATCGAAAGACTTTGTGGACAGCAAAAACTTGCCATTGGCGGTACCATACGTAATGCGCTGTTTGCCACTCAGCGCCACACCAACACGGGCCGGCGGCGACGTCATCGCCGCAGCCGTACCCTCATCAACATCGTCGGCACCACCAGTGCCAACGCCATGCAGACCCGACGCATCGAGCCCGCCCTCGCCTCCACTGACCGAATCTGCGCAGCAGTCGCGGACACGATCGGCGGCGGGAAGAAAGAAAGAAAAACAGACCCAAACAGCGGTCCAGAACAAAAAGAAATGTCCATACAAACTAGCTGCGAGCATGGGCAGCGCAGACGCACGCGCTACGACACTCGCCCCGACGCGAACCACAGCGGCAGATTCGCGGTGGCCGCACCGCGGCCCATTTCCAACACCGACCACCAACGCATCGCGATCGCTGGTGATGGAGCAGAGCCGAGTGCGGCCTGCCTCCTACTCCTGGTCCTGCAGCTGCATTGCCAGCACAACTGCGTTGGCAATGATGGCCGAGAGCTTCTGCTCGGTCAAGCGGCCACCGCCGGCGATGCCGGACGGCGGCCGAGGCGGGCTGGTGATAGCTGCCAGCGGCTGAGGCTGCTGCAGACGCTGTTGCTGTTGAAGTACCATGTTCATCTGACGCAGCTGCTGAACCTCGTCGAGGAGCAGTTGAGACTGCTGCTGAGCAATCTGCTGAGAGGCAGCAGCCTGAGCGGATCTCGCCACCACGTTCGCAAACGAAATAGCGCCGCCCGAGCCGCCATCGTCAACGCGCAACGTGATCTCGCGGGACTGGCCACCGTTCTGCTGAGGCGAGCGAGCATGCTGCGTCGGCGCGGTGGGCGGGGGCTGCGACACACTGGCTGCCGCTGGCACCTTCTTGTGCGCCTTGTCACACCCGTTGCGGGGGCAAACAGTGCCATAGACGCACGAGCCGGTGCGCAGCGCATGGCGAACGACCGACGGGGTGGACCCGACCGAGTATGCACGGGCAACCAGATTGCGCATACGCTGCGCCACCTCCGGGCTGCGCTTGAAGCGCTCATTGATGAACTGACGAACCGTGTCCTTGGTCGCGTCGCGATCGAGCGCGGCCTCCTTGTTCTCCTCGGAAGCAGCCTGTTTGGCAGCTGCTTGCTTGTCGGCGCCGTTCTGCTTCTGGTTCGGCGCACGTTTGTTGCTGCCGACAATCACAAAGCCACTGGCATCCGCGTCCTTGGCAGCGGCGGCGTCAGCAGCAGCCTTGTCTGCAGCCTGCTGGGCCTTTGCGGCATCCCTCTCCGCAAAATGCTTGGCGGCAGCAGGCGACGACGCGAACTGCGCGTCCTTCGGCGGCGACGCGCTGACGACTTTGCCGCCCTTCAGCATGCCGAGCCACATCGCCGAAAAGTTGCCAAGCAGGCGCTGGTGGCTCTCCGAGACAAACTCGAGCGCCGCATAGTTCACTGAAGTCGCCGCCTCCCAGTGGCCAGCCACCCCGCTAGTCGACTCCTTCCACATCATCAGACCCGTGTCCAGATCCATGCGCGTGCCCATGCAGAAGGAGATTCTCGCGTACTCGTCGTGCGGCTGCACGAGCGCAATGTTCAGAAGACCCGCACTCGAAACCAGCAGCGCCATAACGTCAATCGTTCGGGCGCCGGATTGGACCTGCGGATCGAATTCCTTCTTCATCCGCACCACCGCATGCGCCGCAATTTCGACAGGTCCGAGGCCGGCCGAATCGTCCCAGCTCTCGGCGTGATTGCGCGCGATGACGCCGACGGAGGCGACAAAATCATCCTGCAGAGAGATGTCAGACCGAAACATGGCCTTGTACGGCACCTTGAACGCGGCCCACAGTTTGGCGTCAACTTGGTTCATCTCTGCAAGTTTGGAAATGACATGAACAGCCGCAGTCTGAAGGACAATGGCGGGCACTCCGGTCGGGACCATGTTGAGATATTTCATGAACTTGAAAAACAGTACATCCGGGTTCATCATGAATTCAGCAGCACACTTGCGCAGGAGTATCGCGCCCTCCAGAACATTGGCCGAGCTGGCCGGGTTGAACTTGTTGAGCAGCATTTGCATGATGGCCATCGGCGCGCACGCCGACTGGCCGCCACCGCCCTGCTTTGCGAGCACCATACCGAGATGAGTCGCAGCCTTGTCGAAGTCGGCGCTCAAACTCAGAGCAGCCTTCAAATCCTTCGACGAAGCCGCGGCCACGCGAACAATGCCTCCAATGGTGTCAGAGTCTGTGCGAATCATCACATTCACAGATTTCTGACCGGGCATGATGTTGAAGGTCTTGTCGAGCAGAACACAGTGAGCCTTCGTTCCCTCGTCAACGGGAAACGCCGGCGCACCGGCAACAGGCAGCGTGGTTCCGCGAAGAATGATCTCCATAGAGCCCGAACGCTTCGTCACGATAACATTGGTGACGCGCATGTCGACCTGCGCGCCGCTGAGGCTGTCGCGGACGTGCACAATCTTGTTGTTGAGACGCTTCGGCTGACCGTAGCCGATGGCATACATCGGGTTCAGCACCGAGTCGACGACGGCGCCAGCGGGGTACACCTTGGCGTCAGTGACGAACGAGCCGGCCGCTGCTTTCTTGAGCTCCCGCGAGATCTCGAGAGAGTACAGATGCTGCGCGGCGGCAGGCGCCTCGGAAGATTCGCCCTTCACAAAGGCAAGAATCTTCTCAGACGCCAGCTTTGCAGCTCGCACGACAGCATCGGGCGTGTCCGTGCGGTTCGGGAGGTCGGGGAAGGTCACGTCTTCGTCGACGTCCGCAGACACAAACGAGGGGGCTTTCGCGAGGCGAGAAATCAGAATGCCGCCCGCGACCAGAATCTGGCATGTCGCATCGATCAGCAGGGCCGAAGAATGAACGTTCTCCACTTTGACCCCGCAACGAGAGGCAAATGACTTCAGCTCGTCGGGATCCAGGCCGTTGGTGTGCTCGCGCAGAGCGTCCTCCGGGAGGGACGGGAAGAGGCCCTGGACGCGTTTGATAAAATCTTTGGCCGACTCCGGATCCGATTCGGAGACATTCGCGGCGACGGCGGCACGAATCTTATCAGCGGCAATTCCATTCAACGCGAGCAGGGACGGCGGGGCGGCGATAGCGGTCGCAGCAGCAGCGGGGGCGGGCGGCGGCGACGGGGGCGATGCGGGCAGCGACATGGCTACGGTCGACCAAAAGTGGCTTTCGGCCGCAGCGCGGGCCGCCCGAGCAGACATTCACGCTGTCCGAGGC
>JBBATZ010000097.1:0-7945 GCA_040398425.1 Hyphomonadaceae bacterium
CCTTGCGCCTGAAACCAGCGGGGTTGGCGCTTGCCGGATATCTTCCTCTCCGACGCGAGCGCCGATCAACCAACGGCAACCGTGACCCGCAAGAATGTCGCCGGAATTGAAGTCGTGTTTGGATCCGGACTCCTGTTCTGACTCCTGAACAGGGTTTCCAGTTCCCCGAGGAGTTTATCAGCCTGGCCATTCCTTTCGGCGGCATCAAAGGCGTTCATGGTTGGGCCGTAGTAGTTCCTGAATTCCTCCAGGAACCCTGATGGCGAGCCCGGGAAGTTGAACGTGTAGGTGTCTCGCAGGAACGAGATATGCTGCCGCGGAACTCCGGCGCTTCCAAACCGCTCGATGACATCTTCTTCGATGCCCCATGTCATGGGACTGACAAAGCCCTCCGGCGGCGGCGAATATGCGGAACTGATTTTCAAGATCTGCGCCACGAGGCTTGGATCATTGGGAATCCAGTTTCCCATCACCACTCGACCGCCCGGCCGGGTCACCCGGACCATTTCCCTTGCCACGTCGAATGGTTTCGGCGCGAACATGGCGCCGAAGATACTGACAACGAGGTCGAATGCCTCATCCGCCAGGCCTTCAAGGTTGGAGGCATCGCCCAGATGAAACCTGCAGTTAGCAAGGCCCTGTTCAGCGGCTCGCTTATTGCCGGCTGTAACCAGATTGGCGGCGATATCGACGCCCAACACGTCCGCCCCAAGCTTCGCTGCCGGCAACGCCGTCGTGCCATCGCCACATCCGAGATCGAGAACCTTGAGTCCTCTGGTAATGCCGAGCGCAGCGACGAGCGCCTCGCCGCTCTCGCGCATGCACCGTGCAATGCGCGTGAAGTCGCCCTTTTCCCAAAGCGCCTTGTTCGGGTTCATCGTTGAACTCCATTTTTCTATCTGCGTGCGCGCAGGATATCAGGTACGAAATCCAGCCGGTTTCTTCCGGCAGAGCGACCTCAGCCGCGGACTCTTGCCGCCTGGCAGATTATTCGAGTGACCCTGCGAATGCTGCCGCGTCCACCGGACCTTCAAAGGCGATGAAGAGCGTGCACGGCTTGTCACCGAGGCATACCGCCTGATGCGCCATGCTCGCCGGACCATAGGCGTACTCGCCCGGTGTCAGCAGTTCAGCTGCAGTTCCCTTATAGCGGACGTTTAGCTGGCCTTCGACCAGAACCATGCGCTCCGGCGAGCTATGGGAATGGGGCGGGATCTGATAGCCGCCGGGTACGCGCAGGAAGACGTCGGCATTGGGCCGCCCAGGGTCACCATGCAGCACAGCGATCTGACATCCCGCCGGAAAGATCGGCGGGCACGGCCCCCACTGCAGTTCGGCGGATACGGTGCGCGTGATAGCAGCTTCCGGGGTGACCTGAGCGCTGCTGGTTGCACATCCGGACATGAGCGCGCACGCTACGGCAACTGCCGCATGGCCACGTCCCGGGATTCTGGCATTATTCATTTTGTCCTCCTCGTGATCGTAACCCCGACCTCAGCAGCCGGAGTGATTGGCCAAGGATTATCGAAGGGCGTCTGGCAATGCATGCAGATGGTCTGGAGATTTTCTGGAGATTGACGGCCCATGGGATATGATTTCAGGCGATGATCCACGGTTTCCACGATTTCGAGCTGGACACGGAGCGCGTTGAGCTACGCAAGAACGGCGTTGCGGTCGCCGTGGAGCCGCAGGTTTTCTCTCTGCTCCGGTTCCTGATCGAACACCACGACCGGATGGTCACGAAAGACGAGATCGTCGCCGCAGTCTGGAACGGCCGCATCGTCTCGGACTCCGCGATTGCCAGCCGGGTCAAGTCCGCTCGCCAGGCGATCGGCGACGACGGCCGCACCCAGGCGGTCATTCGAACCGTTCACGGCCTGGGCTTTTCTTTCGTTGCCGATGTCGCGACGCGTGCGTCAGTTTCCTTCGCCGCTCCGCGCGAGGCGGCCGGCGACGAGCCGCGGCGGACATCGCGGCCGAGCATCGCTGTGTTGCCCTTCCGGCTGATTGGCGCAGGCGAACAAGGGTTCCCGATCACAGAGGCGCTGCCACACGATCTCATTACGGAGCTGTCGCGGCTGCACTGGCTATTTGTGATCGCGCGTGGCTCGTCATTTCTCTTTCGCGGAGCCGAGGTGACGCTCGACGACGTGCGGAGCAGACTCAACGTCCGGTATTGTCTCACAGGTCTGGTCGAGTTGTCTGGCAAGACCATGTCCATTTCGGTCGAACTCAGCGACACTCAGGACCGGGGCGTCATATGGAGCGAAAGATTTCGCGCCGACGTCAGCGCGGTCCACGAGATACGCGACCAGATCGTCAACGCAGTGACGAGCGCTGTCGAAGTCCGGGTCCCGTTCAACGAAGCACAGAGGGCCCTGCTGCGCTCGCCTGAAAACCTCGATGCGTGGTCAGCGTATCATCTTGGCCTGCATCATATGTACCGGTTCAACAAGGCGGACAATGATGTCGCGACTGGCTTGTTCGAACGCGCAGTCGCCATGGAGCCTGGTTTCGCACGCGCCTATGCCGGTCTTTCATTCACGCACTTCCAGAACGCCTTCCTCGGCTACGCGGACCATTCCGACGCGACGAAGCTCGCACAGCATCATGCAGCGCAATGTCTGGAGCGGGATTCTCTGGACCCGTTCGGGCATTTCACGATGGGCCGGGCACACTGGCTGCGTAGTGACCTCGAAGCCAGCCTTCCGTGGCTCGAGCGCGCGAACACACTTAACCCGAACTACGCGCAGGCGAAGTATGCCAGGGGATGGGCCGAAGCGTTGCTTGGGAGCGCCGACGCCAGTCAGGCCAACATCGCCGCCGCTCTTGCCCTGAGTCCGCTTGATCCGTTCGTCTATGGCATGCTGGGGGTTCGGGCCCTGTCTCACCTCGCGCTCGAAGATGCGGCGCAGGCAGCTGACTGGGCCGAGCGAGCAGCAAACGCGCCGGGCGCCCACGCACTCATAGAAATGATCGCGGCGGTCGCCCACGGCCTCAACGGCAACGATGTCAGCTCCAGGGCCTGGGCCGAATCTGCGCGCGCCCGCGCAGGACATCTGAGCAAGGCCGATTTCCTTCGCGCTTTCCCATTTCGTGACCTGCCAACGCGAGCGCGCGTCACGGAAATGCTCGGCAGGCTTGGCTTCTAGCCATCACGCGCGGACCGCTCCCGCAAATGACTGGAATGGGGCCCCGACTGCGCGGAGCTCGTCCTGATTTTACCAATGGCAGCCGCGCTGGTCAGTTGCCGGGCGCTCCCGCCCTACTGATCAGGCAAGAGATCGCCCGTAAGCCACCATTCGGTCAGGTGTAAGCTGATAGCGCCGCCCCCTTTGGATGGCCGTAGCGTTCACTCGAAGCTGAGCTGAAGAAGATATTGACAATGGCCGACGTCCGGCGCCCGGTCCGGCTTCAACAGGAGTGCCGTGCTCTGACACGGCACCGCGGGGAAACGACATGTGTGGGCTTCTTGGCGGAATTGCACGCAAACCCATCGCGCGTGAACGCATCCAGAAAGCGCTGCACACTCTCGATCATCGCGGCCCCGACGGTCAGCGCCAATGGAGCGGAGGCCGCTTTTTCCTCGGGCACACCCGCCTCTCGATCATCGGTCTCAGCAATGGCGATCAACCGATGTCCAACGCTGAGGGCGACGTCCACCTCGCCGTCAACGGCGAGTTCTACGGCTACCAGCAAGTCCGTGAAGAGCTTCGCGCAAAGGGCGCCAGGTTCCAAACGGCGTCGGACAGCGAGATCGCGCTTCACCTCTACTTGCAGCACGGCCTGCGCGCGACCGAGCAACTGCGCGGCGAGTTTGCCGTTCTGATCGCCGACCAGCGCCGCGACATCATGATCGCAATCCGCGACCGCTTCGGCATCAAGCCGCTGTTCTATGCCGTGACGCCGGAGGGCGTGTTCTTCAGCTCTGAGATCAAGGCGCTTCTGGCGCTGGGTGTACCCGCCGCCTGGGACGCCGAAGCCGCGTGGCAGGACCTCTACATCGTCCGGAATCACGAGCGCACCATGTTTGCCGGCATCCGCTCGGTGCCGCAGGGCTGCTACGCCATCGTACGCGACAATGACGTGCAGATATACCGCTACTGGGATTGGGATTTCCCGACCACCGAGGAGACCGCGGCCGACAAGCGCTCCGAAAAAGAAGTTGTCGCCGGCTTCCGCGAAGTGCTGAGCGACGCCGTCCGCCAGCGCATGGTCGCGGATGTGGAGGTCGGCTGCTATCTCTCGGGCGGCATCGACAGCTGCGCGGTGCTCGGTCTCGCGCAAGCCCAGATGTCGCGGCCGATACGCGCCTATACCCTCGCATTCGACAATCCCGTCTGGGATGAGAGCCCCATCGCCCGTCGCCAGGCCGAGTTTGTTGGAGCCACCTATCATCAGGTTCCGGTCACGCGCCAGGCGCTCGCCGACGCTTATGCCGACGCTGTCTGGCATTCCGAAACACCGATGGTGAACGGGCACGGCGCCGCGAAATTCCTCCTCTCGAAAGCCGTACGCGACGCTGGCCTGAAGGTGGTCTTCACCGGCGAGGGCTCCGACGAACTGCTCGGCGGCTATGCCACTTTCCGCCGCGATGCGCTGCTGCACCACCCCGGCGCACGCACGCAAAAGGAGACAGACGCGCTGCTCGCGCAGATGTTCGAGTCAAACTCCGCCACCCGCTCCATCTTCATGCAGCAGGCCGCCGACAATCCGATCTTCGTCGAGGTCGTCAACCGCCTCGGCTTCCTGCCCTCCTTCATCGAAACCTTCGGCGCCATGGGCATCACCGCTTCGGAATGGCTGCGCGATGACGTCGCCCGCTCCGTGAAAGGCAAATCCGTCTACGCTGACGTGCTCGACCGCATGCCGCTCTCGACCGCAGTGGCGGGCCGCGATAGGCTGCACCAGGCGCTCTACGTCAACTCGAAGACGCACCTTGCCAACTTCATCCTCACCTTCCTCGGCGACCGCATGGAGATGGCGCATTCAATCGAAGGGCGCGTGCCTTTCCTCGACCACAACGTCGCCCACTACGCCGCGCGCGTGCCGATCTCCATGAAGCTCAAGGGATATCGCGAGAAGCACGTGCTCCGGGAGGCCGCGAAGGACGTACTTATTGAGGAAGTCTATAATCGGGAGAAGCACCCCTTCACCTCGCCACCCGCTGCCGTGGGCGACCCGATGATGACCATGATGGCCGATGTCCTCGCCTCGCGCGCCCTCGACGAGCAGCCGATCTTTGATCCCGCCAAGGCCCGTCAGGCCTTCAAGGAAATGCAGACCTGTCCCCCCGACCAGCGCCCGGCCTATGAAGGCCGCATCCAGCGCGTCGTCTCGACAGCGCTGATGCACCAACGGTTCGGGATGTCGTCGGAGCCCGCGCTTTAGGTGACGCGATAGGCGGCGTGCGACGTGGAACACACTGGAGGAGCTATCGATCGCCGTTGAGCGGTCTACAACCGTGGGCTTTGTCGCGATGAGAGCGATCTCGCCAAGCACGCTCAGCGACGCGCGGACGGACCGGCACAGGTGCCGCCGGAATGCAGAATGTGGCAATCCGGCTGAGCCGTTCCAGAGCTGCCCGTCAGAGACGGCGCCGCGCTTCTGCGGGTCATCGCCCAAACTGCGACACTCAACCTGTGGGCATATCCAGGGCCGTCAGTCGCCAGAAAGGATACCTGCCAAAGTTTGCGGCCAGGCAAGGTCGCATTGAGTGGGGTGAGTCAGCGGGACTTGCGCGTCACGGGCGAGCAGCGCGGATTTGGTACGGTAGCGCACAGGGGATCGTACTTCTGCTCAGGCAGAGCGTCGGTTTCGAATTCGTTCAAGAAACATGGCGCGCCCCGACGAACAGAAGTAGTCTCACGCGCTCCGACCCAGTCGGACCCGGACAAATCAGCCGCAGCTTAGCTAGCCATTGCTTTGGCCAGCGAACGGCAAAACGCGGAGAACTTGAAATTGTCAGTGATCCTGATCGTGGAAGACGAGCCCTTCACGCGTGAACTTGCCGTGATTTGCATCGACGAGTGGCTGCACCGCACGCTGGTCGCAGATGACATGGGATCAGCCCTGGCAATCGTGCGCTCCGAGCAAAGCATCGATGCCTTGTTCACCGACATCAACCTGAAGGGCGCACGGCTGGGCGGCTGCGATCTGGCGCGCGAGGCGATCACCCTGCATCCGGATCTGCGCGTGCTTTACACCAGCGGCAACGAGGCGACGGACGAGCTGCGATCTCTTTTTGTTTCTCGCGCGCATTTTCTGGGCAAACCGTATACGCCGGACCAGCTTCGCATCGGCATTGGTGCCTTGCTCGAAGCCTGAAGCCTGAAGCCTATTTTTGTCTTCCAGAATACGGACGAGCACGAGCTCCCGGAACAACGCCATGGGCAACGACAGTGACGAAGTGGGCGCCCGGATTGGCGCTTACGGAGGCGCCGACACCACAGTTCGAAAGCAGGCGGAAGAAGCGCTGCTGAAGGCAGGCGCGTTACAGAGCGCGATTTTCAACAGCGCCAACTTCTCCAGCATCGCGACCGATGCAAAAGGAGTCATTCAGATTTTCAACGTCGGCGCCGAGCGCATGCTTGGCTATGCGGCGACCGATGTCATGAACAAGATCACGCCTGCTGACATCTCCGATCCGCAGGAGTTGATTGCCCGCGCCAAGGCCCTGAGCGTTGAGCTCGCAACATCCATCACACCAGGTTTCGAGGCGCTTGTGTTCAAGGCTTCGCGCGGCATCGAGGACATCTACGAACTGACCTACATCCGCAAAGATGGCAGCCGGTTCGCCGCCGTGGTGTCCGTAACCGCACTGCGCGACCAACAGGATACGATCATCGGCTATCTGCTGATCGGCACCGACAACACGGCGCGAAAGCTGGCGGAGGAAGCCTTGCTGAAGGCCGGCGCCTTGCAGAATGCAATCTTCAACAGTGCCAATTTCTCCAGTATTGCAACCGACGCCAATGGTGTCATTCAGATCTTCAACGTCGGCGCAGAGCGCATGCTTGGCTACAACGCCGCCGAGGTGATGAACAAGATCACGCCCGCCGACATTTCTGACCCGCAAGAGCTGGTCGCACGCGCCAAGTCGCTGAGCATCGAACTGGCAACCTCGATCACGCCGGGATTCGAGGCGCTCGTGTTCAAGGCTTCGCGCGGCATCGAGGACATCTACGAGCTTACCTATATCCGCAAGGATGGCAGCCGGTTCCCTGCGGTAGTGTCCGTCACCGCACTCCGCGACGCCCAGGGAGCAATCATCGGCTATCTCCTGATCGGCACCGACAACACCGCTCGGAAGCAGGTCGAAGAAGAGCAGAAGAAGCTGGACCAGCGTCTGCGTGACCAGCAATTCTACACGCGCTCGTTGATCGAATCCAACATCGACGCGCTCATGACGACCGATCCTTCCGGAATCATCACCGACGTCAACAAGCAGATGGAGGCATTGACCGACTGCACACGTGACGAGTTGATCGGCGCGCCGTTCAAGAAGTTCTTTACCGACCCGGAGCGCGCGGAAGCCGCGATCAAACTGGTGTTGAGCGAAAAGAAGATTGCCGACTTCGAACTCACGGCTCGCGCACGTGACGGGAAACAGACCGTTGTCTCGTACAATGCGACCACATTCTATGACCGCGACCGCACATTGCAGGGTGTCTTCGCCGCAGCGCGCGACGTGACCGAGCGCAAGAAGGTCGAGATCGAGCTGAAGCAAGCCAAGGCGGCAGCCGAGAGCGCGAGCCGGACCAAGTCAGACTTCCTGGCGAGTATGAGTCATGAAATCCGGACCCCGATGAACGCCATCATGGGAATCGCCGATCTTCTGGCAAAAACCACACTCTCCGCCGAGCAGGACAAGTACGTTCAGATCTTCCGCCGCGCCCGCGACAATCTGCTCAATCTCATCAATGACATTCTTGACCTGTCTAAG
>JBBATZ010000098.1:0-7938 GCA_040398425.1 Hyphomonadaceae bacterium
CTAGCCCCACACGATAGACTGAAAATCAGGGGCGGAGGCGGGTGACTGCCTCCGCCCTTGCGCATCTGGGGCGTAGTTTCGCGCCCTAAGCCGGGTGAAGATAGGCGTTCTCGACCTGCATAACCGCCAAGCTCATGTGGATAATCGCGGCGCACCAACACGCTGATTACTTCTCCAACTCAAGAATGTTATTCTCTAAATAGGAGAGTAACGCGCACGGAATACAATCTATTCGCGTATATACATTTGATAGTGATACGCATTGAAGCTGAAGACGCCGAAAAGCGCTGCGAATATTGCACATGCGACAACATTTTCGCCGGTTTTCTATACAAAGCCGAGAATAATAGTTGTCGCTGCGTTGCAGCAAAGACTTGCCCAATGGTAATGTAAGGAGCTGCCCAACAGGCAGTGCAATGACAAAAGCCGTGGGGGCTCCAGTGCTACAAACGAGAATGACTTCCGTGGCGGCCGTATTGGCGTGCCTGTTTTCGATTTGCGCGTCGCCGGCAATGGCCAAGGACGTCGCGGAGGATACTGCCAGCAGCACGACGTACGACATTCCCACAGGCGCGGCGCTCAGCCCGTTGTTCGGCGCTCAGCCATTCAGTCAAAAGGTGCCGATGTTCGAGGAGTTCGGCCTCCGCACGATCCCGACGACGCAGAACCAGTACAGCTCCGCCTTTGCACAGCCTGCCAGCTGCCAGGGTGCGCCTTTGGGCTGGCAGGTCGACAAGATGATCAAGCAGGTGCTCTGGCCCCTGCCGACGCGCGAAGCCAACACGTCCATGCCGAGCCCCTGGGCCTCCAAGGTTGGCGAGTGCATTGGAGCGCCGCTGCGGACCAGCGCCACCGAGGGCCGTCCGCCTGGTGATCTTTACGCTTTCCAGCGCTATGACGAGTTGGCGCCCAAAGTCTATTTCAGCAGCGTGCAGACTGGCGCACGGGTCAACACTGGCGCGCGTGACGCTTTCCAGAAGCACAAGTATCAGCTCGGCGAGTTTGGTCCTGGCGGTCTCTATTACAATACCGTCGGCAAGCCTGGCTTCGAGGGGACGACCAAAGGTATCGATATCCGCCTGCACCCGAACTTTCCGGTGCAGAAGCCTAACTCGGTGTGGACGTTCGATGGCACCATGCCGCCGAAGCTCCTGATGGCGCGCTATGGTGAGGGAATCCTGTTCCGTCACTATAACGGCCTGCCGATCGATGGCGCCGCCAACAACGGCTTTGGCTATCACACGATCACAACGCACGAGCACAACGGCCACAACCCGGCCGAGAGCGATGGCTTCGCGGCGGCGTATTTTTACCCCGGCCAGTATTTCGACTATCGCTGGCCGATGGTGCTGGCAGGCCATGACAGCATCAACACCGGGGCAACGAACAACTGGGCTGGCGCGCCGAACGGCGCAGGCGGCATCAAGAAAGTTCGTGGCGACTGGCGCGAGACGGCCAGCACGCACTGGTTCCACGACCACATGCTCGATTTCACGGCGCAGAATGTCTACAAGGGCAACGCTGCGATGATGAACTATTACAGCGCCATCGATCGCGGCAACGAGACTATCAACTGCCGGTCGGCCAATGCGAACTGGCCCAACCTGTGCCTGCCGAGCGGCTCGGCCCAGGACTGGGGCAACCGCGACTATGATGTCAACCTGGTGGTTGCCGACAAGGCGTGGGACGCGCAGGGGCAGCTGTTCTTCAACATCTTCAACAAGGACGGCTTCCTGGGCGACCAGGTGACCGTGAACTGGTCGTGGAAGCCCTATCTCGACGTGCGTGCACGTCGTTATCGCTTCCGCATCCTGAACGGATCGGTGTCGCGTTACTTCAAGATCGCGCTCGTCACTGCTACGGGTCAGCGCGTCCCGTTCCACCTGGTCGCCAACGACGGCAACATCATGGAGCACGCGGTTCCATTCCCGAACGCTCAGTCTCAGGACCTGCCGACACAGGCGATCGCCGAGCGTTACGACATCGTCGTCGACTTCAGCCAGTTCGCCCCGGGCACCAAGCTCTATTTCGTTAACACGCTCGAGCACAAGGACGGCGCAGGCCCCAAGGACAACATTCCCCTCAACGACGTCCTGTCAGGCAAATACAAGGGCGACCCGGCGGTTGGTAGGTTCATGGAATTCCGCGTGCGTGAGTTCACGGGCACGGATCCCAGCATGAACCCGGCCGACTTTGTCGAGGGCAAGAAGGCGATGATCCCGCGTCCCAAGTTCACGGCTGCGGAACTCGCCAGCGCCCGCCGTCGCACGTTCGAGTTCGGCCGCAGCAGCGGCACCGACGAAGCGCCCTGGACGATCAAGACGGACGGCGGCGCCGGGCTCAGTGGCGACCAGCATCGTGTCTCTGCGGCGCCTGAGATCGGTTCGCTAGAAGTCTGGACTCTCAAGAGCCCGAGCGGCGGTTGGAGCCACCCAATCCACATCCATTTCGAGGAGGGCCAGATTCTAAGCCGCGACGGCGCGCCACCTCCGCTGTGGGAAAAATGGGCCCGCAAGGACATCTATCGTGGGGGTCCTGAGATCGACAGCAGCGCAGAGATCCAGGTTGCGATCCGCTTTCGTGAATTCCTCGGGTCATATGTCGAGCACTGCCACAACACGCAGCACGAAGACCATTCGATGCTGCTGCGCTGGGATATCGTGAACCCCGGACAGACCATCGCCATCCCGACGCCGGAAGGCGGCTGGGAAGGCATGTTCTACGAGCCGAGCTATGTGCTGCCAACGTGGCGGACGGGTACCGTGAACTAGAACTAGCGCCTGATCGGGTTTGCCTGAGAGGTCTGGTATGCTGCGTTTGAAGGCCTTGCGGGGAGCAGCGTATCGCTTTTCGGCGATCGTTCTCCTCGCGGCGTCTCCGCTGGCGATGTCCGCGTTGGCGCCCATTTCTGCGACGGCCCAGTCGCCGTGGGGCAAGGACTACTTCCCGAACGTCTCGCTGACCACGGAGACCGGCAAGAAGGTCAAGTTCTACGATGACGTGCTGAAGGGCAAAGTCCTCGTGGTCAACTTCATGTTCACCAAGTGCGGCGATGTCTGCCCGCTGGATACGGCTCAGCTCAAGAAGGTCTCCGAAATCCTCGGCGACAAGATGGGCAAGAGCATCTTCTTCTATTCGGTCTCGGTCGATCCGGCGAATGACACGCCTGCTGCGATGGCCGAGTTCAAAGAGAAGTATCAGATCGGCAAGGGCTGGACGTTCCTCACCGGCAAACTTGAGGATGTGACCCTTATCCAGCAGAAATTCGGACTTGAACCCGCGAACGGGACGCCGCGGGCGCATTCGACGACGATCATCCTTGCCAACGAACCATCAGGGCAATGGATCAAGCGTTCGCCTTATGAGAACCCGCAAATGCTGGCGAACCTGCTGGCTGGGCACCTGAACCCCAAGGGCATGCTGATGTCGGAGACGGGTCCGAAGCAGAGCTACGTCAACGCGGTCGCGGTTCCGGCGGGTGACGCTGGCGAACAGCTTTACCGGACGCGCTGCGCGAGTTGCCACACGATCGGCGGCGGAGACGGCCTTGGGCCCGACCTGCTGATGGTCACTGGAAAGCACACGGATGCGTGGATGAAGCGCTGGCTGAAAGAGCCGGATAAAATGATCGCCGAAGGTGACCCCTACGCCACCGCGCAGCTGAAGCAGTTCCGCAATCTGGCCATGCCGAACCTCAAACTCGATGACGCCAGCATCGCCCAGTTGATCGCGTTCATGGACAAGGAGAGCGTGACGGTGATGGAAGGCAAGCAGGCGGCGCAACACGCCCACCACCACTGATGTGCGTGGAAGCGCCTGATCAGTCCGCGCGGGCCTTAACAACAAAATCGCCGAAAAGTGTGCGGGTCTCTTCAGTACCGGCCTGGAGCGGGTCATTGTAGATGTATGATCCAATCGGGGGCGCCTTGAAGCGTACGACAGCCGAACCGCCGGCACGGATAGGCGTGGATTTGGCTCCGGCGACGCTCATAATGGCGAACGCGCGCGTCTTACTGGTTCGGTTCACGATCTTGATCGCGACGGCCTGGCCTTCCTCAACCTTCAGGGGCGGATTCGACTTCCGGGTGAGGGGATCACGAAAGGCCACCGCGTACACGACTGCGCCGCCGACCAGCTGGTCATAAACTTCGTCCACATAGAGCTCGAACGTCGCGGGCCTTGCTGCACTCTGGGCGTGAGCGCCGGCCGCGGCGGATAGCAGTGCGCTCAGGATGAAGAGAAGGCGCAGCATGTGGCGCGTCCTGTTTGATGGCGCTGATTGCAGTCTCGCCAATCATTACTCTGGCGGGCCGGCTCTCGCAGCAAGAAATTGGCCAAGAGGCTGATTGTTAATACTGTGCTACCGAAAGAAGCGCGAGCTATCGGAGCGCCGGGACGACCCATTCTGGTCCGTATGCGGAGCATGTCCCTGATGCTTTCTTGTCACGGCGCGTAGATTTGCGGCGCTCTGTCACGGCAGATTCAGTCCTGTGTCCACCCGCAAAGTGCTCAAAAGTGCCTGCAAACGTGCATTTTCTGCAATCCGGAACTCATTTGAAGTGAGAGGGATTCTCCTTTTCCGTTGCAAATGCAGTTATATTGCGAGCGCGTTAGATGGTGTTTTTTGCGTTCGCGATTGGCTCGATAGAAAAATGCTCTCAAGTACTCGCAATTGATCAAACGCCGCGCGACGAAGGTTAGCAAAGCGTTCCCGTTATAGTTGAACGTGGGTTCCATTAATCGCGGGCACGGTATTTGCTCAGCGCTTCAGGCAGCTGTGGGGTTGCCTGATGAGCGTGGGGCTTACGAAGACAATGACGAAATTCTGGACGCGCGCAGCGCTTTCAAGCTGCGCCCTTTACCTTTGCATGGCGCCGGCAATGGCGCAGGACATTCCGACAGGCGCGCCGCGGAGCCCGCTGTTTGGCGCACAACCGTTCACTCAAAAGATGCTGATGTTCGAGGAGTTCGGGGTCCGCGCGATGCCGACTGCGCCGAACCAGTACAGCTCCACCTTTGCGCAGCCTGCCAGCTGCCAGGGCGCGCCGGCGGGGTGGCAGGTCGACAAGATGATCAAGCAGGTGTTGTGGCCCCTGCCGCAACGCGAAGCTAATACGACGATGCCTAACCCTTGGGCCGCCAAGGTTGGCACCTGTATCGGGCAGACGCTGCAGACTAGCGCCATCGAAGGCCGTCCGGCAGGTGAGCTTTATGCTCACCAGCGCTATGACGAGTTCGCGCCCAAGGTTTACTTCAGCAGCGTGCAGACCGGCGCACGGGTCAACAACGGCGCGCGTGACGCCTTCCAGAAGCACAAGTATCAACTCGGCGAGTTTGGTCCTGGCGGTCTTTACTACAACACCACGGGCCAGCCCGGCTCCGACGGCACGACCAACGGCATCAGCGTCCGTTTCCACCCCAACTTCCCGGCGCAGAAGCCGAACTCGGTGTGGACGTTCGACGGCACCATGCCGCCGAAGCTCCTGATGGCGCGCTATGGCGAGCCGATCCTGTTCCGCCACTATAATGGCCTGCCGATTGATGTGACCGCCAACAACGGCTTTGGCATGCACACGATCACGACGCACGAGCACAACGGCCACAATCCGGCCGAGAGCGATGGCTATGCGGCGGCACATTTTTACCCCGGCCAGTTCTATGATTATCGCTGGCCGATGACGCTGGCGGGTACGGACAGCATCAACACCGGGGCGACGAATAACTGGGCTGGCGCGCCGAACGGCGCGGGCGGCATCAAGAAAGTCCGAGGCGACTGGCACGAGACCATGAGCACGCACTGGTTTCACGACCACATGCTCGATTTCACGGCGCAGAATGTCTACAAGGGCAACGCTGCGATGATGAACTATTACAGCGCCATCGATCGTGGCAATGAGACTATCAACTGCCGGTTGACCAATGAGAAGTGGCCGAACCTGTGCCTGCCGAGCGGTTCGGCCCAAGACTGGGGCAACCGCGACTATGACGTCAACTTGGTGGTTGCCGACAAGGCGTGGGACTCGACCGGCCAGCTGTTCTTCAACATCTTCAACCTCGACGGGTTCCTGGGCGACCAGGTTCTCGTCAACTGGTCATGGAAGCCCTATCTCGATGTGCGTGCACGTCGCTATCGTTTCCGCATCCTGAATGGATCGGTGTCGCGTTACTTCAAGATCGCCCTCGTTACCGAGACCGGTCAGCGCGTGCCGTTCTACCTGATCGCCAACGACGGCAACATCATGGAGCATTCGGTCGCCTTCCCGAACCCGGAGAGCCAGGACCTGCCGACGCAGGGGATCGCCGAACGCATGGATATCGTCGTCGACTTCAGCCAGTTCACGCCGGGCACCAAGCTCTACTTCGTGAACACGATGGAACACTCCAGCGGCTCTGGTCCGAAGGGTGTCGTGCCGATCGACCAGATCCTGTCCGGTGCCTACCAGGGCGACCCTGCTGTCGGGAAGTTCATGGAGTTCCGCGTGCAGTCCTACGCCGGCACGGACCCGAGCATGGACCCGTCCATGTTTACCGAAGGCAAGCTGCAGATGATTCCGCGCCCTGCGGTTACGCTGGCTGAAATCAACAGCGCATATAAGCGCCGGTTCCAGTTCGGTCGTGGCGGCGGCACGGACGGCTCGCCCTGGTCGATCAAGACGGACAACAATGCTACGTTCGACATCATCAAGACTGGCAACAAGGCAGACTGTGTCGCCAACGCCGCTGGTTTCTGCGGTCCGGAGACTGCCGGTGCTGGTAGCCTGACGGCTGACATGCATCGCCTGACTGCCGCGCCGGAAATCGGCAAGCTTGAAGTTTGGAGCATTGAGAGCAACAGCGGTGGCTGGAGCCACCCGGTCCACGTCCATTTCGAGGAAGGTCGCATCCTTAGCCGCGACGGCCGCGCGCCGCCGATCTGGGAGCGCTGGGCTCGCAAGGACGTGTATCGTGTCGGGCCCGGTGTAGACTCCAGCAAGACAGTTATTGTCGCGCTGCGTTTCCGTGAATTCCTCGGCACCTTCATGGAACACTGCCACAACACGCAACACGAAGACCATTCGATGCTGCTGCGTTGGGACATTCTCCACCCCGGTCAGACCATCGCCGTTCCGACGCCGGAAGGCGGTTGGGAAGGCACATTCTGGGAGCCCAGCTACGTCCTGCCGGGCTGGCGGAATGGCACAGCGCCTGCACCTGCCGCGGCACAGTAAGCCAAATTGACCAGAACAGGGCCAGCGATGAACACGGTTATGAACTTCAAACGACGGTGGGCGGCGCTGGCCCTTGTGGCAGTCTCGGTTCTGGCCCCCGTCACGGCGGCGGCGCAGACACCCTGGGGCAGGGATTACTTCCCGAACGTCACACTGACGACGCAGGACAACCAGAAGGTCAAATTCTACGACGACGTGCTCAAGGGCAAAGTCCTTGTCGTGAATTTCATCTTCACCAAGTGCGGCGATGTCTGCCCGCTCGATACGGCCCAGCTCAAGAAGGTCTCCGAAATCCTCGGCGACAAGATGGGGAAGAGCGTCTTCTTCTATTCGGTATCGGTCGACCCGAAGAACGACACGCCTGCGGCGCTGACGGAGTTCAAGAAGAAGTACCAGATCGGCAAGGGGTGGACGTTCCTGACGGGATCGGTGGCCGACATCACGCTGATCCAGAAGAAATTCGGGTTGGAGCCTGCGGGCGACACGCCGACCGAGCATTCGACAACTATCCTGCTCGCTAACGAAGCCACGGGTCAGTGGATCAAGCGGTCACCCTACGAAAATCCGCAGATGCTGGCGAACCTGCTGGCTGGGCATCTCAATGCCAAGGGCATGCTGATGTCTGAGGTCGGCCCGAAGCAGAGCTACGCCAAGGCTGTTTCAGTGCCGAATGGCGGCGATGGCGAGCAGCTCTATCGGACACGTTGCGCGAGCTGCCACACGATTGGTG
>JBBATZ010000099.1:0-7851 GCA_040398425.1 Hyphomonadaceae bacterium
TCGATCCGGCCGGGAATCCTTCCGATTCCGTCAAAAGCAGAAAGGCTCTAGAGCGGCGGCAAGGAATACGTCCCCGAAGAAGGCCGCCACAAAGGCGCCGAAACCTGCGCCGAAATCATCAGCCAAACCCGAGCCCACAGCGGACGCCTTTATGGCCGCGCTCGATCATCCGCTAGCCGCCGACTACGCTGCCGTCCGCAAGGCCATCCTCGGCGCGGACAAATCCATCGCCGATGGCGTCAAATGGAACTCGCTCTCATTTCGCACGACGGAATGGTTCGCCACCGTGAACCTCCGGTCGCGCGATAGCGTGCAACTGGTCCTCCACCTTGGCGCCAAGATGGGCAATGAGGCGCCGGCCGAGGCCATCCCCGATCCCAAGGGCCTGCTGAAATGGCTGGGGAAGGACAGGGCGATGGCGACGCTTGGCGCGGGCGCCTACCTGAAGGCCAATCTGCCAGCCCTCAAAACGCTCGTGAAAGCTTGGATTCGCTACGTCTGAGCTGCGATTTGCCAACCGGCCAACGTCAGCTAATCTGCGCCGAAAGCATCAGGAGCCCAGCGATGGCCGACGATCTCAAAACCGTCCCGACTGCCGACGTCAGCCATGAAGAGCCTATGGGTCGCGCCACCTTTACGGCGTTCACCAACGCCACACCGGACGACTGGCAAAAGATCGTCGCCGCCAACTCGGTATTCGCCAAGAGCCACGTCGATCGCATCGTCACCCACCTCAACCTGCTGAAGGGCGATTGCGGCGGGTTCCCGATCGACCGGCTCGAGCACTCACTGCAGACCGCCACCCGCGCTCATCGGGCCGGCATGGACGAAGAGTATGTCGTCTGCGCCTTGCTGCACGACATCGGCGACACGCTTGGCGTCTTCAACCACCCCGATATCGCCGCCGCGATCCTCAAGCCGTTCGTATCGGAGAAGAACCTCTGGATGGTGCAGAACCACGGCATCTTCCAGGGCTATTACTTCTGGCACCACATCGGCCTCGACCGCGACGCCCGCGAACAGTTCCGCGGTCATCCTGCGTTCGAATACACCGCGCAGTTCTGCCACCTCTATGACCAGCCCGCCTTCGATGGCGCCTACGAGTCCATGCCCCTCGATGCCTTCATCCCCATGATGCACCGCGTGATGGATCGCCCGAAGCAGTCGATGTATCTCAAGAAGTCGGGCGAGAGCGTGATGAACGGCGAATAGGCGTTCGTCCGGTTGTCCGCTTCGTGGAGAAGTCGCCTGGTGAAGCGGAGTCGCGTGACGTCTGGACTCCTCACGCCCGGCTTTGGCCTGGTCGTCGCGTCGATCCTGGCGTTCGGCGCTGTCGCTTCCGCCGACGAAGGGATGTGGACCTTTGACAGATTTCCTGCCGCGAGCGTGCAACAGGAATACGGCTTCGCACCTGACCAGAAATGGCTCGACCGGGTGCAGAGGGCCACGGTCCGCCTTGAGAATGGATGTTCCGGGTCGGTCGTCTCCAGGGATGGGCTGGTGTTGACCAACCATCATTGTGTGACCGCATGCACGACAGCCCTCTCGAGCCCCGGCAATGATTACGTTCGCGACGGGTACTACACGGCCGCGCGCAAGGACGAGAAAATCTGCCCCGGACTGGAAGTGTCGATCCTGAAGTCGGCCCGTGACGTTACAGATCGCGTTACGGCGGCCGTTGCAAAGGCGTCGCCTGAAGCCGCGGCGTCCGCGCGGGCGGACGCGATAGTGGCCATAGAGGGCGAAGCATGCGCGGACAAATCGCGGCTGCGTTGTGATGTCGCCAGCATGTATCGCGGCGGCCAGTACAAACTTCACGTATACGATCGCTACGACGATGTGCGCATCGCCTTCGTGCCCGAAATGCAGGCTGCATTTTTCGGCGGTGATCCGGACAATTTTAACTACCCCCGTTACGCCCTCGATATGGCTCTGCTAAGGCTCTATCGCGATGGCAAGCCGGCCGTCTTTGCCGATCCTTTGCGCATCGACGAGGCCGGACCAAAAGCAGGGGACCTGATTTTCGTCTCTGGCTATCCCGGCTCGACCGAGCGCCTGCTCACCAACGCGCAACTCACCTTCCAGCGCGACCACTACCTGCCTTGGCGCATCGAATACCTCTCGCAGTTTCGCGGCTCCCTTCTGACGGAGGCTGCCAAGGGGGAGGAGGAGGCGCGGCAGGTCAGCGAGGCGCTGGACTCGGTCGAGAACTCGCTGAAGGTTTTCAAGGGTCAGCGCGGGGCGCTCGTCGAGCCATCATTCTTCGCGGTGAAGGTGGCTGACGAACAGAAGCTGAAAGACGCGCTTGCCGCTTCAGCGGATCTGCAGGCGAAGTTTGGCGGCCCGTTCGCAACGCTGTCAGCCATAGCGCAGACGGAGAAGCGTCATTACCTGCCTTACAACATGCTTGAACTTCGGTTCGGCGCGGGGTCAGTCCTGCTCAATGATGCCCGCACCGTCTATCGCTCAGCTGTGGAACGCGACAAACCGGAGTCATCCCGCCTGCGGGAATACAGCGCCTCGCGCCTTGGCAGCGTGCATGCAGGGATCCTCGCCGAGGCGCCGGTTCATCCCATACTCGAAAAACTGGCCATCACCTTCTGGCTGGACAAGGCCCGCGAATATCTGGGTCCGGATAATCCAGCGATAAGGGCCATGTTCGGCGCCCGCGCCTCGCGCGAGATCGCAGCTGACATTGTCGAGAACTCCCAGATCGGCGACACTGGGTTCCGCAAGCGGATGTGGGCAGACCCGAAGCAGGCTCAGGCGTCGAACGACCCCGCGCTTGTCCTGGTGCGACTGGTCGATGCCGCCGCGCGCGAAGCCCGTACCGTCTACGAGCGTGAGGTCTCCATCCCGACCGGCGCAGCTGCAGAGAAGATTGCCGGGCTCCGTTTCACGGTTCTGGGGCAGAACCAGTACCCCGACGCCAACTTCACGCTGCGGTTGTCGTATGGCGTGGTGAAAGGCTGGGATGATCCGGTAAACGGTCAGATCGAGCCCTTCACCTACATGCAGGGGTTATGGAAAAGGGCGACCGGCGCCTATCCCTTCAACCTTGGCGCCCGGTGGATTGGCGGCGAGGACAAGCTCCCGCCCGATCTGCAGTACGACTTCGTCTCGACCAACGACATCATCGGTGGCAATTCCGGTTCGCCCGTGCTCAACAGGCAAGGGCGGGTTATCGGACTGGCCTTCGACGGCAACATTCATTCAACGGGGGGCGCTTACGGGTTCGATCCTGCCCTGAACCGGATGGTGTCTTTATCGAGCCAGGCCATTGTTGCCGCGCTGCGGAACATCTATGGCGCGACGGCGCTGGCAGACGAACTTGTAAAGTAAGTGCAGTAACGGGGCGGACCGGGCATGAACATCGAATGGGGCTGGGACAATGCGCGGGCCATCCTTGGCCTGTTCGTCATTGTCGGCATTGCGTGGGCGCTGTCCGAGAACCGCAAGCGGTTCCCCTGGAAGATCGTCCTTGGCGCGACGGCCATGATGTACTTCGTCATCCTGCTCCTGTTCTGGGTGCCGGTGCTGTTCACACAGTTCAACATCCCCGGCGGGCACTCTATCCGCGACGGCCTCAACGGGATGAACAACTGGATCGACGTGCTGATCGCCGCGACGCGCGAAGGCACAAAGTTCGTGTTCGGTCCCTTCATCGGCGATCAGACGAACTGGGAAAAACTGGTCGGGAGCCAGGGCCCGATCTTCATCTTCCAGTTGCTGCCATTGATCATCGTGATCGGTTCGCTGTCGGCGATCCTGTGGCACTGGGGCATCCTGAAAATCATCACGCGCGGCTTCGCTGCAGTGTTCAAGCGGACGATGGGCATATCCGGCCCGGCCAGCCTGTCGGTGGCTGCCAACATCTTCATGGGCCAGACAGAAGCCCCACTTCTGATCAAGCCTTATCTCAAGACCATGACGCGATCGGAACTACTGATCGTAATGGCGACCGGTTTCGCGACGATCGCCGGCTCGGTGCTCGTCGTCTACGTCACGCTGCTGCGGCCTTTGTTGCCAAACGTGCTGATCCACCTGCTGACGGTATCGATTATCGCTTCCCCCGCTGCCGTCGCCCTGTCGCTGATCATGATTCCGGAAACCGGAAAGTCGGACGAGGAGTCCACCGAGTCCGAGTTCAAGTATCATTCGACGATGGACGCGTTCGCCACCGGTGCGACTGACGGCATTGCGATCATCTGGAACATTGCCACGATGCTGATCGCGGCGCTGGCGCTGGTCTACATTGCAAACGCAATACTCGGCGCCGTGCCGATCGATTTTGGCGGCGGCAAGCGTCTCAGCCTCGACATGATACTCGGCTGGCTGTTCGCGCCGCTGATGTACGTTGCGGGCGTGCCCTGGGAGGAAGCGGTCAAGGCCGGCTCCTTCGTTGGCCAGAAGACCGTGTTCACCGAGTTCGTCGCCTTCATCAATCTCGGGAACCTCCCGGTGGCCGAAATGACAGAGCGCACCCGGACGCTCGTGACCTACGCAATCTGCGGCTTCGCCAATTTCGGGTCGATGGGCATCCTGATCGGCGGACTCTCTATCATGTGCCCGGAACGCCGCCCCGACTTCCTCGCCCTTTCCTGGAAGACCCTCTTCGCCGGCACGCTCGCCACCATCATGGCGGCGTCAGTGGTTGGTTCGCTGCCTTATTCGTTGTTCAAGTCGGACGAGTCGCTCGCCCCGGTGGTTCAGGAAGCAGCGCCGGCGACTCCAGCTCCCGTCGCGGTTGAGCCGGTCCCGATCACAACTCCGGCGCCAGCCCCGGAAATGCCTCCCGTAACGCCAACTCCGCAAACGCCGTAGTTTCCCTGCACTAGCCCCCGCAGCGGAAACGCGTAAACATCGTCCAAGTCGGCCACAGAGCCTGTCTTGTATGGGAGAATTGCGTGCGGAAAGCATACACGGCTGCGAGCTGGATCGCGCTTGCGGCAGCGGTCACGGCATTGTCCGCACCGGCCTTCGCCCAGCAGACCCCTCCCGCCTCCGGACCCTTGGCGCCCGCTGCCGCTACGGCTGAAGCGCCCGAAGCCGGCGAAGTCGTCACCATCTATGGCGACCGCGACCGGGGCGATCCCGGCGCCTATTCGGTGATCGACAGCAAGACAATCGAAGACGTCGGCGCAAATCATCCGGCCGAAATCCTCAACACGGTGCCGGGCGTCAACGTCCAGATGAACTCGGGCCAGGAATTGCTGGTCGCGATCCGCTCACCCGTACTGCCGGCTGGCGCGGGGCAGGGCTCGTTCCTGATCCTCGAGAACGGAATTCCGACCCGTGCGTCGGGCTTCGGTAACGTCAACGGACTCTTCGAAGTTCACCACGAAACGGCCGACGCGATCGAAGTCGTGCGCGGGCCAGGGTCGGTGCGCTATGGATCGAATGCGGTTCATGGCCTGTTGAACTTCATCGATCCCGAGCCCGGCGCCCAGGGTGGGCAGACGCTGACGCTGAGCGGCAACACGCTGCAGCGCTATCGCGCCGATGCCACTGCGAACATTGATCTCGATGGCGTGTCGAACTGGATCGGCCTCTCGGTGATGGACGATGGCGGCTGGCGTGACTCATCCGGCGTCGATCAGCAGAAGCTAACGATCCGCTCGAAATTCCGCGGCGAGACGTGGAATGCCGTCGCCACGCTGGCCGCCGTAAACCTGAACCAGGAAACGGCTGGCTTCATTCAGGGCGTTGACGCTTACAAGAATTCCGACATCGCAACCACTAACCCGAACCCGGAAGCCTATCGCGACGCATGGGCCGCGCGCGCGAACGTGCGCTTCGAGACCAACATCGGACAGGACAAGCTGGTCATCACGCCGTTCGGCATTGCCCAGCGCATGACGTTCATCCAGCACTTCCTGCCGGATCAGTCCACCGAGGAGAATGGCCACGACTCCCTTGGTATCCTCACGCGCTACGAGTTCGGCCCCAAGGATTTCCGCTGGGCTGTTGGCGCTGACATCCAGTACGCCAATGGATTCCTGACCGAGACCCAGACGCGCGCCAGCTTCGGCGGTGCGCCCGCGAACCCGACTTTCCCGCAAGGCGTGCACTACGACTATGACGTCGAAACGCTGATGAGCGGCTTCTATGGCGAAGTGAACTGGGCCTTCGCGCCCAACTGGAGCCTGCTCGCCGGCCTGCGCGCCGAACAGCACGCCTACGACTACACGACAAACAAGGCTCCTGGCACCTATGGCCGCTTCCGCGTTGCCCCGAACCGCACCGACGAGTTCAACCTCATGACGCCGAAACTTGGCGTCGCCTACAACGGCTTTGAGGGCGTAGAGCTCTACGCCAACTACGCGCGTGGCGAGCGGGCCCCGCAAACGTCAGACCAGTATCGCCTGCAGAGCCTGCAAGCGATCCAGAAGCTGGATATCGAAACACTCGACAGCTTCGAAATCGGCATGCGCGGCGCTAGTGCTGGGGTGTCGTACGATCTCGCGGCCTACACGATGAAGAAGGACAACTTCTTCTTCCGCGACAGCGACGGTCTCAACGTCCCAAACGGCAAGACAGACCATGTCGGCGTGGAGGTTGCATTCGATGGCGACATTGGCGACTGGATGGGCGGGACATTCAGCTGGAACGGCAATGTCAGCTGGTCGGACCAGACTTATGCGTTCACGCGTAACGTGGTGGTTGCGGCCGAAGATATCGTCGACGGCGCCCGGATCGACACGGCGCCTGAATGGCTGGCCGATGCTGGCCTCGGCTGGCAGAACACAAACCTGTCGCTTGGGCTGAGTGCGGAATATGTCGGCGAATACTTCACCAACGCCGCCAACACCGCGACCTATCCGGGTCACTTCATCGCGCACCTGCGCGGCGCCTGGCGCTTCTCGGACGCCCTCGAGGCGTTTGTCGTCGTCCGCAACATCACCGATGAGCGCTATGCCGACCGTGCGGACTTCGCCAACGGCGCCGACCGCTACTTCCCGGGCGAGCCGGTCAACGCCACGTTCGGGGTTCGGATCAGGAACTAGGCTGCGGTCTTCACCTTGGCCGTCGCCTTGCTGAACTTGATCACGCCATCATCAAGCTTGCTCTTCCGCAGCAGCTTGATGTCGCGCAGGTAGTTCTGGTTGACCTTCCACGGCAGCTTCGAGCCCTGCTTGGGAAAGCGGTCGGCCGTGCGCTGGACATAGCCGGACGTCAGATCGAACCACGGGACCTCGGTAACCTTCGGATCCGTATTCGTTGGCGTTGCGGCCTGCACGCCGTGCGTGTCCATCCAGTTGATCAGCCTGCAGGCATACTCGCAGGTGAGGTCAGCCTTCAGCGTCCATGAGGCGTTAGTATAACCGAATACCGAGACGAGGTTCGGCACGCCGGAATACATCATGCCCTTGTAGGTCAGTTGCTTGGGCATATCGATCGCCGCGCCATCAACGCTGACCTGCATCCCGCCGAGGAAGAGCAGGTCCAGTCCTGTCGCCGTTACGATCAGGTCTGCGGGAAGCTCCTTGCCGCTCTTCAGCTTGATCCCGGCTTCTGTGAACGTCTCAATCTGGTCCGTGACGATGCTCGACGTGCCAGCCTTCAGCGAGGCAAACATGTCGCCGTCCGGGATCAGGCACATGCGCTGGTCCCACGGATTGTAGTTCGGCGTCAGGTGCGTCTTCACGTCGAAGTCGGGACCGATCGCTTTCTGCGCCTGTCCGGTGATGAATTCGGCCACCTTCGCAGGATGCTTCCGCGAACGATCGTAGATGTACATGGTCATCAGCACATTGCGCCAACGCGTCAGGCTATAGGCCCACTTCGACGGCATCCATGTGCGCAGCCAGTTGGCCATCTTGTCCTCGGCCGGTCGGCTGACGATGTAGG
>JBBATZ010000100.1:0-7435 GCA_040398425.1 Hyphomonadaceae bacterium
TCACGACCCGATCAGCCCGCGCCAGCTGTTGCGCCAGTCCCCCCGCGGCCGAGGCCGCAGAGATGTCAACGGCGGAGTGAGACTACACCACTTGCGGTGAGCGCAGGCGTTGACGCCGAGGGCCCCCAATTGGGGGCAGAGTTTTGTGATGATGCTTGGCGGTGCGGACGGCTCTGACAGATTAATCTTGCCAATTCCGAGATCACCCTGACTTGCAGTATCCAGGTGACCGCAGCCGACTGGACGGACGCCCTCAGCGCGTTTCCAGGGCCGCCAACGCGGAGGAAAGATCCTTAAAACCATTCTCGACGTAAAGGCGGAGCCATGGCGCGTAAACTGAGGGGGTTCTGGCAACGTCTTTTGCCAGAGCATCGAGGCTTATCCAGCGCAGGCTGGCCACTTCGGCCGGTTCAGGAGCGGGTGCTCCGGAAGAACAGCCAAACATCATGTGGACGAGCTCGTTTTCTATCAGGCCATTGTCGAGGTTTGCCCGGTAACGAAAGCGGAAGCCCTCATGAAGTTTCGCAGCGAGACCGAGCTCCTCGCGCGTGCGCCGCACGGCCGCCTCAACGGTCGGCTCGTCCGGGCGCGGATGTCCGCAGCAGCTGTTGGCCCACAACCCGCCCGAATGATACTTGGTAGGCGCCCGCCTCTGCAGCAGAAGTCGGTTCTGGTCGTCGAAAAGAAAGACCGAGAAGGCGCGGTGAAGCAGGCCCCGTTCATGGGCGTCAAGCTTTCCCGCCTCGCCGATCGGATCGTTGGCCTCATCCACGCAGATGACGCGTTCGGCCGCATCGCTTTGAGCGTCCAGGCCCGGATCAGTCATGGGTTCTACCCCGCACAAGTGATGGGGAGAGCCCGTCGACCAGCAGCATATGGGGCAGGGTTAGTGCGGCCAGTCCTATGAATAGAACCTGCAGCAAGGCGCCATCGTACTGCTGGCCGGCAGTCGTCAGCCATCCCCAGGCGGCCGCGCCAACGAGCACAGGGAACAAGGTCAGTGCCGTGATCGTGCCCCACAATTTCGATCCGCTTCGCTCCGGGAACAGGCGGATCACGCGGCCGAGATGCCGGGGCGAATGGACCCCGCAGAAGTAAACGGCGAAATAGAGAAGGGGCGACAGAAACGCCGCCAGCGCAACCAGCAGGATCATCTCGATCAGATGGTTGATCCGTCCGGGCGTCGCACGGGCCGACCGGGGAATCCGGGCCGGGGTCAGAGCCAGTGTGAGGGGCAGCGCCACACAACTAAGCCAGAACAGGGCTCCCTGAGCAGAGACGATCACAGCGATCCGGTCTCCGGACAGAATTCTATAAGCGTCGCTGACCGCCGTCGCATGGAAGGCGACCGGTGCGCCGAGAATGATCAGGCCCGTAGAAATGCGCGCAACCGGGCGGAGATGCTTCCGGCTGTCGTCACCGAAATGCCAGACCGATATGGCGAGGAAGAGTGCGAGGCTCATGACTGGAAAAAAAAGCCATGCTGCGATCATCAGCAGCGCGAGCCCCGAATAGACTGCCAGGAAAACCGCTTTTCCGCGCCTGTCGCTCGCCAGCCCTTCCCGGGCTGCGATCCACCCGTCCGCGGCCCCGTGCGGCAGTCCGGCAAGGGCGATGGCGCCGGTGACCAGTGCCAGTTCCACTCCGGGAGCCGGTTGGCTGAGCGACAGCAGAACCGCTGCAGACAGGGCGAGCATGAACCCGGGTCCCGGCGGGAGCCAAGGGCGAACGGAGGTCAGCATCATGGGTTGCCCTGCGTCGAACCAAGCCGCAGGGCGCCGGCCGCCGCCTTCAGATAACGGATTTTGGGCAGGCTGGCGACGACGCGCGCCCAGTCACTCCCTCTCGCCTCATCGGACATGAAGCGGGCAAAGCCGTCGCCGTCGAGCGCCCCGGCCATGCGGCTGAAATCTTCGGGAGCCCCGCCGACATCGCTGGTGAGCGCGCGAAGAAAGATACGATCCATCAGGCTTCGCGCCGGTGGATCCAACGGTCCGGCCAGCGGCTGGTCGCGATCGACCAGCTCGTCGGCGCAACGTGCAGCCCAAGTCTGGATACGACGAAAAGCATAGCCGGACGACGGCCGTATCGCCCCGCCCGGCGTGCCGGCGCGGACTATCGGGCCCGGACTGTGGTCAGGCAGCGGAAGGCCCATTGGGAGCCAGCCACGCTCGCGTCGAAGAACCTTCACCTTGCTGCCGCAAAGGTTGGCGACGGAAGCGTCGCAAGCGCCGTCAAGCAAGTCCGGGGCATGCGGCCGGGTTGTCAGGACCGTGTGCTCGACCAGGGCTCGCCGCTGCGACAGCGGCAGAATGTAGTCAAAGGCTAACACCCCGTCCGAGGCCCGCAGATTGCCCATCAGAGTCACGAGTTGCGGCTCGAAAACATCGCCATCGGTCTCGACCTCGACGCCCGAAAACAGTTGGGCGACAGGTGCCTGCATGAGCCAGTCCCGTGGCGGCGGACGCGTGTCGATAATCCATCGACCTGTCACCGGACCAGCGCTGGTGACAACCTCGCCGACGCCCCCCCGAACGACGACTTCTTCGGCCAGGACCCCGAGACGAAGTTCGACCTGATCACTCCGGCGGATCAGCATCTCGGCGTCGGCATAGTAATCAGCCGACGAGATCCAGTGATAGCGCCAGTCGCGCGCCGCGTGGGTGCGAACGTGGTTGCCGGTCGAGATTTTCCAGCACGCCCATTGACCCCGGGAAGGAAATCGCAGGTTCTCGTCATGACGCGACCAGAAGCACCAGGTGCGGTCCTCTGTGTAGCCTGTGCGGGGTTCGAGAACCACAGTGCGGAGCCGATGGCGGCGCAATGCCAATTCCCGTGCCAGGGCCAGCCCGGCGCAGCCGCCTCCCAGGATGACGACATCTGCCATGGTGGTCATCAGCGGCCGGCCGGATGGGTACCGGGCAGGCCCGCCAGGGCCTCGTGCAGAGTCCGATCATGCAGGGCATCGCGAGCGTGCAGGTGACGGCACCCGAGGAAGGACAGGGCAGCACCAGCGGCGACCTGGAGCTTCACTGGCCAGGAGACCCGGGCGCGACCCTGCCAGGATGAATGGTCCCGGCGCGCGATGCTCACACCGATGCGGCGGTATACTCGCCCCGCCACGAGGATTGCTAACCGGGCCCGCACTGGCAGATGCCCCAGGCCGCGATCGGCGCTCCGGTAATAGATTTCTGCCCGTTCGAGAAGCCGGCGGCTGGCCTGCCTCAGGATGTGCTTCATCTCCGGGTCCGGGTCGACAATCTGCTGCGGCGTCACCGGCCCGACCCAAGCCTCCGGGAGATAGCGATGGCCTCGCCGGGCGTCCTCGCCCACGTCCCTGGCTATGTTGGTCAATTGCATAGCGATACCGAGGTCAATCGCGAACGGACGAGCCTCTGGCGCCGTCACGTCGAGCACGTCGCACATCATCAGCCCAACTATTCCAGCCACGTGATAGGCGTAACGCAACAGTTCAGCCTCGGTTTTCACCGCGACTACGCCAAGGTCCGACCGCAGACCGCTGATCAAGACCTCGGGCATCGACGGCGCCAGCCCGACCTCGTCCATCAGCGCGAGGAAGTCACTCGTCGTAGCCGAGGCCGGGACCTGGCCGGCGAGTTCACGGGCGATACGGGCAAGCGTCCGCTCTGCCTCCGACTTGTTTTCAGCGAGATCGACGGTGTCGTCCAGGTGCCGGCAGAATGCATAAAGCCGAGCGGCCCGCTCAGCGTGCCGGTCCCTGAGGAAGTGGCTGGCGAAGTGAAACGACCGTCCGTGGGTTCGCAGCACGTCCTGACTGGACGACAGCGTACCGTCCCGAAATGGTGCCATGTCATGCCACTCCGGGAGTGCGGGGACCGACGGCGGCGCGCCCACCAGGGGCCGGGGGCACAAGATGCTCCAGAACCTTGGCCGAGGCGATCACGCCCGGGAGGCCGGCACCAGGGTGAGTGCCCGCCCCAACCAGAAACAGGTTTTTGGGCCCTTCTGCAAGGTTATGGAACCGGAACCACGCCGACTGCGTGAAGTGCGGAGCGATAGAAAACCCGGCACCAGCCGGGCTCAGATAGTCGGTCAGAAAATCCTCCGGCGTCATGAAGAAGTCCGAACGGATTGTTTCCGTCAGGCCGGGCAGGAGGGTCCGCTCGAGCGCCGCGACAACCCGGTCCCTCAGCCTTGGCCCCTCGACAGACCAGTCGATGCCGGCCTGAAGGTTTGGCACTGGCACGAGCGCATAGAAGCTTTCGTGACCTGTCGGCGCGAAGGATGGATCGGTGGCAGTTGGTCGATGCAGGTAAAGCGAGAAATCTTCTGCCAGAACCTTTTTGTTGAAGATGTCATCCAGCAGAGCCTTGTAGCGTGGTCCCAACCAGATGGTGTGGTGCGCCACGTTCTCGTAGGTACCCTCGGTACCGAAGAACAGGACAAACAGGCCCATCGACTTGCGGGCCAGACGGGTCTTGAGCCGGGCCGAGACCCTCGTGTCGCGCCACTCAAGCAGGTCGTCATAGACGTGGGCAGGATCGGTGTTGGAGACGATCAGGTCCGCCGCCAGGCACTCTCCGCTTTCGAGGCGCACGCCCGAGACGCGGCCCTGGTCTGTCTCGATGGCCGCCACGGTGGTCTGCAGTCGAATCTCGACCCCTTTCTCCCGGAGAAGGCGTTCCAGCCCGTCCACCAGTGCTCCGGTGCCGCCCATGGCAAAATGAACACCGTGGGCCCGTTCCAGAAAGTGGATCAGGCTATAGATACTCGTGGTCGAGAACGGATTCCCCCCAACCAACAGTGGCTGGACGGAGAAGGCTTGGCGTAGCTTGTCATGTTTCAGGTGACGCTTCACCAACTGCCAAACTGTGCGGTGGCTGCCCAGACGCAGCATCGCTGGCAGGGTCTTGATCATCGCGCCGATCTTGTGGAACGGCTGATCGGAAAGCTTTGAGAATCCAACGTCATAGATGCGCTCGGACTCTGCCAGCAGGCCGTTGTAACCCTCTACGTCCTCCGGCGAGATGCGGGCGATCTCGCGACGCGTATCCTCCACTGTGCCGCCGTAATCGAACGTCGAACCGTCGGGGTAGAAGAAGCGATACCAGAGTGGCAGCGGCACCAGCCGGACGTAGTCCTCCATCCGTGCGCCCAGCAACTGGAAGAGCTCTTCGACCAAGAACGGAGCGGTGATGACCGTAGGACCGGCGTCATGCCGGTAGCCGTCGCGTTCGAAAACCTGCGCCCTCCCCCCAAGCCGTTTGCAGCGGTCGATGATGGTCACATCATAGCCCTTGGCCCTAAGCCTGATGGCCGCTGCGAGGCCTCCAAAGCCACCGCCGATCACGACTGCCTTGCTCATGCGGGAAAGGGTCTTCCCTCGACGGCCCGTGCGCGCTGGTCGGCCATGTTGGCCATCAAGGCCCCCGAATCCGAGGGAAGCGAACCGGCGAGACGGGATGCCAGACGGAAGGCTCGCTTCACCAACCGTCTGACCAGCAGCCGGGCGCGCTCAATGGGCATCTCCAGCGCAAATAGAGCGACCGCGTTGAGCGACCCGTTGGCCATGTCGCTTTCGACGTCCTCGACATCATCGGCCATCTGATAGGCGAGCGCAAAGGCGTTTGCAGCTCGTTCCGCCTGAACCAGACAATCGAGCCGTCCTGCGTGTATCAGCGACAGCTCGAGGGGAAGCCCCAGAAGCGGCGCGGATTTGGCGGCCGCGATCGTCTTGTACTGGAAAAAGGTTGTCGAGGCGGCGTCCTTTGCGGCGAGGTCGGAGACCTGCCCGTGAATTACCTGCGATATTCGTTCGTGCATTCGCGCCGATGCCCGTGAAACATGGGGGCCACCGACCTGGGCCAGCGCGGCATAGGAGGCAGAGATCATTAAGTCGCCGGCGCAGATGGCGATGTCTCGACCATGGCGGGCCCAGATCGTCGAGTTGCCGCGACGCAGGTCTGATCCGTCCTGGATATCGTCATGCACCAGCGAGGCGTTGTGGATCAGTTCACAGGCGGCGGCGATCGCAACGGCTGACCGAAGCTCGAGGCCTAGGCTGCGTGCGCTATGCAATGCCAAGCTCGCCCGCACTTGTTTACCGGGGTTGGAAAAGTGCTCCAGCGCCGCGGCGCCTGCCGCTCCGCTGTGGCCAGAGAGCAGAACAGCCATGAGCGTGCCGACCTCGGAAAGGTCTGTAGGGTGGCCGGTAGAAATGTTCTGGCTAGCTAACATTGCTCTGCCCCAAGTCCTCGAATGGGCCTTGGCGAACGGCACATACCGCCCACTTCTTCGCCGATCCCGGGATGAAACCCGGCGTCCGCAATGGACGCCGGGTCTTTTGCCATCAGGAAGAGGCGGCCGACTTGCGCACCGCGATCATGTAGATCAGGACACCGAAGCCTGCCTTGGCGACCAGGTCAGCTATTGTGTAGCCGACCTCGATGATCACGAAGCCATCAGAATTGCCCGCGCCGCTTAGGACGAAGGGGGCGAAATAGACGATCGGGTAGAAGAACCAAGCGAACACCGTCACGTTCCGGGCCAGCATCACCAGACCCTTGACGTTGTCGGGTTGGCGCTTGATCGCGTCTCCCAAGGCCACATAGAGCGTGTAGACGATGTAGAGGAACGGGATCATCGACAGGCCGCCCCACATCAGTCGGGTGTTGTCGATGCCGCCGGAGACCTCGCCGGGATAACCGAGCACGATCATCAGAACAGCGGCGATGCCGAGGCTCGTGCTTCTCGACACAGTTTCAGCCTGCGTGAGACGCATCACCAGGATGAGTTCGATCAGCAGGAGCGGGACCGTCAGCAGCCAGTCGACGTAACGATAGGCCCTGTTGTACTCCTTACCCGTCGCCTCCACGACGCCATTGGTCAGCGTCACAGCGTGTTCGAAGCCCTCAAACATACGGAAGTAGTGGTAAAGGGCGATGAACGTCACGAGACCCGTGATCGTCAGTGCGGTCTTGTATTCGCTCGACACCTGAGAGCGGCCGAACCAAAAAAAGAGTGTGGCAGCCGCGAAGGTCGCGATTCCGAAAGATAGGGCGTTGAAAACTAGTGAGTATTGATCTGGTGATAGTGTCGCAAGCGTTTCTGGCATTTTATCGTATCCTCCAAAGCAGTGATTTCAGTTTGAAACCAAGATTGACGGCGGCGGGCTAGCTCTTACCGTCGAAGCTGGATCGCGGTGGTCCAGTGGTTGACCGCACTGATCTTTTCAAATTCTGCACTCAGCGAGCGGCCAGGCTCCAAGCGTGATAAAAGTTGCCAAAGTTACACTTGCAGAACCACCTAGCTCTACCGAGTAGTCGAACGGATAGTCTGATTGGCGGTGCTTTCAGGTTAGCGCCCCAATTGGCGCAGCGCTGAACAAGCGCGCGATCCCACCAAAGGAACCTGTCGCATTTTCAAGACCAGCCCGCCCCGAACCGCGCTGACC
>JBBATZ010000101.1:0-7259 GCA_040398425.1 Hyphomonadaceae bacterium
GTGGCGCGCTTGTCGAAGAGCAAGTCCGGGAAGTGAGCCGCCGCCCGCATCTTGTCGATGGCAGCTTTTGATGCGGTGCTCTTGCCTCATCAGAAGGGCTGGAGCGACTGGCAGTTTACGAGCGCGACTGCCTTTGGCGACATCCTGGCACGCTCGGCGAAGTTTGGCCCGAAGCGGACATTCCGCTCCTGCGAAGGGCGTGTCGCTTCGAACGGGAACATGAGGCTGAGACGAGCCTCTTCGTGAAGGCCATCCCTCAAGCAACGTCCGGTCCGAAGATCCTACGGCAGGTCAGCAGCTTGACCTGCAGGTTCGCTACGCTCATCTTGGCGGCCCATGAGGCGAATTTGGTTTACTATTTTGCTTGCCGTGTCGCTCGCCTGTAGCGCGACTGCGGCCGCGTGGGCAGCGCAGGCCTGTCCGTATAAATCTGCTCCTGCGGCGATGCACGATTGCTGTCCCAAGCCTCCTGCCACCCCAAGTGATACGTCGCATCACCCAAAACATATGGACTGCAAGCTCGGCCAGGCATGCCGTTCGGCTCCGGCCGTGACGCTGCAATTGCCAATCGTCGCTACCTCCGTCGTCCGCATGATCGAGCAACCTTTCACGCTTGATCGCGACGACGCAGTTTCTGCCTTGCCAACCGGATTGTGGCGTCCTCCAAGGTCTGTCTGACCTCAAGGCGTCGCTTCGCGCTCGCTGAGCGCGATTGATATTTTCATATCGAGCATCCGGATTTCACATGCACACAGCATGGCTCTTGTGTTGCGCCGTCGGCATCGCGCCGACAGCGTTTGCTGACCCGACCTCATTCAATGACGCCATTGCCAGGGCGGGGCGCGATGCGCCGACCGTTGAGGCTGGACAGGCTGCTGCGGAAAGCGCGCGGCTCATGGTCAAGCCCGCCGGACAGCTGCCCGACCCCCAGCTGACAGTTGATCTTCAGAACGTTCCGATCAGCGGCGTCGACCGGTTCCGGCTCAACCGCGACGAGATGACGATGCTCAATGTCGGGATAATGCAGGACGTTCCCAGCGATGCAGCGATACGCGCGCGTCAGCAGGCGGCAGAGGCTGACGTGCGTGTCGCGAGTGCGGCGCTCGACATCTCGCGGCTTCAAGCGCGCGTTGCAGCTGCTAACGCCTGGCTTGAGGCGTACTACGCCGAACAGCGTGTGGACGCGCTCCGGGTGCTTGCGCACGACGCTGCAGCATTGGAACAGACGACCACGGCTAGTCTCGGGGCTGGGATTGCAAAGACCGACGTGGCGCTGTCTGCGCGGCTTCAGGCGGCCAGACTTGAGGACCGCATCGTTGATGCACTGTTCGAGGTGACTGCCGCACGCGCCGAACTGGAGCGCTGGATCGGATCGGTCGGTCCGGATCGACTTGGACCCGCGCCGCCAGCTTTCCTGATCGATGCAGCAGAGCTTCGTGACCACGTCGAGCATCACGTCGAGGTGGCGGGTTCGTCTGCCGCCCTCGCGCGCGCTGATGCAGAGGTAGAGCGCGTCCGCGCTGGCCGGCAGTCCGACTGGTCTTGGTCCTTAGCCTACGGCCGGCGTGATCCAGCCTTTGGCGATATGGTTTCGTTGGGCTTGAAATTCAGCCTGCCGCTATTCCAGTCAGACCGGCAAGCGCCGGCGATTGACGCAAGGCGTGCCGACCTCAAGCGCGTTGGATCGGAGCGTGAAGCGCTTCTGCGCGAGCACCGCGCCATGCTTGAGGCCAGACTTGCCGAGCACGTCCAGCTGTCAGCGCGCCTTGCTCGTGCGCGGAATGTAGTATTGCCGCTGGCAAAGCAGCAGGAGGCCGTTGCTTCTGCAGCCCATGCGGCGGGCACGCTGGACCTGGCCGCGCTCTTTGCTACGCGCCTTGAAGCGAAGGAAGCTGAACTCGACCGGCTCGATCTCGAGCGCCGCCTTGCGCTCGTTGATGCCTATCTGACGCTCGAATACGGCGAGGTGCTGTCATGACCTCCAAAATCTCACGTAATGTCATGTTCGCGATAGCGGCCGTGGTTGCTCTAGGAGCGGTCGGCATCGGTGGCTTCTGGCTGAGCTCGCAACAGGCGCCGACTCAGGCCGATGCCGGCGGCAAGAAGCGCGATGTGCTCTACTGGTACGACCCCATGGTTCCCGATCAGCATTTCGACAAGCCGGGCAAATCCCCTTTCATGGATATGCAGCTGACGCCTCGCTACGCGGGAGAGCCTGAAGCTGAGCCGGGTGTGCGTATCGATCCGGGCGTCGTTCAAAATCTTGGCGTCCGCCTGGCTACGGTCGAGCGCAAGCCCGTGGCGGCATCAATCGTCGCTTCCGGCGTCATCGCTTTCAATGATCGCGACATTGCAATCGTTCAGGCAAGGCAAGGCGGCTTCGTTGCACAAGGCCGCCGCCGAGCCGTCGGTGATGTGGTCGCTGCCGGTGATCCTCTTGTCGACTTACGTCTGCCCGACTGGACAGGTGCGCTGGCTGAATACCTCGCGCTCAAACCCGGGGCTGATCCAGACCTCACGACAGCAGCGCGCCAACGTCTGGTGGCGTTGGGCCTTTCTGAGGAGATCATTCGCAACGCTGAGGCGAAAGGCGTTCCCCCGCAGACATTCACGATCCGCACGCCTATCGGTGGCGCCATCGCGGCGCTCGATGCGCGTCAGGGCATGACACTTGCGCCGGGCGCGGGCATCGCGACCATCAAGGGGCTCTCGCCCGTCTGGCTGATCGTCTCGGTGCCCCAAGGGGCCGCCGGAAGCCTGAAACCGGGTGACCACGTCCAAGCCCGAACGCCGGTCTTTCCTGCTGAAGTGCTCGACGGGCGCATCGAGAGCTTGTTGCCATCTGCGGATGCGTCATCGCGTGCGGTGGAAGTCCGGGTGACGTTGCCAAATCCCGGTTTGCGTCTACGCCCCGGCATGACCGCCGAGGTTGAACTCGTCGGCGCTGCGGCGACAGCAACGCTGCTTGCGCCGTCGGAAGCCATCATTCGCACGGGCAAACGGTCGGTTGTCATTCTCGCGCTCGGCGACGGGCGGTTCGCGCCAGTCGAGGTGCAGACGGGATCGAGCTTTGAAGACCGGACGGAAATCCTGTCGGGACTGACAGAAGGGCAGAAGGTCGTCGCTTCAGGCCAGTTCCTGATCGACTCCGAGGCCAGCCTCACCGGTGTGATGACGCGCCTTCAATCCTCGAGCACCGACGGCGCGCCGGACGAATACAGCGCAACTGGCAGGGTGACAGCGATAGACGCCACTGGCGTCACGCTGTCCCACGGGCCGGTCGAGAAACTCCGCTGGCCGGCTATGACGATGCAATTCATGTGGGGCAAGGAGGGCGCGGCAGGCAGCCCGAAGGTTGGCGACGAGGTGCGATTCCGCTTCCGCCGCGATGGGAAAGCCTACGTCATCACCTCATTTTCGCCCATCGGGATGGCCCAATGATCGCCGCCATCATCCGCTGGTCTATCGCGAATCGTTTCCTCGTCATCATCGCAAGCCTGATGCTCAGCGTTGCAGGCGGGTTGGCCGTGAAATCGACGGCCGTCGATGCCTTGCCAGACCTCTCGGACGTGCAGGTGGTGATCCGCACCAGCTATCCGGGACAGGCGCCGCAGATCATCGAGAACCAGGTCACCTATCCGCTGACCGCGACGATGCTCTCGGTTCCCGGCGCTCACAGCGTGCGCGGATTCTCGTTCTTCGGAGACAGTTTCGTCTATGTGATCTTTGACGAGGATGTTGATCTCTACTGGGCGCGTTCGCGTGTCCTGGAATATCTCACCCAGGCGCAGGCACGCCTGCCGGCTGGCGCGAAGACCAGTATCGGGCCGGATGCGACGGGCGTTGGCTGGATCTATCAGTATGCGCTCGTCGACAGATCAGGTGGTCACGATCTCGGCGAGTTGCGCGCGATTCAGGACTGGCTTCTGACGTTTGAGTTGAAGTCCGTTCCGGGCGTGGCTGAAGTCGCCTCCATCGGCGGCATGGTGCGCCAACACCAGATCGTGCTCGATCCGCAGAAGATGGCAACCTATGGCGTCACTCAGGCACAGATTGCCGACGCCGTACGCCGCGCCAATCAGGAGGCGGGCGGCGCTTCGATTGAAATCGCCGAGGCGGAGCATGTCGTTCGCGCCAGCGGCTATCTCAAGTCCGACGACGATTTCCGCGCCATTCCGCTGAAGCTTGCCGCAGGCGGGGTTCCCGTGATGCTTGGCGATGTCGCGTGGATTGAGACAGGCCCGCAGATGCGGCGTGGCATCGCTGAGCTTGACGGCAATGGCGAAGTCGCCGGTGGCGTTGTTGTCGCTCGGGTAGGGGCAAATGCGCGCGAGGTGATTGCGGCGGTTAAGGAGCGACTGGCAGCCGTTGCGCCGCGCCTGCCACCGGGAGTGGAGATTGTCACCACCTACGACCGTTCGCACCTGATCGACCGGGCTATCGAGAACCTGACCAGCAAGCTGGTTGAGGAGTTCATCGTCGTTGCTTTGGTGTGCATGCTCTTCCTGTTCCATTTGCGCTCGGCGCTGGTCGCAATCGTGATGCTGCCCCTCGGCATCGCCACCGCATTCCTCGTGATGCGACTGCAAGGGGTTGAAGCCAACATCATGTCGCTGAGCGGCATTGCCATTGCGATCGGCGCCATGGTCGATGCGGCAATCGTGATGATCGAAAACGTTCACAAGAAGCTGGAACGCTGGCGGGACGACAATGGAGGCGTCATGCCGGCAGGGGAGGCGCATTGGCGGGTGGTTGCCGCCGCATGCGTCGAGGTTGGTCCAGCATTGTTCTTCAGCCTGGTCATCATCACGCTCTCATTCCTGCCCGTTTTCACATTGCAGGCACAGGAAGGGCGTCTCTTTGCGCCGCTGGCCTTTACCAAGACCTACGCCATGGCGGCAGCCGCGGCACTCTCGATCACTTTGACGCCTGTCTTGATGGGATACTGGATCAGGGGCCGCATTCCGCATGAGACAGCAAACCCGATCAGTCGCGTCCTCGCCGCGATCTATCGCCCGGCGATCGGCTTTACATTGAAGCGGCCTATCGCAGTCATTCTGATCGCCCTCGGAGTGCTCGCGACGACGGCCTGGCCTTTGTCCCGGCTTGGCGCCGAGTTCATGCCGGTCATGGATGAGGGCGATCTTCTCTACATGCCAACAGCTCTGCCGGGGCTCTCCGCGGCAAAAGCATCTGAACTGCTCCAGCAGACCGACCGAATGATCAAGACGGTGCCGGAGGTTGAAAGCGTGTTTGGCAAGGCAGGCCGCGCTGAGACTGCGACCGATCCTGCACCGCTTGAAATGTTTGAAACCACCATCCGGCTCAAGCCTCGCGCGGAGTGGCGACCTGGCATGACGCCCGAAGCTCTTGTCGACGAGCTAGACCGTACCGTCCGCGTGCCGGGTCTTACCAATGTGTGGGTGCCGCCTATCCGCAATCGGATCGACATGCTGGCGACGGGGGTGAAGAGCCCGATTGGCGTCAAGGTAAGCGGGTCCGATCTAGCTGCGATCCAGACTGCGGCCGAGGCGATCGAGGGCGTTGCGCGCAAAGTGGCTGGGGTGTCGTCTTCAGTCGCCGAGCGGTCAGCAAGCGGTCGCTATGTCGATATCGACATCAATCGATTTGCTGCCAGCCGTTACGGTCTCAATGTCGCCGACGTACAGGATGTGGTTTCGGGCGCGATTGGCGGTGAGGTCATCGGCGAGTTCGTTGATGGTCGCGCGCGCTATCCGATCAGCCTGCGCTATCCGCGCGAACTGCGGGACACCCCCGAACGGTTGGCTCAGCTCCCGATCGTGACGGGGTCGGGTGTGCTCCTGACCCTCGGCGAGGTTGCAAGCGTCAAAGTGACGGATGGGCCGTCCATGATCCGCAGTGAGAATGGCCGGCTCGCGGCGTTCATCTTTGTTGACGTGCGCGGGCGCGATCTGGCGTCAGTCGTGCGCGACATTCAGGGCGCCGTTGGAGCGACGCCGCTTCCGCAGGGCATCACGGTCTCCTATTCCGGGCAGTTCGAATACCTGCAGCGTGCCTCTGAGCGGCTGTCGCTGGTTGGCCCCGCGACCTTGGCCATCATCTTTGTTCTTCTCTATCTGACATTCCGGCGCGCCGATGAGGCGGCCCTGGTCATGGCCAGTCTCCCGTTCGCGCTCACGGGGGGCATCTGGCTGGTCTATCTGATGGGCTACGAACTGTCGGTCGCAGTGGCTGTTGGGTTTATCGCGCTTGCAGGACTGGCGGCGGAGTTTGGCGTGGTCATGCTCGTCTATCTTCGCAGCGCGCTCCAGGACCGCATAGATCGCGGTGAGACGCTCACGTCGGCCGTTGTCGCCGACGCCGTCCGTGAGGGCGCGCTGTTGCGGCTGCGGCCCAAGGCTATGACCGTAGCCGTGGTGCTGGCTGGTCTCCTGCCAATTCTATTCACCGAGGGAACCGGCAGCGAAGTGATGCGACGGATTGCAGCCCCACTGGTTGGCGGCATGCTCAGCGCGCCACTGCTTTCCCTCTTCGTTATTCCTGCGGCGTTTCTTATGATCCGTCGCCGCAGCAGGATGCGTCCAGCAACCAGTGAACCCCGGATCGTCGGAACAGGAGATTGAGATGCAGAAGACAGGATTGATCATGGCCGGACTTGGCGCGCTTGCGCTCGGATTGGCTGCGTGTTCGCCAAATGCCGCCGAACCGGAGCCGACAGCCGCAGCACCGGCTACCGCGCCAGTAGCCGCACCGATGGCTGACATGCCGATGGCGCCGGCGACGCCTGTGCAAGCAGGACCTATTATGGGCATGGGCAAGATCACCGTCATCGATGCAGCGGCTGGCACGTTGACCATCGACCACCAGGCCATTCCAGCCGTCGGTTGGGATGCGATGTCGATGGGGTTCACCACAACTGATCCCACGATGCTCAAGGACCTTAAGGTAGGCGACGTCGTTGCCTTCGAGCTAAAAAGCACGAGCGAACCGTCGGTCGTGACGAAGGTGCAAAAGCAATAGATCGATGCGCGCCATTTCTCCGACACGCGGGGAGTGGCGCGCCATCGAAGCCGGTACGGTTTGGGCGGCAACCGCCGAGTTCTCTAGGGCAGGATGACCGGCAGCAGTTGGGCAAGTCAGCCGGATTGCCGCATTCTGTATTCCGACGGCACTGGGGCCCACAATTGCCGTTCGTTGTGCGCCTTGTTCGAAAAGTCTCGGACAGGTCACCCCTCCCAGTTTTGACCGTGATGGCGCTCGAATCGGAAAGGGCGCAC
>JBBATZ010000102.1:0-7009 GCA_040398425.1 Hyphomonadaceae bacterium
CGCCGCATTGCAGCGCTCGGTTTTGCTTGATGAACTTCTGAATCGGGCTCTAAGGCGCAGAGACGTTGAACTCGTCGCGCAACTGAACGGGCGGCTGTCTGCTGAAGAGTTTCGATGTCGAGCGGTCCCTGGAGCGATGGCGAAAATGACCTGACCGTCGCCAGCTATTTCGCGATGTTGGCGGAGGAAGTCGCGGGGCGTCGGTACAACAAGGCTGCCTATCGACGTGCGCTCCTTCCGCTGCTGCAGAACCGACCCGAAGGGGCCATCGAGTTCAAGCACCAGAATATCAGCGCCGTCTTGAAGGGGCTCGGAGAGATCTGGATCCAGGGCTATAAGCCAGCCTTCAATTTCCAGATGAGCCTCGTTGATGCCGTGGCGCGCTGGCTTGCCCGAAACGCGCAGTGGATCGGACGCGAACCTGGGTGGAAACACGGACCCCGGCTTCGCGAGGATACGGCGCTTTGGGTCGGAACACCGCCGACGTTTTCCAACCAGCCGCCCCCTGAAGAACTTGAGCAAATGCAGCTCATCGCCCGCAAAGTCGATGTCGCCGGCAGGGATGAGCGCAATCGTGCGCTGGGACGCGCCGGCGAAGAGCGGGCGCTTCAGCATGAGCGCGCCGTACTGATCCAGCACAGCCGAGACGACCTGGCCCGCAGGGTGCGTTGGGTCGCCGAGGAAGACGGTGACGGGGCTGGGTATGACATCGCCAGCTTTGAGCCTGATGGTCGAACTCGGCTTGTCGAGGTCAAGACGACCAATGGCTGGGAGCGGACACCATTCTTCATTTCCCGAAATGAGCTGGAGGTCGCCAACGAGCGGCGCGCCGAATGGCGGCTGTTGCGACTTTGGGACTTCTCGCGCGAGCCGAAGGCTTTCGAGCTCTACCCGCCACTTGATGCCCATGTGTCGCTGACGGCGCAGACCTTCCAGGCGAACTTTCACTAGGCCGGTGGCGATGCACTGACGTCGCTCACGGCCGGAGCAAGTGAAGCCGCAATGGAGCCTCCAAATTCGGCGTGCTGTAACTGTGCGAGCGCCTCTCTGAACCTCACGAATGGATCCAGCCCATTCGCGTCATCGGCTACCGGCTGCCTTGTCAGCGGGTCGATCGGTTTGCGCGTGTCTCAAAACAGGGACTGCTGGCCTTCGGTCGCGCTTGCAGCATTTCTGGCCTTGCGAGGGCGTGGTGACGATTTGACAGAGACGCCCGACGGAGCCGCAAGCGCGGGCGATTGTGGAAGCTGCCGCGCCACCAGCGTGCTCGACGCTCGCCGGGTTTCGAGAAACGCGATGAGGTCGCCATACCGATAGCGAACTGCCTTGCCGAGTTTGAAAAACGCGAGGCCAGGCTGGGAGCCATCCTCGCGCCATGCCGAGAGCGTGCACGGCTGGAGCCCGAGAAGGTCCGCTGCATCGGCCGTGCTGAGCATTCTGTTTGGATCCGATGACGTCAGCATGGCTGTCTCCACTCAATCTGCTTGGAGAGAATCACGCGAGGCGATCCCAAACAATTCTCCACAGCCTGTGGGTGAATCTCCGAAGCTTCATGAGCGTCACTCAAGAAAGCGCGGCGGATCCACCGCGCATGCACCGATCCAGGCGAGTAACCCCTCACGTCACATGAGGGATGCAGTACGCCCATGAACGGATGAACACCGATCAAGACCGAGCAGTGCAGAGTACGCCCAGCAACACAGAGCGATGATGGCGGGCCTGAACGGATCTGGACAGATTCTCGCAAGGGCGTGAGACGCCCTCAAGGGTAGCTGCGCTACGGCTTCGCCGCTCCGCCCTTGACCGCGTCCCCCGCCCTTTCGCTCTTCACCGGAATCCGATGCATGTCGGTTGCCGATGTCGACCGCGCACACCAGGTCCAGCCTCAGACGTCCAACGAGAGGCCAGGTAGTTGGTTGCATTCATAGCCAGCCACACCGATTGCATCTCGAAAGCATCATGGTGCTGGCTTGAGATTGTCGACGCTTGCGATCGGCAATGGTGAGCTGGCTGTAGGTGAGGCAGTGCTGCTCTGCACGAGAGAACTCAACTCAGTTCCCTCCGGAATTCCCGAGATGTGGGCTGCGGGGAGAGTCGAAAAAAGAGAGGCAAGATAAGCAACCGCCGCGCATTTTCATGCACGGTTTTGTCTGCACATAGTTTTTTCCGCCGCGCTTTCGCGTGCGAGGCTCACCAGCAAAGAGCGTTGTTCGCGGATAGGCTGCAAGCACTCGCAAGGCCTGTGGTGTAACGGTTACAACCACGTTCATGGGCCAGCACGAAACCGAATTTGAAGTCACCATCGGAGCTGTCGCCAAGGACATTCCCCCGGCGACTACAACGATTCGGGTCGGTAGAGCGCGCGCACGATCAGGCGGCGCTTCAGGCGCCCTGAAACAGCCGGCAGCCGAACGGACAGGCGTCCGCCCTCACTATCGCAAGGCAGGAGCGCGCGCGCCGCGTGTCGTTGCGCCAACGACGCGCAGGGTCATCGTGAAGACCCGGATCGTTCCACATGGCGCAGGCGCGAGGAGCGCACTGCGCGCCCACGTCTCCTATCTTGGCCGCGAGCAAGGTGGACAGGCCACTTCCCTGGAAGTGGGCAGCGAGCTCGCCAGCGAGAGCCATGAACAAGGCCTCGGTCGCGAGGTCGACTACCTGTCGCGCCAAGAGCAAGCCGGCCGAGCGCTCAATGCTTTCTATGACGCGCGTTCCCCGGACGTGGATGCTCGGGCACTGACGAAAGGATGGTCGGACGATGTGCGGCACTTTCGACTGATCATCAGCCCTGAGGACGGGGCCGACCTCGGCGACCTTCGACCCTTCGTGCGGGAAGTGATGGATGAGCTAAGCCGGAAGCTCGGCACACGGCTGGAATGGGTTGGGGTCGATCATTGGGACACCGACAACCCGCACTCGCATGTCCTGGTCCGGAGGCGGCGGGCCGATGGAGCAGCGCTCATCATTCCCAACCGCCTGCTAACCCAGGGTATCCGGGAGCATGCGCAGGAGGTTGCAACCCGCGTGCTTGGGCCGCGCCAGGAGGTGTCGCCGGAACTAGCAAGGCGGCGCACGCTGGAACTGGATGCTCAGCGCCTGACACCGCTGGATCGGGAGATAATCGCCCGGTCACGCAATAATGTCGTTGCCCTGCCCGAGCGGGGGCGCACCGACCTGATCGCCCGCCTGAACCGGCTGGAGAACTGGAATCTTGCCCAGCGACGCCACGACGGCGACTGGGACATTTCGCCGGAGCTCCGCCCCACCCTGGAGGCCATGGGCGAACGCCAGACGGTGCGGCGGATGCTGGAGCACAGCCGAGTCCGCGACACTGACGATTTTGACTTGTTCGCAGCGGACGGCAAGGAAGCGGTTCTCGGCCGGTTGGTTCACGTCGGGCTAGCCGACGAATGGGATGTGCACCACACCGCAGTCATCGAGGATGAGCACGGACGGCTTCAGTACGCCCGCTTCGAGTCGCCCAACGACGTGGCGCTGATCACAACCGCGCGCCCGGGAGCCATGGTCGAGCTCGCGCCGCGACAGGTACAGCACCGACCATCGGACGAGGCCGTCGCGCGCATCGCCGAGCACACGGGCGGCTACTATTCGATCGCCCGACACGCCCAGGTCGAACCAGGCAGCTACGCCCGGCATGCCGAGGCCAACATCCGCCGCCTTGAAGCGATGCGACAGCGGGGCCTCGTCGCTCGCCACTATACCGGCGACTTTCTCATCGCGCCCAATCATCGCGATATCGCGCGCGCATTCGAGGCCGAACGCGTCGTGCGCACGCCTGTCACGGCGCGCATTGTGAGCTACTGGTCACTTGAGGAACAGATCCAGGCATTCGCCCCGACACAACTCGACCGGGTCCTGGCGCGCGAAGAGAACGCGCCAGAAGGAAACGGGCGCGTCTCCCGCGACTTCCAGGCCGCGCTGCAGCAGCGGCGACTGTTCCTGATCGAGCAAGGTCTCATGGGAGCGGGAGATCAGATGCTCTCCCGCGATACTCTCTATCAATTGTCGCAGCATGAACGGTCTCAGCTGATCAATGAAATGAAGGGGGTCTACGGCGTCCCAGTCCAGACCTATGTCGGATCAACCGTCGAAGGCATTTATGCGCGCCGCGTCGACCTTGCGCAGGGGCGCGTCGCCATCCTGTGGCGGGAACGGTCTCTCCAGATCGTGCCTTGGCAACCGGCGCTCGAACAGTTCGGCGGAAAGCTGGTCCAGGGCCAGGTTCGCAACTATGGCCAGACACAGGGGCTCGCCCTCGGCCAGGGCCTCGGCCTCGACATGACCATCGGCTGGAAGCGCGTCCGGAGTCCGTCGCTCGGACTCGGGGTCAGTCTGCCGCCGATGTGAGGCGGTAATTCGCGGCAAGCCCGTCGCTTTTTCGCAAAGTCACATGTTCACGAATGGCGATTTTCTACACACGAGCGTTGGCTCATGTTAAAGAAACGCATATTTTGTAACTTGAGCCGATTCTCATGTTAAAGCCGACCTACCTCATCCCGCCGCTGCCACCCGTGGGCGAGCTCGAAACGCCCGCCGTGCTGCGGGCGGCCGCCCTCGCCCATCGACGGTTGGCCGAGGTCAAGGGCCGCGCCACCGCCATTCCCAATCAGGCCATCCTGATCGACACGCTCTCACTCCAGGAGGCGCGCGCGAGCTCCCAAATCGAGAACATCATCACCACCCAGGAAGAAATGTTCCAGGCAGCCATTTTTCCGGAAGGTCAGGATCACGGTCCGGCTAAGGAAGTGGCGCGCTATCGGGATGCGCTGAAGCGCGGCTGGGACCTGATGAACCAGTCGCAGGGACTGCTGACAAACAACACCATCATCGAGATGTTCCGGATCCTGAAGCGCCATGATGGCGGATTCCGGGAGACGCCCGGCACTGCTCTCAAGAACGATGCGACCGGCGACACCGTCTACGTGCCGCCGCAGGACAAGAACGACATCGCCGCCCACATGAGTGCGCTGGAACGCTTCATCAACGACGACACGGCGAGCGTCCTCGACCCGCTCGTGAAGATGGCGATCATCCACCACCAGTTCGAAAGCATTCACCCGTTTCCGGATGGCAACGGCCGCATAGGCCGGATCATCAACGTCCTGTACTTGGCGCGCACCGGCCTCCTGAACATTCCATTCCTGTATCTCAGCCGGTACATCACCACGCACAAAGCGGACTACTATCGCCTACTCCAGTCGGTACGCGATGACGGCGCGTGGGAGCCGTGGCTGCTCTATATGCTGGCGGCTGTGGCGGAGACCTCGACCGAGACTCTGCGGCTGATCGACGGTCTTGCCGCTCTGATGGCAGACTACAAGAAGCGCATCCGCGACAACCATCCACGGATCTACTCGCAGGACCTGTTGAACAACCTGTTCCGCCATCCCTACACGCGGATTGAATTCCTGGCCGAAGAAGTCGGCGTCGTACGCCAGACGGCGGCGCGATATCTTGAAGAACTCACGGCTGCAGGCCTGTTGGAGAAGCAGAGCTGGGGCAAGCACAATTTCTACATCAACAAGCCGTTGGTGGCGCTGTTCGTCACAGCTCCGGGAGGCAGGGCGTGAGCGATGGAGCCGACACGTGCCTCAAACGGATGACCATCCTAGGCCGTATGAAAGCCGCTGGTTGGACCGATGACCCGCATTCGATGGCCGAGCAGCGCAACATCACAGCAAGCGATGCGAGCCAAGCGGATTAAGCGGCTTCAGCTGGGCGTAGCAGAGCTAAATCGCCAATGACCGAAATGAGGACGGTGAGTTCAATCGGTCAGCGCAACACGTACCTTGATAGGAGCACGTGGAGCGATGACGATGAGGCGAGAATATCGCAGGACAAGGATTTCAGCGACTGAGAGCGCCGAGCAGTGGGAGCGCTGGAAGAAGGGTGAAGGGCTGCATGCGATCGGCCAGGCGTTGGGCAGAGGCCATACCAGTATCGCCGGGCATGTGAGGCCAAGCGGAGGCATCAGGCCGCCAGCTCGGCGACGCTCGATGCGCGCTTTGACGATGGCGGAACGCGAAGAGATCTCAAGGGGCATAGTTGGGGGTCTCTCTGTCCGAGCGATCGCGCGTGCGCTTAACCGCTCCGCTTCGACAGTTAGTCGCGAGATCCACCGCAATGGCGGATTGCGTCGCTACCGGGCTGAAGCAGCCGACAAGCTTGCGTGGAAACGGGCTCTTCGCCCAAAACTCTGCAAGTTGGCGATATGCGGCCAGTTGCGGCAAGCTGTTGCTGCGAAAATGAAAAGGAACTGGTCGCCCGAACAGATAGCGGGTTGGCTGAAGCGGACACATCCAGCAAACGAGGCGCGACGCGTGTCGCACGAGACCATCTATCGAAGCCTTTATGTGCAGGCGCGGGGCGTGCTGAAGCAGGAGCTGATGGCTTATCTGCGATCTCAGCGCCTCTTCCGGCGCTCTCGCCATGCAACACAAAAGAGAGGCAAGCAGGGCCAGATCGTCGATGCCGTGTCGATCAGCGAACGGCCGGCGTCGGTCGAGGATCGCGCCGTGCCGGGCCACTGGGAGGGCGACCTCATCTGTGGACCGAACAACAGCAATATCGTCACGTTGGTTGAGCGACATTCGCGACATGTGATGCTCGCCAGGATCCCGAGCCGGGATTCGCGGACCGTCGTAAACACCTTGATCAAACAAGTGCGGAAACTGCCGGACGAGCTCTATAAATCGCTGACCTGGGACCGCGGCTCAGAACTCGCCGAGCATCAGCGCTTCACAATGGCAACAGACGTCGATGTCTACTTCTGTGATCCGCGCAGCCCCTGGCAGCGCGGATCCAACGAAAACACCAATCGCCTGCTTAGGCAGTACTTTCCAAAAGGAACCGATCTATCGTCCTTCTCGCAGGCGCACCTCAACAAGGTGGCGCGCCAACTCAACGAGCGGCCAAGGAAAACACTGGACTTCCAATCCCCAGCTGAGCGATTTAGCGAATGTGTTGCGTCGACCGGTTGAGCCCACCG
>JBBATZ010000103.1:0-6970 GCA_040398425.1 Hyphomonadaceae bacterium
CACTCCGGCGTCAGCGCAGGGGTCTAGCACACAGGAACTGGCTTCCGGTGCCATCGTCGATAAACCCCCACCGTCGGCGGGGACGCCGGTTGAACGAGGAGGCCGTCACACGCGTGGCGGCCTCCGATCGTGCGCTGCAGGCGCCATCGAGCGGCCCCGACCATTTCGCCCACCACGCGAGAGTCCTCCCGCGCTGCCAGCACTCGCCGCCATTTAGGCGCCGTCGCCTGCGTTTCAGTCATGTTGCGGCGCGGCGTATTTATGCGGCGCGCGCACCCAAAAATCCGCTTGCGCCCAAAAGTGAGCGATGACTAGCTTTCCCCACTCGCTGGACAGGGAGTTTGTCATGCACGCGTTCCGGACCCGTATTCTCAGCTGCACCGCGCTCTTGGCCGTCGCCGGGCCGGCCTTTGCACAGGAGACGTCCGATTCAGGTCGGGACGTCGTCATCGTCACCGCGAACAAGCGCACGGAGAATTTGCAGGAAGTCCCGGTCGCGGTCACCGCCATCGGCAGCGAACAGTTGCAGGACCTCGGCGTCACCGATGTGCTGGACCTCAACGCCCTCGCTCCCAGCCTGCAGATCAAGACCGACGACAACGCCGCCAACCCCAAGGTGTTCATCCGCGGCATCGGTCTCAACGACTTCAACCCCAACACCGCCAGCGCCGTCGCGATTTACACCGACGGCGTCTATATCGGCTCGCCCCTCGCCCAGATGGGCCAGTTCTTTGACCTAGAACGCGTCGAAGTCCTGCGCGGACCGCAAGGCACACTTTACGGCCGGAACACCACGGGCGGCGCCATCAACGTCATCAGCCGCAAACCGGGAGACGAGTTCGAAGCCGACGCCTATGTCGAATACGGCACGTTCAATTCGATCACGACTGAGGCCGGCGTCGGTGGGCCGATCGTACCCGGCCTCCTCGGCTATCGCGTCGCTGGCACATACGTCACCAATGACGGCTACACCCTCAACCGCCTGACCGGAAACTACGGCAATGACGCCGACCGGGGCAGCCTGCGTGGCACTTTGAGCTGGACGCCGAGCGACAATCTGGAAGGCCTGTTCCAGGTCCGCTACGGCCGCTCGAAAGGCGGCTCCATCCTCGCCTACAACCGCTCGCTCCTGCCCGCCTCTCCGGCCCAAGCCGGCCCCGATGGCTTCTGCGCACCGGCTTTCTATACGTCCGGCCAGTGCACCGATCTCGCCGGCTACGCCAACACTAGCAACAATCTCTATCAGGGCGACTACCACCTTGAAGGCAAGGACGAGGTCGAAACCTACGGCGCCTCGGCCACCTTCACCTGGGATCTCGGCGACATGTCGCTGATCTCCGTCTCAGGCTACGACCACGCCGATCGCGACGACGTGGAAGACACCGACGCCGGCCCCACCGACATCGTCACCGCCCGCTACCGCGCCAAGCAATGGGCTGCCAGCGAAGAGCTGCGCCTGCAATCGAACGGCGACAACGTGCTCGACTGGGTCGTCGGCGTCTACCTCGCCCACGACGATCTGGACTCAAATTCCTATCTCGATGTCTTCCGCGTCGCCAATTCGGGTAACCCGGCGACGGACCTTCCGCAAGGCATCGGCGTCTTCGGCTGGCCCTTCACGCAGGAGACCGACAGCTACGCCGCCTTCGGACAGGTTGACTATGACATCACCGATCGCCTGACCGCCACCGTCGGCCTGCGCTACTCCACCGATGACAAGTCGTTCCGCTACGACGCCACCTACGCCAGCATCCCGGACACAGGCGCCTCCAGCCTGTTCGTCGTCGATGACAGCAAGAAGTTCGACTCCGTCTCCGGCCGCCTCGGCCTCAAATACCAGTTCACTGACGACCTCAACGCCTATGCAACATACAACCGCGGCTTCAAGAGCGGCGGCTTCTTCGGCGGCCAGACAACCGACCCGAATGCGCTCGTTCCCTACAATGACGAGAAGGTCGACGCTTATGAATTCGGCCTTAAATCCCAGCTGTTCAACGGCATGGTAACCGCCAACCTCGCGGCATTCTTCTACGATTATCAGGACCTGCAGGTTTACACACTGATTGTTGATCCCAACACGCAGCTCACGGTCCAGAACTTCACCAACGCCTCGAACGCTGAGGTCTCCGGCCTCGAAGCCGAACTGACTGCCACGCCGATGGACGGGCTCGACCTCTCGCTCAGCGCGTCCTTCCTAGATGCGAAGTACAAGGACTTCCAGTCCGACGGCGACGACTACTCCGGCAACACCCTGCCCAACGCGCCGGAAACCAGCATCAACGCCTCCGCGCGCTATGAATGGGCCATCTTCGGCGGTGAGGCGTCCGCGCAGGGCGACGTCGCGTATCGGACGAAGGTCTACTACGACACCCGCAACATCGAACGCCTGTCGGATGGCGACCGCACCTTCGTCAACCTGCGCTTCGGCTGGAAGCCGGACCCGGGCAATTGGGAACTCGGCCTCTTCGGTCGCAACATCTTCGACGAGACCAACATCAGCGACATCATCCCGATCGAAGGTCTTGGCTTCGACCTGTTCAGCATGGGCGCGCGCCGCACCGCGGGCATCTTCCTGCGCTACGACTACTGATGACCAGCGAAACCTCGAACGGCGGCTGGATCGGTCCGCGCCTCCCGAACCTGGAAATCTTCGCGGTCATGTTTGTCGGCGTCGCCGGCATCATGATCGCGGGGCTCCAGCCACTCCTGCTTGGCACGCTGTCGCATGAGGGCAAGATAACGGCGAACCAGTTGGGGCAGGCCGCTACGGCTGAACTCCTCGCGCTCGGTCTCGCTGCTTTCTTTGCCGGCGCCGTGCTGAAACCAGTTCGGCTGAAACTCATTGCCGTCGTCATGGCGCTGGTCCTGGCCGCACTCGACGCGGCCACGCCCCTTGCCGAAGGCGACAACATCACGCTGATACGCGGTCTCGCAGGCCTGCCCAGCGGCGTGCTCATGTGGGTGACCATCGCCATGATCGCCCGCACGCCCGCGCCTGAACGCTGGTCGGGCGCCTACCTCACCGTGCAGACGCTGGCGCAGTTCCTTCTGGCCACGCTGATCTCCGTCGCCGTGGTCGCAACCTGGGGCGCCACCGGGGGCTGGGTCGCACTCGCGGGCTTCTGCGTCCTTACCGCCATCATCGCAGTCTTCGTCCCCGACACGCTGGCGGCGCTGCCACGCGAAGAGGGCGGAGGCTCGTTGCCAGGCCCGCGCGGCTGGATCGCGTTGCTGTCAGCCTTCCTGTATTCAGCCTTTACCATTGCGGTCTGGGTCTACGCCGAACCCCTGTCGAAACAGGCCGGTCATGACTCCTCCATCTTCGGCTACGCCGTTTCCATCTCGCTGGCCTGCCAGGTCGTAGGCGGTTTCGCGGCGACGCTCCTCGCCGGCAGAATCAACTGGCTGCTGACCGTCATCGTTTGTACCGCTCTGAACGTCGCCATCCTGTTCGGCTACTACGCCTTGCCTACGCCCGAGATGTTCCTTGTCCTGTCAGGCGCATTCGGTTTCCTCTGGATGTTCGTGCTACCCTTCCTGGTTCCCATGATCATCGAGGCCGACCCGTCTCGGCGCGCAGCTGTGCTTATCGGCGGGGCACAGGTTCTGGGATGCAGCTTCGGTCCCTTCGTCGCCTCCATGATGGTTACTGAAATCGATGCGCGCGCGGCCATCACGTTCGGCGGTGCTTGCATGATCGTCGCAGTCCTGATCGCCTTCGGCCTTCACCAGATGCGGCCCAGGAAGGCCGCACTGGAAGGAAGGAGATGATGCCGGTCGCGAAGCCAGAGAAACGCAAGTCGCGTAAGCCGGCTTTGCGCGCCGCCCCGATTCAGGAGCGCGCCGTCCAGACTCGCGACCGCCTGCTCGACATCGCCGGCGAACTGCTCGGCGAAGTCGGCATCGAGCGCATCTCCACCAACATGATCGCCGCCCACGCCGGCGTGTCGCCCGCCGCGCTCTATCGCTATTTCAAGGACAAATACGCTGTGCTCGAGGCTCTGGGGCGCCGTTTGATGGATCGCCAGAACGCCGTGCTCTTCGCTTGGCTGGAGGAGAACAAGCACAGTCTCGACGCACTTGCCGCCGGAACGGAAGACTTGCTGCGCGCCACCACCGAAGTTACCGACAGCGAGCCAGGCGGTGTATGGATCGAGCGCGCCATGCGCGCTGTTCCGCAACTCGCCCATGTCCGCGTTGAATCGCATCGCGAGGTCACCGATGCGATGCTTGAGGTTTATGCCCCGCTGCTGCCCAAGGTGAACAAGCGTGCGCTATGGCGCCGCCTGCGCATGACGGTAGAATACGGCTATGCGATCGACGAAATGCTGCACGAGGAAGACCGTCTTTCGCGCAACGAAATCTTCCGCGAGGCCGCCGAGTTTCTCGACAACGTCCGGCTTGAGGATAAATGATGGCGACCTGGTCCAACTGGTCTGGCAGCGTTGAGTCCAAACCCGCCCGCATCGAGCGGCCGAAAACCTACGCCGAACTCGCGGGCCTCGTTAAAGCAGCGAAGAAGGTCCGCGTCGTCGGCGCCGGCCATTCCTTCATGCCGCTCTGCGAGACCGACGGCACGCTGCTCTCACTCAGCGACCTCGAAGGCGACATCACCATCGACAAGGCAACCTCCCGGGCATCTGCGCCCGCAGGCTGCTCCCTCGCCAAGCTCACCGATGTGCTGTGGAAGCAGGGCTACTCGCTCATCAATCAGGGTGACGTGAACCCACAGGCGCTCGCAGGCGCCATCGGCACCGGCACGCACGGCACCGGCGCCAAGCTCGGCACGCTGTCTACCGCTGCTCGCGCATTCGAGCTCATGGGACCGGACGGCGCCATCGTGCGTGCCCACCCCACGGAAAATTCTGACCTGTTCGAAGCTGCCCGCCTCTCGCTTGGCCTCGTTGGCGTCGCCACCCGCATCGAGATCGACGTTCTGCCTGCCTACCATCTCGAAGAACGCCTCGAAGTCTATCCGCTCGCGGAGATTTCCGAACGCTGGGAACAGCTCGCGGCAGAGAACCGTCATGTGGAATTCTTCATCTTCCCGTACGCTAATCTCGCCATGCTCAAAATTCTCGACCCCAAGCCCTCCGAGGGGGAGATGCCCGACCAGAATGACATGGATGATGTCGCCTTCCGTCGGGTGTGCGACATCTGCAAGAGCTTCCCGTTCATGACCGCCTTCCTGCAGAAACGCCTCCTGCCGAAGGAAATGAAACGCCGCCGCGTTGGCCCCGCCTATCGCATCTTCCCCTCAGACCGCACCGTAAAGTTCGAGGAGATGGAGTACGAGCTGCCGCGCGCCAATGGCTGGCCTGCCCTGCGCGAAGTCATCGCGTGGATCCGCAAGAAGCGCCTGCCCGTCGCCTTCCCGTTTGAGTTCCGCATCGTCGCGGCCGACGACATCTGGCTCAGCCCCTTCCAGGGCCGCGAGGGCGCCTCGATCTCGATGCACCAGTATCATCGCATGGCGTGGCGCGAGATCTTCTCGGAAGCCGAACAGATCTTCCGCGCCCATGACGGCCGCCCCCACTGGGCCAAGCGGCACACGCTCACCACCGCTGACGTCCATGAGCTCTACCCCGACGCCGCAAAGTTCTGTGCCGTCCGCGACCGCGTCGATCCCGGCGCGAAGTTCGCCAACAGCCACCTCACCAAACTCTTCGGCATCGAAGCGAAAGCAGTCTGATGAACGACCGCGACCTCCACGCCCACCTCATCAACCAGCAGGGTAGCCGAAAATCCCTCAACACCCCGGTCCTGCTGATCGACCTCGACGCCTTCGAGCGTAATGTCGCGTCAATGGCCGCCTTCGCCGCCGCGCACCGCCTCCGCCTGCGCCCCCACGCCAAAACCCACAAATGCGCCGAGATCGCGCGCCGTCAGGTCGTTGCTGGCGCCGTCGGCGTTTGCTGTGCGAAGTTGGGGGAGGCCGAGGAGATGGGCGGGGGGGGGATTGCCAGCATCCTGATCACCTCGCCCGTCGTTTCTCCGCAGGCGATTGCGCGCCTCATCAAGCTCAACGACCAGATAGCCGACTTGCAGGTCGCGACCGACAATATCGACAACGTGAAAGCGCTCGCCGCAGCCACGACCGGCAAGCCGCTGAAAGTTCTGATCGATGTAGATCCCGGCATCCGTCGCACAGGCGTTGCGTCCGCCGAGGCCGCCGTCGCGCTCGCGCAGACCATTTCTGCGCTTCCCCAACTCGATCTCATCGGCGTCCAGTATTACTGCGGCCGACAGCAGCACATCGAATCCTACGCCGAACGCCGCACCGAAATCATCGATCGCACCGACTACCTCCGGACGGTCATCGCGGCCATCACCGACGCAGGCTTTCCGCCGGCAGTTATCTCAGGCGGCGGGACCGGCACGCACAAGATTGATGTCGAACTCGGCCTGCTCAACGAGCTTCAGAGCGGCTCCTACATTTTCATGGATCGGCAGTACAATGAGTGCGACATCACCGGCGAAGGCGCGCCGGGCTACGACACCTCGCTGCTGATCGATGCGCGCGTCGTCAGCGCCAACACGCCCGGCCTCGGCACGATCGACGCCGGCTTCAAGGCCATGGCGACAGACGGCGGCCCGCCGACCGTGTTGTCAGGCGCACCCGCGGGAGCCGCCTTCCACTTCATGGGCGACGAACATGGTCTCGTCCTGTTTGGCGACGTATCGCCCCCCATTGGCGAGATCGTCACCCTCGGCGTCCCGCATTGCGACCCGACCGTGAACCTCTACGATTTCTACCATGTGGTACGCGGCGACACGCTCGTCGATATGTGGCGCATCGAAGGCCGCGGCCGATCGCGCTGATCCTGAAATGCATAAGGGCGGCGCGATCGTGAAATCGCACCGCCCTCCGCGTCTATCTTTGTAGCTGATCAGCGGCCGTGATTGTGATGATGGGCGTGCTCGGCTGCCGCCTTGCCTTCCATCGCCGTCACGCTCTCCTTGTCCATGA
>JBBATZ010000104.1:0-6793 GCA_040398425.1 Hyphomonadaceae bacterium
TCGCCCAATTCGAGACGTTCGTAATGTTCGGATTTCCGAGGCAAGGCTCGACCTTCCCGGGTCGGGCGTGCCGGACGTTTTTCTCTCCTACAGCTGTCCCCGCTTTTCAGCATCACATGATCAGCCGGCCGACGCTGAGACTCCTCCTTGCACGCGCGGATCCTGTCTGGGCAAAGGCGGCGGCGTGAGCGCATCCATGCGCGCGGCGCTGGAATCTGCGGCGGGCACTTAACTTGTCAGATCCCCCGCCCCCGCTCCAACTTTCGGCACCGCGGCTACCGCTACTTCACCACCAGATCCTTCTGCAGCGTCTTGATGCAGAGCAGGAAGAAGAGCGCCGGCGTCGCGTATAGGACTGAGGTTATCACCAGCGAGTTCTGCAACGCCTTGGCCTCGGCCACCTTGCAGAAAGCCTGCGCCGCTTCCGGCAGGCCCTGCAGCAACGCGCCCTTGCAGGATGCGCGGGCAAGATCGCCGAAGCCCTCGGCATTGGCCTGCATGTTGAACAGCATGTCCGACAGGAAGCCGATGAAGGGCGGGCCTGCGCCATAGCCGAGCAGGTTGACGATGAAGAGTAGAATCGCAGTCGCCGTCGCGCGGGTACGCGCGCCGACTACGCCCTGGCCGATCGTGTACTGCGCGGCAATGTACCCATTCTTTATTCCGGCGCCGAGGCAGATGCTAACTAGCGCCACCCATTTGTTGTCCGAAGAGAAGCCCACCACGTAGAATGGCACGCAGACGATGAGGCCTATCGCCGGCAACCACGCAATCGCATTGGGCCGCGTCTTCACTATCTTCTCGGCGATCCACCCGGTCATCAAGACGCTGATCGAAGCAAAAAACGCCGATGGCACATTGAACAGCAGCGTCGCCTCGGTCAGCGACACACCATGCGTGCGGATCAGGAACGACGTCTGGAACGTGCTGATACCGTAACCGCAGAACGCGGCGAGCGTGGCCCCCGCCGCCATCAGCCAGAAGGAGCGCTTGGAGCCGAGCTCCCCCAGCGCCTCCACGAAAGTCGCGCGCTTGGCCCGCACAACGCCCGGCGGATCGGAATAGCCGCGCGGCGGCTCCTTCACGGTCAGCCGGAACAGCACGGCGATCACGATGCCGGCGATGCCAAGGGCGATGAAGGCCGTCCGCCAGCCATAGGCATCCGCCACCGGCCCGCCGATCAGGTTGGCGGACAGCGTGCCTGCCGTGACGCCCATCGCGTAATAACCCAGCGCGGTCGAACGCCGCTTTGGCGGATAGTAGTCTGCGATGATCGAATTGGCCGGCGGCGTGCACCCCGCCTCGCCCACGCCCACCAGCACCCGGCAGATCAGCAGCATCACGAAGCCGCTGATCACGACGCCGCCGACCTCGAACGGCCCGACCATACCGGAAAGCGCAGTCGCGCCAGACCACAGCGCGATGCAGATCGTCATGATCGAGGTGCGGTTGGCGTACTCGGCGTAGCGCGCCAGCGGTATGCCGACGATCGAGTAGAACAGCGCAAAGCCGATCCCGGTCAGCAAGCCGAACTGCCCATCAGTGATGGCCAGTTCATTCATCACCGACTCGGACACGATTCCGAGCAGGGCGCGGTCGAGGAAGTTCAGGATGTAGACGAACAGCAGCGCGTTGAGCACGTAACTGCGATAGGCCTTGGTCCCATACCCGGTGAGATGCCCCTCGCCGGTCTCGCCCTCGGCGCCGACGCCGCTCGTCTGCGTGCGCATCCGTCTCTCCCCATACTGACCGGACAGGGCCCCGGTCCGGCCCGCGCAGCACAAGGTTACGGACGGCAAGGTCGATCAATTGCTGCCGGTCGTCCTGCGCTGGCGAACCCGGCTGTTCTTCGCCTCAAAAGCGGCCACAGCGGCATTCTGATCCTTCACGCTCGGCGGCGCGGCGCAAGATCACTTACCTTGCGCCTTCGCTTGCCCCTGCTTTTCGAGCGCCTTGTCGTCGTTGGCGCGGCTGATGACGTACTGCCGTATGGCTTCGATCTGCTCCGGCGAAAATTCGCCTTTCCAGCCGACCATGCCGTTGTCCTTCAGCAACCCGTCGTAGACAATCTTCTGCCACTGTGTCTGATTACCGAGCGACACGGCGTGGCGGAGGTCGGGAACCAGTCCGCCGGAAACCGACGCGATCCCGTGGCAGAAGAGGCACTTGTTAGAATAGAGCGAGCCGCCTTCGGCGACCTGCGCCTTCGTGCCGTTGAACGGCGGGGGATCCAGCGCGGCTTTGATTGTCTCAGGCGCGGGCGGCAGCACTGCCTTGCCGCCGATCTTAAACACCAGCATCCGGCTGACGTTGGGAATTAGTACGGTCCCGCCAACCCCATCCGCCTGCGGCGACAGGGCCGCGGCGCCGCCCCATCCGGCCAGCACCGCAACATACTGAACGCCGTTGACTGAATAGGTGATCGGCGCGGCGATCACTCCGGTCTGAGTTGGGAAGGACCAGAGCTGTTTGCCCGTGTCCGCGGAATAAGCGCGGAAATCGCCGGTGGACATGCCCTGGAAAACCAGGTTGCCCGCGGTCGCGAGTGTGCCGCCATTGTACGCCCAGGGGTGTTTCACGGTCCACCGCGCGGATTGCGTTAGCGGATCCCAGGCGACCAGGGCGCCGGTTATCGCAGCAACCGCCTCGGCCGTGGCCTTGGGGTCAGGAGTTGGCGCGAAGGCGGTGAGATCGAGGCCGATCTGGAACCCGATGGTCGTGGGCTTCCAATCCTTCGCCGCGGATATGTAAGGAAGGCTCGCCTCGTTGGTGGGAATGTAAACGAGACCGGTTGTCGGGCTGAACGACATCGGATTCCAAGTATGCGCGCCCGTTGCGCTGGGCAGCGCGACGAACTGCTTGCCGGTTACGTCGTATCGCGCTTCTGGGTTGACGTTGGGCCGGCCGGTCACAGGGTCCAGCCCGGACGCCCAGTTCACTGTTGCGAAGGCCTTGCCCGAGATGAATTTGCCGGTCTTGGCGTCGAGCACGAAGAAGAAGCCGTTCTTCGGCGCATGCATGACGACGCGGCGTTGCTGGCCGTCGATCGGCAGAGTCGCCGCCACGATCTGCTGATTGGAATCGAAATCCCAGCGATCCTCAGGCGTCTCCTGGAAGTGCCAGGCGTATTCGCCGGTGTCTGGATGGATCGCGACGATCGAGGCGGTGTAGAGATTGTCGCCTTCCTTGGTGTTGCGGAACGCCGGGTTCCACGGTTCGGCGTTGGCTGTGCCGAAATATACGAGGTCGGTCTCGGGATCATACGTGATCGAATCCCAGACGGTGCCGCCGCCGCCCAGCTTCCACCATTCGCCGCTCCAGGTCTTGGCAGCGGCATCGAGGTGCTTGCCTTCCGACGGTTTCGACGGATCGCCGGGGACTGTATAGAAGCGCCACGCCTCGACCCCGGTTTCAGCGTCGAAGGCGGCCAGATAGCCGCGCGAGATGTATTCGGACCCCGCGGAGCCGATCAGCACCTTGCCCTTGACGATACGCGGCGCGCCCGTGATTGCCATGTGAGAGTCCGCCGGGACCGTCATCTTGTCCCATACGACCTTGCCGGTATCCGCATCGAGCGCCACGAGGTGTCCGGCTATCGTGGCGACGTAGACCTTGCCTTTGTAGACGGCGACGCCGCGATTGACTGCATCGCAGCACACATCGACCAGCTTCTCGCGCGGCACTTCGGGGTCATACGACCACAACGCCTTGCCCGTGGCGGCGTCATACGCCTTCACCATGCTCCAGGCCGTCGAGACGTACATGACGCCATCGACGACGATCGGCGTCGCTTCCTGCCCGCGCGCGGTATCGAGATCGGACGACCAGGCGAGGCCCAGCCCGCTCACGGTCTTGTCGTCAACCTGCGTCAGCGGCGAAAATCTCTGTTCATCATAGGTACGGCCATACGACATCCAGTTTGCGCCATCGTTGTTGGCGTCAAGCAGTCGCGCATCGTCGACGTTGGCGTTCTTTGCGCTGACGACGGGCGTCTCTGGCTTTGGTGAACAGGCCGTGAGCGCCAGCAGACAGATCGCCAGGGCAGCTCGATTGGATTGACGCAAGATTCTCTCCCCCAAAATGTCGCCGACGTCGCAGCGCAGACGCTTGCCGATCCCGGGGGAGGTACTTCTGGATCAGCAGCGTGATTGCGCCGAGACTGCTACACAGCGGAACGGTTGTCGATCTCTAATGAATGCGTCTGGTTTGCTCATCTCAGCTACTCAAACCACCCGGGGTTCGCAGTGCCGTGCCCAAGCTAGAGGAAAGCCGTGGTCAAACGTACAGGACGACCAATGAGTGTCTGCACTGGGCCCCAACTTCGCGCCCGTCCGATGATGTTACCAATGGCAAGGTCGCTCAGGAATTGCCGGTCGCTCCTGCCCTACTGATCAGGCGGGACCTCGCCCACTTTGGGACGTTCAGCTCCGCAACTCAGCTTAATGCTTGTGATGAGCGTGCTCGGCTGCCGCCTTGCCTTCCATCGCCGTCACGCTCTCCTTGTCCATGAAGGCGATCAGCAGGTCTATGGCATGATCGTCGAGCTTCAGGTTCGGCATCGCCAGATTGCGGAACTGCTTCATCTGCGCTGTTGCGTAGACGTCGCCCTCAGCAATCATCTTGTCCGGCTCGCGCAGCCAGCGCTTCATCCAGGCATCGGTGTGCTTGCCCGTCGCGATCATCAGGTCGGGACCAAGTCCGTCGCCGCCACCAATCGTGTGGCAGCTCGCGCAACGTGTCCGATAGAGCTGCTCGCCATCGCCACCGTTGGGAACAGAAACGGCGTTGGCATAGCTCTGCTTCTTGCCGACTTCAGACATCAGCATGCCTTTGGCATTGAGATGCCCAGCCAGAAGGTTCGCCAGCATCTGCGGATTTTCATACGGCGACCGCTTGATCCACTGACCCGTGGATTCGTTTGCCAGCAGAATGGTCGTCGAATGCTCGGTCGGCGTGTCACCCGCAGGCTCCAACCCGAATTTCTTCTGGATCAGCGTGATGTCCTCCACGGAGCCCGTCAGGAACGTCCAGCCCTTACCGATCTGATACTTCTTCTTGAACTCGGTCAGCGCCGCCGGCGTGTCGTTCTTCGGGTCAACCGAGACCGAATAGAAGAAAACGCTCTTGCCCATCTTGTCGCCGAGGATTTCGGAGACCTTCTTGAGCTGCGCCGTGTCCAACGGGCAGACATCGCCGCACTTGGTGAAGATGAAATTCACGACGAGGACTTTGCCCTTGAGCACGTCGTCGTAGAACTTGACCTTCTTTCCTGTTTCCGTCGTCAGCCAGACGTTCGGGAAATAGTCCTTGCCCCAGGGGGTCTGCGCCGCCGCCGTGACGGGGGCCAGAACCGAGACTGCCAGAAGGGCCAGCGCCGCCCACCGCCGTTTGAAGTTCGTAACCGTGTTCATCGCTGGCCCTATCCTGCTCATGTCATCCTACCGGGTGGCGACCGGAGTGGGCCCTACGCCGCTGCCACTCCGCCATGACGGAAGAACGTAGCTCGGTTCGTAGAACATTCCCTCCCAGCCGCCTTCCGGTGTCGGCACGGCGATGGTCTGGCCCGGGTTTACGATATCCCAGCGCAGCAGCATCGCGTGATCTTCGTGCTGCGTGTTGTGACAGTGTTCGACGAATGAACCCAGGAATTCGCGGAAGCGAATCGCAACCTCCATCGTCTTGCTGCTGTTCACTTCCGGACCAAGACGATAGACGTCCTTACGAGCCCAACGCTCCCAGACTGGCGGCGCCTTGCCATCTCGGCTGAGCACGCGTCCTTCTTCGAAGTGCACGTGGATCGGGTGGCTCCAACCGCCACTATTGCTCTGAAAATTCCAGACTTCGACCGATCCGATCTCAGGCGCAGCGGAAACGCGGTGAGCATCCGCAGTGAGACTCTCGCCGCTGTCGGTCTTGATTGTCCAGGGCGCTTCGTCGGTCCCTCCACCCTTGCCGAACTCAAACGTGCGGCGTTTGGCGCTGTTCAGTTCAGCCAGTGTCATCGCTGGGCGGGGGATCATGGCCAGCTTGCCTTCGGTAAACATTGCCGGATCCATGCTTTTGTCCGTGCCAGCGTAGGGCTGCACGCGGAATTCCATGAACTTCCCGACCGCCGGGTCGCCCTTGTATTTTCCGCTCAGGATATCTGCGAGCGGGATCTCCCCTTTCGGACCAGCGCCCGTTGAGTGTTCCATCGTGTTGACGAAGTAGAGCTTGGCGCCCGCCGCAACCTGGCTGAAGTCGACAACGATGTCATAGCGCTCGGCAATAGACTGCGTTGGCAGGTCCTGGCTCTCCGCGTTCGGGAAGGCGACCGCGTGCTCCATGATGTTGCCGTCGTTGGCGACCATGTGGAACGGGACGCGCTGGCCAGTCTCGGTGACGAGCGCAAGCTTGAAGTAACGCGACACCGAGCCATTCAGGATGCGGAAGCGATAGCGACGCGCGCGTACATCGAGATAGGGCTTCCACGACCAGTTGACGAGCACCTGGTCGCCCAGGAAGCCGTCCTTGTTGAAGATGTTGAAGGACAGCTGACCCTTCGAGTCCCACGCCTTGTCCATAAGCGTCAGGTTCACGTCGTAGTCGCGGTTACCCCAGTCCAGCGCCGTGCCGCTCGGCAGGCAGAGGTTGGGGTTGTTCGTGTTCGTGGACCGGCAGTTGAGCCCCTCATTGCCGCGGTCGATGGCGCTGTAGTAGTTCATCATTGCAGCATTGCCCTTGTAGACATTCTGCGCCGTGTAATCGAGCATGTGGTCGTGGAACCAGTGCGTGCTCATCGTCTCGTGCCAGT
>JBBATZ010000105.1:0-6128 GCA_040398425.1 Hyphomonadaceae bacterium
ATTCATGGGATGCATGCATGCGTGCACGTTGCATGTTAGTTTCACCCGCCCGCCGGCGCTCCGGGCTCGACAGTACGGGTCGAGGTGTTGCGCCTGCCGCCCTTAACGTTGTTCGCTCTGGAAGACAACCAATCTAGCGCAAGCGCTAGAACCCACCGTCTTCTCTGTGCATCACACTTGTTAGGGATGTTAAGTAATAATCAGCCCCAAGAGCTGGCCTTGTGAGGCCGAGCTCTGAGTCCCTGAGTGTGAGGCGCCGAGAGACGGCGGTTAGGACGGGCGGTTAGGACGGAGGTTAAGGCGGTCGGGCGGTGTCGTGCGGTCACTGGTTTGAATCCCCCATGGGTGGGTGGGTGGTTGGTTTTTCGGCAGCTGGTGTATCCAAGCTTGTAAGCTTATCATGAAGGCTGCCTCGTTAGGTAGGATGGTCGGTGATGACTGTCGTAACTCGTGGAGAGGTTAGAAAGGAACGAGGACCGTGAGGTCCAGTTTGACATCTGCGAAAGGCAGGCCGCGGTCGTCTGCGGCTTCGACAAAGCGTACGATGGCGGCGTTGGGGCGCTGGAGCGTCGTGACGAGTGCGGTCCATCCCAGCCCCCCGTGCTCCGTGCATGGGTAGGTGGGCCAGCATGCCGCGGGCACGCGCACGCGGCGTCCGATTGCATTGGCGGTTGTGAGCGGTGATGAGTCGGGCGGTGTAGGCAGAGGTGCCGTTTCATCGCCCGCGTCGCGGTCGGCATTGTCGAGCACGTGGCGCGCTCGTGCCGGGATGTTTCCGCCAAAGGCATGAAGCAAGGCGATGTTGCCTTCACTGTTGCACACCTTGGGCACGGTGGAAGCACGCACTGCGTCGACGACCGCCTTCTCGGCCTTGTCGACCCAATTGATGTGAAGCGACGTGCCGTGAAGAGCGTAGATCTTTAGCGACTCAGGGTTAGCCCATCGGCAGATCATCTGGATGACGTCGTCGGCACAGCCGGCGGCTTTGAGGGCGGTGGCGAGCCCACTGCGCAACGAATGCCATGAGTAGCACGAGGCGACCTTTTCGCCGTACAGGCGTACGAGCGCAGCATGCAGCAAGGTATCCATGACGCTGTGCGTGTACGGGAGTCCGCACTCATCGGCAAAGAGCGGCGTTACACCGCGACTGACTCCGTGCACGGGGCGACGGAGCTCGATCTGCTGGATGATGTACCCGGCACTGTTCGGGTCGGTGGAGAAGGCGATCGCGGACGGGAACGGGGAGTGGATCTCTCCGAACTGGTCCGTCTTCGATCGGGGCGGCGCGATGAGGATGGTGTCCCCCGGCTGCAGGGCGGCGAGCTGAGCCAGGGTGGGGTCGCACACCGGCACACCTGCGATGATGTAGGTGACGTCGAGCCGTGTGACGAAGCAGACTTCTCCTGAGGGGTGTGCGACGAACTCGGCGAGGCGGTGTCCCGTGCGCCATCCGACAGCCAGCATACCTCGGAAGGCCCAGCCGATGGGGCTGCTGGGGTCGAAGCTCCGCGCACCCAGGCGCTGGGCACCTAAGCTGAGTAGCGCTTGGACCATGGCAAAGCGGAAGGGTTCGCGCCGCTGGGGCATGAGGGCGTGCGTGCCGTACACGACTACGAACGCTCGCAGGAGGCCGTGCAGCTCGCCTTGCACCACCTTCGCTGGGGGTAGAATGACCTTCCACTCGCGGAAGATCCGGATGATGGCGAGAACGTACGCGAAGGCGCTGCGGGGCGAGGCCCACTGGCGACCCCGCTTGCCCTTCATCTTCGGGTACACGTAGAGCAGGAAGGTCGCCATCAGCGTGCTGATCTCACTCGGGTGGTTTCGGACTTGGTCTGCGGAGAGCAGGGGATCGAAGCCCACGAGGGCGGCGAAGTGTTCCCAGTGCTCCCAGGCCGCCTCGTTCTTCTTGCGCGTTCCATGCGAAGCGCCAAAGTCGGCGAGGTCACCGGCGTGTCGGAGAAGGGCGGCGAGCTGGTCGACGTTGTGCGTAGCGCCGAAGCCCGCGGCTGCGAAGCTGGCGGCTCTACGGGCGGCTTGTTCGGCTGCGGCCGCGCGCAGGGCGTCGTGCTTTGCTGATGGCTTGGCCGGCGCGGGCTGAGGCAGAGCGAGCAAACGCAGCTTGCTGATGGTCGTGAGCGTGAGCTTGCCTTGGCGGGCGGCCGCCGGGCGAGCATCTATGACTGACGAGTGGCCACGCCGGTGCGGGGGCGCCGGTTGGCGTGCCGCCACCGACTGTAGCGGCGGCGGCGCCGTCGTCGGCGGCGGCGTCGGCTGTGGTTCGGCGGCGGCTGGCTCCCCGCGCAGGCGGTGGAGAAGGCGGCCGGAGATGGCTGCTACGGCGGTCCGTTGGCGTTGCTCTGGCGCAGCGGCGGTCGCCCGCAGCGCGGCGACGAGGCGAGCACTGACGGTGGCGACTGCGTCCGCCTCCTCGCAGGCAGAGGAGCGTCTGCCCAGCATGAGCATGGCCGGCGGCAAGACCGGGTCAGGCCTTCGGTACTGAGATGTGTTGATGCGCACGCCCGCGCGGCGGGCCATGTCAGCCACTCGTTGGAGCAGAGCTAGGGCGTGCGCCGGCACCGGCACGTGCACCGGCTGGATGTTGGCGGCGCGGCAGAGGAGCTGGAACCGCGGCCATAAGGCGCGCGAGACGCTGTCGCTGAAGGGGTTATCGTCGCCATCGAGGTGCTGGATGTCCGCGTTATCTGCGACTTCCTCGTAGCGCGGATCCTTAAGTAGCTGATGGTGCGCAAACTGCAGCATGGGGCTGCGGGCCCGATGGCGAGAGAGCACGAAGGGCGTCGCGAGGGCGTCGCTCTGCAGGCGGATTCGCTCCGCGTGGCGGAGGTAAGGCGCAAGGGTGATCGCACCCACGCCGCTGGCGAGCAGCTCCAGCACGGTGATGTGCAGGTAAACAAGCCACTCGAGAGGGAGGGCGACGTACCAGTACAGACCGTGGCAGAATCCTCCGATGCCCGGCGGCTCGCTGTCGGTGGCGGCGTCGGCCGAGACCACATACTTGACTGCGAGGTGCGCCGGCGCGTTACCGTCGCCGCGGCGCAGCACCACTGTGACGGGCGCCCCGCCCGTGTTGATGAGTGCGGCTCGGTGTCGTTTCAGTTGCTCCACTTGGAAACCATTGGGCCGTATGAGCGCGGCCGGCCCTTCTTGTTGGACTCGAAGGGAGCCGTGGGGCAAGTAGAGGCTGTACATGATCGAAGCCGCGGCGGCGTAAACGCACCGCAGGTGCTCAAGCAAGCCGATGAGGGATCGGTAGTCCTGGAAGGGCAGCCCGTCGGTGAGGAGCTCGTCGATGCGATGGACGGTGCGCAAGAGCTTAGCCTTGGGTACGAGCACTAGGCCGAGGCCAGCGAGCAGCAGCACTCCCAGCCACGGCGCCCATGTGCCAAGCGAGCGCTTTTCCGGGATCGCCATAATGAGGCCGAGTTCGACGGTGAGGCGCGCCCAGAGGCGGAGCAGGCGAAGGGCCCGATCTACCCCGACAACTGCCATGATGGGGTCGTCGGTGTACATGTGAACGACGTAGAGACGCCCCTGAGCACGTTGCTCGTCCGCCAGCGTGCGACCACGCGCAGGCGCGCGGCGTCGAAGCGCTGCTCGCGCTCCGCGCCAGCGCTCGGCCGATGGCCGCACGTCCACAGGCAGCATGCTCTCGGCGGCGTCCATATCCTCTCGCAACAGATGCAGCAGCGCTTCGCTGAAGCGTTGGGCGATGTTGGATGAGGGGCGCGCCCCAAAGCCGAGCCGCCGCTCGGAGACGAAGAAGAGACGCTCGCCCGCCGAGCGCGGCGCGGTGACCTCGTCGGCGTGGATGAACACCACCCCAAATTTCCACCAGTCCTCCGATGCGATCGCGAGCTGATTGAAATAGTCTTTCGCGTCGTCACCGAAGATGTAGAGGGGCTCCTCGAGGTGGCGGGCGGCGGCGAGCAGGATCGACAGGTCGCGCATGACCATCGACAGCGTGGGCTTGATCTCCGGCGGCCGCCGAGAGGGCATGCCCCACTCGAGCGGGTCGGCAAGCTCGCGCTCCTGCATGTACTTGAGCCACGGCGGGTCGTGCCGGTGCTTGTACCATGCGGGCATGTGGCGCACGCTCGCGGCCTCGTTGATCGACAGCGCGCGCAGGCCGCTGCCATCGAGTGTGGGCCGTCTAGGTCCGCCGCATTCGGTGGTGCGCCGGTAGCGGGTCTCCAGTTTGCGCGCCGTCGCGCCCTGCCCGTTCAGGTAGATGGGCCAGAAGGGCAGGTGGTCGAAGAAGCGGTACCAGCCTAGCGTCTGCAGGCGGTAGAGCTCGTTCCTGACCGAGGTGAAGCCTTTCGGCAACGAGATCAGATGAGGAACGAGGACAGCCTGGAGCTCGACGTCGGCTTCGAAGCGAATCCCCTCCAGCAGGTTCGAGAGGAGGTTCTGGTCGGGGTAGTTCGTAAGCCGCTTGCGCAAGAAAGGCAGATTGAGGTGCGTCTCGATGGGCAGCGTCACGTCGAGCGGCACCGCGCAGGGCGCCCTCTCAAAAGTGAGGTCCCACACGCGCCCCCGCGCCCACGGGGCGAGCGCCTCCTGGCCGAGCACCAAGGGCGGCGGGCGCAGGAGCTCACAGCCCACATGCTCGGGCGGGTGCTCTTCTATGCAGACTAGTTGGTCCAGCGCACGCGTGAGCCAGGCGTGGGCACGCCGCCGCGCGGGCTCCTCGAGGAGCTCCATCGCCGAGCGCACGCAGTGCGGCGCGGTAGCGGGGAGCTGGGCGGGCATGCGCGGCAGGTAGGCGGTGACCGGTGGCACGTAGATGGGCGAGAAGGGGAGACTGAGCAGATCCTCGGCGAGCATGTCGGGCAGCTGGACGCGCACCAGATCCAGCAGCTCTTGAGGCGGTGGACGGATGCGCTCGGCCCATCCCTCCAAGAGAGCTTCTCCCGCCGCGACTCGATCCTCGAGTGCGTGCCGCAGTAGAAGCTGGTGGTTGGCATCCTGACGCAACCAGTAGCCTACCGTGTTGAGGTCGTAGGTGATGGGGCGCATGCCGACCATGCTCGCCACTGGGGCGGCACCCACGCGGAAGATCGGGTGCAGCAGCTCGCCCTCGTGCAGCGCGTCGGCCGTGTAGGTGACGGGTCCACAGAACGCGGCGACGCCGACCAAGGCGCGAGCGATGGGGTCGGCGAGGGCGGTGCCCGCCATGCTGGCGAGGGTGCACCACGCAAAGGTGGCACCCAAACCGAGCCTCCGGCGGCGCTGATACGCTGTCAGCACGGTCATGTCCGGCGGCGGCACAAAGGGCAGCAGGCAGACTCCAACGCGGGGTCCGTTGTCGCGATAACGGCCGATCATGAAGGTGGTGGCGAGGGCGCTAGCCGAGAAGGCGAGCTCTGCCCACCGCTCAAGCAGGCGCATGGGCGTTGCGCGCGCAGCTGGCAAAGGCAGTTCAGCTCCGAGCACCTGGAGGCCGTTGACGTGCGCGAACACTAGCGGTCGCAGGAAGTTGGTGACAAAGAGGAGGATCACTCCGGCCGCCGAGAGTTCGGTGAGAGAGACTACTTGCGCCGCGGCGAGGCTGCGCAGAACACCCGCGCCGACCGCGGGGAGAGGCGCGAGGGGTTCGGCATCGGCCATCACGCAGTCAGGGGCGCAATCCACAGTGTCGAGAGAGGGCCGAGATTCAGTCGCACTACACTCCTCTTCCGTGCCCGTGTATCCACGGTGCTCCAGAGTATGAGGGAGAGAGTTTGACGTCGCACTCGAAGAGCCCCACGCCTCCGGGGGCGCAGGCGACAGCACTGAGGGCTGCCGGTTCCGATCGCTCTTGTGCTCTGGGGGCACGCCCGCGTCACCGAGCCCACACCCACCACGGATACGCAAAACCTTTTGGGCCGCGCACCAGGCGGAGAGGGGGAGCTCCGCAAACGCCTCCACGGCTGTGAGAGGACTGTACTCGCGGGCCGACGGGTTTGCCCGCGCATCGGCCAGACGCGGCACTTCGACTCTGCCTGCATCGCGCCGGCGGGTGGTCCGCGCCGGGCAAATGGCAGGGCTTGTGCCTGTCTCGGCAGGGCTTGTTGAGGGACCTGGCTCGCGGGCAGAGGCCGCGGGCAGGTCGCCTCGGTTGCCTG
>JBBATZ010000106.1:0-6060 GCA_040398425.1 Hyphomonadaceae bacterium
GCGCTAGTGGCGCTCACTGACGGCTTTGGAGCGACCTTGCCGTCCGTAACCTTGCTCTGCTCGGGCAGGACCGGGGCCCGGAACGGACGCTCGCGATGTGCTCAGTTCGAAAATTTTGGGGCAGGTCAATCAGACGCTGAAGAACCCCATCCTGCGTGAGAACTACTTCCTGCCGGGCGATCTCGACGTGCACATCGCGGCGCTCGTCGTTCACCACAACCATCAACGCTACCACGAGAGCCTGAGCTACCTCACGCCAGCCGACGTCTACACGGGTCGCGGCCACATCATGCTGCTCGAACGCGAGGAGATGAAAGGGAAGACAATGAAACTGGGGCGCTTGCACCACGCCAGAGCCGCTGCTTAACTCAAACCAGATGAGCTAACCCCCTGAACATCAGGCCGCCACCGGTCTCAAATTATCTGACGATACACAGCGGGTAACCTTCGCGACACAATTAAAACGAGGGCTTTGAGACATGTCTAAAGACGACGACAGCACTCACGACGAAGATATACGGCAATTGCACAAGATGGGTTATGCTCAGGAACTGTCCCGCAAAATGGGGCACTTCTCAAACTTTGCTATATCGTTTTCTATTATCTGCATTCTTTCGGGAGGCATCAATTCGCTCGCCCAGGGCACCAGCGGCGCCGGCGGCGCAGCGCTCGGCATCGGCTGGATCGTCGGCGGCGTCGCCGCCCTTATCTTCTCGCTGGGCTTGGCGCAGATCTCCTCGGCCTTTCCGACTGCTGGCGGCCTTTATCACTGGAGTTCAATACTCGGCGGACGGTTCTGGGGCTGGCTGACCGCCTGGTTCAACCTGCTCGGCCTGGTCACGGTGCTGGCGGCGATTAACGTCGGCACGTTCGGCTTCTTCGTCGGCGCCTTCGGCAAGACCCTGGGCATTGAAGCCGGCTACGTACCGCAACTTATCTTCATGATCCTGGTGACCGGCAGCCATGCGCTGATCAACCATCTGGGCATCAGGTTCACGACGCGGCTGACCGATCTGTCAGGATATCTGATCCTGGGCGGCACCATCATCCTAACGGCGGCACTCTACCATTACTCGCCGTCGCACGATTTCAGCCGCCTCTGGACCTTCACCAATTACTCGGGCGATGCCGGGGGAGGGGTGTGGCCGCAGACTGGTTCGATCATGACGGTGTTCTTCCTCGGCCTGCTGCTGCCGATCTACACCCTGACCGGCTACGATGCGTCGGCGCACACATCGGAAGAGACCATCGATGCAGCGCGGCGCGTGCCTACGGCGATCATTCATTCCGTGTTCTGGGCGGCCCTGTTCGCGTGGATCTTCTCCTGCGTCTTTGTCATGGCCATACCGGACATGAGCGTGGCGGCCAGCCAAGGCTGGAACGTGTTCTTCTATGTGATGGATGCGATCATTCCAGAAAACCTGCGCATGGGTCTGTATGTGTTGATCTTTGTCGCCCAGTTCCTTTGTGGCCTGGCTACCGTAACGTCTGCCTCGCGAATGACCTATGCGTTCGCCCGCGACGACGGCCTGCCGTTCTCTGGCTATTTGAAACGCGTTAGCAAGAAATGGCGCACGCCCGTTCAGGCAATCTGGACGACCGCGATCCTGGCCGTGGCCTTCACCGCTTACGCCGAGGCCTATTCGACCGTCGTGTCGGTGACCTCGATCGCACTCTATGTCTCCTACGCCATGCCCATCGCTGCCGGCCTGTTGGCCTATGGACGTAGCTGGAAAGAAATGGGCCCCTGGGATATGGGACCTGCCTTCCGCGTCGTCGCGGTGCTCTGCATCGTTATCGCGGGGGTGATCTTCTACATCGGCGTGCAGCCGCCCAATGAACTGGCGCTCAAGGTGCTGGCCGTCATCGGCGTGCTGACCCTGGTGGCTTGGTTCGGGCTGGAAATGCGCCGCTTCAAGGGGCCACCGGTTGGTGATCGCATCGCGGAACGGGCGGCCAAGATAGCAGAGACCGAAGCGGCCTTCGGCGAGGAACCGCGAAGAACTTAGAGTATAGCGAGGGGACGGTCGACGCGTCCACCTTCCCCGACCTCGAGCAGGGATTATTTGGAATGAACATCAGCGGCGGACCTGTCCAGGCGCCTAAAACGGCCGCGGAACTGCTGCACTACATTGAACAGTCAGGGCTGCCCTACGCCAAGGTAGGGGTCTTCGACATTGATGGCGTGCTGCGTGGCAAATACATGACGCGGGACAAGCTCCTGTCTTCCCTGGAAACCGGCTACGGCTTCTGCGACGTGGTGATGGGGTGGGACAGCAACGACCAGCTCTATGACAACGCCACCATCACCGGCTGGCACACGGCCTATCCGGACGCCAAGGTGAATCTGCTGCCGGAGACCACCCGGCTGCTGCCTTTCGAGAACCACATGCCATTGGTGCTCAGCGAGTTCAGTGGGCACATGGAACCGCTCTGCCCCCGCTCGCTGCTGCGCCGCATTATCGAGCGGGCCGCCGCCATGGGCTTTGGGATCAAGTCCTCAGCTGAGTTCGAGTTCTTCATTTTTGATGAAACACCGCATTCGGTGCGTCAGAAGGACTACAGGAACCTCAAAAGCATCACACCGGGATACTTTGGCTATTCGATGCTGCGCAGCACCGTGCAGTCCGAATTTTATCATGAGCTGATGCAGCTCTGTCTCGACATGGACATGGAGCTGGAGGGCTTGCACACCGAGACCGGTCCCGGTGTGCTGGAGGCTGCCATCAAATACGATGACGCCATGGCCTCGGCCGACAAGGCGGCGCTGTTCAAGACTATGACCAAGATCCTGGCCCAGCGTAAGGGCTGGATGGCCACCTTCATGGCCAAATGGTCGCCTGACTGGCCGGGACAATCAGGGCACCTGCACATGTCGCTGATCGATAGCAAGAGCGGTAAGCCTTTGTTCCACGACGCTGAAAAGCCGTTGGGCATGTCCGACATTATGCGCTGGTTCGTCGGCGGCCAGCAGGCCCTGATGCCCGAGCTGCTCAGCATGATTGCCTGCACCGTCAACAGCTACACCCGACTGATCCCCGGCTACTGGGCCCCGACAAGCGCAAGCTGGGGCTTCGAAAATCGTACCTGCGCCCTTCGGGTGATCGGCGGCGCGCCCAAAGCCCAGCGGGTCGAGTACCGGATCGCCGCCGCCGACATAAATCCTTACATTGCGTTTGCCGCAAGCATCGGCTCGGGGCTGTGGGGCATTGAGAACCGCATCGAGCCAAGCGCTCCGGTCGAGGGCAACGCTTATGCGACGAGCTTTCCGGCCGAGTTGCGCCTGCCATCGACCCTGTGGGAGGCGGCGCAGGGTCTGAAAGCTTCGAAGGCGGCGCGATCGCTCTTTGGGGATGCATTTGTCGACCACTATGCCGGCACCCGCGAATGGGAGGAGCGAGAGTCCCGGAAGGCGATCACCGACTGGCAGCTTCGGCGCTATTTTGAAATAATCTGAACTACAGGAAGTCTCATGTCCGCGTTCACCTGCGTTTCCCCGGTCGACGGGAGTGTGCTTGTTTCGCGCGCCCTCGCAAGCGATGGGGAGATCGATGCGGCCGTGGCGGCCGCCCGGTTGGCCCAGCGCGACTGGTGCCGACAGACTGTCGGCGATCGCGCCGCAGCTTGCACCGCCTTCGTTGAGGCCATGCTGTCGATGCGCGACGAGATCGTGCCAGAACTGGCTTGGCAGATGGGTCGCCCAGTCCGCTACGGTGCCGGTGAACTGCGCGGCTTCGAGGAGCGGGCCCGCCATATGATCGCCATCGCCGCTGAGGCCCTGGCGCCGGTGACACCCGGACGAAAACCCGGATTCGAGCGTTTCGTGTCCCGAGAGCCGCTGGGCGTGGTGTTCACCGTGGCGCCTTGGAACTACCCCTATCTTACAGCGGTCAATTCGATCGTGCCGGCGCTGATGGCGGGCAACTCGGTATTGCTCAAGCACGCCGCCCAGACCCTGCTGGTTGGCGAGCGATTCCAGAAGGCCGCCGACATGGCAGGCTTTCCCGCCGGTCTTTTTCGAAATCTGGCTCTCAGCCACGACCAGACAACGAGACTGATTTCCAGCCGCCAGGTCGACATGGTCTGTTTCACCGGTTCGGTCGAAGCCGGCAAGGTCATCGAACGAGCGGCGGCGGGAACTTTTATCGGCATCGGCCTGGAACTGGGGGGCAAGGACCCGGCCTATGTCCGGGCCGACGCCAACATAGCCCACGCGGTGGAGAACCTCGTCGATGGGGCCTTTTTCAACTCCGGCCAGAGCTGCTGCGGCATCGAGCGCATCTACGTCCACGAGAGCGTCTATGATGACTTCATCAAGGGTGCCGTCGAACTGACCAGCCGCTATGTACTGGGCGATCCGCTGGACCCGGGCACGACCCTGGGACCGATGGTCAAGACCTCGGCCGCCGACTTCGTCCGGCGCCAGATCGGCGACGCCGTCGCGGCCGGGGCCGTGGCTCATATAGATCAGATGCTGTTTCCGAAGGGCGCGGCGGGCACGCCCTATCTGGGGCCGCAGATCCTCACCGGCGTCACCCACGAAATGTCCGTGATGCGTGATGAATCCTTCGGCCCAGTGGTCGGGGTCATGAAGGTCAAGAGCGACGCGGAAGCCATCTCCCTGATGAACGACAGCCCGTTCGGTCTGACTGCAGCTATCTGGAGCGAAGACGCTGCGGCCGCCCGCGTCATCGCCGAGCAGATCGAGACGGGAAGCGTGTTTCTCAATCGCTGCGACTATCTGGACCCCGCCCTGGCCTGGACCGGGGTCAAAGACACCGGTCGGGGAGTGACGCTCAGCCCGCTTGGCTATGAGCACCTGACCCGCGCCAAGTCCTATCATTTCCGCCTGTCGACGAAGGATTGACCGTGATCGCCTCTCTCACTGGCAACTGGAACTACCCTACCCGAATCCAGACTGGTCCGGGCCGCATCGCGGAACTGGGCGCGGCCTGCGCCGCCTGCGGGATCACCAAACCGCTGGTGGTCACCGACAAGGGACTGGCTGACAGCTCAATCATCGCCGTCGTCACGGCCGCCTTGCAGGCAGCGGGGCTCCCCCGCGCCGTCTATGCCGAGGTCCGCGGCAATCCTGTGGGCCGTAACGTCGACGACGGCGTCGCCGTGTACCGGGCCGGAGGCCATGACGGGGTCGTCGCCGTCGGTGGCGGCTCGGGTCTGGATGTGGGCAAGGCCATTGCCTTCATGTCCGGCCAGACCCGACCATTGTGGGACTTCGAGGACGTCGGCGACTGGTGGACCCGGGCGGACCCGGCAGGCATCGCACCGATCATCGCCGTCCCGACCACCGCCGGCACAGGCTCGGAAGTCGGCCGTGCCTCGGTGGTGATCAAGGAAGACACCCACGAGAAAAAGATCATCTTTCACCCGAAGATGATGCCTGCCATCGTCATCGCGGATCCGGAACTGACCACCGGCCTGCCGGCCAACATCACCGCAGCGACCGGCCTGGACGCCTTCGTCCATTGTTTCGAGGCTTACTGCGCGCCCGGTTTTAACCCGATGGCAGATGGCATCGCCTTGGAGGGCATGCGGCTGGTCAAGGATTACCTCCCGCGCGCCTGGGCCAATGGTCAGGACATCGAGGCACGTTCGCGTATGCTGGCGGCGGCCAGCATGGGAGCAACAGCATTCCAGAAGGGCTTGGGGGCGGTTCATTCCATCGCACACCCGGTTGGCGCATTCTATGACACACACCACGGTCTCGCCAACGCAATAATCCTTCCCTACGTGATGGTGTTCAACCGCCCGGCCATCGAAGTCCGCATGGTGCGTTTGGCGCGTTTTCTCGATCTCGGGGGCGAGGGCTTCGATGCCGTGCTGGCCTGGGTCCTGGCCTTCCGCCATACAATGGGCATACCGGATACCCTCGGCGACGTGAACGTACCGATCGACCAGGCCGATATAATCGGCGACCACGCCCAGAGGGACCCCTCGACCGCAAGCAACCCGAGGCGGACCAGCGCCATGATCATGGCCAGGCTATTCACTGCCGCCGTAACAGGCGATCTGCTGACTGCAGACATCCAAGATGACTAG
>JBBATZ010000107.1:0-6034 GCA_040398425.1 Hyphomonadaceae bacterium
CTAGTATCTCGCTTTCAGATTCACGACGAAGGTCTGGGGATGAACTGGATGGAAGTGGATGTCTTCCACGGGGGCTGCCTCGCCCGCTAACTGGCTTTCGTAGAAATAGACCATGTCGTAGTCCTTGGCGTCGAACAGGTTGAGGATGTCGAGGCCGACTTCGAACTGGCCAAAATCCTTCGAAATGCCGGCGTTGACGAGGGTAGTGGAGGGCGCGCGAACCGAGTTGTCCTCGATCAGCGGGCCGGGGCCGAGATAGCGGACGCGGACCGAGCCTTCCCAGCCATCTCCGGGCAACCAGGTGACGCCAGCGGCGGCGACACCTTCCACCGTGTTGGGAATGCGGTCGAGGCCGGACGGGGCGTCCTTGAAGCGGGAGTGCGAGTAAGCATAGGACGCGTCGAACGCCAGCCATTCATAGGGATTCCAGAACGCAGCGACTTCCATGCCATGGCGGCGTGTGGGGTCTGACGGCTCGGAAACACCCGCGTCCCCCACGTAGATCAGCTCTGAATCGAAATCGAGTGTGAAGACGGCGGCAGATAGGTTGAAGGTGGAGTCGGGCTCCCAGCGGAGCCCAACCTCGCCGCCGCGGCTTTCGGCAAACAGCGTGGCGGGCTCGACGGGATCGCCTGTCACCGGGTCCTGTGTCTGCACGACGCCGACAATGTTGTTGGAGTGGAAGCCAACTCCGTAGCCGGCATAGACTTCGAGATCGTCGGTGAGGGTGTAGGCCGCGTTGAATTTTGGGCTCCACTGGACGCCGTTCTCGCTGCCGGCATTGGCGGGGACAAGGCCTTCGACGTCGCCATCGATGTAATCGGCGCGCAGGCCGATCGTGGTGCGGAAGCGGTCGGTCCAGTGCAGGGTGACGTCGCCCCAGACGTCGGCGGACATTACGTCCACCTTGTCGCTGGCGATGGCGGAGGTACGTACGCGGGCGGTGGTGCGGTAGAGGCCGGTTTCGTCGAGCCAGTCAAAATGCGTGTCTGCGCCGATGCGGCCTTCGGCCTTCACGCCGAAGAGGTTGAACTCATGTTCCAACTTCGCGCGGAGGCCCGCGGCGGTGCGGTCTTCGACCTGTTCGACCTGGTCGCCGAGGAGGGGGTCGATGAAGTAGGTGAAGTTGTGGAACAGGTTCAGTTCGGATTTCTGGACGTAGGCGAGGACGCTCGCATCGTCCCAGTCGAGGCCGGCAGAGGCGATGTAACGGCGGGATTCGCCACCATTGGTGGGGTCAATGAAGCCGTAGCGGGTGATCGTGCCGTTATCGACGGCACGCAGCGGGATCTGGTCAGAAGCAGTCCAGTCGTTCTGGTAGCCGACGAAGCCGAGGCGTAAGCGGGCGTCGCCCATAGCTCCGAGCGAAACCGGCTGGCTGTACTTCAGGTAGATTGTGGTCTTGTCGAGGTCTGCTGGCAGGTCAAACGGACCATCCCCGCCTTCATGGCTCGCGGCAGCAAGGAGCGTGCCGTCGCCCAGGTCCCAGGAGCCGGCGGCGGAGAGCGTGTACTCATCAGGGTCGACGCGGGCCTTGACGTAGTTTTCGGGGAGGCGGTCGTATAGCACAAAGTTTGCGGAGCCGGCGGCGGTGTAGTCACCATTCTCAGCGTACTGCACGCCTTTCCGGAACTCGACCCGTTCCACCAGCTCGGCCATCAGGAAGTTGAGGTCGAGATAGCCGTTCATGTGGGGATGCGATCGCTGGTTGATCGGCACGCCGTCGATGAAGCCCCCGAAGTCCGTGCCGTGGTCGAGGTTGAAGCCGCGCATAAAGTACTGGTTGGCCTTTCCGCCGGAAGAGTGCTCGGTGGCGATCATGCCAGGAATGACCTCCACGAGTTCCGCGGCGCGGCTGATCGGACGGGTGGAGAGGTCAGCATAGCCCACAACGCCCTCGGAGGCGGATTGGGCCTCGCCAATCTGTTCAAGGGCGCGGCCGTAGATGGTGACGGTGTCGCCGCCTGCCGGCGGCTGGTCCTCGACCGGCCCGGTCGCTGTCACCGGTTGGGTCTGCTGTGCAAAGGCCGGCGAAAGCGCGCACGAGACCGCCATCAGGGTGAGTGCACTCGTTCCGTGCGTCAGCTGGCGGCGCAGGCGTGTCATGTGGGAATCCCTGGCACCGATGATCCGGCCGCTTCTGGCGACTGCAGCGTCAGTTCGGCAGGTAAATAACCGTAACAACGTCGGTTTCATGAACGTTACACGCAAGGTTACGGCGTGTACCGCGCGGACCTCGGAGGTTCACGCCACCGCGCGGGGCGCAGGGGTGGGCAGCGGCAGATAGTTCGCAGAATGACAGCTGCTGGGCGATCTCCTGCTGGCGTCGTGACGGCGGGGCGACCGGCAGTTTTGGGCGATGAACGTGCATTCGTAATCTTTGGGCTGACTGGCCGGAACGCTCCACCATTCAAGCCGTTCGTAATCTTGGTTGGCTGTGACGCAGTTTGCGGGTGAAACGGCGCCCTCGGATGCCCCCCCTGCCCCAAAACAGTTTCAATGCGGCGGTGCGCCGATCAGCCCCCTCACCCAATACCTGTTGACATTCGTGCAGCTCATAGCGGTCGCTGTCAGCGGCGTACCTTTTTGAGCGCTTGGTTGAGCAGATCTTCCAGTTCGCGTTTCGCCGCGTCACCAGGTGACGGGTCGGTCTGGGGATTCATCTCGCGGATCAGGTCAGCCTGCCATCCGGACCAAGTCCCATTAGCGTTGAAGGGAATAGTGGATCATCATCGCCGCGACCCATCTCCCCGCGCAGATACCCGATCCATTCCACGACGATGGCCTCGACATCCTGCCCCACCGGGAAAAACGACGACACGAACGACTTGCGAAATTTCGTGCGAACCATGCGCCCGTCCTGAAACACGGTGCGCGCCGTCAGGTCCACGTGTCCGATATTCAGCGAGGCGATAACGTCGTCCCGCGCGCCTGACAGCAATGCGAATGCAACTACTGCGCGGTCGCGTTTCCCGACGGCCGTCTCGTGGGGCATGTTGTCCAGCACGCGCCGGATTTGTCCGATCTCCGGAACTGGCCGCGCTCGCCGCGCCTTCGCAATCCGCGCATCATTGCGAGACGGGTTGAAATACTCGCAGTCCGTGTATCCAATCGCCTTCTTGTAGCCGGCCTGATCCGCAAGCCAGAGGAAGAAGGTCTTCAGTTTCAGACCTTCTGGAAGTGAACATCCGGGGGGGGCTATCCGGTATCCTTTTAACATCGCCCGTATTGCTTCCGCTTGTGTATCGGGAGCCTCTCTACTCCCCTACCTTCATCATCCGCCGAATATGGGCCATGACCCACTCAATGGTTTCTGCAGGTGGCACGCTCTGACCGATGGCACCATCTGGCGACGCAGCCGCCAAGCCGTTGAGGATTTCAGTCTGCCGGTGGCCGGGAATTGTTCCGTAGCTCGTGAAGGTCGTCATCATCGCTTCGTGGCCAAGATTCTGGCTCCAGGCCTTCATCTCTTCGGGCCCGTTGCAAATCGACTGACCCAGAAGCGCGAGCGTTTTGCGAAAACTATGCGGGTTGCAGTATCCAAGTCCCGCAGCTTCGAATGCGCGGCGAAACAGCTTCCGGATCGGGTCTGCGGTGGTCCAGTGCTTACGGGCCAGCCCCTGCGGAGCAAATGCGCCTCTTCCATCCGGCGCTACCAGTGTAGCTGGAAATAACGGATCGGTTTCAGCAAACAGTGCATCGGCGCGCAGGAAGTGAATCCAGTCAGCGACTATGCCCTCGATGTCTTCCCCTACCGGAAAGAAACTGGTCGTCATCGATTTCCGGTTTTTCGTCCGAACCGTGCGAGTGTCGTGGTGTACGGTGCGCCGAACAAGATCGACGTGCCCAAGATTAAACGAAGCGACCGCGTTGTCTCGGGCGCCGGACAGGATGGTAAAGGCGACGATGGCTCGGTCCCGCTTTTCTATATCTGTCCGACTCGGCATCAACGACAGAACGTGACGGATCTGTTCCAGCGTCGGAACGTCTCGTTCATTTCTTGCGTCGGCTATTCGCGCGTCGTTTGCTGATGGATTGAAGTAATCGCAATCGGGATAGCTGACCCGCGACTTGTAGCCCGGCTGCCCCGCCAGCCAGATAAAGAACGCCTTCACCGCCAACAGGCGCGAGTGAACGGTTGCCTTGGCCCATGGGCGTCCTGTGGAGGGGTGTCGGGCCTGCTCCAGAAAGCGCTTGAACCGCTTTGCCTGCTCGATGTGAAAGGCCGCAAAATCCTTATAGCTGGTAGACTCCTCGAATAGAGAGATCGCGGCGGCGGCATTTTCAGCGCTAGCGGCCGACAGTTGCTTCGCCTGCTCCAGATAGGACAGGTATTCATGCTTGATCCGCTCATTTGCGGCGTTGGGCTTCTTCACGGCTGGCTTCCTTTGTTGAAGCGGATGATTAGGCAGGTAGGAGTTGGTCGGATTAGGCGTCAGCCTGCCCGCCTCGATGACTCGGCGAGAGATGCAGCAACTTCCGCAACGAGCGTTCGACGAAGCGGCTTGTTCATCCGGGTGCCGCATGCACAACACGACCCGCGCAGGAACGGTCTACCGAAGGCGCTGATTGCGATTTCCCCGGTTTGCAATCTCGGGAGGCGCGGTGCGCGACACTTCACGCAATAGCACTCGCAAGGAGCGCATCGGCTTTTTGGCGCCCGGCGCGCCCACAAAAAAGCGATCAGATCTTCGCCGCGTATGAGAGCCGGCCGCCTGTCGGCAATTACGGGCAGGCCCCTCTTTATCCAGCGACGGACCGTTTCCTTGCAGGACCCAAGCGCCAACGCCGCCTCTTCGACCTTGTAGCTCCGATGCGTGCTTAGTCCCTTCCAGCGCGCTCTAGCGGCCATTGCTTTGCACTCCCGTTTCCAGGAGACGGCGGATATCCTCGACCCGCCAAACGGTGACGCGCTTGCCGAGCTTCAGCGGTTTGGGAAAGCGTCCGTCCTTGATGCCCTGCCACCAGGTGCTTTTGCTAATTGGAATAGGGCCAGCTGGCGCGAGGATCGCCCGCAGCCGCAGGAAGCCCGTTAGCGGAAGATCAGATTGGCTCGACATGATTCGTCTCCGTCGGTTGATGGACGAGACGGTCGTAGTTGGTGCGTTTCGGGAGTTGGCCAAACTTGGCTTGAGCCTCGCCAAGTTTGGCTAGGCAACCGATGCTTCGGCCTTGGGTGGCAGTAGTTCGACAGCGGCTCTCAACCACTTAAGCGCCGTCGCATCGCTAACAGGGATACCGAGGCGCTGAGCTTCGGCCGCGATCTGACCTGGAATGGGGCTCTTTGCAGCCCATGGGTCAAATCCAAGCCCGTAGATCGTGGAAGCGAGGTAGGCCTTTAAGAGGCTCTCCGTTTCCTTTGGTCCAAGTTCTTTTGCCGCTTTCGCAAATTGTGCCTTCAATGCCTCGATTTCCGTGGAACGCTCAGCGATCTCGGCGTCGAGTTGCTCAAACGCATTCATAGCAAGTGCTTCCATTTCAGCGAGGCGTCTTAGCGCCGCCTCGTGCTCGGATTTCAGATCAGCATAAGCCTCTGCCCAAGCTTGATTGTGATCGAGCGCCTGTTGATGCACATCCATCAGCCGCCAGTACGCGGCCGGCAAATCGAAGCGGGCACCCTTTAGGTCTTCGACTTCTGATATCAGCTCAGGCGGAGCCCCTAACCCCATGCGCTCGCACCATGCAAGGTAAAGTGATGGCTCCAGGGGATTGTCGAGAAGTCCGGCCAAGACAGACCGTTCGATCAAGTCCTCAACGTTGCGAAGAGTATTCGCGAAGGGCGTCGCCGACACACCTTCCCTTTCGAAGGCCTCCCAGTTTACGACGCGCGGGTCACGACCGAGCGTCAGAGCCGCCGCTTCGCCTATCGACCATAGCGCCATCCGGCCCCAGAATTGATTCACGGACAAGGCGGAAGGGCGGTTGAAGAAAAGGGAAGCCTCTCTGTCGAGCACCGAAGCCGCCGCTTCCTGCTTAATTTCTAAGAGGCGTTGACGGAACATCCGCCGGACCGCTTCTTCCGGCTGGCTTTGAA
>JBBATZ010000108.1:0-5916 GCA_040398425.1 Hyphomonadaceae bacterium
GTGAATCCATAAAAATGTATGAAAGCTCCAACGAGCTTCTAAAACTTACACAGAAAAGCTCTGTCCGTGTACAAACCCACGCAAGAATTCAAACACAGTACACTCCCGGAGTTGAACGATTCTGTGGCCGTTGTTCCACAACGACTAAAAGGCCGCCCGGTGGGGCGGTACAGACGCAGTACACACGGCGAAAGGCGGAGTCAGAGTGTGTGCAGCGACTGCAGGCCGGCGCAGCGGGTTACGGGGGCGCGGGCGCGGCGGGCGGGGCGCCGGCCGCAGCGGCGGCGGGCGCGGGCGCGGGTGGGCGAGGCGGGTCGCGAGTGCGTTCAGCGAAAGCGGCGTTGTTGCGAAGGAGCACGTGGCGACGCGAGAATATGCGGGCACTGAACGCAGCGATGCATTCAATGAGGCGATTGCAGGCGAGCGCGGCGTTGTCCGACTCGGGGTTGGCGGCCGAGCGCACGACAAACACATCGTAGGCGCCGGCGTAGCGACGCCTGGCGACAGCAGAGACCGTGCGCAGCCACGCAGCGGTGCGGGTGGCCACGAGCGCGTCATGCTGGTATGGCGGGTTCGAGCGAGCCTGCGCGGCGGTCGGATTGGCAATCACGGCCGGCTGCATGAGGGCAGTCGGGTTGGCGGCAGTGGCGCACCGGGCGAGCGTAGCGAACACCGTGTCGTTGGCAATGTCGGGCGCCGGCGCGCCGTCAAAGTCAATGGTCGGAATGGCGTGCACCTCGGCAATGAGTGCCGCCATGTCGGCGCGGAACTCGGCGCGCAGCTGATCAAATGCCGGGCAACGCAGCATCACGTGCAAGAGCGACTCGCAGTGATACACGTTGGGCGCGAGCGCGGGGCAGTTGTAGCACGCGCGCAACAAGGGGTCCTCGATGCGCTTAAAGACAGTAGTCGAGTTGAATGGCTGCAGCGGCCGGCGGCGCGCCGACTCTTCGTTCTGCTGATTGTCGGCGCGCGAATTGTAGAGCGGGCGGGCGAGACGCGGCGGCAGATTGAGATACGTCTCCGCGCGCAGATCCTTATCGGTCTTGATTGCAATGTAGCGCTGCATTTGGGTGCGCGACACGGCAGCAGCAGCGCGTTCAGCGTTCGCGACCTTCAGCGCGCACTGGCGGCCGAGGCGGTCGAGAATGGCAAAGGTGGCGTCGTGCAGCGTCGACGACCACGCGAGAGCATTGGCGAGCTTGGTACCGGCGGGCAGCGGCCACCACTGCTGCGGCGCACGCAGGTCAAACAGACCGAGCTGCAGCTTGCCCACATTGATGCGGGCGGCGAGCGCGGCAGCCGTGGGGGCAGACACGCGTTGGTCGTTGACGATAGTGACCGTGCGGCCACCGACGGTGTGGTAGAGGACGAGAGTCAGCGTGCCGTCCGCCTCGACCACACGAATGCCGACGAGACCCATGCGCGCCTCGGCAATGTCAAAGCCCTGGAAGCCGTTGACCGGGCCGTCGATGCCAAAGCGCGCGGCGGCCGCGACCACCTGTTGGATCCACGGCTGATGGTGCGTGCGACCCTTGCACGCGTCCTTGGTCGCCGCACCGACACGGCGATCCTGGGTCAGAGAGTCGGCGCTAAGACACAGGGCGCGAAAGTGAGTCGAGTCACGAGCACATGCAATGATTTTGGCAAATTGGCGGAGCACGAGCAGATCGATACGCGTGCGAGCGTCCCAGATGCCAAACTCGCCACGCAGCGTCAGACGAGACGAGTGCCAGTCACACATGATTGTCTGCAGCGCATCGACGACCAGGCCATCGTTCGAATTCCAGGGCGCGGACGAGATGGCGCCGCCGGCACCCGAGATTGCAGACGGGCGATTGAGATAGCACAGTGCCTTGTTCTGCGCATACTTGTAGAGCTGTGCCGGTGACAGGCCCTTCTTGTGCATGCCCGAGCTAGAGATGAGGCGCAGACCGTTCTGGACGCGCTGCTGCGCGTTCTGCCACTCGAGCGTCCAGTCAAGGCGCCACCAGATGATGGTGCCCAAATAGCGAAAGTTGTCAGACCACACAACCGTCTCACCAGCCACTGTGAACGGTGCGACCTTGGCGTCCTCGGCGGCCGCCTTCAGCACCGCGTACGCGTCCGGCTTGGCGCTGAGCGGCGGAAACACCATGCACTCGGTCTTGGATGCATTGAGCGAGAAGCCGAGCGCGCCGAGCGCCGACTCGAGCACGTCGGCCATCTCCTGCAATGTCGCCTTGTCAAACGCAAGCAGTGCACCATCATCAGCAAAGAATAACGAGACAAGGCGATCGAGTTCGGTCTGGCGGTTGGACGGCAGCACCTGAGTCACCGGGCCGCCGGCACGGAACCAGACTCGGTCACGACGAGGCAGCGGAATGCCAAACGGCTTGCGGCCGCTCAGCGTGCGATTGCGGCACTCGAGCTCGAGTGCACGAATCGCCGAATCAATATACAGATTGAACAGCAGGCACGAAAGCGGCGACCCCTGAATCACACCGCACTCAACCTTGACCGGGGGCAGGGTTTCCCCGTCGAGATCGAGTACAGCTTCAGCATTCTGATAGCGCGCCTGCAGCGAGGTCAGAAAACGCCCCCCAATGCCCGCCTCGGCGCAGCACTGCCAGAGCAGGGAATGCACGACGCTGTCGTACGCGCGGCGAATGTCGACAAAGCACGCATACACCGCGAGCTTCTCGCGCACGGCAGAACGGATCGTCTCGGTGAGTGTGATGACCTGCTCGGGCGTGCCGCGGTGCGGAAGAAAGCCACCTTGCGCTGCCGACAGCGCTTTCGTCGCCAGCAAAAACGTCTCGAGACGCTTGGCCATGATGAGATCGAGCAGCTTGGGCAGGTGACAGCTGATCCCGAGCCCGCGATAGTTCTCGACATAGAACTCGTCGCCCTTCTTGAAGTACAGCAGACAGCGTATCGACGACCAGTCGTCGGGCTGCTTGCCCGTCGTCCACACCAGACGCAGCACCAGCAGCAAATCCTGCAACGCCTCGTCCGGAAATCGCCGCAAAATCGCAGCGCAGACATTGTCAGTGCCGCTGCCACTCTCGAGAATCTCCTTGGTGACGGCGCGCAGCTCCTCGAGCGAAATATCACGATGCAGCGCCGCGGCATGGTCGGCAGTGTCGCGCCTCTTGAGCGCGATTCGATCGAGCACTGGTTTGACCTTGGCGTCAAAGGCGGCGGCACTGAAGCGAGTCCGAACGTGGCGGCGGCGGGCGTCAGCCGCCGCCATGGGCGCTAGCGCATCGGCAGCGCTGATCGCAGCAGCGGAGCGCGCGTCGAGACCCGGCTGGCGCGCCATCTCCGCGCTGTTCAGCGACGAGTTGACGTGCAGGGCAATGTCGATGCGCTCCTCGCAGGCCGCGCCGAGATTGCTACCAAGCTGAAACACTTCGGTGCGGTGGCGATGGAGATGATGGTGGATGGCAGGCTTGTTGATCGTGATGAGCTCGCCATCCTTGTTGTTGAGACGCTGCAGCAAGGCGCACGGCTCGCGCGCCGTCGCGCACTGCTCGGCGGCCAGCTCTTCGAGGCGAACCCACATGTCCTTCGGATCATGCAAGTGCGCATGTTGCACAGCCTCCCGGCGCTCGTCGTCGACCGCGCGCTTGAACTTTGAGGCCGCCGCGCGCACGGCAGCGTTGGCAGACTTGACCTGCGCCGTATGCGCAGCAGTGCGACCACCAGCAGCACGCGCACGCAGCGCCTTGGTCAGAGCATGCTGCACGCGACGAAGCTCGATGCGCGCGAGATTCGTACGACGCGTGAACGACGAGTCACTCGCTTTGTCGCCGCAGACCGACTCCAGCGCGCGCTCGTGGGACAGCCGCATGAAACGCGTCAGCTCGGCATTGAGCTCGTTGAGCGTTGTTGGCAGCGGCGACGACGCAGCAACCAGCGCGCGAAACTGCACTGCAGCCTCGTCAAGCACGCGACGGCGCTCGAGAAGGTTCGACGGCAGGTGCATCAAACGCGGACGGCGCCCGCACACGAGCGGCGCGCAATCAGCAGCATCGTCAACAGCGCTCGGCGCACTGGCATCGATACTGACCGAGCGGCCGACGCGAACGTGCGCCGTGGTGACGGCATGGTCCAGATTCGGTGCCCAGGCAATGCGACGCGACGACAGGTCCGGCCAGAGGGCACGATCCAGAAACAGCGTGTCAGCGATCGCGTCGGCCGGGACGAGAATATAGTCATTGACATTGACCATACGCGACGCCTTGCAGCGACAGCGACGCCCAGCACGACATTTCACGCACAGTCGAAACGTGGTGGGCTGGCGGTCGCTGAACGCACCATTAAGTGGGACCATACCAAACTGCGAGAACAGGCTGGTCACACTCTTGCCATCCTTGGTGCTGTTGCGCGCGCGTTTGCACTTGCGACGCCGCAGCACCAGCTCACCGCCCAGGAGGCGTTCGATCGGCGGGCGGCCGCCGCCGCACGCGCCCGAGACCAGCGCGAGACGCTCGTGCAGCGCCCGCAGCCTGGCCTTGCCCCCGTCGAGAACGAGCGGCACATCGACACCACCGTCCTGGGCGTTCAAATGAGCAAGGACGACATGGAAAGCGTCTTGCGCGCGCCGAAGCTTGCTGATAGCGAGCTCCGACGCGCGCACAGAACGAATTAGAAGATCTCGATGTCGACCCCAGTTCTTACAATAGCGCGGGGGAACATACAGGACGCTCGCGATAACTGTGCGGTGCAGGCGCTGGTCGGACCGCAAGGGCCGACGTACGCGCGCCTGACCAGATATCGCGGGCTGGGACGTGGTTTGCTTAGCAGATAACCGCCATACGCCGATATGACCGTTGACGTAGCGACTGTCTTGGTCAGGCACGGGCACGGGCAGCTTACGAACATCGACACAGAGCGACCTGCGCACCAGCAGCATGACGCCGCCGCCGATAATGGTCTCGGGGCCGACGGCGCCGCCGAGGTGTGTGCAGGTGCGAGTGCGGAAGTGAACCGAGTACACGGAACATATACGGTCGCCGAGGAAGGCCTTCATGCCGCGCTTGTCCATTTCTGGGCCGCAGCCGAGCTCGGTGACAGCAACGAGATCGGGGAAGCGTTTGCGCTCCAGCAGAATGAACAGGCCAGCAGCCTTCTCTGGCGACTTTGTCAGAAACCGCGCATTCACCTTGAGCATGGTGAGCGTGCGATTGTCGACATTGCGAGCGGGCGGCGCCGACGACGCGAGGCGACGGCGCGGATTCCGCGGGCGAATGGCATTGAGTGTTTGCGAGAATCGCCGGCGCCGAGCACACCGCGTCAAAGCACTGACGTGCTTATACGGCGGGCGCGGGGCGCGGCGAGCGATTGGCGATTGTTGCGGCAGCGCCGCGCGCTGTTGAGAGCGATGATGGTGGGCGCGCGGCTTGGCCGTAGGATGCGGTTTGGAGACGGTAGTGGCGATGGTGGCGATTGGTTTTGCGTGAGCGGTAGCGGCAGACAGCGATTGCGCGCAAACGGCGGGCGCGGCAGTAGACGAGATAAATGTTGGAAGCGAAGACAATGATAGAGTTGGACGGGCGATAGAGACGGAGCGAAAATAAGCGAACATAGAGGGGGTGGCGTTCAATGCACCCACACGTGCGGCAAGTGGGAAAGGACGAGACGAGACAGAAACAGATGGAGCGATTGCCGCAGGGGCGGATTGAAATCGCCCAGCTGCCTAGTTCTTGATCGAGGCACGCATCGACACGCACGTGGCGCAGTAGCACGAGGACGCGTGCTGCGGCTCCAAAAGCATGAAGCGCTTGTTGATGTTTTCGAGCATGGACTGCAGTTTCTGCTCGACCTCGCGCACAATATTGCCACTGACCTCGACGAGGATTTCTTCTTGCGATCGCGGCTGCCGCTGCTGCTGCTGCTGCTGCTGCTGCTGCTGCTGCTGCTGCTGCTGCT
>JBBATZ010000109.1:0-5527 GCA_040398425.1 Hyphomonadaceae bacterium
TCCCGGGGCGGTTCATCGTTGGGAGGAGCGACTTCCAGGTCGAGGCTGCGCTTGTCTTCACGCAATGTTAGGTCAAGAAGCATGAACCACGTCGGAGGGCTATCGATGCATCCTACTCGCAGGCTGTTTGCAACCGGGCTTGCTGCCGTTCCATTCGCTGCGCTGGCGCATGCGCAGACCGTTGCGCCTGTTACGATCTTTGAAGCCAGGAATATCGTCACGATGGAGCCGTCTCTCCCATCGGCGCGATTCGTGGCCGTAGCGGGTGATGTTGTGCTTGGCGTCGCCAAGCGCCTTGCAGACCTGGAGCCTTGGACCCGCGGACGCACGGTCTCAATCGATCGGCAATTTCGCGACAATATCTTGATGCCGGGCCTCATTGATCCGCACGTGCACCCGATGCAGTCAGCCGTGATGTTGAACCTTCCGTTTATCGCCCCGGATGATTGGAAACTTCCCTCCGGGTTCTCGGCCGGCGTTCAGACGCCCGCTGGCTACCGCGCCCGCCTGTCCGAAGCGTTGTCCAAGAACTCGGCCACGCCATTCATCACCTGGGGTCATCACGAACTGTTCCATGGCAAGATGGATCGCGCACTGCTCGACCAGATCGCGCCCCATCGCGCTGTGGTCGTTTGGCAACGCAGCTTTCACGACGTGATTGCGAACACGGTCGCGCTCCGGGATTGGGGACTCGAAACACAGCAGGCGTTCGACGCAGCGATCAAGACAGCAGGCGGCCTCGTGGAGCATGGCGATTTTGAGCGTGGCGTGTTTTCCGAGACAGCCCTGCAAGCGGCGCTTGCGAAACTGCGGCCGACAATCCTGACCCCGGAAAAGATCAATGCCGGAATGGCGACTATGCAGCGCATGATGTTGCAGGGCGGCGTGACGACGGTATCGGACATGGGGACAGGCATCTTTGCGAACTTCGCGACGGAAGCGAACCTGATCCGCTCCGCCTTCGAGCGGGCGGACAACCCCTCGCGGGTCATGCTGATGCCAATGGCTACCGCTCTCGCCGGTGAGCAGGATCTCGATCGCTGGTATGCAGGTATCGAGCACCAGTACGCCTCTCGCCATGTTCGGGTGGACAAGCGTGTAAAACTGTTCGCCGACGGTGCCTTTTTTGCCCTCAACATGAGGATGAACGCTCCAGGCTACACCGATGGCCACATCGGAAAGTGGTTGACCGAGCCTGGAGAACTCAGGCGACAGATGATCCGGTTCTGGGAAGCGGGGTTTGATTTCCACATACACGTAAACGGCGATGAGGGTCTGGACGCAGTCCTTGATGGATTGGATGCGTTGCCGGCGCGACGCGGTCAGACTGTCACGCTCGAGCATCTTGGCTATTCCACTGAAGCGCAGAATCGACGAATTGCACGAATGGGGCTGATGGTCTCGGCTCAACCGAACTACATTCGGGTGCTTGGTGATGCCTATGCCAAGGAAGGGTTGGGGCCTGACCGTGCCGAAGTGATGAACCGCCTGGGATCTCTTGAACGCAAAGGCGTTCCACTAGGCCTTCATTCGGACTTCAACATGGCTCCGATCGATCCGCTCTATCTTGCCTGGATCGCTGCGAACCGTTTGACGGTTGCTGGCAATCTGAAGTCGCCGCCGGAACGCGTCAGCCTAGACAAGGCACTGCGTGCGATAACTATCGAAGCTGCCCAGGTGATTGGCCTGGACGCGATGGTGGGATCAATTGCAAGCGGCAAAAAAGCCGACTTCGCAATTCTCGATCGCGATCCGTATGAAGCTGGGGCCGCCAAGCTGCGCGACCTAAAAGTCAGTGGCGTGGTGTTTGAGGGAATGGTTGCCCGGGTATAACCGCGGAAATCCAGACCACCTGGTTGGTGTGAAAATGTCCGAAAGCCTTGCAGCCCAGCGCTGCGATTGGCTCCAAATTCGCTCCATTGTCCTGCTATCACAAATGGCAGGGTCGCCGGTGAACTGCCAGTCGCTTCTGCCAGACTGATCAGGCAGGACCTCGCCCCAAGCTGCCGTTCGGGGCGCTCTCCTGCATCCTGGGCCGGAGGCAGAAGCTGCGGGGGGGAGAGGAGTGCCGTTCACCGGATCAGAAGCGGGCATTCTGAGCGGCAGCCTGTGACGACCATCTCAGCAATCAACCTTGGTTGACGTGTTGGCCCGGACAGGGGGCACTCTGCATTGTGGATCGACGAAGCAGACTCTACGCTTCACATTCAAAAACAGTGGAGAGTGCGACATGCTTGACCGGCGCAGCCTCATGGCGGGAGGCGCAATCCTCGCGGCCACCGCAGCCGCCGCATCGTGCGCTACGGCTCAGACGCCAACTGCCGCACCGACGGCCTCTTTCACGCCGAAGCCGTTGCCTTTCGATCCCAAGACAATTCCAGACCTGTCGGAAAAGCTGTTGGTCAGCCACCATGACAACAACTACGCGGGCGCCGTGAAACGCCTGGGCGATATTGAGGGCCAACTTCGCAACACGGACTTTGCGACCGCGCCGGGCTTCCTGATCAACGGTCTCAAGCGCGAAGAACTTATGGCCCTCAACTCCGTCATCCTGCATGAGGCCTACTTCGCATCGCTCGGCAAAGGCGGAAGCAGGCCGGGCGCTGCACTCGGCAAGCAGATTGAAGCCGACTTCGGCAGCCACGACAGATGGCGCACGGAGTTTGCAGGCATTGGCAAGGCGTTGGGGGGCGGCTCTGGCTGGGTCCTGTTGACGTGGTCGCCACGCATGGGACGCCTGCTCAACCAATGGTCATCCGACCACACCCTCACCGCCGCTGATGGGAGCGTGCTTGTCGCGCTCGACATGTATGAGCACGCCTACCACATGGACTTTGGCGCGAAGGCTGGTGACTACGTCAATGCCTTCATGGGCGCGCTTGATTGGGCCAATGCGGACAAGGCGTTTCAGGCCGCTGCGACGTGAGGCGCAACATGCGAACGATGCTTCTGCCCTTGGCCTTGTGGGTCACTGCGTCGTGCGCGCCGGCGCCGGACGCCTATGTCTTCCGGAATGACGACCGCCCCGCATACACCCGCACGGCGTCTGTCGATGAATTGAAGGCGATGGCCCCTGACGCCGTGACCATCCTCGACGTGCGGCTTAGCGAAGACTTTGCGGCAAGCCCGACAATGATACTCGGCGCGAGCCAGCGCGATCCCGAGGCGATCACCGATTGGGCCAGCAAGCTGCTCAGGGACAAACCTAGCCTTCTCCCGAGTTTTCGGGCCTCTCCAAGCCTAAATCACGAACGGCAGCTTGGTTCAGGGTGCCGCCTCCATCTTGGGCCGGAAGCACAAGCTGCCGGCGGGGTGGAGAGCCGTGCACCGGATCGATTGCTGCCATCCGCGCAGGTGCCGGAACCCGCCTCTCATTTGGTCTGATCAGCATCTTCAGCATCACTGAGCTCCAGGCTCACTCAAAGGTGTCATGACCACGCGAGCGATATGTTTGGTCTCGAACCGACGAGAGTGGCCAACGTCTGTATCTCCCACCATCGAAGTACTTGCCGAGGGATCGGCCCACCTGTGCTTGGAGTTTTTCCAAAACTTGCAGCTTCCTAATTCGAAAGCCGAAGGAGACCGGTATGTCGGCAGGCTTGAAGTGGGCGAATCGCTTTCGCCTCGACCTGGCATTCGAGATTGCGCAGCTGAAGACCGGGGGGCGCAGGGTGACGCAGAGCACGCCAAGCGGGCCAGTTGATATCACCGATCAGGTTCTGGCTGTTCTGAAAGACCGCTTCGAGCAGCTGGAAGAGATTGTCTTTGCGCCGGGTGACAAGCGGCAGAACGATTGAACTCACGGGGCAAAAGCGCTGATCAAGCCGCGCTCTCAATCCCCGAGCAGCCGATCGAACTCCTTCTTCGAGACGCCATAGCATTCGCACGACAGCTTCTCCAAACCCGCCCTGTCCAGGATCGCGACGTTGCCCCGCTTGTAGGTGATGAGGCCCGCGCGTTGGAGTCGGCCTGCGGCTATCGACACGCCGGGACGTTGAACGCCCAACATCATTGCGAGGAACTCCTGCGTCAGCAAGAACTTGTCCGAATCCATGCGGTCCCGCGTCATGAGCAGCCAACGGCAGCAGCGCTGTTCCAGAGAGTGGAAATGATTGCACGCTGCAGACTGCGCTACCTGATTGAAGAGGGCGTGCACGTAGCGAAGCATGACAACCTGCATCGAAGGACTCTGCGCGAGCGCTTTCCTGAAGAGAGGCGCTTTCATCCTGAGGCCCTCTCCTGGAACCTGAATGTACACGGCGGTCGGCGCCCGATCGTCGCCAAGCACGAGCGGCAAACCGACCACGCCTTCATTGCCGATGGTTCCAACCTCCACAGCCTGGCCGTTGGCCAGGGTGTTTACAAGCGATCCCACGCCGGTCTCAATGAAGTAGGCAAATTCTATCTTCTTGTCGGCTTGATAGAGCGACTTCCTGCATTCGAGAGGCAACCGTTCAAGATGTGGCCGCAAGCTGGCGTAGTCGCGCGGCGTGAGCAAGGCGAGCAACCGGTTGGTGGGAGGCTCGTCCGCACTTGGCTTCTTCACCATGGTCGCTGCTCCTTCCTTCCCCTAGCCAGACAGGCGTGGGGTAGCTTCGACGCGTGGCGCGACCGCAATGACGGTAGGTGGGGCGTTCGCTCCGGCGCTCAGGGTCAGACAGTGCGCCGCACGCCTGTTCAATGCTGGGCTGGTGGAAAAGCTCTTCCGCGAGAGCACGGCGAACCGAGGTGTCGTAGTCCTTACTGATCTCGATTTGCTCCATCAGTTATTCGACCGCCGCCATGTTGTCGAGCCTCGTAACCCAAATGACATCCTAAAGACCGTCGACCCGCGCGGCGGTTTCGACAGAAACACCAGAACTCTTGGTGACAATCTCCGCTATCTCATGAGCTCAAGTCAGGGCGTCAGGAATCGAGCCCGCTATTCGGGCTCGTGTGAAAAACATGATTATCAGGTACCCCTTTCCCCGCTTTGCTCCGTACCCGGAGCTACTCCAAACCAAGCTTCAAACATCGACGGATAGAATGCTCTGCGTCCGGCGACACACTTCTACTCCCTACCCAACGCAAGGAGCGGACGGTACCGGTCGGATGTCTGCTGGAGAGGAAAGCATTTCGAGTAGCCCACTCAGCCGCAGCGCCTTGCTCGCAACTTGCTTACCCTGCCATGAGATGTATTCCGCAATTGCCCAAATGGACCCCGAGGACGCGGTAGCCCGGAATGTGGCCATACGGTTGGGTCCATCCAAATCGCGTCATTCGCCGATGATGCTGCACTGCGGCGGTTCATCGCCAAAAAAAAACGTCAATCGAGCGCAACGGGGCGCCGGCCAACCGTGGGGGACGGGCCGATGACCGGGCGAGGATGTCTATGATCTGGAATTCTGTCTGTGAGACATAGAGCTATAGCCCTGAAGACCTTCGTCATGCCAAACGTCGACTTGATTTCTCTCGCCAGGAACCGGCGTTCGTAATGTGCCGGCGGCTTGGTGCGCGCTGCGAGCCGTTGAGGCCGCCCGCTTCGCCG
>JBBATZ010000110.1:0-5526 GCA_040398425.1 Hyphomonadaceae bacterium
GCGGGCGGGGTCGAGGCCGCGGAGGAGATGGTCCTGAGTCCGAACGTGAGGATCGTAGCGAACGGGACCGCGATGAGGATCGTGGACGCGATCGTGATCGCGATGACCGCGGACGGGACCGTGACCGTGAACGCGGCCGTGATCGGCACTAAGCATTCGTCCGTCTAGGAGCGAGTACGGGGCAGAGACGTTCGGTTACTCCAACAACCACGCCTCTGCCTCTTTTCCCTTTTTCGTCTGGTAGCGGGCAGCATTCGCTTGTTGGAGAGCAGCAGTCCTGCATGCACGTCGCTACACTGCACAAATTGTCGGAAAGTTGAGTTCAATGAAGTTTCGAGAATCTTCGTCGCTGGTCGCATTGGCCGGCGCATCTATCGTGGCGGGCGCAGGCGCTGCCTCCGCCCAGACAGTTCAGATTGGCGTAGGGGCAGAGTACTCGACCGGCACGTATGGCGGCACGGACGAAACTTCGATTTACGAAGTGCCGATCACGTTCCGGGTTCGCGCAGGCGACTGGTCCTTCCGGGCGCGAGTGCCATTTGCTTCCATCGAAGGGCCAGGGGGCGTGGTGCCGGGCGGCCCTGATGATAATGGCGGCGACCGCAGCGGTCGCGGCGGCGGCGATGATCCGATCGAGAACGATCTCGGCGAGGTCATCGGTGGCGTCAACTCGTCCGGTCTGGCTGACATATCGCTTTCGGCGACCTGGTCACAGAGCATTGGCGAGGACAACTATCTCGACCTGACCGGTCGCGTGACCTTGCCGACAGGTGACGTTGCGAAAGACCTGGGCACGGGTGAGACGGACTTCACCATGTTGGCGGAATTCGGCCACGACTTCGATGGCGCCGGCATCTATGCCTTTGGCGGGTACAAGATCCGCGGCGGCGCGACCCGGGAAGACGGTGCGCAGTTCGGCGCAGGTGGTTACTTCCGGCCCGTGGCGGGGGTTATCGCCGGCATCGACGCGGGTTGGTCCGAGTCTTCGATCAACGGGCTCGACCAGTCGGCCGATCTTACGGCCTATGGCAGCTTCACCCTGTCCAAGGACTGGCGGGTGTCGGTTTACGCGCTCACGGGCCTGACTGACAACGCACCGGATTTCGGCACCGGCTTCACCCTGACGTGGCGCGCGGACATGCGCCGCCCGACTGAGGATTGAGCCGAGAGCGTCCGCGTCCTTTTAGCTGAAAACACAAACGCCCGGCCAGCGATGGCCGGGCGTTCCGCTTTGCGAGTCCGCGTGGGGTTCATGGCCGTAAATCGCCGAAAGCGCCAGACTTTGTAAGGCCACTGTGCGTGGCAGCGATGAATCGTAGCGTCTCGCGGTCGATATCTGGTCGTGGAGTTCCCGAAGAGCTCAGTGGGAGGTAAGGCTCGCTCGGCGGATTGGCATTTGACCGCAGGACTGGGAGTGACGTGTGCATCATCGGCTCGGGGCCATACGTGACGCTGTGTTGGCGCGCGCCGCATCCGGCCCTCTTATCATGGGAATTCTAAACGTTACGCCGGATTCGTTTTCCGACGGAGGCCAGACGGTCGAGCCTCAGGCTGCGCTAGCGCGGGCGCTGGAGATGTCTGCCGACGGCGCGGACATTGTTGATGTCGGCGGCGAGTCCACGCGGCCCGGCGCGGAGCTCGTCTCGGAAGCCGTTGAACTGGGCAGGATAGAGCGCGTCATATCTGCAATCTGCGAAGCTACCAGTGCGCCCGTGTCGGTCGACACCTACAAGGCGGGCGTAGCACACGCGGCCGCTAGAGCTGGCGCGGTGATTGTAAACGATGTGTGGGGGATGACGCGCGACGCCGGTATGGCGTCAGTTGTCGCGGAGACTGGATGTGCGCTCGTGGTAACGTACAATCGTGGCACTGCCGACGAGGTCATCAATCTCGTTGACGACATGCGGGGCTTCTTTGATCGAGCGCTGAAAGCCGCGGCCGACGCTGGAATACCGCGCAATCACCTGATACTTGACCCAGGTCTTGGCTTCGCAAAAACCTACGAGCAGAATTTCATAGCGCTGGGGCGTCTCGACGTTCTTCAGGACTACAAGCTGCCAATTCTTGTCGGCGTCTCCCGCAAGTCATTCATCGGTCGGCTGCTAAACAGGACCGTGGATCAGCGCCTCGCCGGAACCATCGCCGCTAACCTGGCTGCGCTGCAGTCGGGCGCAACCATCCTGCGAGTGCACGACGTCGCAGCCCACCGCGACGCCATCACTGTTCACGGCGCAATAGGAGACTGCAGGTGATTGAACGCGTATTTGTCTCCAACCTCTGCGTCTATGGCTTTCACGGCGTCGCCAAGGCGGAACAGTCGCTGGGGCAGAAGTTCTACATTGATATCGATTGCAACGTTGTGCGTCCCGAACCGGCAGCGGATCGAATGGAAGATACGGTCTGCTATGGCGCCCTGTGCGATCTTGTTGCGCAGCTCTCCGCCAAAACGACCTTCAACCTGATCGAATCCTTCGCGCGTCAGGTGGCGGATGAAATTCTGATCGGGTTTCCTCTTGTGCAGTCTGTGCGTGTCCAGGTTCGCAAGCCATCCGCACCCGTTCGCCACGCGATCGATCATGTGGGCGTAGAGATCGAGAAGAGGCGACATGACTGAAGTCGCACTTGGCATTGGCACCAATCTTGGCGACCGATGCGGCAGCATAATCGCCGCGCTGAAGGCGCTCGATGGGCACCCCGATATTGTTGTAGCGAGGGTATCAAGCATCTACGCGACGCCACCATGGGGAGTCGTTGATCAACCCGCCTTTCTGAACGCCGCAGCTCTGGTGGAAACGTCCCTATCGCCTGAGGCGTTACTGGATGTCTGTCAGGACATCGAACGTGAACTTGGGCGCAGGCCACGACTTCGTTGGGGACCGCGTGAAATCGACATCGACATTCTGAACATCGAAGGCGTGAGGATTACGAGCGAGCGTCTCAGCCTGCCGCATGTCGGACTGTTTGAACGTCTGTTCGTTCTTGTCCCGCTACATGAAATATGGGGGGACCGGCTCATGTGCGGGAGAGGTCTGCAAGCCGACATCAATCGACTTCGGAATCTAGATGAGGCGTCGAGCATACACCTCGATGATGCGGCGACCAGCAGGACAAAAGCGGCGTTCTAATCGCATCGATTCAGTCGAATGCGAACGACCAAGCCTGGGCGTCGCTGGCGCCCGGGTAACCGCCCAAGCAAGATGCGGCCAGGACAATCGTATTGGCCGTGAAGTGCGCCGCCATTGGCCGCAAAAGGTTCGGCCTGTGAACAGACATAGCAGGTTGAGCAACACGCCTTGCACGCTCGTCTGCATGGCTCCCGCTTCACCCTCGTAGAGACGCGCGAGACCGAATGCGATGTTGACCGCGAAAAGAGCCACTGCCCAGCCAACGCGCAGTTAGTCGAATAGTCTCGCACCGCGCAACACGGCACAGCCGCGCCAAACCAACTTCCCTTCGCAGTACGACGTTAGGCCCTCCGCTCTCGACGGCCAACGACGGCCGACTCTGTAATCAGCTGTGCATCCACCAATCCCCTCACCGCGTTGCCGACAAGAAAGCCGTCGACCAAATCCTCGATGCGCACGTCACGTTCGATCGCCCGGCCATCGGCCAGCAACGCTTGACGCAGCACGCCTGGAAGCAAGCCACGGTGCGCCGGGGGGGTCACCAAGACGCCGTCCTGTCGTACGAACACGTTGGTGAAACTTCCCTCGGACACGAAACCCTCGTCATCCTGGAATACAACCTCGTCGCTGCCAGCGTCGGCGCGCGCCTGGTCGTAGAACCGGCGCAAACTGGTCTTGTGGCGCAGACGAAAGTCGTCGCGCGCCACCGGCAATGCCACCGATCGCACCCGAACAGGCCTTTCGGAAAACACGCGAATGGGTTGTCGTTCGACCATACAGATACCAGCATCAGATAGTGTCAGTCGAAGCACACAAGACGTCTCAGCACCAAGGGCGGCGCGCGCTATTTCGGCTCGGACGGCCGCCTCGTCGAACGGATAGGCGAAGACATGCGCACTCGCCTTGAGGCGAGACATGTGAAGGTCGAGATAGGCGACACCGATCCCGGGATCGAGACGCATAGTTTCGATCAAATCGAACCTGGGGAGGCCGAAAGAAACGAACTTCGACTTGGTCTGGCACTCCTCCCATTCGCCATCGATGGAGGAGTCGAAGACGATCGCGGAGCCGATCCCGACCTCGGCTTGCCCGTCCCGTACCGTAAGGGTCCTGATCGCCACATTCATTTCCGCCGAACCATCGGGCGACATCCACCCCATCGATCCGCAATAGGCGCCGCGCGCGTCGCCCTCCAAATCAGAAATTATCTCCATGGCGCGAATTTTTGGAGCGCCGGTGATGGAGCCGCACGGAAACAGAGCGCCCACCGCATCGATCGCGTCGAGCCCTTCCCTGACCCGTCCACACACAGTCGAGATCATCGTGTGGAACGTCGGATAGGTCTCGACCGTAAAGAGCGCCGGCACGTGCACCGATCCGCGTGCCGCGATGCGCGAAATGTCGTTGCGAATGAGGTCGACTATCATCAAGTTTTCGGCCAGCTCCTTTTGATCGCATTTCAGGGCGAAAGCCGCCTCTTGGTCTCGATCTGGATCGCAGAACCGTCTCGCTGTTCCCTTCATAGGCCGCGACTCAATAGCGCCATCACGCAGGGAAAAGAACAATTCCGGCGACGCCGACAACAGCCATGTGCGACCGTCGTGGGCCACGCCGCTCCAGCCGCCTTTGCCAGCATCACGCAATCTGGCGTAGGCGGCGAGCGGGTTTCCTACCAGCGTCACGTCGGCGCGATAACTCCAGTTCACCTGATAAACGTCGCCCGCCTGGATATAATGTGCCACCCGCCGTAAGGCGGCTTCATAGGCTTCGCGCGATGTCCGCGGTCGAGGCGGCGACATCCATGCTCCTGCGGAATCCGGAAGAATGAAGCTGAGGTCGGATGCCTCGAAGGTTTTGCACTGCTCGAAAAGCCCGAACCAAAGGAGCGGCGCGTTCGCGGAGCGCATCCCGCGCCGCATCAGGCGAGGTTCGAAAGCGAGCCCCGCTTCATAGCCGAGCCAGCCTGCGGCATGGAGCCCTCGTTTCAACGCCGATCGAACCTGTGCGAGCGCGGGCGCCACTTCGGACAGAGAGGCGGCTATCACCGTTTCCACCGGATCAACGAAGAGGCGCGCCACGCCGGTTTCTGAGCGCGCATCGTCGAATAGCACGAACGGGACGCCCGGACGCAAACTGGCCAAAGCGTTTGCGGCGATAGATCGAGGGCCATGGCTCCTCTCTGTCATCGTGTCTCCCGCATCGGGAGGGCGCTCAGCCGTGCCGCGGCACCGCGGTCCCTTATAGAGCGGGTCGGGCCGCGGCAATACTTCGCCCTATTTTTCGGCAAACCAGCCTTTGACATTCTTATCGATCCTCGCGGTACCTCGCCGAGGATATCAGCACACTGTACAAGGGCGCTAAAAACGGCAGGTGACGCCCACAACGGCCACGCGGCCCCGCT
>JBBATZ010000111.1:0-5427 GCA_040398425.1 Hyphomonadaceae bacterium
TAAGTCGTCATTGACGCGCTGCGCCTGGTCCAACAAGCCTGAAGCAGGGCAGCTCCCCGTTCTCCCACGTTGGTCCCGAACTCTGGATTGTCGCGGGGGTGATCATCGGCGTCGGTCTATAGCCTTTTGGCGCCGTGCACGAAGCCCAAAGCACGGCCCCATCGTGATCGGACAACAGATGCTCGATGGCGGTGCGTTCGGAATTGTTCAGCGTCACGTCGGATTGATCGACCAGGATGATGGAGGCACCAGACAGCCGAGCTCGTATCAGACCGACTACAAGGCGATTGGCACCTGTTATGCGACGATCGCCTTTACGAACAACATGCTCAAGCCCGCCGGGCAACGACGCGATTGTGTCGGCAAGGTTGTACGAAGCGACCAGCGCATCCAGTCCCTCGGCACGGCGCTCGGATACGCCATAGATAAGGTTCGCGCGGAGGCTGGCCTCAAACAGGAGAAAATCCGCCGACACGAGCGCGATATGACTGCGAACATCGCGGCGGTGAATCTTGCGCAAACTCGTACCGTCGAGCGTGACCTTTCCCCGCGTGGGTTGAAGCACACCTGCCGCGAGCCTCAGGATTGCCAGACGATCATGCTGCGGCCCGTCGCCCAGCCACAGCCGGCCGCCAGCCGACAGGTCCATAGTCACGCCCTGCACCTGATCGCCATAAGCGACGTCCGCAAGACTGAGGCGGCCGGTCGTTTCGCGCAGGCGCACGGAATTGCTGGTCGACCCCGTCCTGCGTCCGACCGGCCGCAACGCGAGAAAGCGTGCCTGTTTTTCGATCGAAATCCGGGCATTGGTCCAGTATTCGAACGCGCGGGTCAGGTCCTGCATCTTGGGGTTCATCAGGCCCGCGAGCAGCATCGCCGCAACAACCGCCCCCGGCGTCGCCAGCGCCATTCCAGCGAGCAACGCTCCGATCAGCAACGCCCCGAGGCTCGCCGCTGCCGCCCCCGCTTCGCCAATTGAACGGAGTACGCCGATCAAACTCGCGCGAGCAACCGATGCGCGCGCGAGGCCATCGCTCTTCCGCGCCAGCAGGCGGCGCTCGCGCGTGGCGTCACCTGCGGTTTCGATCAGGGGCAGTTGCAAAAGACGTTCCTGTGTATGCTTCAGCATACGCGTGCGGCGACGACGGACCTTTCGCATCGACTGATCCAGCCCCGGTCCCAGCGCCAACGCAGCGAGCGCGGTCAGAGCCATCGCCGCAGCAATCGTTAGCCCGATGAACGGCGCCACGACCAGCAAGGCGATGAGCGTCACGGCGATGCTTGTCACGGCGACAACGCCACGCGAAATACCCCTGCTGATCCACAACCGCAGTGGACTTAGGTCGCCGGTAAACCGCAGCAGAACGGCGCTGCGTGAGGTTTGCGCCATGCCCGCCTCGCCCAGCCGGATAGCGTGACGGAAGACTTGCACGCGTACGGCATGGACATAGCTCTGGGCAAGCCGCTCGGATTCCAGGAACTCGCGCCAGCGCAGCACTGCGCCGAGGGCAAGTGCTCCGAGTGCGATGCCTGCGGTGCGCAATCCCGCAGACGTGCCAGCGTTGGTGCCGACCAATTCGTCAAACGCTTCGCGGACGCTCAGCGCGATCACTACCGAAAGCACGGATTGTGAGAGACCCAGCGCCACCAGCAGCAGCATCCGCCGCTTGCGGCGTCCGCGCAGTAGCACCGGCAGCCGCCAGGCTTTGGCGGCCTCGCCGGTGGGAGTGAGCAAGAACCGGCGCCAGTTGCCACCCGCCATATCGCGTCCCCGTGGCTTTGCCCGCCCGCGTCTGGAAGAGGCCAAGCGTGACTGCGTTTCTACACTAGAACGCAATCTGGAGCCGCCCCATTACGGCCGACGGGTGATCCGTGACGCCACGACGGCTGGGCTGGGCCTTGGCGTCCACATAGTTGGCGGAGACGCGTACGTTCCGGTTCACGTACCAATTGACGCCGACGGTGAGGTTCTTCTCTTCCCCGCCCGCCACCACGCCATCCGTCAGATCGAGTGTGCTGTAGCGCGCGGCGATCTCCCATGCGCCGAACCAGTTGTCCTTGTCGGGAGTAACTTCGCCGAACGTGCCCGTGCCCACGCTATAGCGCTGGCGCTCCCCGGTGATGACCCAGGCCGATTCAACTGCACGTCCCGTGAATTTTGGGTCAAGCAAGGCGGGCGCATCGTTGTCACGGGTGATCTGCTGCGCCTTCATCATGAAGGGGCCATTCACATAGCCCACTTCGAGGTTGAGGTTGGTGTAGCCATCGATTCCTGCAAGCGTGTGCGTATCTAGGATCGCCTGGCGCGTGAGCGCGAATTCCGAATTGGTACGAACACGTGAAGAGGCGCCAGAGTCCAGCTCTCGTCGCTCGATCGCCGCAGCGAAGTGCAGCGCTTCGCGCTTGTTGTTGATCGGCGCGAATACGCCCCGCGCAACGACGCTCTTGCCATCGTCACGGTTAGTCAGGGTCTCGTCCTCGATCGGATTCGTGAAGTAGCCGCCGATCACAGACCAGTTCTTACCCTCGTAGGCAGCAGACGCGCCAAGCAGGAAGTTGGGCGAGAGTTCGGACGGAAGAGAACGCTCGATGAACTTGGTATTGCTCGAGCTCATCATGTTCTCGCCATTGAATGGCGCGATGAAGTTGCCGACCCGGAACTCGGTGTCCTTGATACCGCGATAGGCGACCCAGGCATTGTAGATACCGGGGCTCAGGCCGCCGACATCGCCATCGATCTTGAAGCGCCAGTCATTGCCGATATCAAGCGTTGCATCGACGCGCAGGCGGCGGATGTCGGTTTCGTCTGTATAGGCGATGCCGTCGCTTTGAACGGATACGGTATCCAAGTGTACGCGGCCACCGACATTCAGCTTCATCCTCCCGGATTCAAACGTGAAGCCGCCCGCGCCCAGATCAACATCCGTGTCCTGGGCCGCCGCTACGCCACAGAAGCTGATCGCCGCGCCCGCCGCAGCGACCAAGGCCTTTGTCCACGCCCCCGCCATGGGCCCTACTCCACTAATCGATAAGCCAGTTCGTCACGATCTCACCCAGACGACACGTCTGCACGTTGTCGTTGAAGTCATGTCCCGCTCCTTCAAGGAGCTTGAGTTGCATCGTCTGCGGCAGGCCCCGCGCCTTCGCCATTCCGGTCATCGCATCATACCACCGATGCGCCCGCTCCAGACGTGTCTTCCCTTGCGAGGAGTCTACGATTGCTTCGCGGTTGACTGACTTATCGCGCCGCGTGTCTTCGGCGCCCACTGTCAGCAGGACGGGGATGGACAATAGCCGTGCGAGATCCACTGCTCTGCCCTCAAGCGCGGGGCTGTCCCCGAGGCCGTACGGAAAGGGGTGTTGCGTGTCCGGCATTGTGAACCAGCCAGGTGCCGCCAGCACGAGACGCCCGACCGGCAACGATCCAGCCAGCGTGTAGCGCATTGCGAATTGCGCACCGCCCGAATAACCAAACATACGCAGCGGGTTGGACACCAAACCGGTTGCGCGCTGGACGTGATCGATAGTCAATTCGAACGCGGCGATCGGACAATCACCCCGAGGGCCACGCTCAAGCCGTTGGTAGCGCGGAAAGCACGCCTTGCTGAATATCGGCGCGACAACGATGAAGCCATGCTTCTCCGCCAGCTTGGAGAAACGGACCGCATGCTGCAATGCCAACCGTTCGATCCCATGCACCGTGACCAGCAAAGGCGAGTCCGCTGTCGCCGTACGGGGGACATAGGCAAAATAGTCCAGCTCGGCGTCCGGCGACTTGTGGGAGCGCAGGCCGCTAACGGGTACGGGCTGCACCGGGTAGTGTCGGGATAAGATTTCAGCGTTGTGCAACATGCTTCTTCCCCGACTGGCCGTTCGCCGGCGAGAAGAAGTGCGTCGAGGTTTCCTGCGCTGAGGCCTCGGCCGCGTAGATGACCGGAGCGTTGCAGAATGATGTGAACTCGCGCACGGCCAGGGGGGACGCGGTCATCAGGCCTCCAACGGCTGAGACGTCGAGGCCCCAGCTGGCAAGGAGTTGCACTCCAGCCGCTGCGCCCAGAGGATCTGAGGCGGCGAACAGGATTGACCCTACGCGGGCGCGAAGGTTTGACGCCTGCAACAGCTGACTTGTCTCGCGTTGCAGAATGCCGTCGGCCAGTTCAGCGACGATCACATCGGCCTGCGGGGACACAGCCGCACAAAGGCGGCCGATCGCTGCATCGAGCACGCGGATGTCCATGCCAGCCGTCGAAGCCAGCCCGACATTGCCAAAGTCCATCGCCTCAAGCGCACCCGAGTCCTGGTACTTCCACAAGTCTCCGCCCGAGCCCGTGCCGGTAAGCTTCAATGCGGAGGTCCGCAAACCGCATTCACGCAGTGTCCGGATGACATTGGCGCACAGCGTGGTCTTGCCTGCGTTCATGCTGGTGCCGACAACGAGGATCATGTGCGGCTGTGCCGGCGCATTCGCAGGCGTCGCGACTCCTGGCCAGCCCCAGCGCGACAGGTTCAACGCGACCCCGTTTGCATCACGCAGGATGCCGAGCGGCTGAACATCGGTAGGCGCCTTCATTCTGAAATGCTGCGACACTGCCATGGAAGCGATGCCGCCCGCCGCAACGAGGTGGCATTCAGCAAGCGACGGCGGGATCAGCGCTTCAAATTGGTCTGATGTATAACGGTTGCCAAACGCAACGATGAGCTCATCGCCTACGGCAAGTGCAGCGCGACGGCCGGTAACAAGTTCGACGTGACGATGCTGTCCAAGACGCGTCACTCGCACGAGGCAGAGGTCGCCCGCCGCTGGGCGCGCATCCAAATCAAGGCTGGCCGCAAGACCAAGATCGGCAATGCGCGTGGCAAAAGCGCGATGCGCCTTACCGAGCTGATCGGCAAGATCCTTCGTCACCTGCATAACTTGAAGCCTATGTATGAGGCTCTCAGACGGCGAGAACCATTCGAGCTTCAGCTTACGATTTTCTCAGCTGAGTCATTTGTATTCAGCTAATCGAGGAACGCCTGTGACTCGATGAACGTCCGCGGTTGAACCTGACTCTCTTTTGAAATAATCCGAGGCTTCGCGAGAATAACCACGAGCACTTTGACGTTCTCGCCTAATTGCCATCGAGAACTCCCATGGTGAGAGAGCTTGGACACGCCACGACAGGCGCGAGCCGGCCATGCCAACTGTCCGTCGTCAGATAATCATCAGATAACATGAGACCGTTGGCTGCCTTTAACCTGGCCCAGACTTTTCGAACCAAGCGTACCGCGAATGACGGCAAAGCGGCCCGTGTCTGCCTCAACCCGGAATGTACCAATCCGCCAGAGTCCATCCACTTTGATCGTTCGACGATGACGCTGCGCTTCGGCAACTCATCGCCCAATTGCCGTCATCCGTAATGTTCCCGTAGTAGGGGGTCGTTTGCG
>JBBATZ010000112.1:0-5420 GCA_040398425.1 Hyphomonadaceae bacterium
TCCATCACCTCACGCGTGTGGACACAGGTCAGAATCTAGGGCGGCTGGTATTAGTTGTAGCTCTTCGCCAGCTTGTCGAAGGCCATGATCTGGCTCATCAGCTCTTCAAGCTGATGAAGCGGGACCATGTTGGGGCCATCGCTGGGCGCGATATCCGGGTTCTCATGCGTTTCGATGAACACGGCTGCGACGCCGACGGCGGCGGCCGCACGCGCAAGGACCGGCACGAACTGGCGCTGACCGCCGGAGGTCGTGCCCTGCCCGCCAGGTTGCTGCACGGAGTGCGTCGCGTCGAACACGACCGGCGCGCCGGTGGCGGCGAGTTCGGGAATTGCGCGCATGTCGGAGACGAGCGTGTTGTAGCCGAAGCTGACGCCGCGCTCGCACACGAGCACGTCACGGCAGCCAGAGGCGACCAGCTTGTTGACGACGTTCTTCATGTCCCACGGCGCAAGAAACTGGCCCTTCTTGACGTTGATCGGCTTGCCGGTCTGGGCCGCCGCGACAAGAAGATCGGTCTGACGCGAGAGGAAGGCCGGGATCTGCAGCACGTCGACTGCCTGCGCGACTTCGGCGCACTGGTCCGGCAGGTGAACATCGGTGATGATCGGCAGTCCCGAGGTCTCGCGGATCTCGTTGAAGATATCGAGCGAGGCGGACAAGCCGAGACCGCGGGCCGTGTTGATCGAGGAGCGGTTCGCCTTGTCGAATGAGGTCTTGTAGATCATGTGGCAGCCGAGCTTGTCCGCGATCTCGCGCAGGCGGGCGGACATTTCGAGGCCGTGGGCGCGGCTTTCGAGCTGGCAGGGACCGGCGATGAAGGCCACGGGAAGCGACTGACCGATGCGGACGGTTCCGCGCGGCGCAGGAACTTCAACGATGCGGTTGGGGGTGAGGTCCAGACCGTCGGCCATGGGGAGCTCCTGTGTTTCGGGGCCATATGGCGCCATTGGCCGGTCAGCGCCAGTGGGAAACTGGAATGATTCCAGAAACACAATGACGCGGGCGCCGTAAGAGGCAGAGCCCTACTCGCGGTCGAGCGCGGCCAGCACGCCGTCGACGGCTTCACGCACCAGATCGTCGTTCTCGGCCTGCGCCATGACGCGGATCAGCGGCTCGGTGCCCGACTTGCGCACCAGAAGACGGCCGCGCGCGCCGAGCATTTTCTCGGCCGAGGCGATCGCGTCCTGCACATGTTTGCGGCTGAGCGGATCGGCGCCGGTGTATTTGCGGTTGACCAGCTTCTGCGGCGCAGGATCGAACACGTGCGCGATCTCCGACAGCTTCTTGCCGGTCTCCTGCATCACGGCCAGCACCTGCAGCGTCGCCAGCAGGCCATCGCCCGTGGTGGAGAAGTCCGACATCACGACATGGCCAGACTGTTCGCCGCCGATATTGATGCCCTTCTCCAGCATGCGCGAGACGACATAGCGATCGCCCACCTGCGTGCGCTCCAGCGCGATACCAAGGCCCTTGAGATGCATCTCGAGACCGAGGTTCGACATGACGGTCGCAACCACAGCTTTCTTCGACAGCCTGCCCTGGCTTTTCCACGAGGTCGCGATCATGCCGAGCAGCTGGTCGCCATCGATGATCTTGCCGTGCTCGTCACACATCACGACGCGGTCGGCATCGCCATCCAACGCGATGCCGATATCGGCGCGGTATTTGTGGACTGCATCCACCATGGCGCGCGTATCGGTCGAACCGATCTCGCGGTTGATGTTGAAGCCGTTGGGCTCGTCGCCTATCGGGAAAATCTCGGCCCCGAGTTCATAGAGCGCCTTGGGAGCGACCTTGTAGGCGGCGCCGTTGGCGCAATCGATCACGACGCGCAATCCCGTGAGGCGCAGCTTGCGGGGGAAGGTGGATTTCACGATCTCGATATAGCGCGACTGCGCATCGTCCACGCGTTCTGCCCTGCCAAGGTCGGGTGAAGCGGCAAGGTTGTCGTCCAGCGACCGGCTCATCAGGCCTTCGATGGCGAGTTCGGCTTCATCCGACAACTTGTAGCCATCCGGCCCGAACAGCTTGATGCCGTTGTCCTGGTAGGAATTGTGCGAAGCCGAGATCATCACACCGAGATCGGCGCGCAAGCTGCGCGTCAGCATGGCAACGCCCGGCGTTGGCAACGGGCCGAACAGGCGCACGTCCATCCCCATGGCGGTGAACCCGGTCGTCAGCGCCGGCTCCAGCATGTAACCGGACAGGCGCGTATCCTTGCCGATCACCACAAGGTGCCGGCGCGGGTCCGACTTGCGGAAATAGGTCGCGGCGGCCATGCCGAGCCGCATCGCCATCTCCGGCGTCACCGGCCAGGAGTTGGCCGTGCCGCGAATGCCGTCAGTCCCGAAAATCTTGCGGCTCGTCATAGACCCTCACTCAAACACGCCCCGAAACGCCCGAAGCGGGCGGATGAAGCGCGTGGCGCCGTTAGAAACACCACAACCCGATATGAAACCGTGAATTTCATGACGGACCCGCGCCATGTTTTGCAATACCTTAAGCGCCGCGACCCCTTAGATCACCACCTTTGATGCGTTCGGAGAGTTTGGCCACATGTGCGGCATTATCGGAATCCTCAGCGACCAGCCGGCGGCCCCTCGCCTGGTGGAGGCGCTGAAGCGTCTGGAATACCGTGGCTATGATTCGGCCGGGGTCGCCCTGCTGGAAGGCGGCAAGCTCAAACGGCTGCGGGCACCGGGCAAGCTGATTAATCTCGATGCAAAGGTCCGCGAACTGCCCCTGAAAGCCGGCGTCGGTATCGGCCATACGCGCTGGGCGACGCATGGCCAGCCCAACGAGACCAACGCCCACCCGCACGCCTCGGGCCGCGTCGCCATCGTCCACAACGGCATCATCGAGAACTTCCGCGAGCTGCGCGAGGCAATGGAGGCGCGCGGCCGGAAGTTCGAGACCGAAACGGATTCGGAAACCATCGCCCACCTGATCGACGAAGCGCTGGGCAAAGGCATGAAGCCGAAGGACGCGTTCAAGGCCGCGCTCGACCAGTTGCGCGGCGCGTTCGCCATCGCGGCGATCATCGAGGGCGAGGACAACCTCATTCTCGGCGGCCGACGTGGCTCGCCGCTGGTGATCGGCATTGGCGAGGCCGAGATGTTCCTCGGCTCGGACGCCCTCGCCGTCGGACCGTTCACGCAGCGGGTGATCTATCTGGAAGAAGGCGACTGGTGCGCCCTCACCCGCACCTCGTCCGAAATCTTTGACGCTGCAGGGAAACCCGTCGAGCGCGCCGAGATCCACGTGCCCGCAGCGGGCGCCGCCGCCGAGAAGGGCAATTATCGCCACTTCATGCAGAAGGAAATCTACGAGCAGCCCGACTTCGTGGGCCGCACTGTCTCCGGCTATATCGACGCCTATGAACTGAAAGCCGTCCTTCCGACGCGCGAGGGTAAGAAGGCGCTCGACTTCACGCAGTTCGACCGCATCCAGATCGTCGCCTGCGGCACGGCTTACTATGCCGGCTTCGTTGCGAAATACTGGTTCGAGCAGCTGGCCGGCGTCGTCACCGATGTCGATGTCGCCTCGGAATTCCGCTATCGCGAACCAGTGCTGGGGGCACGCACGCTCGCCATTGTCGTCACCCAGTCAGGCGAGACGGCCGACACCTTGGCGGCGATGGAATATGCGAAGTCCAAGGGCGTGATGACGGCGGCTGTCGTCAACGTGCCGACCTCGTCCATCGCGCGCGAGTGCGACGCGATCCTGCCGACACTGGCCGGCGTCGAAATCGGCGTTGCCTCGACCAAGGCGTTCACCGCGCAGCTCTGCGCGCTTCTGGCGACTGCTGTTGCAGCCGGACGTCAGCGCAACTTCATCACGCGCGAGCGCGAGAAGGAAATCGTCAGCGCGATGATCGAACTGCCGCGTCTGATCGCCGAGGCGCTCAAGACAGAACAGCAGATCATTACGCTCGCACCGGAAATCGCGAAGGCGCGTGACGTGCTCTATCTCGGTCGCGGCCCGCACTATCCCATCGCGCTCGAAGGCGCGCTGAAGCTCAAGGAAATCTCCTACATTCATGCCGAGGGTTATGCCTCGGGCGAACTCAAGCACGGCCCTATCGCCCTCATTGACGAGCGCACGCCCGTCATCATGGCGGCCCCGCACGATCACTTGCTGGAGAAATCGCTGTCGAACCTTCAGGAGGTCGCAGCGCGACGTGGCAAGGTTCTGCTGGTGTCAGACAAGGCCGGCATCAAACAGGCCGGCAGCGCGCCTTGGGGCACAATCGAACTGCCCGACTGCGAACGCGTGATCCAGCCGATCGTGACGGTCGTTCCACTGCAGCTGCTGGCCTATCACGTCGCCGTCGAGAAAGGCACGGATGTCGACCAGCCGCGCAACCTCGCGAAGTCGGTGACGGTGGAGTAACTGGCCCCCGCGTTGCAACGGCTCGCCAGAATCATCGCGCGTGCTACTTGTCGTGGCGCACCCTGACCCAGACTGAGGATTTACCATGAAGCCTGTCCGCAAGGCCGTTCTACCGGTTGCCGGTTTTGGCACGCGGGTTCTGCCGGCCACCAAGGCAGTGCCGAAGGAAATGCTGACGGTGTTCGACCGCCCGGCCCTGCAATACGTAGTGGACGAGGCGCGCGAGGCGGGCATCGAGCATTTCGTGTTCGTCACAGGTCGCGGCAAGCAGGCAATCGAGGACTATTTCGACAAGGCGTTCGAGCTCGAAGCCACGCTTGAAGCCAAGAAGAAGGACGCGATCCTGGCCGAGGTGCGCGCCGCCGCCCTGCCCCCCGGCGCTTCGAGTTTCACGCGACAGCAGGCCGCGCTGGGCCTTGGCCATGCCGTGCTGTGCGCGCGCGACATCATCGGCGATGAGCCCTTTGCCGTTCTCCTCCCCGACGTGATCGTGAAGGGGACGGGCGGCTCGTGCCTGAAGCAGATGGTCGACGCCTACAACGAAGTCGGAGGCAACATCATCGCTGTGGACGAAGTGCCGCTCGAGCGCGTCAACCAGTATGGCGTGATCGATCCCGTAACGGCTGGCGACGCCGGTCCACTGGTGAAGATGAAGGGCATGGTCGAGAAGCCCCCGATCGACAAGGCGCCCTCGCGGCTCAAGATCACCGGCCGCTACATCCTGCAACCGCAGGTGTTCGACCTGCTCGCCACGCAAACGCCGGGCGCGGGCGGGGAGATCCAGCTCACCGACGCGATGCAGCGCATGATGTCGAGCCAGGATTTCCACGCCTTCAAATATGCCGGCCAGGACTATGACTGCGGCGACAAGCTTCTCTATCTCGAAGCGTTCGCGGCCATGGCGCTCGCGCACCCGGAACTCGGCGCCAAGGCGCGGGCCGTTCTGGAAGCGACGCTGAAGAAGGGCTGAGCCTAGAGCATCGTGCGTTTAATCGCACGTGTAACCTGCGGCCTTGAAGAAGTTC
>JBBATZ010000113.1:0-5351 GCA_040398425.1 Hyphomonadaceae bacterium
GAACTTCTTCAAGGCCGCAGGTTACACGTGCGATTAAACGCACGATGCTCTAGCGGATGACTGATGGCACCCTTCCGCCGGACTAATTGCGAACGTCTGATCGCGTTGCCCGCGTCAGAAATTCTGGCGCGCAACCAACCGTTCTCGCTCCTGAACTCCAAGTTCAACCAATCACATGCTTCGTCGCGCTTTTTGGCCCGCGCGTAACGACCATCCCGAGGCCATCGAGAATACGGAAGTGTGCCGCGCCATGTTGCAGCTGGGCGTTTCGCAGACCTGTCAAAGCCCTATTGGCTGCCTCCAGCCTGTCCCGCGCAACGATGGTCTCGGAGGCCAGCGCCTTGCTCGTGGGTTCAGCAGAATAGACGATCTCAAACCGAGGCATACGTTCAGCCGCTCGAGCAACGACAGTTGATCACGTTGCGTGACCTCGCGTCTCCCTAGACTGCTTCGGCGAGTGATCAAATGAATGTACGATGAAATCGATACTGGCCTCTGTCTGACGTCACTCACTGGGACTCTCGGATCTGCTCATTGCGGCATTGCGAGGCTCTGGTAACGCCCTGCCGATGGGCGCAAGGTTTCCTCGTTCATGCGCCTGTTGCGATGCTCAGCTAGGCCGCGTTGATGCAGAAAAGGGCTTCGCCATGCACTATCGGTCGTGGTCTCTGGCTGGCACGCTGGCTATTGCAGCGTTTTTCTTCAGCGGTTGCGCCGGCCCGCGCGCCGCCTTGTCTAGCGAGGCAGAAGGTGATCCCAAACTGGTGATCGTCACGTTCGACGGTCTGCGCTGGCAGGAGATCTTCCGGGGTGCCGATCAGAAGCTGGCCCACGATCCCAGATTCGTTGGTGAGGAATGGTTCGAGGATTGGGTGGACAAGCCTTACCTCACACCTAAGGACAGACCTGCGGCCCTGACGCCCTTTCTGCATCAGGTGGTCGCTGCAGATGGAGTGCTGATCGGGAATCGCGACGCGGGGGAGTGTGCCCGGGTCGCCAACGACATGTGGTTTTCCTACCCCGGCTACAATGAACTTCTGACGGGCCGTCCTGATCCCAGCATCGTGGAAAACGATGACAAGTGGAACGCCAATGTTTCGTTCCTGGAGCACCTGAACCAGATGCCTGCCTTCGCAGGGCGCGTTCAGATGCTTGGCACCTGGAGCCTCTTTGCGAAGATCGTCAACTCGGACCGCAGCGGCATTCCCGTCAACGCTGGTTTCGGGGATCGGGGACCGACCGACACCATGACATGGCGCTTTGGACGGCAGCTGCTGCTCAAGGAAAAGCCGCGCGTTCTCTACCTCGCGTTTGGCGACACCGACGAGTACGCCCATGGCGGGGACTACATGAACTACCTCGCCGCGATTGAGCGGGGGGATGATGTACTCCGTCAGATCTGGGAAATGCTTCAGGCGGATCCTTACTATCGGGATCAGACAACCCTGATCGTCACAACAGACCATGGTCGTGGAAACGACCCCGTGGAAGCGTGGCAGGACCATTCGGCGGTGCGTTATCACAAGCTCAATCCGGACTACCAGCCGCAGTACAACGAGACAGGCGTCAAGGGATCGGGTGACGTCTGGTTTGCGGCCATTGGACCGGCTGTGAGGCGCGAGGGCTCCACCACGCAGGCGGCAGGCCAGTGTGCGGAGACGCGTCAGGTTGCTGCGAGCGGGCTCAGCGCCCTTAACGAGGACTGGCGCCGTTTTGATCCTGGCGCGGGAGCACCCTTCCCTTTCATCCGGACCGGTGATCGGCCCTAGAAGCGAGAGTCCGGAGCCACGCCGCCTCCCTCAGAATGACTTCCGCAGCGTGACGAAGGCCGATCGGGGTGATCCAACAAACAGGACCTGCTGATCTCCGTCGGGATCGCGCTCGACGAGGCCCGACGATGCAGCGATGTAGCGTTCATCCAACACATTGCTCACGTTGATGCTGACTTCGGCACCTTCGGCCAAACCTCCAGTGAAACGATAACCGATATTGAGGTCGACCAGTGACACCGCATCGACGCGGTTGTCGTTTTCATAGGTGTAGAACCACTCGCCGCTATAGGAATAACTCAAGCCGCCAAACAGGCTGCCGTCGTCATAGGTGAGTTCCGCCTTGAGAAGTTGCTCAGGTGCGCCGGCGACGGTCTTGCCCTTGGTGCCGATTTCCAGCGTTCCGTCGTCACGCAGCACGTCGTCCTGATACTCTGACTGGTTGTAGGATGCCGAAACCAGTCCCGTGAGCGTGTCTGTGAAGTTCGCATACAAGGTAGCTTCGACACCCTGGGTCTCGACGGAACCGACGTTGCGATAGATTGCCTCGGAGACCAGGATTGGGCTGTCGGAGGCGAAGAACGCGGCCAGCCTGTTGTCGAACTGCACGTAGTAGGCTGCGACGAGAGCTTCCAGATTCATTCCCTGCCAACGCAAGCCCAACTCGAAGGTCCGTGAGCGTTCCGGCTCGATCGTGGCAATCGCGTCGTCGATCGCCGCCTGCGATCCGTTAGCGTTGACGCCTCCCGACTGCGAGGCGAACGCGGCCAAGCTTTCGCCAGCCGAGCCGAAGATTTCATTGTGCGCGTCGAGACGGTAGCTGAAGCCGAGCTGCGGCAGGAACCAGTCCTCCGACTTGATTTTTCCGAATGTGTAGCCAACGTCGCCCGGCGCGACGATCGAGTTGTCTTCGATCCTCTTTTCCGCCTCGCTGGTCACGCTCTGGCCCTTGAAGCCGAACAACAGCGTCAATGCATCGAACGGCCGCCAGGTGTCCTGAATGTAGAGCTTCACCGTCTCCGTGTTGAAGGCAAACTGGTCGTCCACATAGAAGGGGGATTCCTGGAACTCCAGGGAATCCCGATTAGCCCTGGCGCGGTCGAGGCCAAAATAGCGGTAGCCCTCTTCCGACTTGTTGCTCTCATACCAGCCGCCCACTTCGACCTGATGGTCTCCCAGATCGATCCCGATAGAGCCAAGACCGCCCCAGCGCGTGAAGTCATAGCTGAAGCCGCGAAACGAAAGCGGAGCGTTGTCGGTCGTTGCGGCCGGGTCATAGGCATTCGGCGACGGCACGTAGGGCGTGAACCACGGGCCCTGGCCCTTGTCGGTGTGGCTGTAGGCGGTCAGCGAAAACTCGAGCTGATCATTCAGCTGTCCGGTCCAGGCCAACGCGCCGATCACATCGTCGCGCAGACCGGCACCCTGATAGTAGGCGTCATCGAGCGTTTCGTAGGGGCTTGGGAAGACGGATCCAGCCGTGGGGTTTGTCGGAGGATTACCCGTCCAGTCGGATAACCCATCGCCATCCTCGTCCACGTTGTTGGCAATGTCCGCCAGGCGGACAGCGAGCTCGTAGTCGGGCTCGAGATAGCTGGCAAAATAGCCGAGGCGGTCAATCTGCTGGCGCGAGTGCTCCAGATAGTCATTCTCGCGGCGTTGTGAGGCGTTGATCCACAGTGAAAGGTCCTGGTCAGACCCAAGCGGCTGCACCAGTTTCAGGTTTAGCTGCTGCGACGTCTGCTCGCCTTCGTTGTTGGTCCACACGTTGCTGTAGCTGTCCGCATAGGCAACGCTGGCCCGCGTGCCCCAGGCGCCGAACTCGCCGGTATCGACGCGGCCAAAGAAGCGGCGATGTTTGTCATCGCCGACGCTGATGGCGAGGTCTGCACCAAAAACCCCACCAGGATCGCGGGAATAGAACTTCAGCGAGCCGCCAAGATTGCTTGTTGAGGCTGCATCCAGATCGGACGCGCCTTGCGCAAGCTGCGCACGGTCGACGTTCTCGGAGATTATGGCGCGAGAAATATGCAAGCCATTGTGATTGGAATAGCTCATGTCGCCCAGCGGTACGCCGTCGAGCGTGAAACCGAGTTGGGTTTGGGCAAAGCCGCGAAGATTCAGGGTCGAAGCGTACTCATAGGTTCCGAATGGATCAGCTCCCGTGAAGAACACGCCCGGCAACTTTTCAAGTGCCTTGATAGGGCTCGCGCCGGGCGGTTCGCCAAGAAGTTCCGCCCCGCTGACTGTCTGTGTCTGCCGGGGCTCTCCCTGCCCCAGGACAACGACGGTGTCGGACCGCTCGGTAAGCTGGTCGGCGGGCGCTTGCGCGAATGCGACGCCTGAAAAAGACAGCGACGCGATCAGCGTCGCGCTGCAACGTGCACGAGTGAACATGTGGCCTCCACAAACGGCTCGACTCGCTTAGCGGACCGCAGTGACACTCGCATGACTTGAGTTCGGTCGGCACCGAGCCCCGAGGCAATCAGCACGGGGGGCCAAGTAGCCAGCGCGTGGGTGGAAGCGCTATCGTCGGTCAAATCACGATGGCCGCGCCCCGCTGGGACGCGGCCACCGTTTGCAAAGCGGCGCTCTCAGAACCCCACTGTCGCGGTGAATGACACCGACCGCGGGGCACCTGCAGTATAGCGCTGGGTGAACTCGTCGAGCATGCCGCCGACGTAGCTTTCGTCGAGAAGATTGTTCACGGCGAAGCCAAAGTCGAGGTACTCGGCTCCTGTCGATGGCAGTTCCACTCGGTAGCGAGCGGACAGGTCCACCAGCGTGTAGGCAGGTATGAACAGGGCAGCGGTGTTGAAGGCGTCGCCAGCAGCTTCGCCGATGCGGCGCACCTGGAGCGAACCTGTCAGGGGGCCCGAGACATAGTTCAGCGCGCCGGTAAGAATGTACTCCGGCGTGCCTGCCACTTTGTGACCGGCGCGGACCTGACCACCATTGCCGCCGTAGCTGGCTGCGTTGAAAGCGCTCGTGTACTCAGAGTTGATGGCGCTTGCCGAGGCATAGGCTACAAGTTCGTTCGTCACATCGTACTCAACACTTGCCTCGAAACCAGTGGATTCAACACCCCCCGGTACGTTGAAGTAGGTACCGCCGGTGCCCGCCGAATAGTTGATGCCGGGCGCGCCGATAGCGAAGTCGTTGGTGAGGAAGACGATCGCGTCGTCGTAGTCGATCGTGTAGGCGGTGGCCGATGCACGCAGTTTGTCGCCAACAAAACGCAGACCGACTTCGATGTTCTGCGACATTTCCGGCCGGAGGCTCGACAGGTCGGTGCCGGTCTTCTCGAGGGCCCAGTCACCAATGGCGCCGAAGTTCTTTGAGTAGCCTGCAAAGATTTGCAGTTCGTCCGTCAGGTTATAAACGGCGCCGATCGACGGTAGCAGCTGGTCGCTGTCGCTTGAGGCGGCGAGATTACGGGGCGCGGTGAGCTGTCCGACCGAGTTGAACTGCGCGCCTTCAATCGAGATGCCCTTTATGTCGATCATGTAGTGCTGCAGACCCGCGCTGATCAGCAAATCGTCCGTGACCTGCCAGTCATCAGCGATGTGCAGCTTGACTAGG
>JBBATZ010000114.1:0-5111 GCA_040398425.1 Hyphomonadaceae bacterium
TAAGCAGTACCTAAAGGGTCCCTGAAAGGGGGAGGTCAGGTGGGGGTGTCTCTCGACAGGAGGAGCGAAACAATCTCCCCCGGCAAGCCCTACCCCCCACTCAACGGCGGCAGCAGCGCAATCTCATCCGCCTCGGAAATCCGCGTCCCCGCTTCATCCGTCACCAGTTCCTGGTTCACAGCAATCCGCACCGTCTTCGCGCCCAGCACATCCGACAGATCCGGATGCGCCAGCACCAGCGCCGCCCTCAGCTCCGCCGCCGTCCCAACGCCCTCAGGCATCGCAATGGAGGCCGCGCCAAACGCGTCCTTCAGCCGACCGAACAGGAGAACCACGCCAGCCATCAGCCGCCCGTAGTGGACATGTTGCGCGGGCTCGCCGGCGTTGCCAGCCGCGCAGCATCGAAGTCATGCCCCTTCGGCTTGCGTTCGATCGCGCCGAGAATGGCCTCGCGCAACTTCACGCCCGATGGATCAGACCGCAGCGCCTCGCGCAGATCAGCTCCATCCTCACGCCCGAGGCACGTGTACAGCCGCCCCGTGCATGTCAGCCGCACGCGGTTGCAGCTCTCGCAGAAATTGTGTGTCAGCGGCGTGATGAACCCCAGCCGCCCGCCGGTCTCCGCCACCCTAACATACCGCGCCGGCCCGCCCGTACTGTACGCCACATCGCTCAGCGTAAACTGCTGCTCAAGATCCTTGCGAACCTTGTTCAGCGACAGGAAGTCCTCGACGCGATCGGTCTCCGCCTCACCCATCGGCATGGTCTCGATCAGCGTGATGTCCGCGCCGCGCGCGTGCGCAAAGCGGATCAGGTCCGGAATTTCGTCCTCATTCGTGCCATGCAACGCGACCGTATTGATTTTCACCTTGATGCCGACAGTGATCGCCGCATCAATCCCGCGCAGCACGTCGTCCAGCATGTCGCGCCGCGCAATCTTCTCGAACAGGTCGCGCTTCAGCGTATCCAGCGACACGTTGATCCGACGCACGCCAATCGCCGACAGCTCGCCCGCATACTTCGACAGCAGCGTGCCGTTGGTGGTCATGGTCAGCTCATTGAGCCCATTGCCCAGATGCCGCGAGAAACGCGCCATCAGCTCCATGATATCCTTCCGCACCAGCGGCTCGCCGCCCGTGATGCGCAGCTTGTCGACGCCGAACGACGCAAACGCCGTCACCAGCTCGTCCAGCTCCTCGAACGACAGCACGTCCTTGCGCGGCAGGAAGGTCATCCGCTCCGGCATGCAGTAAGTGCAGCGCAGGTCGCAGCGATCCGTCACCGACAGCCGCAGATAGCTCACCCGCCTGCCGAACGAATCCACCAGCGCGCCCTGCCCGGCCGCCAGCGCCGCGGGCGAGGCCTCCGAAGCGGGCCGCGCCGCCGGTTTCGTATTGATCAGGGTGTAAGCCATCTGGGGTGCAGAATACCGTTATAGTCGGCCAAGTCGAGCGGTCGGAAGGCCTATCTCGGGATTCGCCCCGTCTCGTGCCCGCTGCCCCTCAACGCGCCGCTTCCGAGTCCAGGGCGCGCTGAACCGCGCGATAAAAGCCGTTCCGCGCCTCCCACTCGCCAGCCACATCCCCATCGGCGCTGGTCCAGTTGCTGTTCGAAGCGATGACAAGTTGGCGAGCCGGATCGATGAAGATGCCCTGGCCGAAGATTCCATCCGCCTGAAACGAGCCATCGTCCCAGGTCCACCACTGATAGCCATAGCCAAGACCCGGTGTTCCCGTAGGCGCCTGCTTGCGCGTAGCCTGCTCCAGCCATCCCTCGGGAAGCACAGCCGCCCCGCCCGCAACGCCGCCTTCCATGATGAACTGCCCAAACCGCGCAAAGTCGCGGGTTGAGGCCTGTATGCAGCAACCCGTCATCGCGAGACCGGTCGACCCCAGCAGCCACGTCGCGTCCTGCTCCATTCCATACGGCCCCCAGATCTTTTCCGAGAGGTATTGAGCGGGCGATTTTCCTGTCGCGCGGGCGACCAGAACCCCGACCAGATTGGTTTCACCCGTCGAATAGTTCCAGACAGTCCCCGGCGCATGGGCGCGCTTCAGCGTTCGCATGTAGCTGACGGTTGTATCCATGCCGGCCTCGGGCACATGCAGATCATACAGCGCCACGTCCGACTTCGGGTCGCTGTAGTCCTCTTTCCAGCCCACGCCAGACGTCATCGTCAGGATCTGCTTCACGCTCACGCCGTCATAGGCGGACCCCTTCAGCTCCGGCAGGTATTCCGTGACCGGATCTTCCAGCCCGCGGATGTGCCCGTCCCGAACAGCAGCGCCGACCAGCGTCGATGTCATCGACTTTGCGACCGAGAAACTCGTCCACCGCCCGGTCGGCTTGAAGTCGATGCCATAGCGTTCCAGCCGCACCTTACCCTTGTACAGAATGACAAGCCCCGCCGTATTCTGGCTCGCCATGTAGGCATCAAGCGCAACGCCGGGATCGAGCGGCGCGCCGGCCTCAAGCGCGTGCACAGATGTCCCGGCCTTGATCGGGTTCGAGGAAACGATGAAGGGAATCTGGTCCATCATTCGGAACGTGGCGCTTCGCTGCGCCTGACTCCAGAACAAGACATCGCGCCCGCCGGGCGGATTGGCAATGAGCGCACGCCAATCCGGCCCGACCAGAAACCAGCCCGCGCCCAGGGCGGCGACCAGCACGCCAAGCGACAGCAGAACGATCTTGAACCAGTTCGATTTCAGCATCTGCTAACTCCCCGCACCACCGTCTCAGGTCGCCCAACCAGAGCGCCTTACCCCATCGGATACCGGATCTCCTTCGACACCGCGTCGATCGCCTTCATCACGTCCGCCGGCAGCGTCACGTCGGCGGCCGCGAAGATGTCCGGCAGCTGGTCTTCGTGGGTCACGCCGACAATGGTCGAGGCGACAAAATCGTGCTGCTTGCTCCACGCCGTCGCCAGTGTCGTCACCGATATGCCCGCCTGTTTCGCGATCTCGATCCAGCGCGCGGTCGAGGCCAGCGTCTTCTCGTTGACGAAGCGCCGCGCCATCGGTGCCTGACGGTCGCCCATGTCCTTGTACTTCGAGAACCGCGCGCCCTCGGGCCACTGGCCATTCTGGTACTTGCCGGTCAGCACCCCGCCGCCCAACGGCGAATACGGGATCAGGCTCACGCCCTCCTGCCGGCACACCTGCGCGAGTTCGTCTTCGAAGCGGCGATTGTTCAGGCTGAAATTGTTCTGGATCGACTCGTGTCGCGCAATGCCCAGCTTGTCCGACGTCGCGATCGACTTCATGAGCCCCCAGCTCGTCTCGTTCGAGCAGCCGAGCACACGCACCTTGCCCATTTTCACCAGATCATCGAGCGCGTCCATGTGCTCATCATACGCCACGCCGTGATCCGGCCAGTGCGTCTGGTAGAGATCGATATAGTCGGTCTGCATCCGCTTCAGGCTTTCATCGACAGCGTGGAAGATGTTGTGCCGATCCAGCGCCGTCATCCCATGCCGCTGCGCCGATTTGATCCAGCCATGGCTCGGCCCGGAAACCTTCGTCGCCATCAGGATCGCATCGCGCGGCTTTGTCTTCATCCAGCGTCCGACGATTTCCTCGGTCCGACCTGCATACTTCGCGTCGGGTGGCACCGGATAATTCTCGGCGGTGTCATAGAACGTGATGCCAGCCTCGAAACTCTTGTCGAGAATGCGGAACGACATCGCCTCATCGGCCTGGTTGCCGAATGTCATCGTCCCCATGCAGATATCGGACACATAGATCGGGCTACGACCGAGACGACGCGCTTTCATGGATTCTCCCCGTTTTCTGCGGCTACAGATAGCGACGTGAGCGGTCGCTCACAAGGGCGCAATCAGTCTTCATCCAGCAACTGGCGCCCTGCCGGTGTCCAAGCGCCACCGCCCGGCGCGAGGCTGACAAATCCATGTTCGGCCAGAAGCTCCAACGCGGTCTCGCCGGCACACATAAAATCGTGCTGCAGGCTACCGTCGCGCATCAGGTACTGCTGACACATCCACGCCAGTACACGCAGCGAGCGCCTATCCACCTCCGTAAGCGGTTTGAACGCCTCAGACATTGCCAAACTAGCTCTCCAGCAGACGCGGCATCAGTTCCACCATGTTGCACGGCATGTGGCGGCTATCGAGCTGCCAGCGGATCAGCTTGTCCCAGCCATCCTTCACCGCGCCGTTCGATCCCGGCAGGCAGAAGATGAAGGTGGCATTGGCCACGCCCGCACACGCGCGCGACTGCAGCGTCGATGTGCCGACCGACTGGAACGACACGAGATGCCAGACGACGTTGAACCCCTCGATCTCCTTGTCGAACAGCGGCCGCACGGCCTCGGGCGTTACATCGCGCCCGGTCAGCCCCGTCCCGCCCGTCGTCACAACGGCGTCGATCGCCGGATCAGCGATCCACTTCCGCATCACGGCGCGGATGGCGTTCACCTCGTCCGGCACGATGGCCTTGTCCGCCACCTCATGCCCAGCCTCCTTCACGCGATCCGCCAGCAGATGCCCCGACGTATCCGTCTCATCCGTCCGCGTATCCGAGATCGTCATCACGCAGATCCGCAGGCGCTTGAAAGGCATCGTGTCGACCATCTTCCCGCCCGGAGCGGTCAACGGCGGATAGGCAGGTCCGGTCATGGGCATTTACTCCTTCGTCCAGCGCGCATGCGCCTCACGGTCATCCACGCGCGGCTCGATCCACTCCGCCCCATCAGGCCGCACTTCGCGCTTCCAGAACGGCCCCTCCGTCTTGAGGCGATCCATCAGATAGTCAACCGCCTGCAGCGCCTCGCGCCGGTGCTTCGACAACGCAGCCACGAGCACAATCGCCTCGCCCGGCGCCATGCGCCCATGGCGATGGATCACCAGCGTGTCGATCAGCTCGAACCGCGCTCGCGCATCCGCCTCGATCTTCGCGATCTGCTTCTCCGTGAACCCCGGATACGCCTCCAGCTCCAGCGCGCTTACCACATCCCCATGCGCGCTGTCCCGCACCGACCCCACGAAGGACGCCAGCGCTCCAACCTCCGCGCGCCCCCTCGCAAAGGCTGCCGTCTCGGCATGGGCATCAAAAGCTTCGGTCTGCACGCGGATCATGTCGTTACCCTAG
>JBBATZ010000115.1:0-5038 GCA_040398425.1 Hyphomonadaceae bacterium
GGAAGCCGAACGGCCCGAGACCATTGAGGTCGGCGATCGAAGACGTGTTCGCCGTGAGAAGATTGCCCTCGGTCGGCGTCGTGTCGCTGATGATCGCCAAGCCTGTCGCTGCAAATGGAACTAGCTGACCTGCACTTAGGGTGACAACACCGCCTAAGCCATTCGAGAAGCGGAATTGCTCCACGCCGAGGACAATGTCTTGACCGTCCCGCCCAGCCACTGTGTCAGTGATCTTGATTGCCATGATGGTCTTGGCCGAGGGAGCGGCAAGAATCGTCCGCGTCAGGGTGTCGAAGAACACGGCCGTCACCTGGTATTCGGAGCGTACACCAGAAAAGACCGCCACATCCGCCGAACCCGCCACGCCGCCATCTCCAATCTGGCCGGAAGATTCGCCTGTGGTCTGCGCCACACCGTTACGCCAGATCTTGGTGACCTCGCTGCCACCAAGGACCATGTCCTTGAACATGGCGGATTTCAGCATCTCCTGCAGGTGCTTGTCATCGCCCCAGCCGACAGCATCCAGAAGGCCTTTGTGCTGCAGGAAGCCGGTCGCGCGGTGCGTCGCTCCGTCGAACGTGTCGGAATAGGTGCTGGCATACGTGCCAAGAAGCATGTCGAGGCGGATCCCGTCGCCAATGATGAGGTCGTTGCCCCCTCCACCATTTATCTGGTCATTGCCGCTGCCGCCGATCAGCCAGTTGGCGTTATCGTCGCCGAGGAAAGTATCATCGTTACGCGAGCCAATTGCGCCTTCGATGCCGACCCAGGCCGGGAATTGCGGGTTGCGGTCAATCGCGAGCGCGGGATTTTGCTGCGTAGCGAAATCGATCGTCGCCCCAATCGGCGCTGCCTGCCAGTCGCTGAGATCGATCAGGTCGAAGCCGACGCCATTGCCGTTCTCGCCTTTGTCAGTGAGTCCGTCGCCGCCCATGACTTCATCGCCGCCACCCGTGAGAGATTGCGTCAGTGGTCCAGGGCGCAGGATGTCGTCGCCGTCCATGCCCGCCACGACGTCCTGGTCAGCTCCGCCGACGATCAGGTCGGAACCGCCATCCCCCCACAGGAGATCGCCCGTCACGCCACCGTCGATATAGTCGTTTCCATCGCCGCCATGTGTGAAGGCGTCGGTGTCGCCACCGCCGAAGATGACATCGTCGCCTGCGCTGCCGGAAAGCTTGTCGATGCCAACACCACCGTCGACATAATCGTTGCCATCACTGCCGATGATCTGATCAAGACCAGCTGCGGCGGTGGCGCTCTGTCCGCCGAACAGTACATCGTCGCCCAGTCCGCCGTCGATTAGGTCGCCGCCATCATCGCCGTAGATCGTATCGTCGCCGTCGCCGCCATAAAGCCGGTCGATTCCGCCGCCGCCATAGATGACATCGTTACCATCCTCGCCGTAAACCGTATCGTCGCCACCGCGCGCATAGATGAGATCGTTGCGATCGGACGCGACGATGACTTCGTGTGAATCCGCACCGCTGTTCGGAGCGCCGTCCAGAGCAAAACCCGAAGCATCACCCGCCTTGGTGTCGGCGTCCGGCGTGCGGGTGTCGCGAATATACTGCCTGCCGCCGATCGTGACGATATTGCCATTGAGACCGGTCGTGGTACCGCCATCGCTGAAGATGCCAAGGTTCATGTTCGCAGCAAGCTGCACCGCATACTTGTGCTCCGTCCGCGCATTCGCTGTCGCGTCGGCCGCGAGGTCCAGGTATTGATCGGCGTAGGCGAAGGCCGAACCGTTGAGGTGCGTAACGCCCGTGGTCCGCTCGATGATGTCCTTGAACTGTTCGTCGATGATCTCTTGCCCGTAATTGATGTTGGACAGGCGCTGGAGATAGTAGAAACGATCGCCATCCATCAGTCGGCCGATCTGATCGACGAAGATGGTGTCGAATGTTTCGCCCAGCAGTCCGCCGGTGACGTGCACTTCGGCGAGACCGCCGAGCCAGCAATCGATCTTGTCAAAGCCGTCTACGCCGAACAGCGAAGCATCGGTGTTGTTCAGGAAGTCCACCGCCTGCTGGACGTCATAACCCCAGGGATTCGCCACGCCGTCGACCGGCACATCGTTCGCGAGATCGATGACCACCTGCGCGCGCGCCGTATCACCGTCGAAGGAATAGGCAGCGATGAAGTTCACCAGATTGTCCGGGTGGACCATATTGGCGCCGAAGTCGGCCCAGCTTGTATAGGCCGTGAGCTGCAGAGCCTCGCGCATGTCGTTCAGGGTCGGGATGCCGAGGTCGCGGCCCCGCGCAATGTTGATCGCGGCAAGGTCAAGTGGTTGCCCAAGCAGGCCCTGGTTCAAGGCGGGCGTCAGGAATTCGTCGATCTCGTTTGCCTGCTGATGGGGTCATGCCGAGCGCCAGCGCCCCTGCCCCGATCTGCGCGAATTTCTCCGGCGACAAGAAGGCTTGCTCGAGCGCAAGACGCATGACTTGCCCGGATAGGTTTCCATTGGGGTCCATGTGATCGATCGACTCGCGCAGGGTGCTGTGCCCAAAACGGTAGGCCGCCTGTGAGAAATCAAGCGAAATGCTCGCGTTTTCGCCGGAGCTGTAACCAACGAACTCGTGGAGGTTCGGCGTGATCGTGCGGGCGAACTGGTCGACGGCCGTGTGCTGGTATTCCATCTCCACGGTCATCTTGGCTCCCTGGAAGATCTTCTCCTGATCCCAGGCTATCGCGCCGTTGCCGTAGACATAGTTCCCTGCGGCATCCTGAGCGCCGGTGTTGACCTGCCAGTCATGCAACACGGCGTGCTGGTAGTTACCGCTCTCGTCGAGCGCGACCTCTCGTGCATCCTGCGCGTAAATCGCGTCGATGATGTTCTGGACCTGGAAGTTATGCTCTTCATGGAAAACGTGGTGCACGGCGGTCAGGCCGATGTTCTCGTTCGCGCGACCATCGCCAGCAATGTAGTGGTCCCCGACCGCAGCGAGTAGCAGGTCGCTGACGGCGTCATGGACCGCCGGATCGACTGAAACGATCAACGGGCCGACCTGCATCAACGTTTTGATGCTGAAGCTGCTGAAATCCACCCAGAAATAGAGCGCGCTGGCGCCGGTCAGCTGCGTGGGCTGGCTGCCAGGACCCATCATGCCTGCTGGCACATCCAGGAAAATCGTACCGGCATTGCTGTCGTACCCGAAGGTAGCCCCCAGTTGTTGCGCAGCGTTCGCCAGCGTCGCGATATCGGCGTTGAAGGCAGCGCCGGTGTCGGGATTGAGCGGATTGGCAAAGCGAGCTGCGTCGAACCGAGGGTTCATGTCGAGCAGCAACGCAGCGCCTGTTACCGACGCTTGGATACCCGCCGCGCTCGCGTCCGAGTCGATCAGATGGCCCTGCGCATCCCGCGCGCGCAGATTTTGCACGTCCTCCCACGTCAGATCGTCACGCCCGGTTGCGATGAGGTGGGCCCGGAGCTCATTCAGCGTCGGCAGCGTAGCGGTGGTGACCTCGCCCCAGGCGTTGGTCCATTCGCGGCTCGTGGCCCCGTCGAACATCGCCATCCCCGGTTTCCACTGACCGGACGCCGGATCCTGAACCCATTCACGCAGCAGCGCGGTCAGGTCCGGATGCGAACCATAAGTCTGGCCCTGGTCAATATAGGGAGAGGTGTGATTGACCCACTGAGGCGTGCCATCTGCCGTGAAGCCGCTGACGTCCGCCCGCGAAATGACGATCTTGGTCGCGGGGCGCCCGCTCGTCGGATCGATAACGCCGTACATGGGATCATCCGGCGCGAGGTTGATCGTGATCTTGGTGCCATCACCGCCCTTGCCGACAAAATCGAGACCGTGGTCGAAGAACTGACCGAATAGAACGAACCAGCCATTCACCGGCGCGACACCAGGATTGATGGCTCCGATGAACCATTCCGAGTTGGCGCTGCCGTCCGCGTTGCTGCTCGGCTGGGCGTCTTGCTGGCCAAGCGTTTGAAGCATTCCGTAGTCGGTGACCGACGTAAAGCCATTGGCATCCTTGACCAGATGCGTGCTGCCGGGCTCGGTCTCGAACGTCACGCCAGCGGTCGTCACGGTGCGGCTGATCATGCGCGGCGTGTAATCGACGACATTCGCGACCGTCAGGTTGGCGGGCGTTTTGGTATAGTCGGCACTGGCCGAGTTCTCGGGCGTTGCAAATTTGGCGGCATAGAAGGCGTCCGAACTCGAGGCATCCAGCGGCTTAAGATAGTTGTCGAAGATGACCCTCGTGCGCTGCATGAACGGCAGGTCTGAATTGCCCCAATCAGGATTGAACAGGTTGTTGGCCAGGCCGTCGACATTGCGAATGCCTTGCGAAGCCGTGTACGACCAGAACGACGTGCCGAACGCAGCCAGCGCCTCGCTCTGCGTCATTCCGCTGCCATTCCAGATGACGTTGCCGCGCGCGTCGTAAACGGCGCCAGACCCGTTCCAAGCGACAATCGCTTTGCCATTCGCGTCAAACAGCGGCTTGAAGCCGATTTGGTCTCGCATGAAAGCGAGGTCGGAAAAATTGAAAAGGAAGCTTTTCAGCGTTGTCATTGCACTGTCCACCTTGGTGGGCGACCGCTCCCCCCGCGGGATCGGAGTCTCGCCCTTGGCGCGACAACTAAAACTCGTAATTGTTATTTAACACCGGTTTCTCCATGAGTTACTGAATATAGTCTGACGTTCCCCACAACCGAGATTTATGCTCTATTTTAAATACTCGCTTCAGTTGCCCGTCATTCTGTGTTCAGGCTCATGTCAGGCGGCGACTCTCCCTTGATCGATGGGGAGTACAGCGTTGCCAATCCAGAAGACCAGACGATTTTTCCATGATTGCGCCGGTATGCGCCTACTGGGTTTCACCATGCGCGGGCGAGGCCAATCAGCTTACAGCTAACAGGTCACACGCTCCCAACCGCGACTTTCAAATATTTAGAAGTAATATTGCATTTGCATGCACATAAAATATGTCTTGACGCTAAAGCGATGAAGGTAGTCTAGGCTCAGGACTCATTGATCACAGCCAGAAAATGACGGTTGCGGCGAGAGCG
>JBBATZ010000116.1:0-4764 GCA_040398425.1 Hyphomonadaceae bacterium
ATCTTGACGGCGCGCTTGGCTCCAAGACCGCATCGCTGAAACTCGGCCGCCAGACGCTCGATATCGGCAGCCGGCGCGTGCTTGAGCGCGTCGATATGGCCAACGTGATCTTCGCGTACACAGGAGCCTACTGGCGGTCCACCAATGAGCGCGGTGACGAGCTGCATCTCGTCGCGGTGTCCCCCTTGGGGCGTTTGCCGAATGACCGCGCATCGCTCGGCGAAAATGTACTGTCGGGAGACGAGGAAGAATGGGGTCGCCGGTTTCTTGGTGCCCACTATCGCCGCGCCGACGTGCTCGGCGAGCCTTTCCCAGACCTGTGGGCGGAAGTCTTCCTCTATGACCTCGAAGAGCGCGGCACCAGCGCTGTTGCAACTCCCAACAGGAGTTACCTGCAGCCGGGCTTCCGTATCTACCGTGCGCCGAAAGCGGGGCGCGTGGACCTCGATATTGAAGCTTCCTGGCGAAGCGGCACAAGGCGCCAGACCACGGGCGCAGGCGATGTGCGCGACCTCGCGGTGGACGCATCGATGCTCTACGCTCATGTGGGCTACACATTCGATCACCCGTGGCGACCCCGCGTGCAGCTCGACTACTATTTCGCCAGCGGGGACGAAGACCCAACTGACGAAAACTACGGACAGTTCGAGCGGCTCTTTGGGTCGCGCCGCAGCGATCTCGGTCACACGGGGATCCACGGCCCGTTGACGACGGCCAACATTGACGCTCCGGGTGGCCGCATCGAGTTCAGGCCCAGCGACCGGCTGGATTTCAGGCTCGCCTACAAGGCTGCCTCGCTTGCAGAGCCTCGTGACGCATGGGTATCGGCAGGCGTGCAAGACCGATCAGGAGCATCCGGAGACTTCATCGGTCACTTTTACGAGGCGCGCGTGCGCTACTGGCTGCTGCCTCAGAGCCTTGAGCTGGAGGTTGGCGCATCCGCGATCATAAATGGCGAGTTTACCAAGAACGCCCCTAACGCGTCGCGACAGGGGAATACGACGTTCGGTTATGTGCAGCTGATGCAACTGTTCTGATCAAGGCATTGAAATGCTCATGCGTGCCGCCCTGACAACGCTGAACCGTGGTTCTCGCAGTGCCTTTGTGCTCTGGTGCACACGTGCGGCGATCGCATATTGCAGATCCACAACTCTTCCGATGATTCCCGAAACATGAAATCGAAGCAGGCAATTTCCGCTCTTTCGGCGCTGGCGCACGACGGGCGGCTGGCGGCTTTCAGGCTCCTGGTTAAAGCTGGCCCTGATGGCATGGCGGCTGGTGAGATTGCGCAGCGCATCAAGATGCCGCCTTCGACGCTGTCGACGAACCTTCTGCTGTTATCAACCGCCAGGCTGGTCACATCGCGACGCGAGGGGCGCTCCATCATCTACACTGCCGACTTCGACACCATGGGAAATCTGCTCGGCTTCCTGATCGAGGATTGCTGCAACGGCTCGCCTGAAGTCTGCGCGCCGCTGGCCGGCATTCTTGAAACCTGCAGCTCCGGGAAGTGCCGCTGATGACCGACGATCAGATCTACAACGTGCTCTTCCTGTGCACCGGCAACTCGGCCCGCTCGATCCTCGCGGAAGCCCTGCTGAACAAGGCCGGCAAGGGCCGCTTTCGCGGCTTCTCTGCAGGCTCATATCCCAAAGGCGCCGTACATCCTTCAGCCATCGCACTCATCGAAGGGCTCGGCATGCCGACAACGGGCCTACGCTCAAAGTCCTGGGACGAGTTCGCCAAGCCCGGCGCGCCACAAATGGATTTCGTCATCACAGTCTGTGATAACGCGGCGGGGGAAGTCTGTCCGATCTGGCCCGGCATGCCGGTGACAGCTCACTGGGGCATCCCTGATCCTGCCGCAGCAACCGGTTCCGATGCAGAGATCGCCGCCGCGTTCGCGCAGGCGGCGCGGCAGATGCGAACGCGAATCGACCTGTTCCTGAGCCTGCCGCTGGCGTCGATCGACAAGATGACAACGCAATCTCGTCTGCGGGAGATTCAGGTCACGGCCGCAAAAACAGACAACAAGCCGTAATGACTGCTGGATTGGGGCGCCGCCTCACCGCCGAGGCACTGGGATCAATCCTGCTGACAGGAACAGTTGTCGGCTCTGGAATTCTTGCTTCGCGGCTGGCTGGCGGCAACGACGCCGTCGCGCTGCTTGGCAATACGGCCGCGACCGGCGCCATTCTCTTTGTGCTGATCAGCGCACTCGGTCCCATCTCCGGCGCGCACTTCAATCCGGCGGTTACGCTTGTCATGGCGTTGCGCCGCGAGATCAGTTGGCTCGCCGCACTCGCTTACCTGCCGGTGCAGGTCGGCGGCTGCATCCTTGGCGCATGGCTCGCGCACGCCATGTTCGAACTGCCAATCATCCAGGCATCAACGCATATTCGCGCCGGCTCTGCTCAGATGCTGAGTGAGGGCGTGGCCACGTTCGCGCTGCTTTTCACGATCCTGGGCGTTTCGCGCTGGCGCGCCGAAACCGTACCCGCCGCTGTCGCGCTTGTGATTGTCGCGGGCTATTGGTGGACAGCCAGCACGTCCTTCGCCAACCCCGCGATCAGTATCGCACGGGCTATGAGCGACACGTTTGCGGGAGTTCGGCCCGACGATGTTCCCGCCTTCATTCTCGCCCAGATAGCAGGGGCGCTGGTCGCGTGGCTTGTCTGTTGGTTCCTTTTCCCCAAGGCGCCCAAGTCGTGACCAATGGTTTTTCCCAGCATCGGCCACCACAACCAGAGTGCGGGCCGCGTCATCGAGGAGTTTGTCGGCGTTTTTTGACGCGACACGTTATTGCTCGGGCCACGAAAGGGACTGCGCCATGACGGACGAGATTGCCCCGGCTTCCTGCGGCACGACGACGTGCGCCACCGCGCCGTCTGTAGGGTACGCACGTGACCTCGCGGCCCAGTTCAACCAAAGCTGCTTTTGCATCACGCTGGATCGCAATGCGATGGCCGGCGCGATGGAAATCGCTGCAGGGGACCCCGCGTTCTACGACACGCATATCCTGAGCCGTCCTCACCTCTTCTCGAACGTGCCGGTGTTCCTGCCAGAGGCAGATCGCGACGCCATGCTGGCAATCGTCCAGGCGATCGAGGCGACGACGCGGATTCCAGGATTTCGACAAGCGGTCCTGGCGTCGGCGCCCGAGAGCTCGCGCCCCGACTTCGGTCCCGTCGGGGCGTTCATGGGCTACGATTTTCACCTCGGCTCAGGCCCGCCTCGCCTCATCGAGATCAACACCAATGCCGGCGGTGCTTTCCTCAACGCGTTCGGGGCCCGCGCGCAACTCGCCTGCTGCGATTTGGTTGAGCCTTTGAAGAAGGGTTCGTCGCTGGGCGATTTCGACCGCGCAGTCATCGAAATGTTCGAAAACGAATGGCGACGGCAGCGCCGCCTTGGGCGTCCGAGGACGATCGCAATCGTCGACGATGCACCTGCAGACCAGTATCTCCATCCAGAGTTCCTGCTAGCCCAGAGGCTGTTCGAGGCGCATGGCTTCGAGGCCGTGATCGCAGACCCCGACGAGCTGTCCTATGTCGGGGGCGAACTTCGGTTCGGCGAAGTTACCATTGAACTGGTCTACAATCGTCTGGTCGATTTTACGCTCTCCTCGCCACATCATGGAGCCCTCCGCGAGGCCTATCTCGCAGATGCGGTTGTCGTAACGCCGAACCCGCACACGCACGCGCTGTTTGCGGACAAGCGCAACTTGGTACTGCTGTCCGACGCCGATCAACTGCGTCGGCTGGCGGTCCCGCAGCATACAATCAGCGCATTGGCGTCGATTCCGCGCGCCGTCAGTGTCTCAACTGACAACGCGGATCAACTCTGGAGCGACCGCAAGCATCTGTTTTTCAAGCCGATCTCCGGACACGGCGGTAAAGCCGTCTATCGCGGAGACAAACTCACGCGCTCTGTTTGGGCTGCGATTCTCGCGTCGGACTACATCGCCCAAGACCTGGCCCCACCCGGCGAGCGGCAGGTGATGATCGACGGAGCGATCCTGCCTCGCAAGATGGACATCCGGCTCTACACCTACGCTGGCCGGCTGTTGCTTGCCGCCGCCCGGCTCTACCAAGGGCAAACTACCAACTTCCGCACCGAGGGTGGAGGATTCGCACCGGTGTTTTTCCTCTGATGCGAGTGACCGTTTCGGGCCCCGACTCGCCCAGATCCGAAATGTGGCGATCCGGCTGAGTTGACCAAGAGCTGACAGTCATCCTGCCCTACCGCGCGCGGCAGGACCTTGCCCATTCGCCTATGGGCACCACACCGGTTTTGCTTGTTTGTCCGTCATGCGAGACTGCCAAGTGGGAAGCATCAATGGGAATGAGGTCCGTGGCACAGGGCGAAGGGCGAGTGAAGCTGAAGCTGGGCAATCTCTTGCGAATTCCCCTTGCGGGAAGTCGTCATGCATACGCGCAGGTTTCGACTAGTCCCCTCATTGTCTTTTTTGATTCCACCTTCGCTGATGAGCCCCCTCTCGCAGACATTCCTTCCCTGCCTGTCGCCTTCCGAATTTGGGTCATGAAACACGCGGTCACTTCCGGTCTCTGGCCGGTCATTGGCCACCAACCTCTGACGCCGGAGAATTCGGTTGAGCCATACTTCTGGAAGCAAGACCGGATCAGTGGCCAGCTTTCACTGCACCATTCGACCTTCGCATCATCAAACTTCGAGCGCCGCGCGACCCTTGCCGAATGTGAAGGATTGGAGTGCGCCGCAGTGTGGGATCCACAGCACGTGATG
>JBBATZ010000117.1:0-4757 GCA_040398425.1 Hyphomonadaceae bacterium
GAGACGATCAACTACCGCACGTTCAAGCCGGAACGTGACGGCCTGTTCTGCGCGCGCATCTTCGGGCCGATCAAGGATTACGAGTGCCTTTGCGGCAAGTACAAGCGCATCAAGTATCGCGGTGTGACCTGCGAGAAGTGCGGCGTTGAAGTGACGCTCGCCCGCGTCCGGCGCGAGCGCATGGGCCACATCGAACTCGCGGCGCCCGTCGCCCACATCTGGTTCCTCAAGTCGCTGCCCTCGCGTATCTCGCTGATGCTCGACATGGCGCTGAAGGATGTGGAGCGCGTGCTCTACTTCGAAAGCTACATCGTCACCGAGCCGGGCATCACCCCGCTGAAAGAGAAACAACTCCTCACCGAGGAAGAGTATCTCGCGAAGCAGGAAGAACTCGGCGAAGACAGCTTCACGGCGCACATCGGCGCTGAGGCGGTTCGCGAACTGCTCAAAGCTTACGACCTCGAAGCTGAAGCCGAGAAACTGCGCGCTGACCTGGCCGAAGCCACGGGCGAACTGAAACCGAAGAAGATCGCCAAGCGCCTCAAGCTGGTCGAGAGCTTCATCGCGTCGGGCTGCCGCCCGGAGTGGATGGTGCTGACGATCGTGCCGGTCATCCCGCCCGACCTGCGCCCGCTGGTGCCGCTGGATGGCGGACGCTTCGCGACGTCGGATCTCAACGATCTCTATCGCCGCGTCATCAACCGCAACAACCGCCTGAAGCGCCTGATGGAACTTCGCGCGCCGGACATCATCATCCGCAACGAAAAGCGGATGCTGCAGGAGTCGGTGGACGCGCTGTTCGACAACGGCCGCCGTGGCCGCGTCATCACGGGCACCAACAAGCGCCCGCTGAAGTCGCTCTCCGACATGCTGAAAGGTAAGCAGGGCCGCTTCCGCCAGAACTTGCTCGGCAAGCGGGTCGACTATTCGGGCCGTTCGGTCATCGTCGTCGGTCCGGAGCTCAAGCTGCACCAGTGCGGCCTGCCGAAGAAGATGGCGCTCGAACTGTTCAAGCCGTTCATCTACGCGCGTCTCGACGCCAAGGGTCTCGCCGGCACGGTCAAGGCCGCCAAGAAGCTGGTCGAGAAAGAGAAGCCCGAAGTCTGGGATATCCTTGAAGAGGTTATCCGCGAGCACCCCGTGCTGTTGAACCGCGCGCCGACGCTCCACCGCCTCGGCATTCAGGCGTTCGAACCGAAGCTCATCGAAGGCAAGGCGATCCAGCTTCACCCGCTGGTCTGCGCCGCGTTCAACGCTGACTTCGACGGCGACCAGATGGCCGTGCACGTTCCGCTGAGCATGGAAGCCCAGCTCGAAGCGCGCGTCCTGATGATGTCGACCAACAACATCTTGTCGCCCGCCAACGGCCGCCCGATCATCGTGCCGTCGCAGGATATCGTGCTCGGCCTCTACTACCTGTCGATCGAACGCGACAAGGAAGTGGGCGAGGGCATGCTGTTCTCCGATCTCGCCGAGATCGAGCACGCGCTGTCGGCCGGAAAAGTGTCTCTGCACGCGCGCGTCAAAGCCCGCTTCATCACCAAGGATGAGAACGGCAAGGACGTGGCGAAGGTGTTCAACACCACGCCGGGCCGCATGATGATCGCGGACTGCCTGCCGCGCGAACACGGGATGGACCCGACCGTCGCGAACGAGCTGATGACCAAGAAGTCGGTCGGCAAGCTGATCGACATCGTCTACCGGAACTGCGGTCAGAAGGCGACGGTCATCTTCTGCGACCGGATGATGGCGCTGGGCTTCAAGGAAGCTGCGCGCGCCGGCATCTCATTCGGCAAGGATGACATGGTCATTCCGAAGTCGAAGGACAAACTGGTCGCCGACACCCGCAAGCTGGTGAACGAGTACGAGCGTCAGTACGCTGACGGTCTCATCACGCGTGGCGAGAAGTTCAACAAGGTGGTCGACGCCTGGTCCGCATGTACGGACAAGGTGGCCGACGCCATGATGGATGCCGCTGGAGCGACCGGCTCGGGCGAAATCAACTCGGTGTTCATGATGGCGCACTCCGGCGCCCGTGGTTCGAAGAACCAGATGAAGCAGCTCGCCGGCATGCGCGGCCTAATGGCCAAGCCGTCGGGTGAGATCATCGAGACGCCGATCGTGTCGAACTTCAAGGAAGGCCTCACCGTTCTCGAGTACTTCAACTCGACGCACGGCGCACGTAAGGGCCTCGCCGACACGGCGCTCAAGACCGCCAACTCGGGCTACCTCACGCGTCGTCTCGTCGACGTGGCGCAGGACTGCATCATCACGGAAGAAGATTGCGGCACCGACAAGGGCATCACGCTCGCGGCGGTCATGGAAGGCGCAGACGTCATCGTCTCGCTCGCCGAACGCACGCTCGGCCGTACGACTGCAGAAGACATCAAGCATCCGCAGACCGGGCAGATCATCGCTCCGGCCAACACCTACCTGGACGAAGAAGTCGCGGGCCTGATCGATAAGGCCGGCGTCGACCGCATACTGGTGCGCTCGGTGCTGACCTGCGAATGCCGCAATGGCACCTGCGCTTCCTGCTACGGTCGTGACCTGGCGCGCGGTACGCGCGTCAACGTCGGTGAAGCTGTCGGCGTCATCGCCGCGCAGTCGATCGGCGAACCGGGCACGCAGCTCACCATGCGTACGTTCCACATCGGCGGCGCCGCCCAGGTTACGACGGAAAGCTCGCTCGAGGCCGCCTTCGACTCGACGGTTCGCTTCGAGAACGCCTCGGTCGTCAAACGCGACGACGGAACGCTGGTCGTCAACGGTCGTTCGATGGAGGTCAAACTCATCGACGCTGAAGGCCGCATCCGCCAGACGTTCAAGCCGGTCTACGGTTGCCGTCTGCGTTACGGCGACGGCGACAAGGTGAAGCGCGGCGAGCGCGTGGCCGACTGGGATCCGTTCGCGACCCCGATCGTCACCGACCTCGCCGGCACGGTGAAGTACGAAGACCTGATCGAAGGCGTCACGACGCGCGACGAGACGGACGAAGCGACCGGCATCGCCAACAAGGTGGTGATCGACGCGCGTACGGGCACCAAGAAAGTCGAACTCAAGCCCGCGATCGTGCTGGTCAATGACAAGGGTGAGCCGATCAAGCACACCGGCGGCATGCAGGCGCGTTACCTTCTCCCGATCGACGCCATCCTGTCGGTTGCTGAAGGCGACGAAGTCCGTCCTGGCGACACGCTTGCGCGTGTCCAGACCGGCGGCGCCACGACCCGCGACATCACGGGCGGTCTGCCGCGCGTGGCCGAGCTGTTCGAGGCCCGTCGTCCGAAGGATCACGCCATCATCGCCGATATCACCGGCAAGGTGGAATTCGGCCGCGACTACAAGAACAAGCGTCGCGTCCGTATCGTGCCGGAAACAGAGGGCGAGGAGCCCATGGAGTATCTGGTGCCGAAGACCAAGCACTTGATGGTCCAGGAAGGCGACATCCTGAAGAAGGGCGAATACCTGCTCGAGGGCAACCCCGCGCCGCAGGACATTCTCACCATCCTCGGCGTCGAGGCGCTGGCCGACTATCTCGTCAACGAGATCCAGAAGGTCTACCGCCTGCAGGGCGTGCCGATCGACGACAAGCACATCGAAGTCATCGTCAGCCAGATGCTGAAGAAGGTGGAAATCTCCGACGGCGGCTCGACGACCATGCTCAACGGCGAAGCCATTGATGCGCTGGACTTCGAGGAAGCCAACGCCGCTGCGATCCGTGCCGGCCGCGAACCCGCCAAGGGAACGCGCATCCTGCTTGGCATCACCAAGGCGTCGCTGCAGACCAAGTCGTTCTTCTCCGCCGCCTCGTTCCAGGAAACCACCCGCGTCCTCACGGAAGCGGCGATCCAGGGCAAGGTCGATCCGCTCGAAGGTCTCAAGGAGAACGTCATCGTCGGCCGTCTCATCCCGGCGGGCACCGGCGGCGCGCTCCGCAAGTACCGCAAGCTCGCGGGCGATCGCGACGTGCGCCTGAAGGAACAGCGCAAGGTGAACCAGCCTGTGCCGGCCCTGCCGCCGGCCGAATAGGCCAGCTCACGGCGAACCAACATTGCGGGCGCGGGATCCTTGGTGGATTCCGCGCCCGCTCTGCTTTAGGGGTGCCGGACCGGCGGAGATCCCGAACATGCGCATTCCAGCATTGCTGACGGTCCTCTTCCTGACCGGTTGCGCCCCTCAGATAACGCCTCAGCCCGCGGTTGCTCCTTCGCCTGCCGCAACCGATCAGTTGCTGGAAGATGTCCGGATACTGTCCGCTGATAATATGCAGGGCAGGCTCATTGGCACGCCGGGAGGCGCGAAGGCCCGCGGCTATATTCTTGGTCGCCTCCGCCAGATCGGAGTGTCGCCGCTGCCGGGTCTGGATCTCGAAAGACCGTTTACGGCTCAACGCGACGGCAAGACCGTCAACGGCGCCAACATTGTAGGCTTTCTCCCTGGGACGGCGGGCTCAGACCGCACCCTGCTGATCATGGCCCATTACGACCATCTCGGGGTGCGCGATGGTCAGGTTTACAACGGCGCAGACGACAACGCTTCGGGGGTCGCGGCGGTCCTCCAACTGGCGACGTCGCTCAGACAAAAGGCGAGCCTGCACGGGGTGGTTGTGGCGTTGATCGATGGGGAGGAGGGGGGGCTTGTTGGTTCGCGGAGCCTGGTGAGGGATCCAGAATTCAAGGATATCCTGGATAAGGTGGTTTTGGCGGTGAACCTCGACATGGTGAGTCGCAGCGACCGGAATGAACTTTATGCCTCAG
>JBBATZ010000118.1:0-4490 GCA_040398425.1 Hyphomonadaceae bacterium
ATCGCTTGTGTCCACGTTGTTTATGTGGACACAAGCTTCTGGGAAATTGGCTCAAAAAGATAGGACGGGGTTTATTGATCGCTTACGTTCCAGATTTCCACGCGAATGGTTTCTCCGGGAAAAAGCGGCGGCGGCCACTGCCGCCGCTGCGTTTTCCTCCACCGGTAGGCGGCAGCCGGCCGGGCCACCGTTGTTCTCGATGTCGATACGGGTTGCCGCGTCTGCCAGCCCCTGCAGCTCCAGCAGTCCGTACAGCCGCGCGCGTGCGCCGAGACTCATGGTGTGTGCGGCAACTACTTCGCAGTCTGGCGGGCACCTGATGGCACCCCCGGGGCCACTGGGTGCGCGTTATGCGCCACCATGGCGCGCCCCGGTCGCGGCGGATGTCGTCATGCCCGGCATGTCGATGTCCGGATAAAAAATGCCGTCACCGAGGTCGTCCATTGCCTTCCAGAAGCCTGGCGACACGTTGAGAGCGCCTACCGAATCCGCGTCGAGGACCATCGCCTGGCGGCGGTAGTTCCACTTCTCGGGGCACAGCTCCGACGCCGTTCGCACATGCGCCTTGGCACCTTCGATGTCGCCCGACCCGAAGAGGTGCTGCCCGATGCGCACGTGCAAGGCGGCCTTCAGCTCCGCTGGCCGGCGCGGCTGCAAGCGCCAGACCACCTGTTCGGGCGTCAGCGCGTGCGCACTCTTGTCGCCGTTGGCAACCCAGTCCTTCAGCGCACCCACGTAGCGTTCGCGGTTGTCCACCAGCGCCCCTGCGTCGCTGTCGGGGATCTTGAAAGTATCCGGGTCCATCGACCGAAAATGGTCGCTCACACCCGCCGGCTCGGGCGGGCGGACCATACGGCCCTGTTCGTCGATCCAGACTGCCATCGGCACATTGCTCATGCCGTAGGTAGACGACAGTTCGTGCTCCTCGTCGATCAGGCACGGGTGCGTGGGGATCTGCTTGGCACCCCAACACTGCTGGTTCCAGCCGCGCAGGCGCTGAATTTCCACCGGACGCTGATCCAACGCCTGCGGGCGGATACGATCCGCGACGGCCGCAGAGCCGGCGGTGTCGAGCGCGACCGAAATCATCTCGAAATTCTGGTCCTTGAGCTATAGGTAGACGGTCTCCCAGACCGGCGGGTCAAACGAGCAGCCGCAGTACGAACCCCAGGTGTAGAGAAACACCTTGCGCCCGCGGTAGTCTGACAACGAGTGCTTTTTTCCGTCGATGTCAGGAAAGGTGAAATCCGGCGCCAGGGCGCTCTGTGCCCCCATACCCGGCGCAGCCCCGACGGCCCAAATCCCGCGCTCGGTATCGCCAACGACAGCGCGGCCCTCATAGCGGGCAAACGACGCAAGATCGATGCGGCCCTGCGCGTCCTTCCACTCCCCGCTTGCCGGTAGCGGGACGCAAGCCTCCGCCTGGCAAAGGCCCTCGGGCTTCAGAACCCAACCGGTCGCCGCTTGCAAGTCGGACGGCATGACCCACAGCCGCTCACCGTCTTCCCTCGCGCTGGAGTTGAGAGGATAGGCGTCGCCCCGTTCGTAGATCAATGTTGTCATCTGTGCTCCTTCAAAAGTTAAGTTCGCTCAGCCGATCGGTCTGCCACTATTTATCGGCCCCCCCGCCCCAGCCAGGACACCGCCAGGTCCGAACGCGGCTGCGCACGGCATGCGAGGGTCTTGCCCGACGCTGCCTGTTCCGGGCTGAGCGCGGAATCCGCACGCGGCAACATCGACACCTTGCCGGACGTGAGTTGCGACACGCACATGCCGCAATTGCCGCTGGCACAGGCAAATGGGTAGTCGATGCCAGCCCCCATTGCCGCTTGCAGGACGGTCTGGTCCGAGCGGCAGACAATCGTCGCGCCGGTATTTGCAATCGTCACTTGGTAATCGCGTTTTTTCATGCTGCCGCCTGTCCGCGCCGTGAAGTCAACTTGCGCACCGTGGAGAATTCCTGGTTGAACCAGATGACCGACGGGAAACGTTCGAATGTGTGCCCGTACAAGGCCAGGATGACCGAGGGTTCGTCGCCCACCACCTGCTGGCTGTGGATGTCATGGTCCGCCATCGCATAACCATGCCCACGCTCCATCAGGACCTCGCCGACAGGTTTGATCGTGGCATGCCCCGGCACGGAGCCGTCGTCGGTGCGCCGCCACATGACATGGCGCTCGCTCCCGTGCACCGAGGCGTTCACGCACCAGATGCTGTGTGCATGCGGATTCGACATCTTTCCCGGCATGCCGATGAGCAGGTGCAAGGCCAGGCCGTCATCGGGCTCGACCAGCAGTGTGTGCAGGCGGCCCTGGTTGAGCGGCAGGGGGAAATCACTGGTCGGAAACAGCTCGGCGCGCGCAGCCAGCGCGGCCAGCTTGACCTTGAGCGCGTGCAGCGCCGACGGCGTGCTGCCCTCCTGGTCGAGGATGGCGTGCGCCTGGCGCATGAGCGTCTGGCAGGCGCGCTTGCGCCGGGCTGAAATTCCCGGGTCACTGGTAGTCGATGCCATGGCAGGTTTCCTTTACGATTGAACGGAGCCGGTTGAAAAAACTCACTTCGGATGCTCTGCGAACGAAAATCCCATGGTGCGCAGCTGGTAGAACAGCCCCCCGTCCTGTACCACGAGGAACACCGCCTGGCGCGCTCCTTCGTTGTGGTGGGAGTGCACGCTTTGTGGAGGTGTCACGGTGGTTGCCCACGGTGCCCAGTCCTTGCGTTTGCCGTCCATCAGCGAATAGGCGCCTTCGGTCTGGACCAGCAGCATGACGGCTGCCGCGTTGTGCCGGTGCGCGCGCTGCGAGGTGCTGGGAGGCAAGGCATTCATCGCCAGCGTCAGCGTCGGCAGCACATTGCGGCGGAACTCCTGCCGGTCCGACGAGAACAACACCGCGATGCCCGCTGTCGCTTCATCACGCCCGATGTCCTGCAGCATCTTGAGCTGGCGCGCGATCTCGGGTGCCGTGTAGTGCACCAGATCGGTAGGCGCCTGGCCAACAGCCGGGGGCTGGAGCGCCTCGAAGGCCAGTTGCGGCTCGTTGGTCACGATCCACAACACCGCGTCCGACGCAGCCGAATGGGTGAAGGGCTCTCCGCCAGGCAAGATGAACACGTCGCCCTGCTGCCACCGGATGGCACCGGAGTGACCAAGGCTTGCGCCCTGCCCCTGGATCACATAACAGATGACGCCGCTGGCGGCGAAGGCGATCTGCAGGCTTTCGCCGGCCCGGATCCGGCCGTAGCGTGCCAGGATCAGCGGCGATGTCGCCGGAAAGGGGCAGTCCAGCACGGCGGACAGATCGCAGGCGATCAGTCCGGTCGGCGACGCGGCGTCCAGCGCCTGCGCTGGTTCGGCCAGGAAGATATGGTCAGGAACCGCTGGTAGCTGGATGTCGAACGCATTGCCGGGGTTGAAGAAACGCGCGCGCGCCTCGGCTGCAGTGTGCGGCTCCAGTGCGTGCTGGACCGCCAGGTCGGCGATGGTCATTGGCCGCGCCGGTCTGGATCTGGTGGGCATGGTGGCAGTCATGTTGGATGTCGTGGGGCAAGGCTCAGAGCCCGAGCAATTGCCGGGCCTCTGCCATCGTCGCCGTCCGCTCACCAACCGCGTGGATGATCTGCACCGCCCGCTCCACCAGCGGCGCATTGCCGGGCGAAAGCTGGCCTTGCGCCAGGTACAGGTTGTCCTCCAGGCCGACACGCACATGACCACCGAGGATCACGGCCTGCGCAACCATCGGGAACTGCAGACGGGAAATGCCGAAACCCGCCCACACCGCGCCCGCGGGCAACTGGTTGCGCATCAACAGCATGGTTTCGGTGTCGGCCGGGGCGCCCCAGTTGACACCCAGGCACAGCTGGAACAAAGGTGGCGCCTTGACCAGGCCGCGGCGCACCATGTCGGCTGCGAGCCGCAAATGACCGTGGTCGAAGACCTCCAGTTCCGCCTTGACGCCGGCGGCGGTGATCATGTTGACCATCCGCTCCAGGTGCTGCGGCACGTTGATGAAGGCCGACGCATCCAGGTTCATGCTGACCACATCCAGGCTGCACAGGTCGGGCTTGAGTTCCAGCACATGGCCGACACGCTCTTCGGGCGTAGTGATATTGCTGTCGATGGATGCGCGGCGCGGGTCGTCGCCACTAGGGATGAAGATGCCGCCAAACCCGGTGCTCAGGTTGATCAATACATCGACGCCGCTGTCACGAATGCGCTGCACCACCTCGCGGAAATACTTCGGCTCCAGGGTGGCCTTGCCGGAGTCGGGCTCGCGCACATGGATATGGGTGATATGGGCGCCGGCGCGGGCTGCCGCAATACATTCATCGGCGATCTGCTGTGGCGTGATCGGAACATGCCTGTTGATGCGGGTCGCCTCGACCGAGCCTCCGGTGACTGCGCAGCTGATGATGACGGGTCTTGCCATGTTGGCTTATATGGATGCCTCCCGGGTAGCAAGAGAAATTTGTGCTGTGTTGCGAAGAAGTCG
>JBBATZ010000119.1:0-4328 GCA_040398425.1 Hyphomonadaceae bacterium
CTAATGAAAGAATTACTTTACGTTGGCTCCGCCTTTGATGCTCTGCATCCAGCAACCCTGGCAGCATGCCTCTGACACGAACGTCTGATCATTCGGGATACACCATGAAAACTCCCCGCAACGACCTGCAGGCCAATACGTACGAATTCGAGACAACGCCGCTGGTTAAAGCGACGGGGTTTCGCGAGTACGATGCGCGCTGGTGGTTTGGCGGGCCGCAATATCCCAAGGCGCCAGAGCTGAATTTCCTCGGGGTCCAGGCGTTGGGCCTCGGGTTGGGGACCTTGATCCGCGAAATGGGCGTCGCCCCGCGCATTGTGACGGGTCATGACTACCGGTCTTACTCGCTCTCGATCAAGCAGGCGCTTACGCTCGGCCTGCTTGAAGCCGGCTTCGAGGTGCATGATATCGGCCTCGCCCTGTCGCCGATCGCCTACTATGCCCAGTTCGCGCTCGACATTCCGTGCGTCGCGATGGTGACCGCCAGCCACAACGAGAATGGCTGGACCGGCGTGAAGATGGGCGCGAACAAGCCGCTGACCTTCGGACCGGAGGAAATGGGGCGACTGAAAGAAATTGTGCTCGGTGGCAAGTTCAACCCGCAGCCGGGTGGTCGACTGGTGCGCGTCGAGGGGATGCGCGAACGCTATATCGATGCGGTATCGAAAGACACGAAGCTGACACGCAAGCTGAAGGTTGTCTGCGCCTGCGGCAATGGCGCGGCAGGCGCCTTTGCTCCCGACGCGCTGCGCGCCATGGGCGCCGAAGTGATCGAGATGGATACCAACCTCGATTACAATTTCCCGAAATACAATCCGAACCCTGAAGACCACGAAATGCTGGTCTCCATGGGCCAGGCCGTGAAGGAACACGGAGCGGACCTTTGCGTCGGCTTCGATGGCGATGGCGACCGTTGCGGCGTCGTGGACGATAAGGGCGAAGAAATCTTCGCCGACAAGATTGGCCTGTTGCTGGCGCGCGACCTGTCGAAACTGCACCCCGGCGCGACCTTCGTGGTCGATGTGAAATCGACCGGTCTCTACAAGACCGACCCGGTGCTGAAGGAAAATGGCGTCACGGTCGATTACTACAAGACCGGGCACAGCTACATCAAACGCCGGACAACGGAGCTCAACGCCATCGCAGGCTTCGAGAAGTCGGGCCACATGTTCTTCCGCAAGCCCTACGGCTACGGCTACGACGACGCCCTCGTCGCCGCCGCTGCTGTCCTCCAGATGCTGGACCGCAACCCCGGCCGCTCGCTGTCGGATCTCAAGGCTGAGCTGGGCGACGCGTGGACGTCGCTGACCATGAGCCCGCATTGCGACGACGAGAAGAAGTACGCCATCGTCGACCAGGTCGTCGCCGACTACCAGGCGCTCGGCCAGTCGGGTGGCGAAATCCTCGGCCGCAAGATCATCGACGTGAACATCGTCAACGGCGCCCGCGTGACGCTGGACGACGGCTCCTGGGTGCTGGTCCGCGCCTCGTCGAACAAGCCGGAATTGGTGGTCGTGGTCGAGTCCATGCGGGGCGAAGACGACATGCGGGCGCTTTTCCGCAGTGAGGTGAAACCACGCCTGGCAAAGTTTGCTGAGGTCGGCGGCTACAACCAGGAAATCTGAGGCGCGGGACGGCCCATTCGTTTCTTCAACGAAAACAATGGCCTGCGAGTCGCCGGCCGCTGGAGATCGCCATTCGGGGTAGCGCTCGGCAAGTTTTGCCGACCTATTTCAGCGGTTTAACCGGCCGTTAACCCGGCGCCCTGCCATTTGGTTAACTGAGGCCATCCGCCTGTAGGATGCCCTGCGACACGTGATTCGGGCCCCACGGGACCAGACGACCATGGATATGAACATCACCCAGCCCCTCGTCCTGCTTGTTGCGGGCGCGGCGGCGTTTGGCATTGCAGCCCTGCTCTGGGCGTTGCGAATTTCCGATGGCGCTCGCGGCGCCGCCCGGAAGTATCGCGAGCAGGAACAGAAAGCGCGCGAACAGCTGGCGCGCGCCGAAAGTGTGTTCGGCGCCCACCCTGGCGTGATCATGGTCTGGGAAGATGCTGATGTGCCCGAGGGCCAGCCGCGTCCGAAACAATCCGAATGGGGTATGCCGAACCTGTACGGCTCGCCCGTCGCTCTGATGGGCATTCTCCGTTTCGCAGATGACGGCACCTCGGAAGATCCGGGCGAACGCATCCTCGAAGGTCTAGCCGATCTCGAGGCGCGCGATGGCGCCGGTCAGGATACCACGCTGCGCGAGCGCCTGAAACAGCTGCGCAAGGACGGCGCGCCGTTCTCACTCACCATCATCGGGCCGAGCGGCCGTTTCCTTGAAGCCGACGGTCGCACCGCCGGCGCGCGCGCCGTCCTGTGGATCACCGACACGACTATCAAGGGTCTCGAAGAGTCTGGCGCCCGCGCCCGTATCGAGGAAGCCCGCGCGGCTGTTGCGCGCGATCCGATGGCCTTCCTCGAAATGCTCGGCAAGGCGCCCTTCCCTGCCTGGCGGATGAGCGGCGCCGGCAAACTGCAATGGGCCAACCGCGCCTACCTGAAAGCCGTTGGCGCGCCCGGCATCGACCATGTGCTCGATCGTCAGATCCTGCTCGATCAGCACGTCGCCACGCAGGCGCAGAAGACCATCAACGCCAACGCCGAAACCGACGAGACGCGCCACATCGTGGTGGACGGCGAGCGCCGCGCGATGCGCGTCAAGATGTTCCCGCTTTCCGGCGGCCTCGGCGGCATGGCGTTCGACATCACCGAACAGGAAAATGCGCGCGAGACGCTGGAGAAGAACTCCAAGGCGCACGACGACACGCTGAACCACGTGGCCGACGGCGTCGCGATCTTCGGACCGGACCGCAAGCTGATCTTCAACAACCATGCCTTCCAGGCGATGTGGGGCCTCGATCCCGCAGAGCTTCTGAACAAGCCGGACCACGGCTCCCTCCTCGACCGCCTGCGCGAGCGTCGCAAACTGCCGGCGCAACCGGACTTCGGAAAATGGCGCCGCGACGAGCTCGCCTACTATCAGGGCGAAAAAGTCGACTTCACCGAAAACCTCTGGAACTTGCCCGATGGCCGTATCATCCGCGTGACTCGCCAGCGCCACCCGCTTGGCGGCGCGCTGCTGCTGTTCAAGGACATCACGGACGAAGTGACGCTGAAGGCCGAGTTCAATCGCCTGATAAACGTCCAGAAAGCCACGCTCGACCATCTGCGTGAGGCGGTGGTGGTGTTCAGCGCCGATGGCCGCCTGCGCCTGCACAATGATGCGTTCGCCGAGCTGTGGGAATTGCAGCGCGAGACGCTGAATGACAGCCCGGACTTTGATGCCGTCGTCGGCCAATGCGCACGTATTTTTCACGACCGTAATGTGTGGGCGACGATCCGCAGCCGCGTGACCAACCCCTCGCCCGACTATCGACAGCCGGCGCAGGGCGTGATGCGGACCTCCAACGACCGCACGATCACCTGGATCACCCAGCCCCTTCCGAACGGTGCGACCTTGGTGGCCTTCATGGATGTGACAGCTGCACGCAAGGTCGAGCAGGCGCTCAAGGACAAGAACGAGGCGCTGCAGGCGGCCGACAAGCTGAAGAACGAGTTCGTGCAGAACGTCAGCTACCAGCTGCGTTCGCCGCTGACGACCATCCTGGGTTATGCCGAATTGCTGGAGAGCGAGATGCCCGGTCCCCTCAGCGACAAGCAGCGTGTGCAGGTAGACTCGATCCTGTCCGCCGCTGATCACCTCTCCAAGGTCATCGACAACATTCTCGACCTCGCCATGATCGAAGCCGGCAAGATGGAGCTGGAGCTCTCCAGCTTCTCGCTCCGCGCAGCCATGGAAGGCGCGGTGGATCTTGTCGTGTCGTCCGCCCAGAACACGAAAGTCCGCGTCGAGATCCTGTGCGACGATCGCATCGGCAATATCCACGCCGACGAACGCCGCATCAAGCAGGTCCTGTTCAACCTGCTGAGCAATGCGCTGCGCTTCACGGGCGCCGGCGGTCATATCAAGATCGAGGCATCCAAGCCGGTGCCGAACGAGAACATCATTCGTCTCGCTGTCTCAGATAACGGACGCGGCATCGCGGCCGAGCGTCAGTCCAGCGTGTTCGACTCGTTCACTTCGGGCGACACACGCGGCGCAGGCCTCGGCCTCGCCCTCGTCCGCTCGTTTGTCGAACTCCATGGCGGGGATGTGAAGATCAAGTCCGCGCCGGGCACAGGCACGTCGGTCATCTGCCAGCTGCCGGAAACGGCTGCGCCGAAGGCTGCCCGCGCCGAGCTGGAGCTGGGGCCGGAGGCCGTAGCGGCACGCTA
>JBBATZ010000120.1:0-4317 GCA_040398425.1 Hyphomonadaceae bacterium
GGCGCGACGCGAGACGACGATGTTGCCGCGCGGACGGTCCATCTTGAGGATGGCGAACGGCTGCATCTGGCCCATGAGCGGGCCGACGTCGCGGATCGGGCGGATATCGACCTGGCTGCCCGGCAGGAAGGCGTTGACGCCGCCGAGGTCGACGGTGAAGCCGCCTTTGACACGGCCGACGATGGCCCCTTTGACAGTCTCTTTCTTCTCGTGGACGCGCTCGAGGCGGGTCCAGGCCTCTTCACGCTTGGCCTTGTCGCGCGAAAGAACCGCGTCTCCGAGCGCGTTCTCGATGCGCTCCAGGTAGACTTCGACGATGGCGCCAACCGTGGGCTGGGTTTCGTCCTGATAGAATTCCTTGGTGGGGATACGGCCTTCGGTCTTGAGACCAACATCGACTGTGATGAAGTCGGATCCAACGGCGGTGACGGTGGCGGGAACAACCCGGCCTTCGATCATCGCGGAGCCGGCAAAGCTCTCTTCAAACAGGGCGGCAAAATCGTCGGTAGAGGGATTCATCTGGGCGACAGGCATCAAGGCTCCAAAAGGGTTCGTCGTTACAGGCCAACCGGCTCATCCGGCGGACTCGCCGCGGAATGCGGCGTAAATGCTGAATTTCCGCTGGTTCAGCTGGGGATTTCGCGACTTTAGCCGGCAGGGCCGGAATAGCTGCGAGAGCTGTCCTCAAGACGGGAGCGGGTCTCTAAGCGCTGAGCCGCCCGAAAGTCAAGGGAAAGGGGCGTCTGGACCGCCGGGAAACCTGCCCGGCATCAATCACGGCTACGGGGCTGCGGCCCCCGGAAACTGGCACACGGTCTTCTTGGTAACACGAGAGAGGCAGGCGCAGTTTCCCGCGCCGACCGCGCCGTTCGGTTCGACAGATAACAGAGCGCTGTGGGCGCAGTGCAGGCCGCTCGAAAAACGGCACATGCAGTGTTCAAATCGCGGAACGAAAACCCGCCCCGGCGCTTCACCTGCCTGAAGCCGCTGGGGCACACTTATGTCCTTCAACCAGTTGAACCCGCCTATCTCCGTCTCGATCATCGGAAAGGGTGACGGTTTTGCCGTCGCCGTGATCGACTACGGTCAGGACCACAACCTGATCTGGGTCACCGCGATCACTGACACAGCCGAAGTCTGGTGCGCCCCCAACCCGCTCGTCAGTATGCAAGGCAACTGGACCATGGGGCGCGACCGGCAGAAGTCTGCCGCCTTGCAGACGCCATCTCCAACAGCAAGCAAGCCGCAATCACCCCGGATGTCTTGAGTGCTTCAAGCGCCGGCTCATCGCTTGCAGAACCGGTCCTCTCTCAGCCGAACGACCGCACCCATCGACGCAGGCCCGTTCTATCATGACTGCAAGGCTGACCTGAAAACCGGCGATCAGCTCGTCCACGGTTTCTTGACCAACTACGGTAAGGGCAAGTCTTCGAACTTCATCTATTCAGGCGCCACGCTGGAAGCCTCGATCTGAGGCGCGGAGCTTGCGCAAGTTCAGCCGGGACACGGCGACGCGCGCAAGCGGATCTACATCGTCGCCCCCGCCGGCCCGTTCGAGAACGACCCAAACCTCACCGGGCGGAAGTTACCCGGCAATCCCACCCGCTCCTGCCGCACCCGCGATCCGCAGCGCATCATCGGCGAGGTCTCATCATGGACGGGGCACACGCCCGAACAGCTCAAGACGAGGCGGGACAGTATCGAGAAGCTGCGCCAGCAGGGCATCGACGCCGACGACGCGTACCCCCCCCTCGGCGGTGACGAAGGGCGTCGCCTATTGGTCAACGCCCTTGTCAAAATCTGGATCAGACCGCGCCTGTATCGCCATTTCGCGCAGGCGATTGCCTTCGGGGTCTTCCGGATTGAGCGCGGCCATCTGCGAAAAATCAGCGATCGCCCGTTCGAAATCCGGCGGCGTATCCAGTATGTAAGCGTAGCCTCGATTGGAATACGCCTCGATGTACTGAGGATCGAGCGCGATCGCCCGCGTGAAATCTGCGATTGCGGACGAATTGTGCCGCTGATCGCGGTGCATGTAGGCGATGCCACGATTGGTCAACGCCTCCGCCGATTCCGGTTGGAGCCGGATTACCTGCGTGAAGTCCTCGATCGCGCGATCAAAATCAGGCGCCAGCTGATATGCGCCGGCGCGCATGACAAAATTCTGCGCGTCCTGCGGATCGAGTTCAATAGCCCGGTTGAGATCGGACATCGCGCGCGCAAAGTCGCGAGGCGTACCGAGCATATAGACTGAACCACGCTGTCTGAACGCTGCCGCGAAATTCGGATCAAGGGTGATCGCCTGCGTGTAGTCTGCGATCGCCTTGACGAAATCCGATACCGGCTCGCTGGTGTAGCTGTCGGCGCGATGGTAGTAATATCGTGCTTCCTGCGGGTTCAACGCGATCGCCTGCGTGAAGTCGGAAATCGCTCGCACGTGATCAAGCTGCGGCAGGCGGCGATAAAGTCTACCACGATTGTCAAGGTAGGTCGCATCGAGCGGATCAAGCTCGATCGCCTTCGTCAGGTCCTCTATGCCGCCGGCGAGGTCTTCCCTGTAGCTCCGCTGCAGGCCGCGATTAGCAAAAAGCAGCGCCAGATCGCTCGTCTTGTAGCGCCTTGACTGGATGGCTCGCGTACACGCGGCGATGCTAAGGTCAGCGGCCGCGACCGAGTCAGAATTCGCTGTGCATTCGTTCCAGTCCCGAACGGGTTGCGCAACAGCCGTGAAGGACGTGGCGGACATCGCCGCTACACACACCGCAAGCCCGGCAACGCGCGGCAAGATGTTCTTGATCATCGGCATTCCCCCCGCCCGCAAGACACGGTTGCCGGATCGACCAGACCGCTGACTCACTCACATAGCTGCGCAGCGTCCGAGCTCAAAGGGGCATTGCTGCCAATTGCAGATGCCTCGAAGCAAAACGTCAGGCTACGGGCCCCTTCCGCCGCACGCCAACCTGCCTTGCACCCTTCCGTTTCACCGGCGCCACGATCCGCACCTTGCGTCCGATCGCGATGCGCACAGATCCAGGCTGGCCTGCCGCGCCGTCCTTGAAGCTCACCTTCGCGGCGTCGAAATGCACGTCCTTGCCCTTGCCCAGCCGGCCGCCCAGCGCCAGCGCCATCAGTTCGTCGAAAGTCGCCGCCTTGAAGCGCCAGCTGAACTGCTCGCCGCCGGCTGCAAAGCGCAACACCACGCCATCATCCGAACCGGTATCCACGCCGCGCAGCGCAAGCTGCGTCGTCTTCCGCGAGACCGTCTTGGTTGTAGTCCTGGTCATGCGCTCAGACCCCGAATGCCCCCACCGGGCGCAACACTAACCCAGTCTCAGTATCAATCGTCTGATGCGCATCAACCGGCCAACTGCTATTCCCCCGGCGCGTGTGCAATCCCGCCACAGCCTTTGTCAGTATGCGCAACCGACAGCCGCACCCTCCATCGCCGGCCGGACAGGAGAGACTTGAATGAAATCCATCGTCGTCACGGGCGCCTCGACGGGTATCGGCTGGGGCTGCGTTAAGGTACTGACCCGGAAGGGCTTCCATGTGTTCGGCAGTGTGCGGAAGAAAGCCGACGCAGACCGCCTCAGCGCAGAATTCGGCGCCGCCTACACCCCGCTCCTGTTCGACGTCACCGACGAAGCCGCCGTCGCGGACGGTGCCCGCCAGGTCAAAACGCAGCTCAAGGGCCAGCCGCTCTTCGGCCTCGTCAACAATGCCGGCATCGCCAATCCCGGCCCCCTGCTCCACATCGACATCGCATCGTTCCGGCAGCAGCTCGAGGTCAACGTCACCGGCCAGCTGATTGTCACGCAGACCTTCGCCCCGCTGCTTGGCGCTTCCCCCGACACCCGCACGAAAACGCCCGGACGCATCTGCATGATGAGCTCGGTCGGCGGCCGCGTCGGCATGCCCTTCGTTGGCCCCTACAACACCTCCAAGTTCGCGCTCGAGGGCCTGTCGGAATCGCTCCGCCGCGAGCTGATGATCTACGGCGTCGATGTCATCGTCATAGCTCCCGGCGCCATCGCCACGCCGATCTGGGACAAGGCCGACGCCATCGACGTCACCCGCTACGCCAACACGCCCTATGCCGGCCCGCTCGCGAAGGTGAAGAGCTACATGGTCGAGATGGGCCGCAAGGGTCTCAAGCCCGAACAGATCGGCCAGACCGTTCTGACCGCCCTCACCACAGCGAGCCCAAAGACCCGCTACGTCGTCACCCCCGACCCGATGCAGAACTGGCTCAGCCTCAACATGCCCAAGCGCACGGTCGACAGGACGATCGCGAAACAGCTGGGGCTTGTCGACTAG
>JBBATZ010000121.1:0-4154 GCA_040398425.1 Hyphomonadaceae bacterium
TTGTCGGTATCCCAGTGATCTACAGCCAGCCATTCCAGCTTCGTGCCCAGCTGGCGCTCCAGGCCCGACATCACTTCGCGGATAAAGGGCTTGAGATCGCCCAGCGCTTCGCCATCCTCGGCGGAAATGATCAGCCGAAAATGCCGACTGTCCTCTGCCCACCCGGCCGTGATCGCCTTGCCGTCTACACCAATTTCCGAGCGATCGTAGAACGCGAAGCGTTCGTTTCCTGCCGTGTCCGCGCGTTGCAGATAATCGACCGAGCGCTCAAGCCCCGGCTCGCCGCGTTCGGCAGCTTTGCCGTCGCGCGCCAGATAGTTCACGTGCGCCCGCAACGGCGCGCCCTTGCCCGAACCGTGCATCACGTAGCGGGCCTTCACGACGACGCGACGCTGTGTGGGAATGACGGGCCGCGGCCTGCCCGCCGAGCCCTTCCGGAAGTGCGCGCGGATGCCGGTCTTCGGTGCGATGCGTGTCTTGGGCCTGGCTTTCGCGCCAGTGTGCTGACGCACTTTGGCGCGCACGCCGGCAAGGGTCGACGACTGCTTGTCGCCGATGCGGCCCAGCTTCAGTTCGAACTCATTCTCGCGCTTCGTCATGATGACGAGAATGCCGACTCCCACCATCAATTCCACTGCTTGCACCCCGCTCGCGAAGTTGCGGCGGATCCGCCGCCAGCGCCTCATGAAGGCGCGGCGGTTTTTTCTATGTGCAGACAGGCGGTTGGCGTCCAAACCGCCGCGCTATCTTTATCTTGCATTCCGCAGCAACCCACTCAGAGCACGGAGGGTGATGGCCTCAACGCCGCCGCCAAGAGGAAAATCCTTCTCGCCGCCATGAACGATGAAGGTGCGATCGGGTTTGAGATCCTCGATGGCGACCCTGAGCCCTCTGGACACCGATGGCGCTACGGTCCGCTTGATCTCGATGGCCCAGCGTCCCAGCTTGCCGCCAAGATCAAGAACGAGATCCACCTCTGCGCCGGCCGCCGTGCGATAGAAGGCAGCGCTGGCATCATCGGGCGCTACCGCCAAGAGGCTCTCCAGCACGAAGCCTTCCCAACTTGATCCCGCAACGGAATGGCCGAGCACATCCGGCAAGGAGCGCAGGCTGAGCAGGGCATGCAGGAGGCCAGTGTCTCTGACATAGACCTTGGGAGATTTGACCAGTCGTTTCCCCACGTTGGCGATGAGCGGCTGGAGGCGGCGCACCAACAATAGATCGGCGAGCAGGTCGATATAGCGTGAGACGGTTGGAGACGAGACTTCCAGGGAGGCGGCAAGTCTGGAGGCGTTGAGGAGCTGACCCTGGTTGTGGGCGAGCATCATCCAGAGGCGTTCAAGCGTCTCGGCCGGAACGCGCGGTCCGAATTGAGGGACGTCCCGTTCGAGATAGGTCCGGATCAAGCTCCTGCGCAGGAGGAAACTGTCCTTGTCCGTCCTGGCCAGCAGGCTGTCCGGAAAGCCACCCCTTAGCCAGAGCCGCTCTTCATGAGTTCGTCCCGCGTCAATCTCGAAGGCCGAGACTGGCGTCATGTTCACATACTCGATCCGTCCCGCCAGCGTTTCTCCGGATTGGCGTAGAAGGTCGATCGCAGCTGATCCGAGGATAAGGAACTGCCCTGCCCTGCGACCCTTCCTGCGCTGGCGGTCGATGAACCCACGCATCGGCTGGAACAGATCAGGCGTCCGGTGGATTTCGTCGAGGATGATGAGCTTGGCTGCCTCCCGCTCGAAGAAGAGCTCGGGCTCTTGCAGCTGGGCCCGGTCCTGAGGTGACTCAAGGTCGAGATAAACCGATGGGCGCTCCTCGGCGATTTTGAGCGCGAGCGTTGTCTTGCCCACCTGGCGCGGCCCGATGATGCCCACAGCTGCCTGGCGGGCCAGCGCGCTGCGCACGTCTTCTTCAACGAGGCGATCAATCATCCCTGCATATTTAACACGGAATGTTTAATATGCAACATACAGGACATCGGTTCAGCGCCGGTCCAGACGCCGAAAATCCTCCAGAAGTCTACCTATCCCGGAAGCCGCGGCGCGGTCGGAGAAAACGAACCACTTCTGCTGGTTGGACTTGGCACGGCTGATACGAAAGTCCTGCCCCGCGACCGCCCTTGTCTGTCGCTTCACGAGCGCATTCCGGTCAGTCAGCCACAGCACCACGACCGGTCATTTATCGCCCAAATGCGGTCAAAGACGCACTGCGCCTGGGCCGAAGATCCTGAGGCTGGTCATCCCAATTCTGCCCTGGCCTTCAGCCACGAAAACGTCGAGATGGTTACAACAATAGTCAGTGCCAGGCCGAAGTATGGAAGCATTTGAGGAGACATAACCGGCCAGACTAAGCTGCTCGCACCCAACGTCAGCACCGCTGTAGCAGTCCAGAGCAGAGCCGCCATCACGATCATCTCGAATTCTATGGTGAGCTGGTCCTTGTCACCTTCAGCTGCGGCAACTTTCTTGGCAGCGCCATGCGCAACTGAAAGCAGGAACGAGCAAGACGCCAACCACGCCCCCATCAACACGACGACATTTTTGTCGAACAGTCCGAACACCATTACCGAAGTGAAGGACGTCGGAACCATCAACAGGCATACCACCAGCAATAACGGGTCGGTCGTGACTAGCGTTTTGACTCGCTGCTTAGTGTTCATGAGCACCTCTGAAGCCCGCAGTTGCGTGTCACGCAAGCGAGCTGCTTTCTAATCGAGGCCGCTGTCCGTGGTTTCTTGCTGCTTTGTAGAACCACCGCCTCCCCCATTTCTTCCTGTCCCTCGTCAGATGAGACGTGTGGCTGCCTCATGGTCAAGAGGTTCGGGTGGTACGGGTTGCTTCTATGCAGCGGCTCTGGCGTCGTCCAAGCCTTGTTGACCTGCCTCAGGATTTTCAGGCCGAGAGTAACCTGCGAGCGGGCACGGCTCCGACTGTCGCAAATGGACCCCGGTGCCGCCGAATACGGAATGTCGCGATCCGGCAGGGTCGATCCAGATGCGTCATTCAGAGGACGTGACGCGCTGCGGCGGGAGCTCGCCCAAAACGTGACACAGGGAGACTGGATGACTCAGCGCCTGCTACGCCACTCCGCCAGCCGCTGATCCAGAACTGGAGCAAGACGATCGAAAGAGGACCAGAGAGGGGCAACGCGATAAAGGTCAGTCGCCTCAGGAAATGTGACCTCGTAGTCGCCCAGGTACGATCCTATGTGGTCGCGCAGTGCTCCTTCCGCATCGGCGTAGTACGAACGCGCAAAAGCGTTACCTTCATCGGAGAGGTCCTCGTCAGTGAACTTCTCGTCGCACGCAGCGATGAACCACTCAGTTGGGGTCATTGAGCGAGACTTCAGCAGCGGCAGTTGGTCGGCCGCCAGCTCGCCGCCGAGGCCCGCAAGCGTTGCCCATGCAGCAAACAGTGCGATGTGGGTTGCTCCAGCAATGGGCTCGAGATCTTCAGGAAAATTTCCACCGTAGTGCCACGATGCGTCATCATACTTCATTGGCGGACCTCGAAGAATAAACCTATGCGTGGCTCGACCCGAGTGCAAAGCGCATCTCTACCGCCTCGCTGGCCTAGCGCAAATTGTGGCGATCCGGCTGGGTCGATCCAGTCAAGCCATTCATCGACGACGCTGCGATGCGGCTGGAGCTCGTCCAAGAAGCAGACGTGCCGCAGCGACCCGAAGCGTTCCAGCGTGAGCTACTGGTTCTGCGTTTCGATGGACTTGCTGAAAAGCAAAAGGAGTCGTTCGCCGCGCTCGACTGGCGAAATGTCGAGGATGAGTGTGTTGTTCAATTCCACCACAGGTTGAAACGCGCAATTCTGCGCATACCAGAACACTTCCTCGACAGGCTCATCTTCGTGCCAAGTCGTCATCACAAACTGGTCCTCCGGGATATCCTTATAGTCAAACAGCTCAATGTTCGCGATATCGACGCTGTCATCCCAGGAAGTGCACTGATCACCCCACGCCATCATGTATAGGCACCCAGCACTGACGAGCCGTTCGCTCACGAGATCACGCAGGTGACGACCTTCACCCTCGCCCACACGATCACGCTCGCCCTTGCCAGCCTCGGTCTCGTCACAGCCCCGATGGAGATCATCGAGCCGCTGATCGCCGTTTCCATCACGGTGCTGGCCATGGAGGCGATCCTGTTC
>JBBATZ010000122.1:0-4086 GCA_040398425.1 Hyphomonadaceae bacterium
GCGGATCGCCCGGCTCTCGCCGCGCTTATCGGCACGCGCCACTACATTGTTACCGATGGCAGGCGCGCGCAACAATCGCTGTTCCGGCTCGCCCGGTCGGACGGGCAGCAGATCGCCCAAAGACCATGATTGACGCGCTGCGCCCAGTCCGAAAATCCTAGCGCAGGTCACCGCGCCTTCAGCCCCCTTTGCGGAACACGACCACATGCTGCCAGGGCAGCGTGCTCACAGTGCGTTCCCACTCCAGCGGGAAGAGAGCGGCCTCGCGCTTGATCTGCGCCTCGCTCATCTTGTGCACCGGCTTGATGGGCACGCGGGGATCCTCGGCCTTGTACTCGATGAAGACGACGCGGCCGCCGGGCTTGAGGGCCTTCAGCACGCTGGCCATCACCTCGTAGGGGTAAGCCAGCTCGTGATAGACGTCGACCATGACTGCCAGGTCCACCGAAGCGGCGGGCAGCTTGACGTCATCGACCGAGCTCAGCCGCGCCTCGATCTGCGTCAGGCCACTGCTCTTGGCGCTGGCCTGAAGCAGGCTGATCATTTCCGGCTGTACATCGACAGCCCAGACCTTGCCGCCCGGCATCACGGTCGGCGCCATACGCCGCGACAGGTAACCGGTGCCGGCCCCGATGTCGGCCACCACCATGCCGGGGCGCAGCGCCAGAGCGGTCAGCAACAGGTCGGTGCGCTCTTCGCGCTCACGTTCCTCCCGCTCGAGCCATGCTGCGCCTTGCCATCCCATCACCGCAGCGATCTCGCGCCCCATGTAGCGCTTGCCGATGCCGTCGGCGCTCGCCGGCGCGGGACTGTAACGCTGAGCGAACGCGGCGGGCTGCGCCAGCGCGGCGCCAGTCGCCAGCAGACAGGCAAGAAAGATCCACCGACAGAAAGTTACAGCGCTCATCGCGGCGCCAGCCAGATTTCGTTGGGGTGCACGCGCCGTGGCGCCACGGTGCCGTTGTGGTCTCATGAAGCCAACTCCTCCAATAACCTCGACCCTGTCATGAACCGCACCCCACCGACAACGAGGTCGGACAATTGCGGCCCTATGCAGCATCTGTCAGAATTGAACCGATGACAGCATCTATCATCAGTCGAGTTGCGCTGCTTGGCGCGGGTGCGTTGGCGATCACCCTCCTGCTATCCGCTGCTTTCTCGGTACCCTACATTTTCACGGCTATCGGCTTCTCGGGAGGGGTGTTTCTTGGCCATCTCGTCGTGATTGACGAAGATTTTCCGGGTGGGTGGAGCAATCCCGACGGCGTTCATCCCGTCCCGTGGTGGTGGTTTGCAGTTAAGGGCGTTGTGTTTTTTGCGCTTTGCCTAGCTGCCATAACGCCGGCAGTGCGATAGTGGGGCGGATGACCGAATTGGGGCCCGGATTAGCCGAAGCGCAAATTGTCGTGCTGCTCGACACTCAAACCACACGGCTGTTCACATCCAGGTTTCTGCCGACACCGGCGGCCGCTCTTTCCGTCACGCTGTCTCAATGGCATTTCACTCGCTGATGTCCAAAGGAGGCAATCTATGCGCACGGTCCTCGCCATTCTGTTGGTTTTGCTGGTCCCCTCGCCCGCGTTTGCGTGGGGCCAGATTGGTCACCGGGTCACCGGCGCGATTGCGGAACCTCTCCTGACATCGACAACAGCGCGCGCGATCCGCGAGATTCTGGGTTCGGAAACGTTGGCCGAGGCGTCCACGTGGGCCGACGAGATGCGTTCGAGCCCTGACCCGTTCTGGCAGAGTACAGCCAACCCATGGCACTATGTCACCGTACCGCCCGGTAAGTTCTACGCCGATGTTGTCGCTCCTCCCGAGGGAGACGCAGTGACTGCGCTCCGCAAGTTCCGGGAGACTCTCAAGGATCCGAGGGCGGCTCCGGCCGACAAGCAGTTGGCGCTTCGCTTCACACTTCACATCATCGGCGATTTGCACCAACCGCTTCACGCCGGAAACGGTGCCGACAAGGGCGGCAATGATGTTCGAGTCACGCTATTCCGCGAACAGACCAATCTGCACGCCGTCTGGGATTCAGGGTTGATCGACCGTCGCCAGCTCTCCTTCACCGAGTACGCGTCGTTTCTGCGGCGTCTCATCACGCCGGTCGAACAGCAGGAATGGGCGACGCCCGATCCGCGCGCGTGGATTGCGGAAAGCGCGGCCATTCGCGATACGATTTATCCCGCAGGCGACCAGCTCTCGTGGTCCTATGCCTACCAGCATAACCCTACCATCGACCGGCGACTCGCCCAGGCCGGTGTGCGATTGGCTGCGTACCTAAACGAGCTATTCGGGTAGACCCCTCGCCTGTAAAAGGGCGCGGGGTCCGGACGTCGATCGGCGCGCTACCAGGTTGATTGAGCGACGTTGGGAGGGGTCAGTCATCGGTGCCCGTTCACAGCCACAGCTCGCCCGGGCGCTAAAAGTGGCGATCCGTCAGGGTCGATCCACTTCAGTCATGCGACGATGACGCTGCGTTGCGGCAGGACCCGCCCAGAGGCGGTCATTGACGCGCTGTGGTTGGTCCGAAACTACACAGGCAGGTCAGCGCGAGCCGAACGGCATAGTCAAAAGTCTGAGTTGCCGGAGCGTCATGCGTTCGAAATCGTGGCGTTGGTGCCAAGCTTTTGCGCCTCCGCTAGAGACATGACCAATCGGCCCTGATTCTACGGAATATCATTCGCTTGCGAAATCAGTCTGCGCGCCGAGATATCGGCCGGGACAAACGTGGAGATATGGGATGCGGGGCACGGTACTTCAGTCACCTGAAGTCTCCAGGCGTTGCGGGGGCGACGAGTAAGCAAATCGTCACCGCCGGGATGGCTGCAGTTTTCATCTCCGGATCGGAGTTCGATTGACCGGCTCTAGGGAACACTCAGGGTAGAGTTCTCGCAAAACTGCTCTGTTCAACGCTGCCGGGCAACGACCGCATTGGGGAGCAGCCCGATGTTGGCTCGGACGCTTCCTCCCAGAAACAATCGCGCGCCCGCAGGTTGAACGAGAAGAGTAACGCATGTCTGGACGATGTTATCGCGCCCTGTCGGTGATGCCCCAACAGGTCCAAGAAGAAATTGAAGACGTAGCACGTTCGCCGCAGCCAGATCTGGTGCGGATAAGCGAGACGGTCATACCCACAGTGGAAGATTGAGTCCGTGGACAGATCAACCGAAGGCGTAACTGTTCTCGTTCTTGACGATCACGAGCGCATTCAGGGCATTTGGAGCGCGCTGCTGGCTGCGGCAGGCCTGGAGTATATCGGCGCGCGCGATCTCGGCTCAGCGAAAACGCTGATTGGAAAGCACAATGTCGACGTGGTTGTCATCGATGAGCACCTGGCCGACCCACAAGAGGCAGGCTCGCACTTTGCTATCTGGCTGCGGGAGCAGACCGATCCGTCACTGTCGGGTATGGCGATCCTCGCCTGTACATCTGACCAGTCTCCGGCCGCCCGCGAAAGGCTGCTTGCAGCTGGGGCCCGCTTCGTAATCCACAAGCCGATAGATGCGCGCCAGGCTCTGCTACTCATCAAGGGTCTCGCGCAGCGACTGGTTCCGCGCACCATTCGTCGCGAAGAATAGCCGAGTTGCAAGTCAACCTGACAGTTCTGTCGCGCCGGCTTTCGCGATTGACCAGTACGCCAAGTTTTTCGCCACGATTTCGCCGAGAATGCCTGTGTCAGTTAGCGCGAGTGAGAAAGCTGGGGAGCTTCGCCTTTGAAACGTAAGCTGTTGATCGCGCCATTGCTTGCGGCTGGTGCCTCCACCACCGATGACCTCGCCCTCTTTGCCGAAGGGCTGAACCAGGCCGCTTACGAACTCGACGCACAGGTGAACGCGCCCTGCCCGGGCGGCATGTACCGCGAGCATGCGGCCGATACGCTAGCGACATCCTATCCGCAATACCCCTACCAGCAGATTGGCTACCAGCTGAACCCGTTCGGCGGCGGCTATTCCTACTGCGCCTTCCCCACCACGTATTACGGCTACGAGGACGGCGATGATGATCGTCACCATGATCGCGACGACGAGTATTCCGATGGGTATCGGGATGGCTATCGCGATGGCCGACGCGACGATTGACTAA
>JBBATZ010000123.1:0-4015 GCA_040398425.1 Hyphomonadaceae bacterium
CATGCGTTGCCCCGGGACAGTGTGTCGCCGACCTCGGCCACACCCCGCGCGGCCTGGCCCCACGCAGCCCATGCGTTGCCCCGGGACAGTGTGTCGCCGACCTCGGCCACACCCCGCGCGGCCTTCCCCCTCCCTGCCCCCTCGACGGTCTCTTCACCGAGGACCTCGGGGAGGCACTTGCCTCCTACGACGATCTACCAGGGGACTTCGACTTCGACGGCACGCCCCCGGGCTTCACAGCTCCGGCCGGCGTCCCAGACGCCCTCGCCGCGGTCATCCGCCGGCTCTGGGGCGCTCGCGTCGTCCCCCCCTCTCTGGCCTCCGTCTTCCCCGAGCTGGACGGGCTCACCTGTCCCGTGCGGGTGCTGGAACGCTGCCTCACCTTCGGCGACGGCACCTTCAATGCCGAGGCAGCGCGGGCGGCCGCCCCCAACCCCTCTCCGGCCTTTCTCGCTTGTCGCGCGGCCGACACCGCCATGGTGCAGGCGCACGGCCTCATGGCTACTTTCCGCGCTCGTGCGGCCACTCTCGCGGCATCCCAAGCCGTAATCAACCGTCCGTCCATCGAGGCCCTCTGCGCGGGCTCCCCCTTCCTGCCCGCGCTACTGCGCGTGGCGGATGGCGTCGACGTCGGCGTCGCCTTCCGCGGCTCTAACCCGCTTCCACCGGAGGAGCGGTGCCGCCGCCCTGCTCCTGACGATCGCGTGCCCGCGAACGTCGTTCTAGCCCACGCGGCAAAACTCCAAGAGCGCGGCCTGGCCATCCTCGTCGACTGGGAGACGGCCACTGCCGCCCGCACACGCGAGGGTCTCGCCGCCATCTCGGCCGAGACCTTTGCCGTTTTCAAGCCAGGCAAGCCCATCGGCCGCTGGATCGGCAACTACAAGTCCAACGGCCTCAACGGGACGCCAGTCGGCTCCCTCGATAGACGCTGGGCCGACCTCGCCGGCGCCACCTACCTGCCTATCCGCCCGACCACCTCGGCGATCATATGCAGGCACCTGGCCCTGGCGGGCCAGCAGCACGGGCGGGACGAGGTGGCGATGGAGATCGATGACGCATCGTACGCCCACAACCGAGAGCCTATCCACCCTGACTCTATGAACCTTGGCGCCCTTGCCCTCCGCGGCCCCGGCGACAGGGATACGATGCTGTTCCCGCTGACCGCCCAGTTCGGGCACTACCAGTCCGGCTTCGGCTGGGAGCCTATCGCAGCGGAGTGCTCCCGCCAGGACAACGCACGTGGTCACGCCGCCGGTCTAGGCTACGACGTCTCCCACTGGCTCTTCGACGACTCGGCAAAGATCGGTACCCCCACGTACCTCGCACAGGACCGCCCGATCTCCCGCGCGCTGGCCGGGGGCGAGGCACCGGGCATCGCGGGTCGCCACGTGCTGGGGTCAGACAAGTTCCAATCGTCGACCTTGAGCCCCGCCCGTACCGTTACTCACGGAGGCATCGTCTACGACCTTGCCCGTTGGCGAACCCACCTGACCCTGCGCCGCTTCGCCCGCACCCTCATCATGCTCTGGTGCCACACGCCGGACAGGAAGGCCGGCGAGTGGATGAAGGTGCGCACCCTACAGGCGCTCTTCTCCTACGCCATTCAGCTGGGCATGCACACCCGCGCGCCTTACCTGCGTTTCTTTGGCCGCGCGCTCTCTCGCCACATCGGAGAGATGCGGCGACGGGGAAAGGAAAAGGAGGGCAGCGTCCCCCTCAACGAAGACTGTGTCTCCGCCATCCGCACCCTTCGCCTATGGTCCCTGCACGCACTCGAGCATCCCGAGTGCCTGCTGCTCGACATTGACCGCGTGCCCCTCCTCTCCCTCTCACGCGACACGACGCTCGCGGAGCTGCACGCGCGGCAGGAGGCGGCCGCCGACTGCGTCATCTTCTCCGACGCTTGCCTCTCTCTGCGCACCATCGCAGCGTACGTGCCCGGGCGCGGCTGGGCGGTGTGGACAGTCCCAGACGACTGGGACCCCGCCCCATGGACCATCAACGTCCTCGAGCTTGCAGGCATGGTCCTCGCCGTGGCGCTCGCCCTTCATGCCCTCGGCAACGACGTGCCCGACCTACACCTTCATCGCAGGGCGGACAGCGGGGTGGCTCTGGCCCAGGCCACTAACCAGTCTACTAACCACGCCCTTCCCCGTTTCCTCATCCTCACCGAGCAGACACTGCTAGCGCGGGCGGGCGCCATGTGCACTCAAGCGCACCTAGCGGGGAAGCTGAATATTGTGGCCGACGTAGCCTCGCGGCTCTTCACAACGCCCGACAGTATGGAGGTGAAGGCGGCCCTCGCCCGGACGACCCCAGAGTGGCGACCGAGCTCCGCCTGGCTGCGACTCATGGAGGACGCCTCGCGGCCCTCAATGAGTTCTCTGTCCTGCCAGGTAGCCGCGCTCGCTACAATAAGAACCTCGAACACTTTATTCAAGTTATGCAGCTGAACCAGCTCGACCCACTACGCGACGTGGACGTCTCCTTCCACCGCAAGGCGGAGGTCTTCGTCTCGCACTGCATCTTCGAGGAGCACCTCGCCCCGGACTACATCATGCAGCAGCTCAGCGGGGTGCGGGCTGGTCTCATCGGTCTAGGCGCCATCACCGAGACGGCCGAGCTCTTCGGCAACGCCGCGAAGGCCGCCATCAGGAACTACAAGAAGATGCTCGAGGAGAACATGTACCCCGACGATGGGCTCTTCCACGACGACCAACGCATCGAGATCTTTGCCGCGATGCTCTTGGACATGTGCTCCTTCTACCGGTCGCACCCTCTCATCCGGCATTGGGCCGCCGTCATCATCCCCATGCAACTCCTGCAGTGCGGCCTGTCCTTGCGACCCTCCGAGGGTCTCGTCACAAACACCGGCGCGCTCGAGCCGGCCGACGTCGTCGATACATCCTTCGACTCGGCCTTCGCAGCGGAGCTCGAGGAACAACCAGCGCCGCTGCCTGGCCGCAGGCACCAACGCCGCGCCTTCCTCGCGCAACACTGCGTGGCTATCCTCGGCACCAGCCAGGAGGATTGCCTCTACGTCAACTTCTGCGACCTTGGTTCCCCAAGGGACAACCCCCTCCTGCCCATCCTGGGCATCCAGGCAAGGGCGCGCGTGAAAAACGACCTCAAGGGCAACCGGGGCACGCGGTCCTACGGGAGCAACCCTGACAAGGCAGACGCCTTCTGCCTAGCGACCCCGGTCATCAACCTCCTGAGGCGATACACCCCGCGGCGCGGCAGCACCATTTGGTCTGGGCTGCCAGGCGCGGCGGAGGGTCAAGGCCGCACGTACTACCGCCGCCTGGGGCACGCCATGCGGGCTTACGCCGAGCACCGAGGCCTCGATCCTCGGCGCCTCAACCTCCACTGCAACCGGCTCTACGGGCCCCAGCAGCTCGCCCTCTGCTCGGAGGAGACTCGCGGCGACCAAGGCGGCTGGACCCTGCGGGCGGAGCACGCCGGCGCCAAGGGCGCCCAGGTCTACTACAGGCTCCACTTCTGGAACCACGGCATGAAGGTCCGCGCCGACATGCACAAGCGCCACACCCCGTTAGCCCACCTGGACCGCCACATCACCGGCATCGCCCCATCCTCGTCAAAGGCGGCGAAGCTCCAGCGCCGTGGAGAGGTCATCACAGCAATCGCGGGCCATCTCTAAGTCATCGGCCTTCCAGGCTTAGCGGCCGCCTACCAAAACGGATCATCACCTTCCAGCCCTCCTAAAACGGGAACTGCGACAGGCTGGCTTGGTGAGATTGGATCCGGTTAGATAGGTTATCTAGGAAACCTTAGCAGTTTCGCACCTTTAGTGGAAGTCTGTCATACCCTTATACACAGTAGGAGTGAGTCACTAACTCTCTCCCCACTCAGTACGATGATTTCTGACAATGGAGCTTTGTCCCCGGCCAACGTGGCCGAAGGCCACGGCGGCCGGTAGCAAAGTGTCTTTGTCGTGGGAAATTTGAGGGCCCCTCAAATTTGCACGAGAGCGCGTACGCTGTACGAAAAG
>JBBATZ010000124.1:0-3834 GCA_040398425.1 Hyphomonadaceae bacterium
CGCCAGCACGCTGAGCGCCGGCGGCATCGTGAGCGACTTCGAGCTGATGGAACTGGTGCAGGATACCTCTTCGTCCTTCGCCCAGAGCCTGCTCGAAGCGCTCACCCTGCGCTCAGGCCTCGAGACAACCTCGCTGTCGATGTTCGGCGCGCATAGTCCGTTCGACCACGTCACGGGTCTCATCGACCGCACGGACACGGTCGAAGTCGGCGTCCGCCAGCTCGTGACCGACTACTCCCTGGTCTAGGCCGGAGACGCGCCAATACTTGACTAACCATGACGGCCGGGCCCCTCCGAAAGGTGGGGCCCGGTGCGTTTGGAGCGCGGGCGGATCAAGGGCGGCGCGGTGCTGTGCCAAATCAGCGTCTCACCTGGGCGGGCCTTGCCCGAAAAAGTTAACGCGAACAGTGCGTCGGCGGGTCTGAAGAGGTCTGCCGCACATGGGAAATTCCCCGAATAAGGGAATTGCCAAGGGGCTGTTTATAAAGGTTCGGGCGAGTTCTGGCAGAGTGTCGCACCACCGTGCGTGTCCTGTTAAGTGTAAGTGCTACGCACGCTGCGGCCTGTAATGGTAAACAGGCACCGAACCTGCAGAGTGTTCGGACATGCGGCCGGGATTGATGGGATTCCGGAGTTGCGAAAAAGGACGGTAGACCGTGATCAAGTCTTTGCTGCCCGCCCCGGTTGCGAGAGCGCTGGAAGCCTGTAAACCACATTTCTGGGCTGCGGCTCTGTTTAGTGCCCTGATAAATACACTTTATTTGGCTCCCACCATCTACATGATGCAGGTATATGACCGCGTCGTGCCGACCGGTGGGGTGATTACGCTGCTCTGGATTACGGTTGTCCTGGCGGTCGCGATCGCGACGCTGACGGCTCTTGAGGCCACCCGCACCCGTATCCTGATGCGTGCATCGCTGAGGCTGAACCGTCTTCTTTCGGGAGAAATCCTCGATCGTCTGATGTCGCGCGCCAAGTTGAAGCAAGGCGAGCCCGCCTCGACGCAAGCCCTGCGCGAGTTCGACACCATCCGCCAGACCGTGGGCGGGCCGGCCGCCAGCGCCCTGTTTGATGCGCCGTGGACCCCGCTTTACCTGATCGTCTCCTTCGCCATCCACCCCGCGCTGGGCTGGCTGATCATCGGCGCAGGCATTGTCCTCGTCGTGCTCGCACTCCTGAATGAACGTCAAACCTCCCGCAAGTCGGGCAAGGCTCACCAGGCTTCGGCGGCCGCGTATGCGGCTCACCAGGCCACGGTCTCTGAGGGCGAGGCGATCCGCGCACTCGGCATGCGCCGCTCGCTGGTCAATCGCCAGATCATGCAGCGCGCCGAAGGCCTTGAAGCGGCCGGCCAGGTGCAGCTGCTGGGCGTTCGCTACAACACGCTGGTCAAGTTCATCCGCATGTTCATGCAGTCGCTGGCGCTCGGTGTCGGCGCCTGGCTCGCCGTCACCAACCAGATTTCAGTGGGTTCGATCATCGCGGCTTCGGTTCTTCTGAGCCGCGCCCTGCAGCCGGTCGAACAACTGGTCGGCAGCTGGCCCACGATCATGCAGGCGCGCAATGCTCTCGATACGCTGCGTCGGCTCTTCGACACGACGGAAGCGACGGATTCAGAGCGCACCGCGCTGCCGAAGCCGAAAGGCGAGCTGGAGCTGGATCGCATCGTCGTCAAGTCGACGGCGCCGGGAGCCGCCCTGGTCCTTCGCAACGTGTCGATCACCCTGAAGCCCGGCGAAATGCTCGGCGTCATTGGCCCCTCGGGATCGGGGAAGTCCACCTTGGCCCGGATCGCGGCTGGCGCAATCGTTCCTGATGCGGGCGAAGTGCGGGTCGACGGCGCCAACATTAAGGATTGGGATCCGGAATCACTGGCGATGCATGTCGGCTACCTGCCGCAGAACATCGCGTTGCTTCCGGGAACGATCAGCGAGAACATCGCCCGCTTCCGCGCCATCGCGTCGATGGGCAAGGTGGAAATGGATTGCCAGGTTGTCGCCGCCGCCCAGATGGCGGGCGCGCACGACATGATCCTGTCGCTGCCAAACGGCTATGACACGGTCATCAAGTCGAACGGTTTCGAACTCTCGGCGGGGCAGGCGCAGCGTGTTGCGCTGGCGCGGGCCCTTTTTGGCGAGCCGCAACTGTTCATCCTCGACGAGCCCAACTCGGCGCTCGATCAGGACGGTGAAGAAGCCCTCGATCGCGCTATCAAAGCCCTGACTGCACGTGGCGCGTCGATCATGATCGTGGCGCACCGCACGGCTGTGCTGAACAATGCCGACCGGTTGCTGGTTATGCATGAAGGCGCAATCGCCCATTACGGGCCGCGTCAGGACGTCGTCGAGGAGCTACGCAAGCGTGCCGCCGCGCGTGCCAACGTCGTGCCCATGACCCAAGGGGGGAGGACCTGATCATGTCTGATGCTGTGAGCGCTGACTATATGAAAGCCCTTAATATGAAAGTCGCAGAAACTCCCGCGAACGATACGAGCCACGCCGGAGCTTTGAACTTGATGTCGCCTGCGCGCGACTCGGTAATGCCCGAACTGCGGATGGGCGCTGCAATCGCTGGCGTCTTCTTTGTCGGCCTGCTGGGGTGGGCCTCGTTCATTCCGCTCGACGCCGCGGCAACTGCCGAAGGTATCGTCGCGGTGGCGGGCAACCGCCAGGCTGTGCAGCACCGCGATGGCGGCATCGTCACCAAGCTGAACGTGCAGGAAGGGCAATTCGTCAAAGAGGGCGACCTGCTGCTGCAGATCTCGGCTTCGGAACTCGTGGCGCAAGAGCGCGGCCTTGCCGGCGAAACCTATGCACTACTGGCCCAGCGCACCCGCCTGATTGCGGAGCGCTCCAACGCGCGAGCCTTCGATGCGCCTGTCGAGTTCGCCTCGATCCCTGAAGAAGACAAGCCGCTCGCCGCCGAGGCGCTGCGCAGCCAGCAATTGCTGTTCGACAGCCGCCGCAACTCGAACTCGACCGAGCGCAGCGTCCTGGAGCAGCGCATCCGTCAGCATGCCGAACAGATTTCGGGTATCGAGTCGCAGAAGTTCTCGAACGAGATGCAGAAGGATCTTATGGGCGAAGAGCTTGAAGGTCTGCGCAAGCTGGTTCCGTCTGGCTATGTCGCGCTCAACCGCGTTCGCGCGATGGAGCGCAGCGTCGCCGATCTCGACGGCAAGGAAGGCACGCTACGGTCTGACAGCGCCCGCCTGACCGAAGCGATTGGAGAGGCGCGCCTGGAAATTCTCGGCATTGATCGTCGCCAGATGGAAGAAGTCGCGACCGAGCTTCGAGACCTCCAGGTTCGGCTTGATGAGCTGATGCCTAAACTGGTCGCCACGCGCCAGCAGATCGCCCGCGCGACTGTGCGTGCGACGGCCAGCGGCCAGGTTGTGGGTCTCAAGGTGTTCACCGAAGGCGGCGTTGTCTCGGCGGGCGACACACTGATGGAAATCGTGCCGGACAACCGCAACCTCGTGATCGAGGCCAAGGCGGCACCGACCGACGCGGACGACCTGCATGTTGGTATGGTGACGCAGATCCGCTTCCCGGCGCTTCAGGAACGCGACATCCCGATCATCGAAGGCAAGATCTCCAAGGTCTCGGCCGACAGCTTCGAGGACCAGCGTACCGGTAACCACTACTTCGAGATCGAAGTCATGGTGCCGCCCGAGGGTCTGGCGAAGCTAAAGGAGTTCCGGGCCGATGGGGGCATTCGCGCTGGTCTGCCAGCACAGGTAATCGTGCCGCTGCGCAAGCGGACGGCGCTTGGCTACCTGCTGGAGCCGCTGGCTTCGACCTTCTGGAAGGTGGGTCGCGAGCACTAAGCTAG
>JBBATZ010000125.1:0-3622 GCA_040398425.1 Hyphomonadaceae bacterium
TCGCCCAATTCCGGCCGTTCGTAACTGTCAAACAAATCCGGTAGGTTGGCGCGTGGGAGCGGCGCGATAGCAGAGCACTGGAATTTGCGAAATCTGCAGCGTACACACACGCCGCAGCCCATAGCTGTGAGCCTGGACGCTTCCCGATGGACTTCCCCGCACTCTTGAACGCGTTCGCCAGCGCCATCGAACGACGTGACGGCGACAGGCTTGCAGACCTGTTCACTCCCGAAGGCGTGTATGACGATTATTTCTTCGGTCCGTCGAAGCCAGGGCGGGTCGGTATCTGCGAGACTGTCGACCATTTCTATGCAGGCGGAATGAACTACCAGTGGGAGTTCTTCCTCCCTCTCGCATCTGACGAGCTTGGCTATGCGAGCTATCGCTTCAGCTATGATTCCACGCTGCCGGAGGCGAGTGGCGCCCGTGTGGTTTTTGAGGGAATGAGCCGCTTCGAAATGACTGGGGGTAGGATCAGGCGCTATAGTGAGGTTTTTGATCGAGGCATGGCGCTCGCACAGGTCGGCTTTGCTCCTGAGCGATTGAAAAAGATCGGGCTGAGATATGCCGAGCATCTCAAGCGAATGCGCGATGTCGAGCCACATCTCCGCGGACGGTAGCGTGCGAAGGCTCCAGGACGAATGCTGCCGCGCGCCAAAATGCCATTCTTGGCAACGGCTGCGGTGTCATGAGCCCCGCTCCGCTCACCCCTTGCCTATTGTCGTGAAGATGCGCCCAGAGAAGATACCTGTGTAGCCGGAGGCGGAATTTCGACATTGGGGCCAGCCAGGATCACTGCTGTTTTCGGGTCGGGCACGAGGCCGTCTACGACATTGAACTTGTTGGTGATGAAGGCATGCAGCGGCGGCGGAGCCGGCGGTGCAATGGCCTTATACGAAACAACTGAAGCAACTTGGGTTTTGGCGTCCGGAGTCATCACATACGCAGGGATCGCCTCAATCCTCAGCGCGTATGATACGTGCGTTTTCTCACCGCCAGGACCTGCGGGGCTGTAGTCTGCGTTACGCCTGAAGGCGTACCAGAGGCCCGGCAACTCGATCCAGCCGTTCTGTTCGATCACCTGGGCTCGGGCCTCAAGCATGGCCTGATAAAATTGCATCCAAGGACGGTATCCGGCAACGACACCTGTTAGCGACCCGTTCGATTCCATCTTCAGGCGCAACCGCGCCTTCAACAGCTGCAACTCGCGCGCGTAGCTCGGATCCCACATCCAGATCTCTTCAGACGGGGCCGTGGTTTCAATGGTCCCATTCACGGTGCGGGCGTCGAAAATGGCCTCGAACTTGGCATGGGGCCTAATGCGGAACGTGTAGCCACGGGCGACTTCCCCGAGCGCGTCCTTCACCAGCTTATCACCGCTATCGTACAGTCCGACTTTGACGGAGGGATCATTCATCGGGTCGTCGCCTTCCCCCGCCACGACGATCACAACGGTCCAAAGTCCCTCGCGCATCTCGTCATTGCGGGTCTCGGCGCTGGTCGAGCGGCGCGGCGGCCCCCGCAAGCTCTTCCAGCAACCGACAGTGCGATAGAACTGGTTGTCGATGCCGCGTTCTCCGTCCGGACTGACAAACCCTGTTTTCGGGTCTCCATCGAGATCGAGCCCTTCACCGATATTGCCCGTGACTCCCGTAAGGCCAGGATCCGGCGTCAACCAGGGTTGGGTATAGACATTGGCGCGATCTTTCCCGCGGAAGGCCATCTGGTTCTGGCCGTGACTGGGAATCCGGAAGGGATGGGACGGGTCTCGAATCCAGCGTGCTTCCTGTTCGGTATAGCCGGCGTCGGTCAGGACCTTGATCCAGTTCGGCTCCGGATTGGACCCCTTCGGGCAATCCGTCCCTGGTTCGCCAACACCCCCCTCGGCGCCATAGTAGAGCGCTTGTTCGTACCAGGACATCACATAGGTCCGGGTCCAGTCGGCAAATGCCGGAGTTGAGATCCCAAGGGAGAAAGTAAGAAGTCCAAGGACCCTGGCCACGATACGTTTCATCGTTTGCTCCTCAGGCCATCACTTCCGAGACAGGGCGCACGGTCCGCATGGCGCCTTGTCCAAATTCGCCAACGGGAAGGCCGACCAGCTGCTGCGCAGTCAGGGAAAGCCGCGTCACCGACTCGCCTTTCGTGGCGATGTGCTGGCCTGCGCGATGGCGTCCATTGGCTCCGCCCGCGAACAGGATCGGAATGTTTTCGAGCGAATGGATTTTTGCGTAGCCGGTGTCGCTGAACGCCATGATCAGGCTGTGGTCGAGCAACGTCCCGTCGCCTTCCTTGATAGCTTCCATTTCCTCTAGGAAATCGCCGAACGCCTGCATGATCATGCCGGCCAGCTTGCTGGCCTTTGGCTGGTATCCAAGTTTCGCGTCAGTCGGTTCGTCATGTGTGATCTGGTGATAGGTCTTGTCGTCGCCGGCGAGGTAGGCGATCGACAGCCCTGGCGTATGCACCATGTTGAACACGCGCGTCTGGTTGCAGGCGAGGCCCATGGCGAGGATCTTTGACATTGTCCGGCTCGTCGCGTTGACGACATCGACCGTGACCGCCTTGGACGTTTGCCCCGGCGCATCAGGGATCACACAGGCTTCGCATTTTTCGGGTCTTTGGAGTTGCATCGCGAGCTGATTTTCGACTTCGCGCAGCGAGGTAAAGTACTGGTCGAGCTTGATCCGATCCGCTTGGCCGACATCGGCAAGCAGCGCCTGGCGTTGTTCCGAGACCGCCGACAGGACGCTCTGGCGGAGCATGATGTCGGGATTGGGTTTCCAGTTGGGATCGTTGGGGTCCTGGAAGCCGTCCCCGAACAGGCGCGTATACAGGGCCAGCGGGGTCGTCTCCGGGGTCGCGTAGCTGGAGCCCGTGCGGGTGGAGTAGTTGGCGGACGCCTGACCGCAAGCCGACAGGTCCAGCTGTTTGAAGCGGGAGGCGGAGCCGAGCGCATCCGCGATGCGGGTATCGAAGGTGGGCCCATCCATCTTTCCGTTCACGGCTGGTGCGACGCCCGACAGGATCGACGCATGCCCGCTCCAGTGCACAATATTGGGCTTGCCGTCCCCGATCACCCGGAAGCCTGAGAAGACCGACACCTTGTCCCGCAGCTTTTGGATCGACGCGAGTTCCGGTGTGACCTCGTAGCCGCGCCCGGTCTTCTGGGGCACCCAGCGCGTTCCGCCCGCAGGCGTATCGGTGAGGCCAAGCCCCCAGAAATAGGTGCCGAAACGAACCGGCAGACGCTGCCTATCCTCCGCCCAGGCCTGGCCATTAGTGTCAAGGAAGGTGTCCAGAACCGGAACGCCCACGCAGACGGCCGATCCGCCGAGCAGCCCCCGCATGATGGATCGGCGGTTAAAGCGGCGGGTCATTGCGAGGCTCCGTTGCTGGGCTGAACATTGGGCAGGGGCGTTGCAGATGATGCGATCGTGGTTGGGGCGGTCAGGCCCTTCGGGGGCGTAACCTTGAAGAATTCGGGACTCATGATCAGGCTGCGATACAGATCGACGAGTTTGTATCCGCTCTTGGCAAAGTCTTCGGCCTGGCGCGTCAGAAAGCGAAACTCGGTATAGTCTATCGGCCGCCCCTGCCCATAATAGTAGACGTTGCGGAC
>JBBATZ010000126.1:0-3364 GCA_040398425.1 Hyphomonadaceae bacterium
AAGCGTTGTTTTCTGGCGCGTGGCCGAAGCCAACATTTCAGGTGCTGCCGACTGAGGCGGTTCTGGGAAGCGATTTTATGCCGGGTCAGGACGTTTAGGGCCTGCCGGGCGGCGCGCATCCTGCGCTTGCCGGAGCGGCACCGTCAGCCACATCCCAAAAGGATGTGCCGTGTTCGTTATTGACCTATGAAGGGTCTGTCTGGGCCTTGCCGCTGACCAATCGAGGATTTTCAGATGCGCGCTGTCATAGGCACTGCAGTCGCGGCTCTTCTCCTTGCCGCGTGCGGTGGCCGGGGAGTCTGCGCCTACCGTTCCGGAGCCCGCGGTTGAACCGGCGCCGGTCGAGATGTCGGCCGAAACGCCGCCTGCGCCGGTCTTTGCTGACCGACGGATCGGCACGATGAACCTTACGTGTGGAGGGGAGAGCTTCCGTGTCGCCTTCCTGGATACCCATGCCGCAATCGTCAGCGCCGATGGCGCGACGACAATAGAGCTTCCGAAGCTGGAGCCGAGCGCGACGTCTGCGCCTGGTGTTACCACCTTCACGGACGGCAAGCAGACCTTTGCCAGGTCGGGCGGCGGTGATACCGCGACCGTAATCCGCTACGCCGTGGGGCGGATGGCTCTTCAGGATTGTGCGATCGCACAGAACTCACACGGACTTTGTTTGCTCCGCGCCGAATTTGACGGCATAGAGTGGACATGAAGCTCGCATCCCTGAAACATGGCCGGGACGGACGCCTCGTCGTCGTATCCCGTGATCTCACACGCTGCGCGGACGCATCGCACATCGCGCCGACCTTGCAGACCGCGCTGGATAACTGGAAGCGCCATGCGCCACGTCTGGAGATGCTGGCGGAAGAGGTCGAGCTGGGCTCTGTGCCCGCCGACCGGTTTCACGAGAAGGACTGCGCCTCGCCGCTGCCGCGCGCCTATCAGTGGGCGGATGGGTCGGCTTACGTGAATCACGTGCAACTGGTGCGCAAGGCACGCGGCGCAGACATGCCGGAAACATTCTGGACCGATCCTCTGATGTATCAGGGCGGTTCGGACAGCTTTCTCGGTCCGCGCGATCCGATCCCGCTCGGGAATGAAGAATGGGGCTGTGATCTCGAGGGGGAGGTTGCGGTGATCACGGGCGATGTGCGCCTCGGCGCCAGCCACAACGAGGCCCAGCGTGCGGTGCGGTTGGTGATGCTTGCCAACGACGTGTCGCTGCGCAACCTGATCCCTGAAGAACTCGCCAAGGGTTTTGGCTTCTTTCATTCCAAACCGTCATCTGCGTTCTCGCCCGTTGCGGTCACGCCGGACGAACTGGGCGGCATGTGGGACGGCGTCCGGCTGAACGGCGCGTTGACGGTGCGGGTGAACGGAGAGCCGTTTGGCAAGGCGAATACGCGAGTCGACATGACGTTTGATTTTCCGACCCTGATTGCTCACGCAGCCAGAACACGTACGCTGTCGGCGGGTACGATTATGGGCTCGGGCACCGTCTCGAACCGGGGCGAAGATGGCGGCCCGGGCAAGTCGATTGCTGATGGCGGTGTCGGATATTCGTGCATCGCCGAACTGAGAATGGTTGAAACCATCACCAAGGGTGCCCCGAGCACAGGTTTCCTGAAGCGCGGCGACCGGGTTGAGATAGAAATGCTGGATGACAAGGGCCGGTCCGTGTTTGGCCGGATCGACCAGTTGGTCGGCGGGTAAAGAAAGGTTCGAAGATGGCGAACAAGGTCTACGCGGATGCGGCGGGCGCGCTCGCGGGCGTGCTGTTCGACGGAATGACGATCATGGCTGGCGGCTTCGGCCTGTGCGGAATTCCGGAAAATCTGATCCGCGAAATCCAGCGCTCGGGCGTGAAGAACCTGACCGTCATTTCGAATAATGCCGGTGTCGACGGTTTTGGCCTCGGCGTGTTGCTGAATTCGAAGCAGGTGAAGAAGATGATCTCGTCCTACGTCGGCGAGAACAAGGAATTCGAACGGCAGTATCTGTCCGGCGAGCTGGAGCTGGAGTTCAATCCGCAGGGCACGCTGGCTGAACGCTGTCGCGCGGGCGGCGCGGGCATTCCGGCCTTCTACGCGAAGGCTGGCGTTGGGACGCTGGTGGCCGAAGGCAAGGAGACGCGCGTCTTCAATGGCGAGACCTATGTAATGGAAACGGGGCTCGTGGCCGATCTTTCCATCGTGAAGGCCTATAAGGGCGATACGCAGGGAAACCTGATTTACAACAAGACAGCACGCAACTTTAACCCAATGATGGCGATGGCCGGAAAGATCACGGTCGCCGAAGTTGAAGAATTGGTCCCGACGGGTGACCTCGACCCGGACGAGATCCACACGCCGGGCATATTCGTGAAGCGTATCTTCAAGGGTATATTCGAGAAGCGCATTGAACAGCGCACTATCCGCAAACGGGAGGCTGTCTGATGCCTTGGGATCGTGATCAGATGGCGGCGCGCGCCGCGCAGGAGCTGAAGGACGGGTTCTATGTGAACCTCGGCATCGGCATTCCGACGCTGGTGGCCAACCACATCCCCGATGGCGTCGACGTTACGCTGCAGTCCGAGAATGGCATGCTTGGCATGGGCCCTTTTCCGTTCGAGGGCGAGGAAGACCCGGACCTGATCAATGCCGGCAAGCAGACCATCACGACGCTCGATCGCTCATCCTTCTTCGACAGCGCCACGTCGTTCGCGATGATCCGGGGCGGCCACATTGATCTGGCGATCCTTGGCGCCATGGAGGTGTCCGAGACCGGCGATCTCGCCAACTGGATGATTCCCGGCAAGCTGGTCAAAGGCATGGGCGGCGCGATGGATCTGGTGGCGGGCGTGAAGCGCGTCGTTGTCATCATGGATCACGCCAACAAGGCGGGCGAAGGCAAGCTGCTGAAGGCGTGCACGCTGCCGCTCACGGGCATCAAGGTCGTCAACCGCATCATCACCAATCTCGGCGTGTTCGACGTGGTCGAAGGCGGCCTGAAGGTTGTCGAGGTCGCGCCTGGCGTTACGCGTGACGAGATCAACAAGCTGACGCCGGCAACGCTGGTGAACTGAGAGGCCAGTTTCATAGTCGGAACTTAAAGCACGTGCTGCACGTTCATTGCCTGGATTAGTTCAGGCGGACCTATTTTGCTTTCAACTTCATCGCTTCTCATTCTCGTGGTGCTCGTGGTCCTTATCATCGGCGTCGCGCCGTCATGGCCGCACAGCCGCAGCTGGGGTTACGCGCCGTCCGGTACGCTTGGCGCGGTCCTGCTCGTGATCCTGGTTCTGGCGCTTCTTCGCTACGTCTAGACGCGCTTCAGCTAGGCGCGAACCAGTGACGGCACCTTCCATTTGCGTTCGCGTAGTTCCGCGTGC
>JBBATZ010000127.1:0-3349 GCA_040398425.1 Hyphomonadaceae bacterium
TGAGATCACGTCTATCGCCATGGCGGTCTCCCATCAGAGTTACACCCCATTTTGTTGGAAGGAGGTTGTGCAAACCCGGAGGAAACCAAAAAACTTTCATCCGACAAATCAGCGAGTTGCTAACAAACATTCGCGGATTCACGAGACGCAAACCGGCCGGACAATTTGCGGGGGTATACTCTGTGAAGGTCGACAAGTGGGTCAGCGCGAGGCGCATGGCCACACATCGCGAAGAGAACAGACCAGAGCGTCCTTCGCGCGACGCGCTTGCCGACCCTTCCATCAATGGACGCCATGTCGTGGACCGCCCTCGGGGCGCCGCTTCCTTGCGTCGATGCCGGAGGCGAGATGAGACAGTTTCGGAAGCGCGAAGTAAAATCCGCGATGCAGATGGTGGCGATATCCGACTTGCGACAGGCGCAGCGCTCGGGCGCAGGTCAACTGGCGCGCGAGGGGGGCGAGCGCAACCCGGTCGCGTATCGCTGTGTGCGCATGATTTCGGAGGCGGCGGCCAGTGTTCGCTTTACGGCGGAGGACGACAGCGACGTCCTGGCGCAGCTTCTGGCGCGCCCGAACATCGAGGTGCACGGCGCTGATCTGATGGAAGCGTTCTATGCGCATCTGGTGGTGAGTGGCGACGCGTTTCTCGAGGCCGTCACGGTCGATGGCGAGGTGCGCGAGCTGTTCACGCTGCAGCCTGACCGGATGCGTCCTGTGAAGGGGCCGCGCGGATAGCCGGTGGCATGGGAGCACAGGATCGGGAGCGATATGCGGCGCATCGCGCGGGAGGCGGATGGGTTTCTGCCCGTGATGCACCTGCGGCTGTTTCATCCGGCAAATGATTATGAGGGGCAGTCGCCGCTGGAAGCGGCTGCGCGAGCGGTGGACATACACAATGCAAGCGGGGCGTGGACCAAGGCGCTGCTGGACAATGCGGCGCGGCCTTCAAGGGCGCTTGTCTATGCGGGCGGCGAAGACCTGATCGAGGAGCAGCGCGCGGACCTGCGCGAAGAGATCGAGCGGCTCTACCAGGGATCCAACAATTCGGGGCGGCCGATGGTGCTCTCCGGCGGGCTCGACTGGAAGCCGATGAGCATGACGCCGGCAGACATGGATTTCGTCGAGCAGCGCAATGTGGCGGCGCGCGAGATCGCACTGGCGTTCGGCGTGTCGCCGATGCTGCTGGGGATTCCGGGGGACGCGATCTACGCCGACTATCGCGAAGCGAACTCCGCGTTCTGGCGGCTGACCGTGGTGCCTCTGGTGAACAAGGCGGCGCGCGGTATTTCCGGCCGGTTGGGCGCGCGCGTCGATGGCGGGATCGTGCCGGAGTTGAACGGCGTGCCGGCGTTCCAGGACGGTCTCGCGAACCGGTGGGCGCGGATCGATGCGGCGAGTTTTCTCATGGTCGAGGAGAAGCGGCGGCTGGCGGGGTTTGTGTAGGGTGCATTGAGGCGGAGCCGATGTACACCGTGCCCGCGTGGTGGTCCGGTGCATTTCGCGTCGCTCAATGCACCCTACGATTTTGAGCTTTGGCGCTGTGCGCCGGAGGCAAGCGAAACGGGCAGTCCGAATGGGCTGCCCGTTTCTGTTTTCAACAACGGAGACAAGAATGAAGAAAGCAATCTAGGGTTGCATAATCAATCGCCTGCGCGAGTTTTCGACCTGGCGCGAGATCGCCGCACTGGTTGCAACGGGCGGCGTTCTGATCGCACCTGTGCAACTGGACGCGGTCTATAAGACGTTCATCGCGGTGCTGGGTCTGGCGGCAGTGTTCACACCGGCGCAGAAGGAAGCGTAGTCGCGGACGGTGCGGCGGGAGGGTTCTGCAGATCGCCTCTGCTGTGGCGCAGATCGCTCCCGCATTGCATCGCAACTAGTTGCGGGTCGCCAGGATGACGCCGAGTTCGTTGGCGCGTTCGAGGACCTCGTCGGTCGGTCCCCTCAGACGCGCGGCGATTGTGACTGCAGGTGTGTTGGCCTGGGCAAGCCAGCGGAGTTCGGCGTCCTGTGTCGCGGTCCAGGGATGGGTCCAAACCCGCGTACGTGTATCGACATCCATGGGCGTCTCTCTACTCGGTTACACGTGCCCCCGGTTCATGTCTGCATCGGGATCTATGACCTGATGCGGGACTTTCAATGCCTGGGCTCAGTTGCGCATGTCAGACCAGCGCGAACAGGCACATGCCGCCGATCAGGGCGGCCGCAATTATCACGCGCACGGCCATGCTCTGGACCGCGGCGGCCGATCTGGTTGCATCAGTCATGTGATCTCACTCGGCGGCGACGCGGTAACGGGCGGCAGGCACGGCATTGTGGTTGGCCCACACGGGGTGTGCAGGGGGAGGCATTGGCGCGGTGGGACTAGCAGGCGCAGGCAGGGCCGGAAGGGACGTTGAAACCGAAGCCGAGGTCGCGGCTGTCTGGCGGACTTCGCCGAGCGAACGGCACACAGCGGTATGGTGCAGAAGAAAGTCGACGATGCTGCTGAGTTGGGCCGCTTTGTACTGGGCGAATGTGTGCTCCATGAAACGGGCGCAGAGCAGCAGTTCGCGCGGCGATCCAATGGGCGAGGTTTCTGGCAGGCGGCATGTCGCGCCCGGTGGAAGGATGAAGTGCGAGAACCAGGCGTGATCCTCCGGCGACAGCCGAAGGCGTGCTTCAGGCAGACGTCCGAAGGCACGACGGACAAGCAGGCGATCGATCATGTTGCGGTCGCGGTCGGATGGCATCCGGTCGCGTGCAAAGGCCAGGAACATGACCAGCACGGCGAGGCGTTGCTGCCCGTCGAGTACAATGGAATGGCCTGATTTCGACGGCGATATTGTTATCACCCCGAGATAGAGCTGGTTGGCTGCAACGTCTTCCTCCTCGTGGGAGTCGTGCGCTGCATTCTCCAGATCGACGACAAGCTGCGCGACCTGTTGCGGCTCCCAATGGAAGCCGGGTCGTGCTGGTCCGCATCGATATCTCGCACGCCCGCCAAGAAGGCCGCGCACGTTGACGATATCCGCCCGCTTCATTCCGGGTAACTCCCAGACGATCCGCCGCCCAGCCCGAGAGTTCGTAACCGTTAGCAGAAGAAATCAGAATGATCGATAAAAAAATCACAGTTGGCGTGGTCCTCGCGCTGATCGTTGAATCAGCTGGCGTATTCGCGTGGGCCGGGGCCACCGGCGAGCGCCTGCGCGAGGTCGAAGTGCGCGTGGCTGCGCAAAGTCAGATGGCGGAGCGGCTGGCGCGAGTCGAAGTAAAGCTCGACCTCGCGGGGGCGCAGCTGACACCCATCGAACGAAAGCTGGAGGCGCGCTGATGCAGCCTCGTGGGATGCGGTCGCTGGTGATCTAAG
>JBBATZ010000128.1:0-3314 GCA_040398425.1 Hyphomonadaceae bacterium
GTTACGTGCGGCCCGCCTGATACGCCGGGCGCAGCCAGCGGATGGTGCCGGCGGCTTCTTCGGCGGCGCGGTGCGCATTCAATGCCACCAGTCGCGCCACAATTCGCATAGCGCGAGCGCGGCGAAAACGCCATCGGCGGGGCGCTGCCGCACTTCGCCACTGGCCTGCCGCCACAGATCATGGTCTAACCACCACCATGAACCCGCACGATTTCATCGCCAAATGGCGCAGTGCTACCCTGAAGGAACGCAGCGGTTCACAAAGCCATTTCAACGATCTGTGCGCCCTGCTCGGCGTGGCCGATCCCGCCACCGCCGATCCCACCGGCGAATGGTTCGCGTTCGAAAAGGGCACATCGAAATCAGGCGGGGCCATTGGCTGGGCCGATGTCTGGCGCCGTGGCTGTTTTGCCTGGGAATACAAGGGGCCGGGCAAGAGCCTCGACAATGCGCTCAATCAATTGCTGCAGTATCGCGGTCAACTCGAAAACCCGCCGTTGCTGATCGTGTCGGACATGGATCGCATCTGCGTTCACACCAACTGGAACAACACTGTTCAGGAAGTCCACGAATTCCCGTTGAACAGGATGGTCGACGCCGATACCCGCGACCGTCTGAAGCGCATCTTCACCGACCCTGAAGCCTTCAAACCGGCCAAGACCCGGCAGGCACTCACCGAAGAAGCCGCCGGCGAGTTCGCCGCGATCGCAAAACGCCTTCGCGATCGCGGCCATCAGGCCGACGAGGTGGCGCATTTCGTCAACCGGCTGGCATTCTGCATGTTCGCCGAAGATGTCGCCCTGCTGCCCGATCACCTGTTCACCAAGATGCTGGAACATAGCCGCAGCCGGGAAGGTGTGTTTGAAGACAATGCCCGCAAGCTGTTCGCCGCCATGGCGCAGCCTGATGGCAGTGTGGGGTTTGATCCTGTCGACTGGTTCAACGGCGGCCTGTTCGAAGATGATCAGGCGCTGCCGCTCACCACTGCGGATGTGAAGGATCTGCTCAAGGCCGCCCGCCGCGACTGGTCGGCGATTGATCCATCGATCCTGGGCACGCTGTTCGAACGCGGCCTCGATCCGGACAAGCGCAGCCAGCTGGGTGCGCATTACACCGATCATGCCAAGATCATGATGATCGTGCAGCCGGTGATTATCGATCCTCTCGAAGCCGAATGGCAGCGGAGTTGGGAAGCGGCATCGGGCGCGTTCACGCGGGCCGAACACACTGCCGAACAGACCATCGCCAAGGCATCGGCCCGCGCCGACCTGGCCGATGAAATCATGGCATTACGCGCCAGTTTCCGTGATCCCCGCCAATTGGAGCTGTTCGAAGGGCTCAGCGGCCAGAAACGCGTGCGCGAACTCGATGCCATCCGCGCGGGCCTGCGCGAAGCCAGCCGCAACATGCAGGCCGCGCGCGCAGCGGCAAAACAGGTGCGGGACGAATATCTGCTGCGACTGCGCAATTTCCGCGTGCTCGATCCCGCCTGCGGTTCCGGCAATTTCCTCTATGTGGCGCTCACCGCGCTGAAAGACATCGAACACCGGGTCAACATCGATGCCGAACAATTAGGTATCGAGCGCAGCGCGCCCGAGGTGGGCCCCGAAGCCGTGCTCGGCATCGAACTCAATCCCTATGCCGCCGAACTGGCGCGGGTATCGGTATGGATCGGCGAAATCCAGTGGATGCGCCGCAACGGCTTTGCCGCCGCCCGCAATCCTATCCTGCGGCCGCTGAACACCATCGAATGCCGCGATGCCGTGCTGAACCCGGATGGCTCCCGCGCCGAATGGCCGGCGGCGGATGTGGTGGTGGGCAACCCGCCGTTCCTGGGCAACAAATTAATGATCAGCGGCAGACGCGCCACGAAAACGAAGGCGGCAACGAGCGGTTTGGGTGAAGCATATACGACCGCATTGCGCAACGCGTGGCCCGATGTGCCGGGTGGGGCTGACCTTGTATGCTACTGGTTTGCCAAGGCGTGGGAAATGCTTGCGGCAGGAACGCTAACGCGCGCAGGGCTTGTCGCCACCAATTCTATCCGCGGCGGTGTCAATCGCGAAGTGCTGAAACCCATCGTGAGCCTGGGACAGATTTACGAAGCATGGAGCGATGAGAGCTGGACGGTCGATGGGGCCGCAGTGCGGGTGTCGCTGACCTGCTTTGACGCTGAACAGAGTGGCAATGCCATTCTGGATGGTGTCCCGGTTGGCCGCATCCTTGCCGATCTTTCGGCTGAACGCAGCGGCGTCGACCTGACCCTAGCTGTCCCACTCGCAGTAAACGAATGCGTAGCCTTTCAAGGGCCGGTCAAGGTTGGTCCCTTCGACGTTCCGGGGAACATGGCGCGCGAATGGTTGCTGTTGCCGTCCAATCCTAATGGTCGGTCAAACGCAGATGTGGTTCAACCACTGCTTAACGGAATGGACATCACAAGGCGTCCGTCCGGCAGGTGGATTATCAATTTCAAAGAAATGTCTGCGAGCGAAGCGGCCCTGTTTGAAGCTCCGTTTGAGCATACTCTGTCAGTTGTAAAGCCGATCCGGGATGGGAACCGAGACGAATTTCGCAGAGATCACTGGTGGCAGCTTGGCCGCTCAGGCCGACTTGTTTCAGATGCTTGTCGCAACGTCAGTAGAGCAATCTTTTCTCCACGCGTGGCAAAGCACCGGCTCTTTGTTTGGGGTTCTGCCGCAACGCTCGCCGACTCGGCTGTAATCGCCATCGCCCGCGACGACGACACCAGTTTCGGCATCCTGCACTCCCGCTTTCACGAGCTCTGGTCGCTGCGGATGGGGACGTCGCTTGAAGACCGGCCGCGTTACACTCCGTCCACCACCTTCGAAACCTTCCCCTTCCCCGAAGGTCTCACCCCGAACATTCCGGCTGCCGCCTATGCGGATGATCCCCGCGCACAGGCGATTGCCGCAGCAGCAGCGCGGCTGAACGCGCTGCGCGAAAACTGGCTCAACCCCGAAGATCGGGTGCTACGTGTGCCAGAGGTGGTGCCCGGCTATCCCGATCGCCTCCTGCCCCGAGACGAAGCCGCGGCGAAGGAACTGAAAAAGCGCACCCTCACCAATCTCTACAACGCGCGGCCGCAATGGCTGTTGAATGCCCACGCCGCGCTGGATGCCGCTGTCGCCGATGCCTACGGCTGGGGCGCGGACTGGCGCGCCGGCAGCCTGACCGATGACGAGATTCTGGCCCGGCTTTTCCGCCTCAATCAAGCCCGCGCAACAGTTTGACGATAGAAGAAAAATCGTCGCTAGCGCCGCCGTTGTTGACCAGCAATTGATACAGCGCCGCTG
>JBBATZ010000129.1:0-3262 GCA_040398425.1 Hyphomonadaceae bacterium
GGCGGAGCGGACTGACTTCGGCATTGAAGATGTAGTTCCATGCGGACACGATAATCCTTCTCAATTGCACATTCGCATATCGATGCGCCTTCTCTGACTGCGTGACCCCGTCTATCACAACTCGCCGGTTACTCTGCAACGGAAAATTGGACGTCAGCGTATATGGACTACGAGTTCGGGACTCCATTGGATCAGTGCGGTTCGGACAAGCTTCCTATCCCCGTCAAAAAAGTGGCCTTTACGGTGCCCGGTTTCGTGGACGTCGTGCCAGGCCAACGCCTCTCACTGAATGACCGGAACGGGGCCCAGTGCCGCTGGAACACCGAGTGTAGCAATCAGGCTGAGTCCATCCAATCGAGCTAGTCATCCTGACCTCGCGGTTCCGGCGGGACGTCGCCCACTTGCTGCCGGTCGAAGCTGAAGCCGCCCGCTATGCTATGATTAAGAACCGAGCCGTCGCAGCCTGCCTCAAACCAAACAGCCTCCGGGGTTACCGGTGTTGGGGTGGACGGCCCCTTGCGGCATCGAAATGTGCCAAACTGCCGTTGGGAACCGCAGTTGAAAGGAGCCGTCCGAGGGTAAGATTAGCATGATTGGTCTGGACCTGGCGAAGTCTGTTTTCCAGGTGCATGGCGTTGATGGATCTGGCGCCGCCGTTTTGAAGCAGAAGCTTCGGCGCGAACGGGTGCTGGGATTTTTCGCGAGCTTGGATCCCTGCTTAGTTGTCATGGAGGCCTGCGGGAGCGGGCACTATTGGGCGCGTGAGATTGCAAAGTGCGGCCACGAGACCAAGCTCATTCCCGCTTCCTACGTAAAGCCTTTCGTCAAAAGGCAGAAGAACGACGCCGCTGACGCGGAGGCGATCTGTGAAGCGGCAAGCCGCCCGATCATGCGGTTCGTCGCCGGCAAGTCAGAAGCCCAGCAGGCAAGCGCTGTCGTGTTTCGAGCCCGCGACTTGCTGGTGCGCCAACGCACGCAGATCATAAATGCCTTGCGAGGTCATCTGGCCGAGTTCGGCTTTGTCGTGCCGAAGGGGCCAGCTCATGTGACGCGGCTGTTGGCGATCGTCGAGGAGGATGCCGCATTGCCAGAGAGCATCCGCGCGCCCCTACAAGGCATGGTGGCGACGCTTCGGGTTCTGGAAGCCGAAGTTGCCAAGCTCGACAAGGAGATCGCGGCGCGGGCGAAAAGCGACGCGGACGCTCGCCGCTTGATGACCATCCCGGGCGTCGGGCCGATCGCCGCGACAGCGCTTCTGTCGATCGCGCCGCCGGCAGCAGCTTTTGAGAACGGTCGCCACTTCGCGGCTTGGCTCGGCCTTGCACCACGTCAGCACTCGTCGGGTGGCAAGGATAAGCTGGGGCGGATCACAAAGGCGGGCGACAAGACACTGCGTCGCCTGCTCATCATCGGCGCGAGCGCCGTCCTTCGGCATGCGGCCATAAAGCCCCCGCCGGCTGGTTCCTGGCTCGCGCGAATGATGGCGGGAAAGCCACGGATGCTGGTCGCGGTGGCGCTGGCCAACAAAATGGCTCGTATCATCTGGGCGCTTCTGAGAAGTGGAACGTCCTATCAAGCTTCCAGCGCGGCGGCATAACCGACGCGAAGGAAGGCCGGAAACGGCGTGGGTAGAGTCTTTGAGGAAAGGTATGGCGCAACGGTCGTGAGACGAGGTCGGAAAAACCAGGTGAACCGCCCGTGCCTTCGAGCACGCCCCGGTGTTTTGGATCTGACCTTCGAACTATATACGGGCCCGCCGGCAAGTCCGGCATATCGAGGCCGGACACATGTCTGCACCCGACCCACGCGCGCTTGCTTGTCCTTCAAAGATTCCACTTGCGTCGGAGGGGCCGTCCACACAGGCGGTTCAGTCGTGATGGTTCGGTGCGCCTTCGTCAGCCGCGGCCGCGAATTTGCCCCTGCGCTGGAGTCAACTTTTGACAGCGGTGGGACTCGTGGTCGCAACACCCGCATTGGAAACAGTATGGCAGCCAAACCATCTTGACAGGCGCCCCCGTCAGAGAGTTCGAGAAGGGGACGAAGGATCTGGAGAATTTCGATGCGTATATTCGTAAGTGTCGTCGCGTTCGGGCTTGCCGTGATGCTGGCAGGTCCGGTAAGCGCGCAGTCGATTCCTCTCGACATCAAGGGCGCCGGCGGCGCTGCGGTGTCTGGCGACACGGCGCGCGGGCAAACCGTGTTCAAGAAGTGCGCGCAGTGTCACGCGCCGGTTAAGGGCAAGAACGGTACGGGACCATCGCTGCACGGCGTCGTTGGCAGCCCGGCCGGCTCGGTCCCGAACTTCCGTTATTCCGAAGCCAACAAGAAATCGGGCATCACATGGACCGAGCAGGAGTTGTTCGTTTATCTTGAGAATCCCAAGAAGCGCATCCCAAAAACGATCATGGCCTTCGCCGGCCTGCCCAAGGCGCAAGACCGCGCTGACGTGATCGCCTTCCTGAAAGTGAACGCGCAGAAGTAGGCGGCTTCACCTTCAAGCCAATCAGGCCCGCCGGAGCATTCCGGCGGGCCTTTTTAGTTCTGGTGGCGAGTATCTGCGGCGCAGCGCATTTGCTGGTTTCGTCAGGCGCTGCGGCCTCTGACGACGTCAGTGATATGGAATGGGAATGAGGCCGCGACTGCAAGAGCAATCCATAGCCAATTCGAGACACTCGTAATGTTGGGATTTCCGAGGCAAGGCTAGACCTTCCCGGGTCGGGCGTGCCGGACGTTTTTCTCTCCTACAGCTGTCCCCGCTTTTCAGCATCACATGATCAGCCGGCCGACGCTGAGGTTCTTCTGGGCGCGCGCAAACTCCGTCTGGGATCAGGCCGCTACTTAAGCGCAGCCGTGCGCGCGGCGGGGGGACCCCCGTCAGCGACTTAACTTGTCAACTCCGCGGCAATCACACCAGGATTGGCAAGCGAAGCGCACTGGCTGACGTTCGTAATCAGGCGATAGATTGAGCGGGCTGTCCTCTCGGAGCTCGCCGATCGAAGCACTCAACTTGTCAGAACCGCCGCTAGCGCTCAGAACGGACCTGCGATCTTTGCACCTTTTTTGTCGCACGCGCAGGCAAGATCCTCTTTGTACGGATCACCGTATTAAGGCCGGAAACGACGCGAGCAAAGGTTTCGTAATTGGCTCATTCCCCTATGCGATGGAGTGGCAAAGCGTCGGTAGTCTGACAGGTGTGGGCGGGTTAAAATGCACAGACGAGAGTTCATAGCGTACGGGAGCGCAGCGGCGCTTGCTGCGACGC
>JBBATZ010000130.1:0-3143 GCA_040398425.1 Hyphomonadaceae bacterium
CGCCGGATCGAGCCGCATGCGCTGGGCTATGACGGGTTCCGCTGGCATGCACGCGCACGCGATGCGGAGGACGGCGCGTTCAAGGACTACGTACTGGGCCGCCTGTCTGGCGCTACCCTGCTCGGCCCCGCCGAGGCGTCATCCAGCACGGACCAGGACTGGCATGGCTGGGTGACACTCACGATCACGCCCAACCCCGGCCTGTCACCGGCGCAGAAGAAGGTGATCGAGCGCGATTATGGCATGCGTGGCGGGACTGCTGATCTCAAGGTCCGCAAGGCGCTGGCCTACTACACCAAGCATCGACTTGGCCTCGATCTCGATCCGAAGGCGCGGAGGCCTGAAGACCAGCATGTCGTTCTGTTGACAACCTCCACAAAGTAGACGCTGCGATCAACGCGGGGCTGGGCCGAAAACGTCGGGACAGGTCAGCTGGTCTCGCCAAAATCTTCGATGTTGTCGTGCGCTTCGTCTGGTCGCGGTTTCAGCTCCGTAAACGCCTTTGCGTACGCCGCCTCGACTATTTCTACCTCTGCATCTGTGAGCGGCGCGAACTCCTTCTCCCGCGCCCTCCTCGAAAGCTTGCCGCCATGTTGCTTCAGGAAGCGATGCAGCAGATCGACCATGCTGTTGGGCATGTCGACAGCTCCCAGGACTCCTCGAGAGAAATGATCGTAAGCCTCCAGATAGGCGACCTCGTCTGGCAGATCTCGCTCGACGGTCTGTTTCACGCATTCATACAGGAACTCGGCATGAACCGTGGCGTCGAAGTAGCGATAGTAGTTTGCCGTTTCGTTCAGGACGTCAACGTTGTGATCCGGCGTAGCCGTCCAGTCGATGAACTCCAGCAGCGGCTGTGAATACGACTCCAGGACACGCCTGTATGCGTCGATTCTCCGGTAGATCGTCGAGCTGATTGGGAAGACCACGCGAGGCGGATTGTAGCCCGCCCCGCAGAGGACATGGTGGAAGAGCCAGCGATGGACGCGCCCATTGCCATCCTCGAAGGGGTGAATGTAGACGAAGCCGAATGCAAGCGTAGCGGCTGTCGTGACTGCGTCGGCCTTGTTGGCTTTTGCGCGGTCAGAATAGCCCACAAGTCCTCGCATCAGACTCGGAAGATCCTGCCATCGCGCGCTTATGTGGACCGGTAGTGGACTCCGCGTCTCGCGATCGTGCTGGCCTATGAAGCCGCCGATCCTGCGCATGCCAGGCCTGACGAATCTTGCATCGGCCAGAACAATTTTCTGGAGCCGCTCGAGCTCCTCCACCGATAGCGGTCGCGAGCCCGCTTCCGAGATTGCCTGCGCCCATCTTGCGATCAGCTTCGCCGTCGGCCGCTCGTTCTCGATGAAAAATGACTTCTTGCTGTCGTCCAGCAGCAGGAACGCGGCAGCTCTCGCGATGACGTCCGGATGGGTCCGCCCGACGACCTCGCGCGCGCGCTGGTCGAAACCTTGCGCTGCCAGGGCGTCGAGTTGAGGCGTTCTCCATACCAGCGGGCAGAATTCTCGCGTGCCCGGCAGGTTGTCCACGACGCTGTGGCGTGCAGAGCGCTCGCCGCCCTCCAGTCCGAACTGCTTCTCCTGATCGATTACCGGGACTGCTCTGATCTTTGGCACGGGCGGGACATCGAGCAATTGCCCGGTCATCCATTCATAGATGAACCAGACCCGACGTGTATTGGCGCCGCCCGGCGTCGCACTGATCCATGTCTCGAAATCCTTCTTCGGCGCAGCCTCAAACAAGGCGCTCAGGACGGACAGGTTCACGCCCTCGTGCTTGAGCGCAAATTCGAGCTGCTCGCCCAGAGCTGCCGGAACGGCCAGTCTGTTCGTAACGAGCCGCCACCTGTCCGAAGATGAGGGATTGCGGCGCGTGCCGATTGCGGCCAGCCGGCGAGGCAGAGGTATTTGAAGTTCATATCGGGCGATGAGGGCGCTGTAGCCAGCCAGCGTGGCGGGTTCGGGCAGTGCTAACCCTCTGAACTCCGCCACGGCCCCCCCAAATCGCTCTTCTTTCTTGGTCATCTGTCCAATCCGGTCACGGCCATGTCGATTTCGGTCACTGGCGAGGATAAAACGGTCAATTCAGTCACATGCTCGGCAAAACAGGTCACGAAACGACAAGTCCCAGTCAAATTTTGTCCGAACAACGGATTTGATGGTCACAAGTCAATATGAAACGACAAATATAGTCTCCTTTTAAATATGATTGCCTTTTTTGGTCACCGATTGGCTATTCAAGTTAGTGAACTGCCTCGGAGTCATTACGGAATTGGTACAATATGTCAGCACTTATTGACAAATGCCGACGTTTTGTATCATACTCCAGATATGGACACTACCCCGACCCTTAGCCAGCGGGCTCTATCGATCGCACGTCAACGCGGGATCGCGCGAGCGCAGGACTTTCGCGCCGCAGGGATCCCGCCGGCTTATCTGACCCGCCTGTGCCAGCAGGGTCAGCTGCAGCGTCTCGCGCGCGGACTTTACCAGCTCGCCGACCCCGAACATATGGAGGCTGGCCATAGCCTCGCGGAAGCGGCGCGGCTGGCGCCGCATGGGGTCGTTTCACTTCTGTCGGCGCTACAGCATCACGAACTGACGACGCAGCTGCCGCACGCGGTGTGGGTCACCTTCCACCACAAGGCGCGCGCACCGACCACATTCCCTTTCAAGGTCGAGGTCGTGCGTGCCTCCGGCGAGGCGTTCACGGCAGGACGCACTGACGTGGCAATTGAAGGCGTGAAGGTGCCGATCTATGACGCCGCGAAGACCATCGTCGATTGTTTCAAGTACCGCAGTCGCGTCGGCCTCGATGTTGCCATTGAGGCGCTGCGGGATGGCATCCGCCGCCGTAAGGCGACACGCGCCGATATCATGCGGTATGCCAAGATCTGCCGGGTGCAGAATGTCATGCGGCCGTATCTGGAGACGCTGGGATGACCGACGCGCCCAGGAAGGATATCGCCGCCTCCGTCCGTGCAAACAACTCGATCATCGCCGGGAAGCCCCTGGTTTCAGGCTTGGCGAAACGGTAGAGTTTCTTGTCGCCATCATGCATGGCGAGCTGCGTGTACTTGCCTGCTTCCAGAAACGCCCCAAAAGCCTTGGCGAAGTCACCGCTCACCACCTCGACGC
>JBBATZ010000131.1:0-3043 GCA_040398425.1 Hyphomonadaceae bacterium
TCGCCCACGCCGAATCCCGGCTCGACTTCGCCCTCTGGCGCGAAGCCTATCGCCGCCTCGGCTGGAACCCGCGCGCCATCGCCTTCGAGCTCTTCAGCGCCCCTGAAGACTGGGCCGACACCGCACGTCGCTTTGAAAGCTACCGCCGCGCCTGCATGAGTCTCGAAGCCTGCGCCCGCCGCTATGTCGAGCATCTGCGCGCCCATCACGGCCTCAACAAGGCTGAGCTCGTCGCCCATGGTTCAACGGACGCGCGGCTTCACCGCGCTGCTCACCATGAGCTGGTTGGCGTTGCAATGTTTCAGCGCTCACAATTTGCGCTCACCCTGAGCAGCGCGCAACGCGCGCGTCCGTCGAAGGGCGAGCGCGGCCCCGCGCACGCTCGCGGCCCGCCCTGGCGTTCACGTTTGCTGAAAATCAAACCATCCACCTCGCACGCTCCGCGCGCGATATCGCACCCGCATGCGCCGTCACTCGCGGAACACAAAAGGACGGCCGACCCTGCATCGCTGCAGAGCCGGCCGCTCCATCCCTCAAGGGCTTCAGATTTCAGCGATCAGAAGACATCCCAGCTGAACCGCACGCCGATGGCGCGCGGCGGTGCGAGGAATGTTCCGAACGTCCGCACATTCGCGCCACTGACGGTCTGGTTATAGAGCGAGTTTCCGCGCACGCCGGTCTCGGCAAACTCGTCGAACAGGTTATTGGCGAACAGCGCGGCCTTCCATGTACCGGCGTCGTACACGATCGAGGCGTTCGCAATGCCGTAGGCATCAAGCGTGAAGCTCGACCCCCGCGCACCTGCCGTCGTCAGCACATCGTCCTGCCACGCATAGCCCAGATTGTAGACCAGCGTGCCGTCCATGTATGGCTGCTCATAGCTACCGAAAATCGAGAACTGGTTCTCGGGCGAGCCGGGCAAGCGATCGCCCGACTGGCCATCCACAAATGCCGTGCCGAAGCCGGGCGTGGTGATGGTGCGAACCAGATCCGGAACCGCTGCTGTCAGTTTCGATTGCGTGAAGCTGTAGCTGCCACGGAGGCTGAACTGGTCCGTCACGGCCCAGTTGCCCGACAACTCAACACCCTTGGACTCCGCGCCGTCGGCGTTGACGGTGATCGGAATGGAGGCGTTGACAGTCGCCGACGACACCTGAGGATCGGCCCAGTCGATGAAATAGACTGCGCCGTTGGGAACAAGGTCGCCGTCAAGCCAGGTCGACTTCACACCCACTTCGTAGTTGTTCGTCTGGTCGGGCGTGTACTGCCGCTCATCCCGCGCAGCGATATCTCCCGGATTGGGGCCGTAAGCCTGGCCGGGAGCAAGCGCACACGCTCCCTGCGTCGCGTCGGGATCGAACGCCGGGCACGGACCCAACCCGTTCGAGTTGCCGATCCGGTAGCCTTGGCTGACCGTGGCATACATCAGGAGGTCAGACGACGCTTTCCAGGCAAGGTTGACCTTGCCCAGAACGCCATCGTCCTTCTGGCCGAGGGCAGGGTCGAACGCGAGATTCTTGATGTCGCTGATCGGTGAGGCAACAAAGGCGGGATCAAACAGCGGGAAGTCCACCGTGCTGACGGCCTTCAGGTCGTAGTCATAGGCCCGGGCGCGTGAGAGTCAGAGTATCAGTTATCTCGTAACCGATCTCACCAAAGATAGCGCTCTCAACGAGGTTGGACCGGCTTGTCGAATAGTATTCCAGGTCATCCGGGCGATTGAAGCCAGCAAAAGCTGCGTACCCCGGCGTGATTTCAGCGGAGAAGCCGGCGCCGTCGAACTCATTGTAGAAGCCGCCAATAATCCAGCTGAACGGGCCGTCCGTTTTCGAAACGAGGCGGATCTCCTGGTTGATCCGCTCTTCCTCATTCGCCTCATGCGTAAAGGCCGCAAAGGTGGGGAAGGACTCGTAGCTGTACTCCAGAGTAATCAGAAGGTCGGTCTGGTCGCGCTGTCCGTCGTCGCTGAACTTGCTGAAACCCGTCGCCGAAGTCAGCTCGGCAAAGCCGAGGTCGGCGGTGATCTCCAATGCGAGCAGTTCGTTCTTGATCTTGTTCGGTTCAGGAACGCGTGTTCCGGATTCGAACTGCCCGGCCGGTACCGTTGAGCGCGCACTCGAGAGACGCCGTCCACCGATGTCCGAGTCCTGATAGTAATACGTCAGCGTTCCGTCGAGCCAATCAAGCGGCTGCCACCGCGCAGCAAGGCGACCGGACAGGACCTCTTCGCTATCGACATCCTTTGCCCGGCGCAGGTTCGCTGCGACGGCGGCTGGATCGTTGAAGTTCGGATCGGGATCCGAAACGCCGATCTGGCGCACCAGGAAGGGCTGGTCGATGAAACCAGTGTCGCTCAACTTGTCGAGCGATCCACGAATGGCGAACGTGTCGCCAAGAGCCTTGTTGAAGGTGAAGCCAACGTTGGTGCTCAGATTGCTGGCTTCGGAATACTGGTAGCCCTCGGCGCGAACCGACAGGGAGTCGCCCGAGAAATCCGGACGGTTCGGAATGTAGCGAATGGCGCCGCCGAGCGTGCCGGCGCCGTAGAGCGTGCCCTGTGGCCCAAGCAGCACTTCAACGCGCTGCATGTCATTGAGCTTGAGATCGACGTAGACCGGAATCTCGCCGATATAGGTCGCAACCGTTCCGCCGCCATCATTGTTGCCGTCGCCCGAACCAAGCGGGTCGGCGTTGAGGCCACGCACAATGATCGGGTTGCCCTGGCGGCCGCCATTGTCGACGATGTTGATGCCCGGAACATAGGCCAGCACGTCCGCCAGTTCGGTGAAGCCCTGTTCTTCAATCTGGGCTTGGCCGACGGCGGCAATGTTGATCGGTGCGGTCTGAACTGTCTCTTCACGGCGCGTCGCTGTGATGATCACAACGTCAGACTGCTCCTCGGGCGCTACTGGGCCCTGCGCCCAAGCGGCCGGCAGGCTGGCGGCGGCAAATGCTATGAAACAGGACGTGCGCAAAAGGCGCGATTTCTGCATGGGTATTCCCCTCAAAAGGATAGCAAACACTGACCCTAGACAGCGCCTAG
>JBBATZ010000132.1:0-2784 GCA_040398425.1 Hyphomonadaceae bacterium
GCGTGATGCCGACCCCTTTGCGAAGTGGGCGCGGACCGGTGACTGCCCGGTCGGCGCGCCGCCTTTCGGCTTTGACGCTGGCCCACGGCGCACTGCTGCGCGCACCTGCTTCAACGCCGGACGAACGTCCTGCGCTGAACGGCCGATGCGGATCTCGAATTCATTTTCGTCACGCTGCATGACCTCAGCATCGCGTGATGATGACGCGTGTCGACAGCTTACAATCGGTTCGAGAAATTGCGGCGGATCCGCCGCAAACGCCTCACGGATGTGAGGCGGTAATTCCTATGTGCAGACAGGCGGTTGGCGTCCCAACCGCCGCTCTACCTTAATCTTGCACTCCACCGCACCCACCCCTCCACCGTCCTCTACCGCCTCACCACGCTTCAAACCTCACGCAACAGAGACTGCTCGTCGAACGTCATCGCACCTGGGGATCACGGAGATCGAATGAGACGAGAGCGACATAGGCCGCTCTCGCCAAATTCGTCAGATCGTTGCCTCGCTTTCCCGGTCGAGATCGCCGGCAAGCTGCAGCGCGGCCGCCAGCTCAGCCTTGGTCTCGCGTCGCTCCTCAGCGTCAGTCGTAGCCCGCAGTTCGGCGCGCAGCTCTTCGATGTGGTGCTCGGTCGTGAAGGTCTTCGTGAACATCGTCGTCTCCTGTGTTTGAAGGACGATGTCGGCGGGCGGGTGTGATGGAGCGGGTCAAGGGATCGCGCTCAGGCGCGACCGCGGAGCGGCGATGGGGGTCACGATTTTTTTGGCTCTTCCGCCAAAAAAATGGTGGGGCCCCGTCGTCCCTTGAGGCGGTCCATCACACCCGGCACACTGAACCGACCTGAGCAACCAATTCCCCTCCTGCACGAACCAGAAGACGTCTTGCAGAGGCAGTTACGCGGGTGCCGACCGTCAGGGTGGCCAGCAAAGAAGAAGGCTGCAGGGAGCCTGCGCGCCGGACTTTCCAGCGCTACATGGCGGAACGCGCCGTCGAGTGGCGGGCGGCGCATAGCGCACGCAGGGTCGCGCCCGTAGGAGCCGCGCAAGGCGCGGTGGGACCGAGCGCGACCGCCAGGCCATCTCCGCATTCCGCTGCACGAAAAGGTACCTTTATCCCCTGCAGAGGGTAACTTGATTTTATCCTCTGCAAGGGATAATCCCACTTTATCCCTCACAGGGGTTAAAACGCGATTAGCCGCTGCAGGGGATAAAATGAGACCTGATCTCGCCAGAAGCGGGCCTGAACTTGGCGCCGCCCTTCGTCGCCGGCGCCGCGCGCTCAAGCTGTCACAAGCCCAAGTCGCCGAGCGGGCTGGCGTCAAACAGAACACTGTCTCGTCGGCAGAAGCCGGCGGGCCGGGCACAAAACTCCAGACGCTTATCGATCTGATGGCGGTGCTGGAACTCGAACTCGTCGTCCAACCCCGGTCTTCAAACAAATCCACCTCGATTGAGGACATCTTCTGATGGCCCGACCCCGCTCAACCACGCTGAAGGTTTGTCTCAACGGACGCCATGTCGGGGCGCTTCGGCGGGCCGGCAACGGCGCCGTCACATTCGCATACGAGGCGTCATGGCTCACCTGGGAGCACAGCTTCCCGATCTCGATCTCGATGCCGCTTCGCGAAGAGATCTATTCGGGCGACGTCGTGTCGAACGTCTTCGACAACCTCCTGCCGGACGCCCCCTCGGTCCGCAAACAGATTGCCGAACGTGTAGCCGCTGGCGGCGATGACGCCATCAGCCTGCTCGCGAAAATCGGTCGGGACTGCGTGGGCGCCCTCCAGTTCCTGCCACCCGATGCCGACTGTACGCTCCCCGGAGAGATTGAGGCGAATGCAGTGACAGACGCCGAGATCGCGACCCTCATCAAGAGTCTCGCCACGGCGCCGCTTGGCCTGTCCGAAAACGATGACGCTTTCAGAATCTCGATCGCCGGCGCCCAGGAAAAGACCGCGCTCCTCCAGATGAACGGCAAATGGATGTCGCCGCTTGGCGTGACGCCGACGACCCACATCCTGAAGCCGCAGATCGGCGTGCGCCCCTTCGCCATGGGGGTCGAAATCGATCTCACCCGCAGCGTTGAGAACGAACAATATTGCATGACATTCTGCGAGGCGATTGGCCTCCCGACCGCCAAGAGCCGCATCGTCGATTTCGACGGTGTCAGGGTTTTCGTGTCCGAACGCTTCGACCGGCAGTGGACAAAGGACGGCAGGCTCCTGCGCCTGCCGCAGGAGGACTTTTGCCAGGCTCTGGGGGTCTCCTCATCGGAGAAATACGAAGCTGCTGGCGGCCCCGGCATCAGCGCTTGCATGAAGCTCCTGCAATCCAGCGACAGCCCGCAGGAAGACCGCCGCATCTTCATGAAATCGGTCCTCATCTACTGGGTGCTGGGCGCCACCGATGGTCATGCGAAGAACTTCAGCATCCGTCTGAACCCAGCCGGCGGATTCCGGCTGGCGCCGCTCTACGACGTGCTGTCGACACAACCCCACGTCGCCACGGGGCAACTGACGAAGAAGAACGCCAAGCTCGCCATGGCGGTCGGCAAGTCGCGCCACTACCGCATGGACGAGTTGATCCCACGGCATTTCCGGGAAACAGCCGATTCAGTCGGCTTCGCAAGATCCGAACTCGACGCCATTGAAAAAGACATCGCCGACAAGCTGGAGTCTGCCATCAGGACGGCTGCCGCCACCCTGCCGAAGGATTGCCCTAAGGCGCTGGGGGATGCGATCGCGGCTGGCGCACGCGAACGTGTGGCGCTGTTCAACCTCTAACACG
>JBBATZ010000133.1:0-2697 GCA_040398425.1 Hyphomonadaceae bacterium
CACCTTCACCGCCAGCACTTTCACAGCGCGAGGGCGCTGCCTTCCCCGGATAGTTGGACGCCTGAACCAGCGCGTTGCTTGACGCTGGTTGGCGGCACGGCGCAAGAACGGCGCGGGGCGTCGCTATGTGGAGTGTGGCCATGCTGACCTTCCGGAGAGTATCGTTCATCGCCGCGCTCGTCGCCTCGGCCTGTGCCCCTGCGCTGGCGCAGACGCAGATGCAGGTCGTCTCGGGCGAGAGATGCGGGTGTTGTGACGAGTGGGTGAAGCACCTTTTGTCCAGCGGCTATACCGCCAAGGTCACGATTGTCCCGCAGGGCAAGCTGATGACATACAAAGACGAGCAGGGGCTCAAGCCGGCACAGACTTCCTGTCACACCGGCACGATCGGCGGCTATGTGATCGAGGGCCATGTGCCCGCCCGCGAGATCGCGCGGCTGCTGCGCGAAAAGCCTGACGCGATCGGCCTGACGGTTCCCGGCATGGTGCACGGGTCCCCGGGGATGGGGCCGGCGTCCGAAGCTGAACCTTATCAGGTGCTGCTGCTCAAGAAGGACGGAACCACCTCCGTGTACGCCAGCTATCCCTAGTCCCGCTTGCCAGGGCCGCGACCGGATGTGAACGCCGCCGTTTCCTGTTGCGCCGGATCATGCTCTAGCTTCGCCCCTGAGCTGGAGGGAATTGATGAGACACCTGCTTCTTGCCGCGACAGCGGCCGCAGCAATTGCGCCTGCCGCGCACGCCCAGATCGACAGCGTCCGGGTCGGCGTGATGCAGCACAACATCTGCGTCATCGACTGCAAGAACGCCGACAAGGAAGACGGCCCCAACATCGTCGGCGAAGCGCGCTTTGCCTCGCCGGACTGGCTAGGCTGGGCGGGCTCGCCGCATCCCTACCTGATGGCGTCGGCGAACACGGCGGGCAACACATCCTATGTTGCGGGCGGGCTTGAGTGGGATTTCGAAGTCGCGCCGGGCTGGCATGTCGAGCCGGGCTTCGGTTATGCGCTGCATGACGGCTACATCCAGAACAAGTTCGCCAACGGCACGCCGGAATCGCTGGCCTTCTCGGAAGAGCATGTGCTGCTCGGATCGCGCGATCTGTTCCGCTCCTCGCTCGCGCTGACCTGGGACATGTCGAACGATTTTGCGCTGCAGGCGATCTACGAACACCTGAGCCACGGCCAGGTCCTCGGCACGGGCCGCAACCAGGCCCTTAATGAGATCGGCCTGCGCGCCGTCTGGAAGTTCAAGTGATGCGCAGCCTGTTCGTTTGCGCGGCCATAGGGGTGGCGCTCGCCGGAACCGCTGCCGCCGACACAGTCGACGTGTTGCGCGAGAACACGCTTGTCCTGCACGAGCAGAGCGGCAAGTCCTATTCGATCCTGATAAAGGAAGGCTCGCAGCTGGAGCAGGTGAACTCGGCGGGCGTATGGGCGGCGGGCTTCTGGCGGATGGATGCCGACAAGGGTTTTTGCTGGACGGCAAGGGGCGCGGCGACGCTGTGCATCCCGATGCCGCCTGACAAGCTTGTCGGGGACACGTGGGAGATCAAGGGGCCCGTCGGGCAGCTTGTCTGGACCGCCGAAATCCAGCAAGGCCGCGCCAACCTTCGCGCCATAAGCGCGGGCAATTCGGGTCAATAACCCTGTCCGAAGCAGCTTTTTGCAGAGGGCCTTGAAACCCGGCCGGCCCCCCTGTATGACCCCCGCCTTGCTATCTGCCCAGATGGCGGAATTGGTAGACGCACTGCTTTCAGGTAGCAGCGGGTAACACCGTGGAGGTTCGAGTCCTCTTCTGGGCACCAAGCCCCGCTCCGGCGGGGTTTTTCTTTGTCCAAAATCAAGCAATAAGTCCATAAAAAACAAAGACATGATGTCCGGCGCGGTCCGGATTGGTCCATTGTGGGTTGTTGGTATCCGGCGGATTTGTTGGTACCGTTGTTGGTACGGGCGGCGCTCGCCCGGTTGGATTTGGACCCCAACAATGGCGCTTACAGACGTGCAATTGCGCAAGCTGAAGGGGGCAGCAGCACCCTACAGGTCGAGCGACGGTGGCGGGCTCTTCATTGAGGTTCGCCCCAACGGTTCCAAGCTCTGGCGGCTCGCCTACAGGTTCGAAGGCAAGCAGAAGCTGTTGGCGCTTGGCAGCTATCCCGAGACGTCGCTCGCACGGGCGCGGGAGAAGCGCCAGGGGGCCAAGGCGATGTTGCAGGACGGACGCGACCCCAGCGCCGTAGCGGCGCAGCAAAAGGAAGAACGCCGCGCACTGGCCGAGGACACGTTCGCCGCCATCGCCGAAGAGTTCCTCGATAAGCAAGAGCGGCAAGGGAAGGCTGACGCCACCATTTCCAAGAAGCGCTGGCTGATCGACATGGCGTGCAAGACCCTTGGCCCAAAACCCATCCGGGCGATTACGGCCAGCGAGATCCTAAAGCCTCTGCAGCGCGTGGAAGCCGAAGGCAATTACGAGACTGCGCGAAGGATGCGCGCCGTCATCGGGCAGGTGTTCCGCTACGCCATCGCCACGGCGCGAGCAGACGTAGACCCGACTTTCGGGCTTCGCGGAGCTCTGATTACGCCGAAGGTTGAGCACCGCGCCGCTATTACGGATAGAGAAGCCTTCGCCGCGCTGGTGCGTGCGGTATGGGCATACGAGGGCGCACTCGAAACCCAGGCCGCTCTGAAGCTGATGGTT
>JBBATZ010000134.1:0-2649 GCA_040398425.1 Hyphomonadaceae bacterium
GGTATGGGCATACGAGGGCGCACTCGAAACCCAGGCCGCTCTGAAGCTGATGGTTTTGCTGTATCCGCGCCCCGGCGAGCTGCGGCTGGCGACATGGTCGGAGTTCGATCTGGAAAAGGCCGTCTGGGTTATTCCGGCAGAGCGGACCAAGATGCGGCGGGAGCACGTGAAGCCGCTGCCGCCTCTCGCCGTCAAAATCCTGAAGACCCTGCGACAGCACACCGGCAATTACCCCTTTGCGTTTCCGTCGCAACTCGCGCCCGGCAAGCCGATCAGTGAGAACACGATGAACGGAGCGCTGCGGCGCATGGGCTTCGAGCAGTCCACGCATTCATCCCACGGCTTTCGCGCAAGCGCGTCCAGCCTGCTGAATGAAAGCGGCAAATGGAATCAAGACGCCATCGAAGCAGAACTTGCGCATATCGGCTCTGATCAGGTGCGTCGCGCTTATCACCGGGCAGCCTATTGGGATGAGCGGGTGAAGATGGCGGATTGGTGGGCGGACACCCTCTCTGGGATGCTTCGCCAAGTGTGAGCCCGAGCCGGTACGAATTGCTGGGGGAGATTGCCTTCCCAAATCAATTGAGCGCTGATTCTCGGCGCCGGCAGTTTGATCTCACTGCCTTCAATAATGTCACCGGGGCTCCGCCCCAAGCCCACGCAGCGAGCCAGCGAGCCAGCAATACAGCAAGCTCAACAAGAGCTCGCAGTCGCGAGCCGTAAATGGTTCCAAGCCGTAATTAAAGGGTCCTGGCGACCCGGAAGCCGAGGGCGTTGCCCCGGATCGTGGGTACGTCCCCGTTGCGGTCGGCCGAGCGGAGGTACTGCGGATCGCCGGCCCAGGAACCACCGCGGAGGACGCGGTAGGAGCAGGAACCTGAAGTGTAAGCGCTGCCGTTAGAGGGCTGGCCCGCAGAGTAGTTGCCGGCGGAGCAGTCCTGAACCCATTCCCAGACATTGCCATGCATGTCGAAGAGGCCAAATGCATTGGCCGTCTTCGTGCCTACCGCGTGCGTTCCAGAGCCAGAGTTCGATGAATACCAGCCATAGCTGCCAAGAGAACTTTCTTTGTCTCCGAAACTCCAGCGAGCCGAGCTACCCGCACGCGCCGCATACTCCCACTCAGCCTCAGACAGCAGACGGTAGGTTTGTCCCGTCTTGTTCGACAGCCATTTCGCGTACGCTACCGCCTCGTTCCACGAGACATTCGTGACTGGGCGAGAGCCACCGCCAAAACCATCAGCCTTGAGGGAGGCGCAGCTGCCCGCAGCAACACAGCGATCCCACTCCGACCACGTCACCTCATACTTGCCCGCAGCAAAGGCCGGGACAGATACCCGCCGCTGCGGACCTTCGTCGTCGTCGCGGCCAGTCTCGCTTGCCGGCGAGCCCATCATGAAGCTGCCGGACGGAATGGACACCATCTGCGGGCAGTCCGAACAGTCGCGGAACGTCTCGACATCAGAAAGGGACGATGCACTCGGCGTGCTGACAGACGCGGCTGGCGCAGGCGCCGCCGAGCGCGTCAGCGACGCAATGCGGGAACGCGCCGCCGCAGCATTCGGACCATTCGGGAAGTCACGCAGATAGGCATCCAGCGGCGCGCGCGTATCCGCGTCCTTCGCCACGCGCCAGGTGGCGGCTTCCTGCGTCGTCAAGACCAGCGCCGCCTGTTCCGCACGCGCGGCTAATGCCTCGACATCGGCAACAGGTGCCGCCGCGAGATCAGGTGCTGCGATCTTCTGCGCAGTGGCAAACGCCTGCGCCGCCGACCGCGTGGCAGAGCCTGTCGCCCCATCTGCGGCGCCGGAATACTGGCCCAGTGTCTTCAGGGATTGCTGTATCCGCCGGACTGCCGCTGACCGCGCCGCAGGTTCGTCAGCTGGTATGGCAGGCGAGGGCGACAGTATGTCCGCCGCAGCCGGGGCGGGATCGGCCGCTGCCACCTGCACCGGTTCAGAAACGGGTGGCTGCGCGTCCGATGTAGCAGCGCCAAGCCCGCGCCAGTCGCCCGGATTGCCGAACCAGGCAAACGCGCCGCCGCCAAGCACAACCAGGCCAAGCGCAACCGTCGGCCCGACCCAAAAAGCTTTGCCTTTGCCTGTGCCGCTCGTGCGGGGGGTACTGGCAGGCGCTGTCTTGTTTGCAGCGGCCGCTGCCCGCGTCAGGTCTAGCCCCCGGATAAGGCGTTCCGCATCGGCATCGAATGTTAGCCTCCGCACTTCGACGCCATTCCGTAGCGCCAGGGCCTTGAGGTCGTCCGGCAGCGTGTGCTCTGGCGGAAACGGTGCGCCATCCAGAAGGATCGGCGCCACCGGGATCCCGCGCTTCAGCGCCGATGCGATCTCGATACGCACAAAGTCCTTGGGGTCATCAAGCCTGCGCGCGCCTGTTTCCGGGTTCCTGGCTTCCAGCCAGTCAGGCCCGATCAGGGCCAGCAGCACGTCGCACTGAGCTACCTGCTGGTCGAGGTGTTGCACGAAATTCACGCCGACCGGGATGTTGTCCACGTCGATGAAGATATTCCGCTTCGGAATCTTGCGGGACAAAGCTGCATGCAGCCGATCCGCCTGATGCTGGCTGTCATCGCGCCGGTAACTGATGAAGATCTTCGCCACATCCCCTCCCCAAGGCTGGGTTTCACGCTAG
>JBBATZ010000135.1:0-2592 GCA_040398425.1 Hyphomonadaceae bacterium
GCCGCCCTGCCCGATCCCGAAACCGCCGTCGCCGCCGTGGTGGCAGGCACCTCCGCCGCCGCGCCTGAACTGCTGGAGATCATGGTCACCAGCCCCGATCCCGGCGACCTGACGCTCAACCAGCTCAACGCGCTGGCCCGCTGCGACGTGCTGGTGGTGGCCGGCCCGGTCGCCCCCGCCGTGGTTGACCGCGCCCGGCGGGATGCCATGCGGCTGGATGTTTTGCCCGATCCGCTGCCGGCGGGGCTGACGGTGGTGGTGCGGGGAGTCGTTGGTTAAGGGGCCTCCGGCGGGCAGGGCCTGAGGCCCTGCACCCACTTTTGTTATGCCTGATCCGTTCGCTCGGGCCAATGGAGGCAACCAACTTTTTTAACCAACAAAAGGCTGCTACGCCTGTTCACAATAAGGGAGCAAACGTGGCCACCGCCAAAACCCGGGAAGAACTGCACGCTGACTGGTGGAAAGACTGGTGGACGGAAGACTATTCGTGGGATGGCTTGGCCAACAAATTTATCGCGGGCACGGGCGGTGTTCACGGCGAGCGCACATTGCAGGACTATTGGCTAATAGATCCCGCGACCGGTAAACCACGCAGCATTGCCGAGATGCAAAATGCGGGCGAGTTCGTATCCTCCCCCGAAGACAAGCGCTGGCATATTGCCCATGTACCGCTGGACTGGTACCCCCGCAATCCTGCCAAGTCTGCTTGGAGCGATACTAAACGTGCTCAACTCGCCGCCATTATCGCGGCGCGCATCGCGGCAGCGCAGGAAACTGCCGTCACGCAAAAGGTTTTTGATAAAGAAGAAACGCCTGCTGGCGTCGATGGTCGCGCCCAGTTGCAAGGCAGCATCCTGCTCGATCCACCCGACCATCCCTCTGGTGTCGAAGCGGCAATCCACATCATGGCTACCCGCTGCCGAATGCCCGCTTGGGATACTTATTGCCGTCACTTCGGCCCCGGCTCCCGCTTCGACGGCGCAGCCTTTTCAGGCAACGCCAGTTTCCAAGGCGCAACCTTCTCAGGCGTTGCCCGCTTCGACAGCGCAACCTTCGCCGGGGACGCCAACTTCCAAAGGGCAAACTTCACCGGCGTCGCCCAGTTCGACGGCACAACCTTCTCCGGCGATGCTAGCTTTGAACAGGCAAAATTTGAGAAAACGGCTATTTTTCTCCGGTCGAAGTTCGAGATCGGAGGCGATGCCAGGTTCATCGGTGCAACTTTCTCACGCGATGTTCGCTTCGTCGGGGCATCCTTCTTAAGCTACGCCCGCTTCGACAGCGCAACCTTCTCAGACCTCGCCCATTTCGACGGCACAACCTTCTCCGGCGATGCCAGCTTCGACGAGGCAACCTTCACAGGCCCCGTCCTGTTCAAAAACGCAACTTTCTCCGGCGACGCTAGCTTCGGCCGGGCGGCATTTGAAAACCGTACAGTGTTCCGTTGGGCGAAGTTCGAGGCAACAGGCGATGCCAGCTTCGAGCGCGCCACCTTCTCAGACCTCGCCCATTTCGGCGGTACAACCTTCTCCGGCGATGCCAGCTTCGACGAGGCGATCTTCTCGGATAATACCAGCTTTGACAGAGTAAAATTTGAAAAAGCGGCATTGTTTCGGTGGTCAAGGTTTGAGGTCACGGACGACGGCGGCGTGATGTCCGGGCGGATGGACTATGGCAAAGTGGTTTTTTCCGGACCCGTCGATTTTGACGGCGCAGTGTTCGCTGCCAACCCAGCGCATCATTCGGCAGCGTTTCTGGGCGCGCGATTTGCGGATCTTGCCAGCTTTCGCGGATGTGGTGATCATTGGGTGGCGGCGCTGGACGAGGCCGAGATCAAGGGGCGCATTCTGATCGACGAGCGCGACGAGCAAGAATCATTGCGGGACTTTGACTCGGTCGTTTTGCCCCGCGCCAAGGACGGTGGCGACAACCCGGAAACAAAGGAATCGCTGCTCAAGGAACTAGAAGGCGGCTGCCGGACTATCAAGGTGGCGATGGGGGCCGCGCGCAACGAGATCATGGAGCAGCGCTATTACCGCTTCCAATTGCGCGCCCGCCGTGAGCAGGCGGGGGTGCCGCGTTTTGAACGCTGGGTGTCCTATCTGTTCGGCTATTCCGCTGATTATGGCTTGTCATTGACCCGGCCGCTGGCCGGGTTGGGGATATTGCTGCTGGTTTTCACCGTGGTTCACGCGCTTTTCTGGCATGCCACCGGCAGCTTCGATGATGCCGGCGCGGTCAAATCCGTCGAAATGGCAGCGAGCCGAATGTTCCCCTTCGGTGCCTTTGAATTGGTTTCCAGAGACTGGTTCGACGAACTCGCATGCCGAGGTGCCTACCCCTACACACTGCTTTGCGCCCGCCTGTTTGCCAGCCTGCAATCGCTGCTGGCGCTGCTGCTGATCTTTCTGTTCGGCCTGGCAGTGCGGCGGCGGTTCAAGGTTGGGGAATAATCGGGAAACGCGACCGACTGCGCCGAGGGGGCGATCGCAAACAATTGGGTGCAGGGTCCGCGACCCTGCCCGCCGGAGGCCAGTTCCTTCTTTTCTTTTGGTTTTCAGAAGCCATTACCAATCCCGCAGCAGCCCCGGC
>JBBATZ010000136.1:0-2590 GCA_040398425.1 Hyphomonadaceae bacterium
CTGCGCAGACGGCGCAAGCCGGCGCTGACGAAGCGGCTGGCGATGAAAAGGTCATCGTGGTTGTCGGCACCCGCCGCACCGACCGTTCGCTGCTGGATTCGGCATCGCCCGTTGATGTGGTGAGCGCTGCCGAACTGGCCACCCAGCCGGCATCGAACGTGCTGGATATCATCAGGGCGCTGGTGCCGTCCTTCTATGTCGGTCAGAACGCCATTTCCGATGCCTCCACCTTCGTGCGCGCGCCCTCACTGCGCGGCCTGTCGGCCGATGAAATCCTGGTGCAATTGAATGGCAAGCGCCTCAATCGCTCGGCGCTGGTGCAGGTGTTCACCGGCGGCGACACCGCTTTGTCCTTCGGTAGCCAAGGCGCCGACATTTCCACCATTCCCAGCCTGGCAATCGGCAGCCTGCAGATCCTGCGGGACGGCGCCACGGCGCAATATGGGTCGGATGCCATCGCTGGCGTGCTCAATTATGGCCTGCGTGAAGACATCGGGTTCGAAGCCGTGGCGCGTTATGGCCAGTTTTATCGCGGCGACGGCGAAAGCTACCAGATCGCAGCCAATGCCGGCTTCAAGCTCGGTGATCGCGGCTTCGTCAATGTGACCGGCGAATATACTGACGATGGCGGCACGGTGCGCAACGCCACCCGGCCGATCGCCCAGATCTTCGCCCAGCAAAACCCCAGCCTGGCCAGCCAACTGCCCAATTTCCCCGGGCCTGCCCAAATCTACGGGTCGTCCCCCGGTTTTGCCTATCGCATGCTCTTGAACAGCGCCTATGAATTGACGCCGGAAGCCAAGCTGTATTTCATTGCCAACTATTCCCACCTCAAGGCGGATCAGAGCTTCAACTATCGCTCGCCGATCTCGGCCACGAATGTCCCCGTGATCGGCGGCACCACCAATCTGAACGCCAACGCGGCCTTTGCCACCCCGGTGTTCCGCACGCCGTGCCCGGCCAATGCCGGCACGCTGGGCTGCCCCGCTGGCGGCTTCGTGCGGGATACCAACACGTTCAATTTCACCACTGTCTATCCAGCCGGCTTCACGCCGCGCTTTATTGGTGAAACCGATCAATATTTCGGTGTGCTCGGGATCAAGGGTAAGATCGACAGCGGCTTCACCTATGATCTGTCGGCCACGATTGCACGCAACCAACTCAATCTGTCGATGTATGCCTCCTTGAGCCCGTCATTTGGCGCAGCGTCACAAACCAGCTTTGAATTCGGCAAGCTGATTCAGGAAGAGCAAAACCTCAACGCTGATTTCACCCTGCCCGTCGAAGCTGGCCTCGCCAGCCCGATCACCCTGTCGGCCGGCGCGGAATATCGCCGCGAAACCTACACGCAAACCGAAGGTGATCTGCAGTCCTATGCCGCTGGGCCGTTCGCCGTGCAAAATCTGTTCACGCTGCAACCGAACGGCACCTACCTCGCCAGCGGCCAGGTGACCAAGCCCGTTGGCGCATCGGGCTACGGCGGCACCAGCCCGACCTTTGCCGGTTCGAACAGCCAGACCAGCTTTGCCCTTTACGCCGGTGCCGAAACCGACATCACCGAAACGTTCAGCCTTGGCGCCATGGGCCGGTTCGAACGCTACAACACATTTGGCAGTGCCTTTGTGGCCAAAGCCAATTTCCGCTGGGAGGTGACCGATATCCTGGCCATCCGCGGCACGGCTGGCACCGGCTTCCACGCGCCGTCACCGGGCCAGAACAACACCGCGATCCTGACCACAACCTTCGTGGCCGGGGATCAGGTGCAGGTTGGCACGTATCCGGTTACCAGCAACATTGCCCAGTTCTACGGATCCGGCTCGCTGCGGCCGGAACGTTCAACCAACTTCGGCCTTGGCTTCGTGCTGACGCCCACGGATGCCTTCAACCTGACGGTTGATGCCTACAACATCAAGGTCAACAATCGCATCGGCATCAGCCAGAATTTCACGGTGTCAGCCGCCGATCTGGCGCGGGAGCCGGCATTGGCAGCCGTTGGTCTGGGCGGCGCGGTGAATTATTTCACCAACGGCTTTGATACCCGCACCCGCGGCATCGATGTGGTCGGCAGCTGGCGCAGCGATTTGGCGGGCGGCAAGGCCGGGGTGACGCTGGCCTACAACTACAACAAGTCCACGGTGCCAAGGTTCGATCCCAACGTGATCGGCGCCGGCCAGATCGTCAACATCGGCAATCTGGCGCCCAACCACCGCGCCAACCTGACTGCAACGTGGAACAAGGATGGCTTTGGCCTCACGCTGCGTGAAGCCTATTATGGCTCGTGGCGCGAAGAAATCGGCTATCCGGGCCAATTGTTCGGTGCACGGTTCACCACCGATATCGACATCAGCTACACGATCCAGGAACATTACACGCTGTCGGTTGGCGCTTCGAACCTGTTCAACACCTATCCGGACCGGGTCGCCAATTCGCCAGACAACCGTATCTTCACCTCGACGAACAGCCTTGCCGATGGCCAGATCTATCCGAATGCCGGCGGCCCGTTCGGGTTCAACGGCGGCCTGTGGTATGCCCGTCTCCGCGTGAAATATTGACGGTTATCTGCATCATGACAGTGAAAAGGGGGGCCACG
>JBBATZ010000137.1:0-2585 GCA_040398425.1 Hyphomonadaceae bacterium
GCCCCGGTATATGCCGCAGAATCCCGGCTCGAAGGAGTGGGTGGTGCCGCTTAGGGGCATCGAATTGAGCCGCTAAGCCCCTAATTTTAAACGACTATATTTCTACTGCGAAATGGCAGGCCCCCAAAAAGGCCCCCAAAGAAATTTCTCTAGCGTTCGGACTGCCGATTTCAGTGGCTCCGAGAGCCAGAGAGAGAGGCCGTTCCGCACAGATCATTTGTGCCGAGCGGACGCCAGCGGACGGCCCTAGTTACTCGCCTCCTGCATCGAGCGAGACCTCACACGAGATGCTCCACCACATAATCTCGAGTGCCAGACCAAATCAGTCTGTGCATCGCACCTTGCACAACCGACTGCACAACGTTCGGCCGCAGGGCTGCGACGCAAGTGCCGCCCGAATGGCGTACGGAAGGGTATATGATGCCGTTTAGGTCCGCCGCCCGGGCCTGAGCAGCAACGACATTGCCGGCGGGATATCCAATGGCCGGGTCTGGATCGAGACAGGCATGTCCAGGCATCCCGCGCAGATCGACGAACATGCCCGCCATGCTGGCGAGCATCTCCCCATACTCAACCACCGCATTGAAGTCGTTCGCATCGGCCAGGGCCTGCGTCAGATGAAACCCGACCTCTGCGATGCAGGTCTCGACCGCCAACGCAGCGTACCAGGCGCCGCGATCGGTCGGGTTGAACCGCATGATCTGGCGCGGCTTGGCATAGGCAAAGCTCGCATTGATGAACTTGGCGTGGGCAACCCCGTGCACCAGCTCTGATGCAGGCAGTGAAGCCGTGCCGCGCTCTTCGGCCACGAGCCGGCCGCTCGTCGCACCTTCGATCTCCGCCAGCAGATCCAGTTCGTCATTGGTGTCGGCCAGTGGCGCCATGACCGCCTCGCGCAGACGTGCACTGGACACGAGGCGAATGGTGCGCGGGAACGCTTCCCGAACTGTCGGCAGCGGCAACGCCGCTACTTCGTCAGAGGCCGCCACGCAGCGCGTCTATGTATTGCCGGGCCTCAAGCATGCGCGGAATACCGCCATCGATCATCGCCGCGATCGGCGACTGGCGCGCGAATATGGGGCCGCGGTTGGGCAGTGATGGCCAGCGATCCGCCATCCCGTCAGCAAACAGCAGATGAAGCCCTTTGAAGATGCCGATGAGCGCAGACGCGCGGGTCAGCTGATCCTGGCTCAGCACGCCGTCCCAGCGGCCAGCCTTGATGCGGTCCCATGTGCTTTCCGAAACGCCCAGCAAGGCGGCACTCTCCGCATTGCCGACACCCCAGGCAGCGGTAAGGCGGACTACCGCTTTCGTTGCAGCGCCCGTAAGGCGCCGCCGGTCGGAGTCATTGGCAAAGTTCTGAAGATCCGACGGAGCGTTACGAGGGCGCTCTATCTCAACTACGTTGTCCATATCGCATCTCCTGAAGCGATAAATCGCATCTTGTGGTGCGGATGTCAAGATCTCTGGGTGCGCCGGATTGCGCATCAGCTTCCGATAGCACGCAATAGCCTTGATCGGCTTGCCCCCCGCCACCGCTTTTGGTGGTTCGAAGTGCTGCATACCGAGACCTTTCCGCACCGATCATTTGCGCCGTTCGGACACCAGCGGACGGCAGGGGTAGATCGAAGACGCGCCCCTGCGAACCCACAACCAACCAGTCGTAGAATGATTGTTCGATCACCTGGCCGGACCGGAAAAGCGTGTGAAATCGTAACGGGGCTTCGATCTTCAGCAAGCACTAGTTGAAGACATGTTGTTCTCAGGAACGAAACAGCGTATACACCGTTCAAGGGAGAGCCCCATGGCAACCCAGCTAAAGGCGGATATACGCAGCCCCGATGCCGCACGCGCCCTCAGCGAAGCTGTCGGTCGAATCGCGGACTTCTGGCAACTGTCGAATGCCAAGCTTGGCGTGATCCTGGGCCTGTCCGCGCCAACGGTGTCGCGCCTCCGAGCCGGCCATTACCAGCTTGAGCCCGGTAGCAAGCCGTTCGAGCTCGGCCAGCATCTGCTGCGCCTGTTCCGTTCACTCGATAGCTGGCTCGGCCAGGATGACGCATCGGCGCGATCGTGGCTGGCAACGCCAAACCTCGACCTTGAGGCACGACCGATCGACCTTTTGCCAACCGTTCGGGGATTGTTGCGCACCAGCGATTATGTCGACGCCCTCCGCGCTCGCGTCTGAGGTCGGGCCGTATCAAGGCCGGGTCATCCGCATCGTCGAAGGCCAGCATCTGATCTCGACCAACAGGCTTACTGGCAATGCTGCCGATCAAGAGCTGCTCGAAGCGCTCGCCGATGATGTGAAACCGCAACTGCCGGAGGCGGCGCAGCGCTTGCCTTGGTTGCTCGCCTCGCCATTTCGCTACGGGCTTGGTCGCCCGTCGCGATTTCGTGCGGCCGATGTGCTGCCGGGGATTTTTTACGCCGCCGAAGATGTCGAAACGGCAGTTGCCGAAACGGCCCATTGGCGGCTCGTCGCGTTTTCACGCTCGCCGGGGTTCCTGCAGCCGAAGACGCCAACGCAAATGTCGGCTTTTTCGGTGATGGTGAACACCGAATCAGCGCTTGATCTTACCGTA
>JBBATZ010000138.1:0-2565 GCA_040398425.1 Hyphomonadaceae bacterium
AGCAGCTGACTCTTAATCAGCGGGTCCCAGGTTCGAACCCTGGTGCGTCCACCATAATTTCAATGGCTTAGATGAGATTTTGAGCGGCCTGCTGGTCGCCAATGTTCTTTGGGCAACATTCTGGGCAACATTTGAGAATGTAGCTTCTGACTGTTTAGCCTGAAACGCGGCGCAACCCGTCGAGACGATCAGCAGCGAATCGGCTCTGCATCGTAGCGACCGGTTCATCTCCCCCTCGCCGTCATTCAACCGATTTTTCCAAAAAACCGAGAGTATTTGCGTTCTCGATAAGGGTCCGCACTTTGGCACGCTCAAGGCCAGATGGGATGTCGGCCTCAATCTCAAGCCGCAGTTTCACCTCACTGCCCGGTAGCGTCGTGAGTTGCTCGACAATCGCCTCGACGATCTGATGCATATCCCTCGCCGGCCGCTCTGATGAAATCATCACAGCCCCAGAGAAACGGGTAGGCTTCTTCTCGATCGGCGGTGGCTGAGGGCCGGCTTCGGCTGGAGCGCCTCCTACATCAGGGAGCTTCGTTTCTAGCCCACCGTCTCCAACTATCAGGCCCGGCTGCACCGGAACTGGGCGATGCGTTTCCGCCACGTCCGGTTTGACGATGACGCTATCGCTATCAATGACAACAGCTGCGTTTGCCGCCTTCTCGATCGCAAGGCCCAAATACGTGCCCAGCTTCTCATCCCAGCGTTCCGCATAAGCGAATGGCCCCGGCAGCATCCCACTCACTGCCGCCTGCACGGCCTTAATCAGCACTTCCTGGTTCTTCACGCGCGGCAGGTAGACGTAACGGTTGAGGTACTCCCGCAGGTCTTTGAGCGACAGGTGCGGTTTACCGTTCCAAATGTACTTCTGGAGATCGCGGTCGAGGCGCGTCGGTCCAAGTTCGGTCAGCAGGCCTTCCTCGCTGACGAGCTTCTTGCTTGCCCGCGCCAGAAGCCCGTCCTGGGCGGGGATCTTGCCCGATACCCATTCCAGATCCGCCTGGGCGCTCTCTTGCGCCGGGTAGTGAAGATAGCACCAAGCCTCCTTCAGCCGAGTCTTCATCGTCTCAGTTGCTTCGGCCAGCTTGGTCTCAGCCAGCGCACTATCGCTCTGCGTCAGGTTGAGGCGCTTGATGTCGCGAACGATCTCTCCCCAAGCCAATACGGATCGAACCGCATCCTTGAGGTTGTCTAGTTGGCGCGCGTCGGCGGCGATGAACACCAGCATGTTTCGATAGACACGCGGTGTGCTGCCGCGCTGCATCAGAATGTCTTTCGCCTCCACAAGCGCTTCCGAACCATCACGGCCGTTATGCGAATGGGCGACGCCCAGAACGACAGCCCGCACGCCACCTGCTTCGTCGGGCACCTCGGCAGACGACGACGGCGCGACTTGCACGGCGTCGAAATGGCCGCGATCAGCGAGGCCATTCACATATTTCGTCAGCTCGCTATCGATCCGCATCAACACAAGTGCAGCTTCAATCTGCGCCGCCTTGTCTGCCGCAATCCGGTTCAGGCTCGCCGACATCGAGTACCAGTACCGACCCAGATCGGCGTGCATGAACTTCGCCTGGTTCGTCAGCCGGCGCAGCGCATCCCCGAAAATCGCCGGCTTCTCGCCTGGTTGTACGACGCCCAGATTGATCTGCTTGTCATCAACGCCGGTGTTCTGCTGCTGGTGAGTCGGCGCCGTCCCCATGAAGATCGCGCGGGCCACGCGCCGTGTCGCCGAGTAGCGATTCAGATTGGGCGCCGACTGGTCGATCTTGTATGGCGTCGAAGCCGTGCCATCGACATCGCCCGCAATGATCGATTGCCAGCTCACATCAAGATAGTGGAGCAATTCCGGCTCGACGCGCGGCGAACTCACCGAAACGCTGCCCGGCATGATCATCACCGACGGGTCACCATTCATCCAAAGCTCGTGGATGGCCTGCGCCATCAATCGCAGCACGCCGCGGGTGCGTTGGAACTTTTCGAGCGAACCCCATGTTGTATAAAGCTGGTCGAACAGCTCCGGATGGATCGGATAGGCCTTCTCCAGCTTGCGCCGGTAATCCTCATCGGCACAGCCTTGCGGAAAATCATTGGCGTTCTCGCGGTACAGCTTGGCGAACTGCTTCAGCGTGTTGTCACGGTGATGAAACTTGTCGCCAGCAATCTCCTTGAACAACCGCCGCCGGACGATCTCATAGCTCTCCTCCTGGCTTGCAGGGCGCCATGAGGACTCGACCCGGCTGAAGGTCTGCTTGAGCCTTGCTAGGGCCTCCTGGCCGCCCTCACCGCCCACTTCGATCTGGGAGGCCGGCAGGGATGCGACCAGCAAGGTGCCGGGGCTGGCCTTGACTGCCTCGGTGAGTGATTGAACGAACGACAGGTTCGCATCGAACGATCCCGACGGCAGCCCTTCCACCCGATAGATTTGGCGCAGGTACGCAACCCATTCGTCGATCAGGATCAGGCAGGGCGCATACTTCCGGAAAATCGTTTCGAGCAACTGCGAGCCCGGCGCGCTGGCCGGCAACGAGATATTCGGCGCGGCCAAGAAAGAGGCCGAGGCAC
>JBBATZ010000139.1:0-2385 GCA_040398425.1 Hyphomonadaceae bacterium
CTGTCATGACCAGATCGTAACCGATAAAAAGGAAGGATCGACAGCGACGCCGCTCGTACGCGCAGCTCGTCGGGTGCTGCTCGAACGACGATCGTAGAGTTCAATGCTGTCGCGCCGTCTCGAGGATCCTCGCCGCGATCAAGAGATGATGGCTGTCAACCAGACGGCGGCGTAAGTCAGGCGCGCCCAGTAAAAAGGCGCCGAGTCGAGCGTGCCCCCATCGTAGTGCAAGCAGTCCTGAGCGGTCCAGTGGTGGTCCGGGCGGAAGAGAGTGGGTGTCGCAATGTCCAAGTAGAACGCGGGGTCGGCGCGCTCCCGGGCGACCGTCCTCATGAGGTTATTCTGACGCGGAAAGTCCGACCAGTTCCAAGGCAGCGGACGCTTCCCGGCGTCGGGCGGCAACGAGGTAAGTGGCTGTGTGTGGTTGGCGCAGTCGCGGTGGCCACTTGGAGTGTTGCGCAGCATGATGTGCGCTGACGGCAGCAGCGCGCGGGCAATGCTGAGCGCCGAAAGCAGCCCATCGACATAGTCCACGTCGCCAGTAAAGTGTGCGCCACGGTTGATGACCACATGCGTGGGGCGAAGGGCTGCAACCAGCCCGTGCACGGGGTGCATGATGCTGTTGAGCTTACCGCCGTGATACACGCGCCGAGAAGCGTTGAGCCAGGCCAGGTCGCTTCGCACGTACGCCACCGACGTGCCGCCGCACTCGCGTGCTAGCTGCACCGCATCGCATCCCTCGTGGAATGGATGCTCATCAGGCTGACTGTCGCACAAGCCCGCCACGCCGCGCACACGCACCGGGTGGAGGCCCCCGAGCAGAAGCAACTTGACGATTGCGTGGTACACTTGCAACGTCAGACTGTCGCCCACCAGCAGCAGGCGGGTGCCACGGCTGACTGCGCACCAGTTGCGAGCGTCAAACCGGGGCATCTCGATGCTGGAGCAGCCTTCGTGGGGGACCCATTCCCATGTGGGGGGCGGGGGCACCGTGTTGTATGCAGGGTGCTGGGGCGTGCGCATCCACGCCCCATGTGACCAGCAGTCGAGCACGCGCTGAATGCATGCATTATGCTGCCCTGGCGCGCACCATTGAGTGAGGCGCACCAACGCATCTGCGTGCGGCTGTCGACTTAGGGACTCCCGCCGCTGCGACTCGCTCTGCCCGGCGCTGCTGTTGTCATCCTGAGAGCGCCACGATGAGAGGACCGCCCTCACGTCAGACGTGCCCACGTGGGTCAGTGTGGCCTGCGCAAAACTGGCGTGCACGGCGGCAGCAAGGCTGGCAGGGTGCGCCTGGAACAGCTTCGTAACGGTAAAGACAGGGTCGAGCACGTGTGAGGAGGCCTGCGGCTGCGTGTGGATGAGAGGGCCCTGGGGCACCACCGTCGAGTCACGTCGCAAACCAACTACCGAACGAACATAGCCCGAGGGGCAGTAGGAGCAGCCGCCGCAGATGGCGAGCGCCGCTGGCGAAGTCTGTGAATTGACGCCTTGGGCGGCGTCTGCATCATCAAGCACCGCGGTGGCATAAACAAGTGCGTCGCGACCGAGGATCATGTCGCGAATCGACAGCACCCCCGAATCGAGCCCTGCAAAATCCTCATCATACTTGCGCATCCGCGAGACACGGCGTTTTGGAGAAGCCGCCATCAGAAGCGCCAGAGCTTGCGCGCCGGCGTGGAAATTGATGGCACTCTGAGAATGGTAGTATGACCACGTGTTGCAGCGATTGTGAGATGCGCGCAGGTCGGAAATGAGCACCGTGGTGAGCTCGCTGCCGTTGAACAAGCCACCGTGGACTGCTAGTGCCTCAGCGACGGCAACGCGGATGCCCATCATAGCTCGCGACATGTTGACGGCGCATGCACGCAACATGGATGAGGGGACCGTCTCGGCGCGCCATTGAAACGCGAGAAACACAGGGTTACGGCCACGTGCCACACGCAAGAGCCAGTGCTGCACAGCAACAGTGTGTAGCCGGTTAATTGGTGGCACGGGGTCGTCGCAACGGCCCGTAAAGCTCCTAAAAGAGCCCACCCACGCGCCCAAAACACCGAGCACGGGGCTGGAGCGCCGACTCAACCATCCGACAGCATGCTCAAACCGCCCACCTGCTTGATTCAGGCAGCCACGATGCGCATCTGCGTCTCGCTCGTGCAGTGCGTCTGCCAGCGCATCTCTGTTCCCTGTCGCCTGTGCGGCATCAACTGCCAATTTTTGTGTCCCTTGCATTGAGTGATGTGCCTGGCGAAGCACGTCGCGAAATGTCACGAGGGCGTCGTCGAGCGAACATGAAGACTCTTTCCCGGCAGGTGCGGTGCACACGGCCAGCGGGAACTGCACCCGCTTGGAGACGACCGGCGGCAGCGGCGGTGCTCGCTC
>JBBATZ010000140.1:0-2320 GCA_040398425.1 Hyphomonadaceae bacterium
CCTTCAGGCAGAAACTCCACTTAGCCCACTGTGCAGATTAGCCGAGCCACCTCTCGGAACCGTTTTCGATGACATCATTACCGGCAACGCAGCCGACAATTTTCTCGACGCGGGCTCTGGCGATGGCGACGACCGTGTAGACGGCGGCGATGGAAACGATACTATCAGAGTAGGCGAGGGCATTGATTGGGCTCACGGTGGAGCGGGAGAAGACACGATAGATTTTTCGGACAGGATCAACTCGATCAACATATCCCTTGCTTCAACTGGACAAATCGTTTTCAGCCGAACCATTTCTGGCGTGATTACCCAAGCCATTACGATTGGCGGATTTGAAAACATACGCGGTACTATTCGCAATGATACTCTTTCAGGCAATGCTTTCGCCAACAAGATCGAAGGGAACAAAGGGGATGATCTGCTGTCCGGCGGCGGCGGAGCGGACATATTTGTGTTTACCGGCCTGGGCCTTGGCCACGATACGATCACTGATTTTTCGCTGGCAGATGATCGGCTCGATATCAAATCCGGTACCATGTCGCCAGATATGCTGAGGTCTCGAACCGAGGCGGCGGGCGATACAACTCTCTTCTTCGAGGCCGGATCGGTGACGATCAAGGGCATTGTCGGCCTCACCCTGGCGCAATGGCAAACTTACATCGTAAATTTCCCCATCCTTGCCATCGCCGCCAACAACGCTAACCGGCCCGAAGGGCAGAGCGGCACCACCGCCTTCACATTCACCGTTACGCGCAGCGGCAGTACAAGCGGTGCTTCAACAGCCATTTGGGCGCTCACCGGCAGCGGCACCAGTGCCGCCTCTGCCACCGACTTTGCCTTCGGCACCTTGCCGAACGGCACGGTTAGCTTCGCTGCGGGCGAGACCAGCAAGGTCATCACTGTCAACGTCATCGGCGACAGCAGCGTCGAGCCCGATGAGGGCTTTACGGTAACGTTGTCCGCCCCATCGGCTGGCACAGCAATCACAACCGCCACCGCCACCGGCATCATCCGAAACGACGATGCTGCATTAGCGATCGCCGCGACCACAGCTGATCAGTCCGAAGGCAATAGCGGCAGCAAGGCGTTCACCTTCACCGTCACCCGCACTGGCAGCACGGCCGGCGCTTCAACCGCCAACTGGGCCGTCACCGGGTCGGGTGCCAGTGCTGCCGACGCGACCGATTTTGCCGGCGGGGTGCTGCCTTCCGGAACAGTGAGCTTCGCCGCTGGTGAGACCAGCAAGGTCATCACCGTCGATGTCAACGGCGACAGCGCGGTCGAGCCCGACAGCGGGTTCACCGTGACGCTGTCCGGCGCGTCAGTGGGCACGTCGTTTGGAACAGCGTCTGCAACAGGCATAATCCGCAACGACGAGACTGCTCTCGCGATTGCAGTGATGGCCGCCGATCGGACAGAGGGCAATAGCGGCAGCAAGGCGTTCACTTTCACGGTCACCCGCAGCGGCAGCACAGCCGGCACGTCAACAGCCAACTGGGCCGTGACGGGCAGCGGCCTCAGCCCGGCGAACGCTGCCGATTTTGCCGGCGGGTTGTTGCCGAGCGGCAGCGTGAGCTTTGCCCCGAGCGAAACCATCAAGGCCATCACGGTCAACGTCAGCGGCGATGCCATTTTCGAACCTGACAATGACTTCACCCTCACGCTCTTCGCACCCTCGGCTGGCACCAGCCTGACCGCCGCCACCGCATTTGGTACCATCCGCAACGATGACAGCGGCACCGAAGGCAATGACACGTTGAACGGCGGCCCTGGCAACGATTTGATCGATGGCCGTGGCGGCAATGACATCTTGATTGGCGGCTTGGGCGGCGATGCCCTCGATGGCGGCGAGGGGTTTGACTATGCCAGCTATGCGGCTGCAACTGGCGGGCTGCTGGCTGATCTGGTGGTGTGGGCGCTGAACACGGGGGAGGCTGCAGGCGACAGCTATGCCAGCATCGAGGGCTTGGTCGGATCGGCGTTCGGCGATGATCTGCGCGGAACGGGGGGTGATAACTGGATTTTTGGCCTGGTCGGCGCTGATATTATCTATGGCCGCGGCGGCAATGACGTGCTGGTTGGTGACGCTGGCGACGACACGCTGTGGGGCAATGAGGGCAACGACGAACTATATGGCGGTGAAGGCCTTGATCGCCTGCAGGGCGGCGCTGGTGCGGATGTGATGAACGGCGAGGGCGGGTTTGATTTTGCCCATTATGATGATGCCACCAGCGGCATCACGGTTGATCTAGCATCGAACGCGTTCAACGCCGGCGGCGCGCTGGGCGACCAGCTGTTCAATGTCGAGGGCCTGGTTGGC
>JBBATZ010000141.1:0-2309 GCA_040398425.1 Hyphomonadaceae bacterium
TGAGCGCGTGTGTGTGTGTCTGTGTGTGTGTGAGTGTTTGTGTGTGTGTGTGTGTGTGTGCGTGTGTGTGTGCGTGTGTGAGTAAGTGATTGTTCGAGTGCGTTTATAACAGTTTTGAGTCGTTGTGGTCAATCCATTTTGTGTGGTCTATTGTAAGAGTTTTCGTGAGTTGTGGTGTTATTTATACTCGGTCTTCTGCTTAACAAAATCCCTCCAATATTGACACTCTGCCCGCAGCTCGCCTTCACAACCATGGACTTGTACCCGGTGCTGAAGAAGGCCGCATTGAACATGCGCTTGGCTGCGGCTGCAAGCCGTAACAGCAAGGCCGCCCGGCAGAGGCTGGCGAGGGCGTTGGCTGCCGCGTCCGCAGAGGCTGTCGCCGACGCAGCAATTCCCGTCATGCCTGCCGTCGCCGCCCCCGCGATCGGCCCTCCTGTCCCACCTCCAGCTGTCGCCAACCCTGCTCAGCCCGCACAGCCCGCCCACCCGCGCTCGTCCTCGTCGGCCGCCCTGCCGGTCCTCTCAGACCCCTACGTGCCCTATACCTCGCAGTGCGCACTGACCTACGACGCCCGAAATTTGCGCTACGTCACCGCCGCCGGCGTTGCGGTCTCCAGCACCGAGACGATCGTGGACGACAACGTGAACCAGGGCGGTGTTCGCCGCAAGAACATGGCCAAGGTCCTCGCGGTCGTGCTCTTTGGCCTGCCAGCAGTGCTGCGGCCGCCACGCAGGGCCTTTGAGATGTCGCGCCCCAAAGGCGCGATGAACCAGGCGACCCTCCGCCTTTCGGACCCGCTGGACCTGCAGTCGTCGATGGACCCCGTCATCCAGTCACGCAAGGATCTGCCCTTCAACCGGGCCTTCGACGCGCAAGCCTTCCCCTCGGAGATGCAGCTCTTTGTGCACCCCACCAGCCCGACCCTGGTCCTGCGCACGGCCCTGACGGACGTGAACAAGGCCACCTACGACAAGCCCAAGGCGAAGGCGGCCGACAAGAAGAAGCCCAAGAAAGATAAGACTGATGACCGGCTGCCTTTCACCAGCGATCTCGCGTGCGAAGCTCTCCAGGCCAACGTGAAGGCCATCTGCACCGGCTACAGCGACTCGGTGCACCGCTGGCGCAGGAACTTTTACGCTGGGCAGCAGTGGGGCCTTCCTCATGCTCTTCATCGCGATGTCGAGGGCGCGCTCAAGCACTTCGACAACAGTCTTGGCTACCTGGAGGGCAGGCTCGACTTCCACGGCTGTGAGCTGGCCGACTTCCTTGCTGACTACCATAGCCTCCTCGACATCTACGTGCAGGTTGCTGACGCGACCGACTCGGTCGTCGATGATGCTCCCCCCGCCAGTGTGGTCAAGTCCCGCCGCAAGCTGCGCCTCAAGCTGTACCGCATCCTGTCGGTGATGAAGTGCAAGCTCATGAGCCGCGGCTGCCGCTACGCCGGGCCCGTCATCGTCGCCGGCCTGCAGGCTGTCGTTGCCCCCGCTGCCGTTGCTGCCGCAGCCATGGTCGTCGATCCGCTCCCTCAGCCAGCCAGGCGCACGCGCTTCAAGCAGAACAATGCGTGCCGCCACCGCAAGGATCGTTTCCTGGCCGCGCACGCGCCCCCCTACCGGCCCCTCGGGAGCCTCTCCCAGGCGACCCTCAACCAGCTGCCCCAGAAGCTGGTGTTGCTGATCCGATCAGGGTTCTTCTCCAGCGGCCTGATCCGCATGACGGACGTGTCCGCCGAGCAGGCCGCGCTCGGCGACACCTTCACCATCCGCGAGCGGGGCTTCGCCACCGTTGACCCCGGCCTCCTCGAGTTCTTGGCGGGGATCATCGGCACGGACCCCCGGACGCTGCTTGCCTTTGTCGTCGGCACCGCCGAGATGACGGCCGAGATCAAGCGACGCAATGCGACCGTGCTGCGCCTGGTGCGGGAGGAGGCGGCGGCGGCCAAGAGCGGCGACAGCGCCACGGCGGCCAGCCTCCACCTGGACGCCGACCGCGCGCGCGAGGCCCTCAAAGCCTACGTCAAGTGCCTGCACCGCGAGGCGGCTGCGTTCCTGTCCTGCTTCGAGCTGGTCACGATGCCCAAGATGGACACCAAGAGCATGATGCGCGGGGGCATGAGCGCGACCAACAAGCAGCTGCTGAGCGCCCTCTCGCATCTGGCCTTCCGCCGCAGGCTCATCAGGCGCTGCGCCAAGACAACATGCCGCCTCTGGACAGTGAGCGAGTACCTCAGCACCAAGCTCTGCTCCCACTGCGGCCGCATGTCCTCGGTCGGCCGCGAGCGCACCTTCAGATGCTCCAATCA
>JBBATZ010000142.1:0-2272 GCA_040398425.1 Hyphomonadaceae bacterium
CAAACAGCGCCGCTATGCCAGCACGCGCAAGGCGGCCTTCAGACCGCGCTTACTTCGGCCGCAGGGCCGCGATGCAAGTGCCTCCCGAATGGCAAACGGAAGGGTATATGATGCCGTTGAGATCCACCGCCCGGGCCTGCGCAGCGACGACGTTGCCGGCGGGGTATCCGATGGCCGGATCTGGGTCGAGACAGGCATGTCCAGGTGTCCCGCGCAGATCGACGAATATGCCCGCCATGCTGGCGAGCATCTCGCCATACTCAACCACCGCATGAAAGTCGTTCGCATCGGCCAGGGCCTGCGTCAGGTGGAACCCGACCTCTGCGATGCAGGTCTCGACCGCCAGCGCAGCGTACCAGGCGCCGCGATCGGACGGGTTGAAGCGCATGATCTGGCCGGGCTTGGAATAAGCAAAGCTCGCATTGATGAACCTTGCGTGGGCGACTCCGTGCACCAGCTCTGATGCGGGCAGTGAAGCCGTGCCGCGCTCTTCGGCCACGAGCCTGCCGCTTGTCGCCCCTTCGATCTCTGCCAGCAGATCGAGTTCTTCGTTGTTGTCAGCCAGTGGCGCCATGACCGCCTCGCGCATGCGTGCGCTTGAGACGAGGCGAATGGTGCGCGGAAGCGCTTCACGTACTGTCGGCAGCGGGAACGCTGCTTCGTCAGAGCCCGCCACGCAGCGCGTCGATGTATTGCCGGGTCTCAAGCATGCGCGGAATGCCGCCATCGATCATCGCGGCGATAGGCGACTGGCGCGCGAATATGGGGCCGCGATTGGGCAGCGACGGCCAGCGATCCGCCATCCCGTCAGCAAACAGCAGATGAAGCCCCTTGAAGATGCCGACTAGCGCAGACGCACGGGTCAGCTGGTCCTGGCTCAGCACACCGTCCCAGCGGCCAGCCTTGATGCGGTCCCACGTGCTTTCCGAAACGCCCAGCAAGGCAGCGCTCTCCGCATTGCCGACACCCCAGGCAGCGGTAAGGCGGACTACCGCTTTCGTTGCAGCACCCGTAAGGCGCCGCCGGTCGGAGTCACTGGCAAAGGTCTGAAGATCCGAAGGAGCGTTACGAGGGCGCTCTATCTCAACCACCTTGTCCACATCGCATCTCCTGAAGCGCAAAATCGCATCATGTGGTGCGGATGTCAAGATTTCTGGGTGCGCCGGATTGCGCATCAGCTTCCGATAGCACGCAATCGCCTCGATCGGCTTGACGCCCGCCATCGCTTTTGGTGGCTCGAAGTACAGCATACCGAGACCATTCCGCACCGATCATTTGCGCCGCGCGGACACCAGCGGACGGCAGGGGTAGATCGAAGAAGCGCTCCTGCGCACCCACAACCAACCAGTCGGAGAACCATTGTTCGATCTGCTGGCCGGATCGGGAAAGCCTGCGAAATCGTGACGGGGTTTCGGTCTTCAGCAAGCGCTGGTTGAAAACGTGTTGTTCTCAAGAACGGAACAGCCTATATACCGTTCAAGGGAGAACCCCATGGCAACCCAGCTAAAGGCGGATATACGCAGCCCCGATGCCGCACGCGCCCTCAGCGACGCTGTCGGTCGAATCGCGGGCTTCTGGCAACTGTCGAATGCCAAGCTTGGCGTAATCCTGGGCCTGTCCGCGCCAACCGTTTCGCGCCTCCGTGCCGGTCATTACCAGCTTGAGCCTGGTAGCAAGCCGTTCGAACTCGGCCAGCATCTGCTGCGCCTGTTCCGTTCACTCGATAGCTGGCTCGGGCAGGACGACGCATCGGCGCGGTCGTGGTTGGAAACGCCAAACCTCGACCTGGAGGCACGACCGATCGACCTTTTGCCAACAGTACGGGGATTGTTGCGCACCAGCGATTATGTCGACGCCCTCCGCGCTCGCGTCTGAAGTCGAACCTTACCACGGCCGCGTCATCCGCGTCGTGGAAGGCCAGCATCTAATCTCGACCAACAGACTTGCCGACAATGCTGCCGATCAAGCGCTGCTCGAAGCGCTCGCTGATGATGTAAAGCCACAACTTCCGGAAGCAGCCCAGCGACTACCGTGGTTGCTTGCCTCACCGTTTCGGTACGGCCTCGGCCGGCCGTCGCGATTTCGTGCGGCAAATGTACTGCCGGGGATATTCTACGCCGCCGAAGACGTCGAAACAGCCGTGGCCGAAACGGCCCATTGGCGTCTCGTCGCGTTCTCGCGCTCGCCGGGGTTCCTGCGGCCGAAGACACCAACGCCAATGTCGGCTTTTTCGGTGATGGTGAACACCGAATCAGCGCTTGATCTTACCGTA
>JBBATZ010000143.1:0-2212 GCA_040398425.1 Hyphomonadaceae bacterium
TCAGCCGACCGCGCCTCAGCCGCTGACCGCCGCGAAGCAGCCCGCACCGCTGCTCACCAGTACCTCCTCGCGCGCGCGGACATGCGACGGGACACGCGCGTAGAAGAGACGAAGGTGATAATCGCGGCGCGCCCGACGCCGGCCGAACGAGGCGCCGAAAATCCGCCGCGCGCGCCTGCCAGGCTCGTCGATCTCTTCGTATAGGCCTGCCACACACCTTAACGCCCGGCTAACCATCGGGACGCAATCGCGCAGCGCCCGCGCACGCGGACTTCATGCGCGTTTGTTATTCTGATCCGGTCGCCACATGTGCGATTACAAGGATGACCCCCATGTCCTTTGATCTTTAACTGATCACTGCCGCCTTCCCCGCTGCGATCGCCACGCCGCGTGAGCACGCAATCTACCGCGACGCCTTGAGCGCGAACCACAAGCGGCAAAGAGCACACAATGTCGCCGACCTGCTCGAGCGCGGCAACCGCTCGCGTCCGAGCGCCAAGCCTGCAGTGCTTGTCGACATCCTCGCCTGAATCTGAACGCCTACGCGACGCGACCAGGCGCATGCGGTTCGGGCGCACCTTCGACCAATAGAGTCAGCTCGCGCCAGTTCGCCACGAGTTGTTCGATATCCTGGATGCTGGGCCACTCCCGCGCATTGATGGTCATGGAAACACTGGGCGTCTCGGCCTGGCGTGTGCCGTCGCCGCGGTCGACCTTCAAGTCGCCGGGATAGTAGGTCAGCGCCTCCGCAACTTCCGCCAGCAGCGACGCCAGCTCCCCCATCCTGGCTTCGAGCGCGGATCGCAGGTCTGCGTTATACTCGGATGTTGATGGCATATGTCCCGACCACAGGAGTGCAGTTGGGTTGCATCTACACAGCAGCCACACTCAACGCCTTGATCGCGCACAAGACCGCAGCAATCCGGTTGCGGATCAGGCAGCTGCTAGAAATGAGCGGAAATCGGCAGTAAGAGACGTCGCCGCTGCGGCAATGATCCGCTCTCCCTTCTCTGGCGTCGCCTGACTAGGGTCAGACCCGATCCGCCCGTCCGGAAAACGCCGGCGATAGTCATCCGCGTCGAGTATAGGGCCATTAGGAGCAATCTTCGGCGACATCTCCACCCGCTTCACCGCGTCGGGATACGCGGCATACGTCACCGACACTTCTGACGCTGTCGCATGCTGCCCCTCGCCGACCGGGAACAGCTCCTTGCACAGCCGGTCCACGCCCGACAGCTCCCACCAATTGCGCAGCTGGCACCGCACCGGCGCCGAATTGCCGCCCGCGCGCTTCAGGCTCCACTCGCCATAGATCTCCGCGAACGCCGCATTGATCGTCGCGATGTTGCCGCCATGACCGTTGAACCAGTAGATCTTCTCGAATCCATGCCGCGTCAGGCTCGCCGTCCAGTCCACCATCGCCGCGATCATCGTGGAGGGCCGCAGGGTGATCGTGCCCGCGAACGCCATGTGATGCTGCGCCTGCCCGACATTGAATGTCGGCCCAACGAGAAACCCGGCCTGATCTCCCGCCCGCTTCGCAATCACTTCCGGACAGATCGCGTCCGTCCCCAACAAGCCATTCGGCCCATGCTGCTCGGTCGATCCGATCGGAATCACAATGCCCTTGGACCCCGAGAGATAAGCGTCGATCTCCTGCCACGTGGACTGATGCAGCTGCATGTAGGACTCCTTCTTTCGGCAACGTACACCGAGCGCGCCTGACATTCACCACCATAGCGCCACTCCGCCGCACTTCCGCTCCCGAGGCGCCGTGCCAATCTCAAACCCAACCAAGGCCGGATTTGTTGGGATGAACGCCACACCCGGGATAAAGAGCACACGCGACTTTTCCGACTGGGCCCTTCTTCGCGGCGCGCTCGCCGCGGCGTTTTGCGCCTACTTGATGATTATGGTCCTGTATCCATCACTTTTTGGGGCTCGTGGCTTCTTGGATCTCGACACGCTCCTCGACCGCCTCAGCAGCGCATTTCAACCCGTCACCCTGTTCATGGGGTTGGTCTTCGCAACGGCTGCTTCGGTCATTGGCTTGATGTTTTTGGCTGCGAGCAAGAGGGATCACACCACCTATCGCGCCGCAGCCTCGGCGGGCGCCAAGGCTGCGGTTTTAGTCATCGGCATCGTCTGTTTGATTGCTCTAGAGCGTTTCAAGTTTTGGAGGAAGCGTATCCAGCTCCGATGATGTAGTTGC
>JBBATZ010000144.1:0-2186 GCA_040398425.1 Hyphomonadaceae bacterium
GGGAAGGGACGCGGTCCCTGCACCCGGTTGTTTTCGGGCGGTGCACTGTGGCGGCTTAGCGCCCCAATAATGCCGGTCGCGAAATCGCGAGCATTGCTTGAAAGCAGTCGTTCGTTGATTGGGTTCGCGGCAAGCGCGAACGGCCTGTTTTGGGACATTGCTGCCATTCCCTAAAGCTGCGGTGAACGACAGCTTCCGGCTATTTCCGGTCGTAGCGCGTGGCAATCTTGGACGTGAACAAACGGCAGCTACCAGAAGGAGCTTTGGCCCTTCCAAATGGCCGCAGTGTTGGCGGGAACAGCACTTGCGGCTGCGGACATACTGGATGGAAACTTTTTGCGCTTTTGCCCTGAAACCTGCCGTTTCGGAAACGACAACTTATGCGTCGCTGCACGATCAGGTGGGCATGGTAACGTTTCGCGATGTCACAGTTCTAGGCGGCGGGATGCCGACATCGTCGTCAAGAATCGGTTTCTAGCGCATCATTAGAAAGAGGGAGAGGCCGTTGACGGCAGATACAACCCGTTACCCAAACTGGACCCGTCGCGCAGTTCTGACCGGGAGTGTCGCAGCCGGAGGGGTCTGGGCGCTCGGATCGCGTGCGCAGGCAGCCGACGCCCTGCAGATCGGAACGGCAAGCGGTCTTGATGCACTGGAGCGTAGACTTCATGGGCCCATGCTAACCCGCTCGACCAGCGGATACGACGACGCCCGCAAGGTCTGGAATAAGGCTTACGACCGTCACCCGCTGGCGATAGCACGATGTGCTGATCTCGATGATGTACGCCGCTGTATGGTCTTTGCGCAACGTCACGCTCTCCCAGTCGCGATCCGTGGCGGCGGCCATAGTTATGCTGGCTTTGGCGTGGCCAATGACGCCGTTCAGGTCGATCTTCGGGATTTCAACAGTGTCAGGGTCGACCCCGCCAATCGGCTCGCTTCCGTCGGCGGCGGCGCGAGGATCCAAGATCTCTTGACTGCAACCCTTGCTGCGGGACTTTACACGCCGATGGGAAGTTGCGGCGCTGTTGGCGTTGCAGGACTGGCACTCGCCGGCGGCGATACGGGGGCCCGGGGTATGTTTGGCACGGCCTGCGACAACATCGTTGGCGCGCAATTGGTGACAGGCGACGGCGAGGTCCTGGAACTCGGTCAGCACCAGAACGAGGACCTGTTCTGGGCGATACGAGGCGGTGGCGGCAACTTCGGTGTTGTCACCCGTCTTGATTTCCGACTTCACCCCACGCCGACTGCCCAAACAGTCCAATTTAGCTTCGGCTGGCGCGACATAGACGGCGCGATGCGGACCTTCCGAGATCTTGTGCGGGAGACGCCGGACGAGGTCAGGGCTGGATTTCTCGTTAACGCGGACACCGGCGCATCTGCCAGCTTTGGTCATTATGGAACTCCGCAAGCGGCTGCTGTCTATCTTGCCCAATGGGAGAAGGCGTTCCCTCGTTCAGAGGCGCGCAGCAGAACTTCAATGCCCAATCCACAGGGAGAGGTTTGGAACTCGACGGCCCTAGCGGTTGATGGCGCGTTCTTGGAACGTCTAGACGACGGTCCAATTGACGTGCTCGCACGCGCGGCGCTGGCCGGGAAAGGCTTCGGCAGCATTCTGATGGGTCTGTCCAACGGGCAAGCGGCGCGCATCGGAATGACCGACACAGCCTATCCACTGCGCGGAACGGGACTGAGCAGTCTGCTATCCGCGACGTGGGAGCGGCCCGAAGATCGGCAGCGGTCGGAACGGTGGGTGGCTGAGTACGGCGCTGAGTTGTATCCTTGGGCGCGGCGAGCCTATGTCAACTACCTTGGGCCGAGCACGCCAGAGCGAATCCGCGAAGTCTACGGGGTAAACTACCTACGCCTCGCGAGGATTAAGACAAAGTACGATCCGACGAATATGTTTCGGTCGAACCAAAATATTCTGCCCGCATCCGCGATTTGACCCTAGTTTGGCGTCCGCTTTCCACCAAAAGCGGACAGCTCCGCGCCAACTGTCGAACGACCACAATTGGGTCGGAAGCCGTCGTTTTCTTCCCGCACCGGCGAATGGCGGCTATCCGGCTGTTGTGTCCTGCGGCGGACAACCCGCCACCAGCCCAATACCCGCCATCAAACCAGCTCCAAAACAATCGGGTGCAGGGACGCGTCCCTGCCCGCCGGAGGCCTTGTTTCCGCTT
>JBBATZ010000145.1:0-2079 GCA_040398425.1 Hyphomonadaceae bacterium
TTCCATATTTGGCTGCGGATGAGCCCCAGGCTGCCCCCGACTTTTGTTCCGATCCTTGCCCCAGTTTTTTCTCCGGCGGATCGCGGTCGTCGCGCACGTTGTTAGCCGCGTCTCGCGCGAGCATGTGCATGCCGTCGTCTACCTCCTTCATGAAGCGGTCGACGTGGGCCTCCAGCGCAATGATGGCGTTGAGCGCGTGCCCGTCGGTCACGAAGTTGCCGATGCGTTTCACCGCCGTCGCTGGCGTGGCCAGCATGCACTCCCATCGAGTCTGCGGGCATTGCATGAGCTTGGTTGCCGCATCGAGCAGTGCTTTGCGCAGGCCCTTCCTAGGTTCGCATGTGGGGGGTAAGTTCTCGATGGCTGCCGCCAGGCGTGTCAACGTCTTCCACACTGCCGCGAAGGATTTATCGTCCGTGGACGTGAAGCCGATGAGAGCCATGATCGCGCGCGCAGGCACCTCGAGGTAGCGCATGGCCTCGGAGTCCGCGAAGACCTCCGCGATGGGTGCGGTGGCAAGGCGCTTGTCAATTTTGTCGACCGCCGCCTTGCCCTGTTGCTTCTTTACGACTTCCCTGAGCATGTTCCAGAAGTGGAATTCGGCGAATCTGCCCGCGATGAGCTTCTTGGCGAATCCTTCGGGTATCAGATTTGTCCATTCGTCACACTCCTCGCCCCTTGCGTTGCGCGCCACGGCTTTGTTAACGATGGCTTGAAGGATTGCCTCCGTTCTGCCGCCGGCGCGCTCCTTGTAGAAGGTGTCGCCCTTCAAGAGCCCGTTGAGGTATAGGAAGCCGGCTGCGTGATTCGTCCCCATGGCGGTCCGTGCGATGCCCATGTGGTCGTCCAGCGCGTGCTTTTCAATGGACGCGCGGAAGGCCTGGTATGGCGCGTTGGCCTGCAGGATCGCCTTCGTGTCCGCGGATTCGTCCTTGTCATCGTCAGCGTGCTTGTACGCGTGGATGATCTGCGCCGTGCGCTCCTCGTTGGTGGACCCGGTGGCGAACGCTTCGTAGTCCTTGATCGCGATGGAGAGGGCGCGCATGCTCTGCGGCGTGACGCTACCGGCGGCGATGCCGAAGCTGATCAAGAGGCCCGACGTGTTGATGAGGATGTCGTCCACATCTCCCAGCCAGAGCTTGTTGAGGAACGGGTATGCGTTGCGCCAGCCCATTCTGAATAAGGGCGCGAAACGCGATTGCTCGTCTGAGCACGCGCGCCTCTCGATTTCCAGCGAGGGGTCGAGGGTGTACGGCTCCATGTCCGGCGGGGCTTTTGTTCTTTTTGTCCACTGCGCTATGACCGCGGCTTGCGCGCGAATCGGTAGCGAGCTGATGTCGCGGCCGACTGAGCCTTGGATTTGCGCTATCGCGCTCACGAACTCGTCGCTCTCGCGGTTCTCCTTGGTGAACCAGTCCGGGATGATGGATCCGAATTGGGCGAGCATCTCCATGCCGTTCACGCAGCCCGAGATGAGCAGCTGAGGCGTCATCGCGTCGAACCATGTTTTTGTCTCCGCGTTCGTCGCGTCGGCCGAGTCGTACAGGAGGTCGCCATGCACGAGGAGCCGTTGGTCGTCCGGCAGCGCGCGCAGAGCTGAGGTGATGGCCCGCGCCGCCTTCGGGAAGGCGATCACGTCGATGCCCTCGATGGGTTCCCATGTCATCCCGCCGGCGTCGAGGTCCTTGCAAAGCTTCTGCAGGCGTTCGGGTTTCCAGATGAAATGCACGCCCTGGTTGAGGACCGCAGACTCCAGGACGATGCCGCCGTCGAACATGAAGTTGATGGCGTACATGGGCACGCCGACGTTCGGCTTGAACGTCTCGTAGTCGAGTGCGCCCGGCAGGAGCTTGGTGAGGACGTTCTCCGGGCCCATCAACAGCACCGGGTGCGCGCTGAGCGCGGAGATGGAGTCTTCGATGGACGTCGGGCTACCGTAGAAGCTGAAGCCGAAGCGAGCATCGGGAGCAGGTGGTGGTGCGAGTGCTGGTGCGCGCGGCGGCATTTTGCTCGTTGGTTGCTTAGCGATTGATTGACTGAGGCGAAGAACGCTGAGCGGTCTCCATCGTTGAAGGATGG
>JBBATZ010000146.1:0-2051 GCA_040398425.1 Hyphomonadaceae bacterium
CTCAGCGTCGATCACGCGCCATCCTAGACGGCGAAGCGGGCGGCCTCAACGGCTCAAATAGTGACCGGCGCAGGGCTGGTGGAACTGCCCGCGCCTAATCCGCCTCGTCCGAATGAGCGCTCAGCTTACCGTGACGCGGTTCGACCCCGGAGCGATTTGAATCCGGGCTCGTGTGGATATTGCGCCGTTCGCCGCCGACACCTTATCAAGAACGTGCACGGATGTTTCCCACCGATCCTTCGTCACGTCGCACAGCATGAAGCCGCGCTGGCGGTTGACGAATTTGAGCGAAGCGTTGGCGCCCATAACGGCCTGATCGTTGGGTGACAGGTCCTGACCATCGCCGCCCGAAGAGATCGACGTTGACGTGAACTCGACGGCCACCGGATTTGAGCCTGACTTGCGGCTGTCGAGGTGCACTTCACCCGCATAGTTGACATGCTCATCGCCGGTCAGCACCACGACATTTCGAATACGCGCGTCAGCAATGTGCTGGAGGACGCGTCCACGCGGGGTGCGGTAGCCGGCCCAGCTGTCCACGTTGGCGCGATAGCCTTCCCCGGGGTCGCGATCGAGATCCATCATCACCATCTGCTGCGCCAGCACGTTCCACCGCGCTTTAGAGGCGGCCAATCCGGTCTTGAGCCAGGCCTCCTGCGCATCGCCCAGGAAGTGCGGCGCAGACTCGAGGTCCGTGCATCCCTGGCTCTGGTCATTGCAGGGCTGGTTCGAACGATATTGCCGCGTGTCGAGGAGATTGAGCTCCAGGAGGTCGCCGATAGGTGCGCGCCGATAAAGCTGCAGGCTTGCGCCGTTGGGAAGCGAGGAGCGGCGCAGCGGCATGTGTTCGTAGTAAGCTTGGAACGCCGCCTGCTTGCGGAAACGGAACAGCTCGGGCGGCGTGCCCTTCTCGTCCCATTCCGATGCCCAGTTGTTGTCGGTCTCATGGTCGTCCCACACCGGATACCATGCGGCAGCCGCATGCGCGGCCTTGAGATCGGGATCGGATTTGTATTGGGCATAGCGCCGCCGATAGTCGTCGACGCTGAAGATTTCGCCTGGAAGGTGGCGACGATTGACGAGGGCAGCGGGCGTAGTCGCCGCAGCCGGAGTACCGCCATTCTCGTAGATGTAGTCGCCATAGCAGAACACGAAGTCCGGCTCGGCGGCGGCAAGATGCCGGTAGGCGGTATAGAGGCCCGACTCGTAGTGCTGGCAGCCAGCGATGGCGAAGCTCGCGCGAGCCGTTGGCGCTCCGGGCGTAGGCGCTGTCTTCGCGCGACCGACAGGGCTTTGGACGCCGCCGGCGCGGAAGCGATACCAGTAGAGCCTGGCAGGGGAGAGGCCATTCACTTCGACATGAACGCTGTGTGCCATCATCGGATTGGCAATCGCCTTGTCTGCGCGGACGATGTTCCGGAATGCGTCGTCAGATGCAACTTCCCATTCGACTTCCACCGGCTGGCTCGGCATGCCGAAGCCAAACTCGAAAGGCTTGGGTGCGAGCCGCGTCCAGATGACGAACCCGTCTGCGGCCGCCTCCCCGGACGCGATGCCGAGCTGAAAGGGATCGTCGCTGAACGCAACCTGGGCGACGGCCTCGCGGAAAAGAAGGGGAGCCGCTACGAAGACGCCGGCCGCTGCGCCAAATCGCCTGATGAGCTGCCGACGCGTGTGCTGCGCGCGCTCAAACGACCGTTGGCTCATGGCAAGCCTCCCTCGAAAAAACTGACGCTAGCCGTCCCGTTTGACACGCCCGTGACGGAAAGATGACCGGCCGCTATGGGCGACCCAGCCGGATGCCCACATTACGGGTTACGGCAACCTCGGGAGCCACAAGCCGTCGCATCGCTCCTAGTGGGGGCGGCGTAGAAAGGTTATGCTCGGGGCTATGGCTAGGCCCAACCCCGTTCTGAAATTCGTCGCCGCAGTTATTCTCGCGGCAGCGGCCTTTCTCGGCCTGTTCTGGCTCCTGTTCTGGCGCGGCTAGAGCCAAAGGCGCAAGCGAGACACTACCGAACATTACCAACGACGCCTTTTGGGCGATGAAC
>JBBATZ010000147.1:0-1930 GCA_040398425.1 Hyphomonadaceae bacterium
GAAGACCTGCCTGTTCAGCAGGGCAGGAGCGACCGGCAATTCCTGAGCTACCCTGCCATTCGTAACATCATCGGAAGGGCGTGAAGTTGGGGCCTAAGCTGTCATTCGACTGTCGCACAGGATGCATCGCGTTGAATGAGGGATGACGCGGGGGTCAGACCACTGACCAACCCGAAATCCGCGTCGATTGTTTCCATTTCGCAGAGTGATTGCGAGGTACTCATTTTTTTCTCGTTTGGCCGAGGCTTCCACAGCGGACTACTGGTTCGACTTGACGTCGAGCGCCCAGAGCAGGCCAATCCCGGTGCCCTTCGCCCGGGGCAGCAAGAACAGCGTGACCGCGACCGCGAGAACCGCGACGGCGACTACAGGCCAGGTACTGTCGGCCGACCCTATCGACAGAACCAGAACAGCCGGAGTTGCAAGAAGTCCGACGAAAAACATGACCACGTAGGATGCAAAGTCGGCAGTGAGGTACGGGGCGAGGTCCTCCCCGCAGGAGCCGCATGTCGAAATCGGCGTCATGTAGCCTGACAACAGTTGGCCCCGTCCACAATTCGGGCATCGCCCGAAAAATCCTCTCAACATTGCTGGCATTGGCTTCCGCGGACCCTGTAGATCGGGCCCCTTCTGGCCGGTCACAACGCGGCCCGGCGGGACACATCGATGGGCTTCGACCTGCGGGGTGCATATGCGCGAAGCGACACCAGGTAGAGATGCGTTTCCTCCGGGCGCTGCTCTATGTCGCCGACATCGAGACTCGCCGAATCTCCATCGGCACGCAGATGGAGCAATTCATTTCCCTCGGCACCGAGGTTCGGCCGGAACAGCGTCGCGGTGAAGCCGATCCTCTTCATCGAGCATGCCAGCTGCCAGGCAAAATCGTCGGAGCCATTGTCGCCCACGACGTTCAAAACAAGCGCCCCGCCCGGCGAAAGGGGTTTCATTGCGTTCACCAATCCAGATGGAGTCGCGAATGCCTCGATCAGGCCGAAAGCATCGCAAGCATCGACGACGATGGCGTCAAACTTACAGGTGCAGCCTGATAGAAATGCCTCGGCATCTTCGGTAATCCACGCCACACGCGGATCGAGCCCGAAATATTCTCGCGCCAGTAACTGAGCGGCGGGGTCGATGTCGACGACGGTGACCTTTCGACCTCGGCGCGCCAGCATTGTGGCCAGGCTGCCGCCCCCCCCACCAATCATCAGCACATTGTCTGCCTCGCCCAGCAGGAGTTTCATGGCGTGCACGTAACCGAACAGGCTAGTACCATCCCGGCTCATCGTATGGACGCCGTCTCCGATGCAGTAGAGGCGTGCGCCGTCGCGCTTTCTTTCCTTGATCCGGATCTCTCCGAACTCTCCCTGCCAGCTGGCAATTTCTATCATCGCTTCGACCTTTTGATCTTGCTGCGTTTAAGGCGGCCTATCCGGCGACCAACCTTGGGCCGGGGTGCCCCAGGGTCTCGGCGCGCTCCAACGCTTCAGCATAGGAGGCGACGGTCTGGACGTTCTTGAACTTGAGGGTTCCCATGCGCGTGAGCACGTCCAGCGTACGCGGTTGCAACTCCGTTAGAAGGATCGCGACCTCATGCGTTTCGCAACGCTTGAGGAAGCGGTTCAGGGAGCCGACGCCTGAGACGTCCACCATAGGAACGTCTCTAAACCGCAAGATGAATGCCTTTGGTGGGGGGAAGGCGGCTTCGAAGGCGTCATTGAGTCTGCTCGCTGCACCGAAGAAGAGCGGGCCATGCAGCTCGAAGACTTCAACGCCTTTCGGCAGTTCGCGGCGCGCCCGATAGGCCGGGCGAAATTCGCCGCTCAGGTCATCCTTGTCCTCGTCCTGCAGCGCAACGCCTTTCTCAAAGGCTGTCGTCTCCGCCATGCGGTGCATGAAGATAAGCGACGCCATGACAATTCCGACCTCA
>JBBATZ010000148.1:0-1863 GCA_040398425.1 Hyphomonadaceae bacterium
ACAAGGATAGCTGGAAGCATCCGATTGCCGACGCGGTGAAGGCGGCGGAACTGCCGGGTGAGGCCACCGCCTACACGCTGCGCCACAGCACAATCACCGATCTGGTGCGACTTGGTCTGCCGCTGCTGACCATCGCGCAAATCAGCGGCACCAGTGCGGAGATGATTGAACGGCATTACGGCCACCTGGCCCGCGATGCCGCCGTGAAGGCGCTGGCCGGGCTGGCGCTGTGAAGTCCGCGCGCATCGAACAGCCAACGGACAGGCGAAGCAAGGGATTGCGCACGTTCCCCGGCAGGGAGATTGTACGGGCCATGATAATCGATGGTCTCAAGCGTGCGGGCTTGGAGAGGCGGCACGGCAGACCACCAAAACCGCCGGAAAACGAAACGGCGGTTTAATCAACACGCGGGACGATTTTCTTTCGTCTTGCATCAAATTTCCGTCGCCATAAATAGACGCCCACAATGTCCCGGCAATCAAGCCGGGGTGTTTCGGGACAAGCACAACGACCAAAGCACACTGCACCATCCCTGAGGCGGTTCAATACACCGGCCTCAGCCGCACCCGCCTTTACAACGCATTGAAAGCTAGAGAGCTCCGTGCGCGAAAAGCCGGACGCAGAACAATTCTGGCTACTGCTGATCTGGACGCTTACCTCGCCGGCCTGCCTGAATATGGCGCGGAGTCCATGGCATGACCAACGACGCCCGCGAACCATGGGAAACCGTCGAGGGCCTGCTTGATTTCGCATGCGCTTATGTCCGCACTGGAAACGTGACGCTGGCGGTTCAGCAGGCGCGGGTCGTGAACGCGCAGTATCGGAACGCGATATGGGCGGAGAAACTGCTGCGGCGGCCGGACGTTCAGCAGTATATTGAAGAAGAGGTAGAAAAGTGCCGGCAAAAATATGCGGCGTTGATGCCGTGGAAGCTAGTACCATGAGTTTCGGTAAATTATCCGCAGTCGCCCTCGATGCAATGTCATTCCCGCCCGTTCACTATGTAGTGCCAGGCATCCTGCCGGAAGGATTGGCGATCATCGCTGGCAAGCCAAAGTTCGGGAAGTCCTTCGCGGTGCTCGACATGGCCATCGCCGTGGCGTCTGGCGGCACTACGTTTGGCAGAACCCGGTGTGAAGCCGGCGACGTGTTGTACCTTGCGATGGAGGACGGCGAACGGCGATTGCAGGAGCGGCAGCGGAAGTTGTGCCCCGGCGGACCAATGCCGGCGCGCTTGCTGTTTGAAACATCGGCACAGCGTCTCGGTGATGGATTGGTCGAATCTCTCGAAGAGTGGGTGGCGCGGTACCCCGAAGCGCGGCTGATCATTTTGGATACATGGGCGCACGTCAAGCCGGCCAGTACCGGGCGCAGCAGCAACGCCTATGACGAGGACGCGCAGGGGTTGAGGCCACTGCATATCTTCGCCAAGCGCCATCCTGGGTTGGCGGTGGTAGTCGTGCACCACGTTCGCAAGGCCGAAGCTGATGACGTATTCGACACAATCAGCGGCACGAACGGGTTGATGGGCATGGCCGACACGTTGTTGGTCATGAGCCGTAAGGGCGACGTGTGCACGCTAGCAGGGCAGGGTCGTGACATTGAAGGCTATGAGAAGGTCATCGAGCGAGATCGCATTTCTGGCGGTTGGCGCGTCACTGGCGATGCCGGCGAGCGGGCCAAGACGGGCGAGCGGCAAGCGATACTGGAAGTGCTGAAGGGTGCCGGCGACGCAGTGCTTACGACCGCACAGATTGCAAAGGCAACCGGCAAGAAATCGGACAACATCTCCCACCTACTGAAACGGCTGGAGGGTGAGGGATTGATTGCGAAAGCCGGATACGGAAAATGGCGCGCGAATGC
>JBBATZ010000149.1:0-1719 GCA_040398425.1 Hyphomonadaceae bacterium
TCATCTATGCCTCCTGCCCATGATGATGTTGCGTAGCGTTCAGATTGGGAAAAGTGCCGGAGCGGCAGGTCGGGCGTGCCGCTCCGGCAAGTGCGCCGGCACATGGGGTCGTTTGCCGGCGGGTCTCGGTCATCATGCTGCCGCCTTGGCGGGGGCGGGGCGAACGTCGGCCATGAACTTGCGCACCTTCTCGGCCGTCTCCGGCCAGACACGGCGCTTACCGTCTCGAAGATCACGAACGAACTTCCAATCGTTGACCGCGCGCCGCCCGAATGTGCTGGTCGGCATGTCCGTGTCGGTGAGGAAGGCTTCGATTTCGGTGAGGAGGGCCTGAGTGCTCATAATCAAGCCTTATCAGCGGGACATAACCCGCCTGTCAAGCCTCAAAGCGGGACAAATCCCGGAATTGACCTCCCGCCATGAAAAGCGGGACATTGCCCGCATGGCGCAGGTCGATATGGAAACCGTCAGACGGGTGTTGTCGGCAGAGACGGCCGAAGGTGCGCCGTTCACGCCGCAGAGCCTTTCGCTGCGCGCCGGGCTGAACCGGGACGCGGTGCGCGACATCTTGCGCGGCAAGAGCAAGAACGCATCGCTGGCCACATTGCAGGCGCTGGCACAGGCACTTGGCGGCGATCTGTCGATCTTTTCCGGCGAGAAGCCTGTCGCAACCGTTGGGGTAATGGCCGATCCGCCCTTGGCATGGAGCGCCCAACCTGCACCCATGCCGGTCGTCCCGATCTCGCAATGGCCGCGCGACGTGCCTGTTGTCGGCGGCGGGCTGGCGGCACCGCTGCACATCACCCAGGCCGGGCAACCGCTGGACATCGAACAGACCAGCCTTGATTTCGGCGCCGATCCCGATTTCGCACCGCGGCCGCCCGCGTTCAGCAGCAATCGCCAGCTCTACTGCGTCTATGTGTGGGGCGATTCGATGCTGCCGCGCTTCGATCCGGGCGACAGGCTTTATGTCGATCCGCGCCGGCCTCCCAATGTCGGCGATGATGTGGTGGTGCAACTGCGCGGCGATGAAGGTGGCGAGCGGGTGGTGGTCGCGCTCATCAAGCGCCTGACCCGCCGCAACGGCTCAACAGTGGAGCTTGAGCAATACAACCCCGCTACCAGCATCGTGATCGAGATGGCGCGGGTGGCTGCAATCCATCGAATCGTGCCGTGGAGGGAAATGTTGTGACGATGCACCTCACCATTGGTCTGCTGCTGATGCTTCCCGCGCACGAAGCCAGCGCAAAAGAGCCTGCGCTCTCTTTGGATGATCGCTTTGCCGAGGAGAAGAAAGTCACGGCTTGCATGTTGAGCAGGATTGAAGCGCTGGATGACAAGTTGTCCGACCCAATTACGATTGGCAGGGTGGTAGCATACACATGCAAGCCATCGATCTTGGCCATGCTTCAAGCAAATGGAGTTCGCTATCCATTGCCATTCGTCAACAGGATTGACGAGGGAGTGACTGAATACGCGCTGCGAGCGGCGCAATATGTGTTGCTTTCCCGGCGACGGGGAAGCGTGGACGGTATCTACAAGGCGCTGAACATACCGAGAGGCGACGGCGAAAAATAAGCGGGACGCCGCCCGCTAAATCCTGTTGACACGCGGGACATATCCCGCGCATATCTCCTCCCGTCACCCGCTGACGGAGGAAGAACATGCGCTACCTGCCACCAGATCACGAGCAGCCATTGCTGCCGACGAAGAACGCAA
>JBBATZ010000150.1:0-1709 GCA_040398425.1 Hyphomonadaceae bacterium
CAATGGCCGACAGGCAAAGCTCGGCGAGCGGGCGGCAAATCACCGAGCAAGCACGCGCAGATGCATGATGTGGTGTCTATTGCGGCGATTCACTTGCTCGTTCGCCGAATCCGCTCGCTTCTAATTCTTTTTTCGTTTCATTAGCAGCAAGCCCTCGACGCTGTTTGGCATTGCAATGCGTGCCTGGGCGAGACGAAAAACAAACAAAGCATTGGCGACAGACAAAGCTCGGCGAGCGGGCGAAATCGCAGAGCAAGCGCGTGCAGATCTATCTTTCGTATATATTATGATGAAATACTGCAGTTGGTATGTGCCGGAGATGCCGGGCAAGCTCGCGCGCTCAATGCTAGAAAGCCTGCTGTCGCTGACCAAGACGGGCGCTCAAGGACTGCGTCCCAAAGCAGCCGCTGGGACTGCGTCCTCCCAACAAAGCAGCGCATCCCTGGCAGCAGTGAGCTGCGCCATCAACTCGGGAGTCCATCATTTAGTGCCAAGAGATGTGGATCTCGCGATGTTCCTGCACGGCCAGATCCCAGAACTGCTTGAACAGTTGGTCTCCCAAAGCCCTCACCACCAAGCACGCATCGTGGGTGTCAGGGCCCACCCCAAAGTTCCAACTCTTCTTCCACGGAGGCCTCGCCAAGGTGAGGGGGTACGGGCTGGCCGGCAAGCAGCGGCCAAGCACGTACGACAATACGGACTCCAACTCCTTGATCCGCGCAAGGGCCTGCTCAGTCGCCGGGGTGCGCCACGTCGCACGCGTCAAGGTGGTGTGCCATTTCTCGGGGCGCATCATGCCCCTGCACGGTTTCTCCGGGTGCCACCAAATTATGATCCAAATGAATACGTGGTTCATCGTGGGACCGTATTGTTCCCAGGAAACCGTCAGCTTCGGAGTACACCAAATGGTGGTGTCCAACAAGCCTTTCCAGAGGATGTAGGCTGTGTCCCTGCCCGTGGGGGAGTCGGCTCCTGGCACGCCCAACGTGTGCGGGTGGACCGCGTCCTGCCTCTCCCGGCCGCTGCCCGCATCTCGACCGACTCCCGGTGGGGCGGAGCTGCAGCGAGTCCCGCTCGACATCGCACACAATCCCCGGCTCGGAGTCGGCGACCCGCGGGGTGCCTGCGAAACAGCCGGATGCGAGGCCGGCGACCGGCGGGGCAGCTGCAAGACGGCCGGCGGCAAGGTCAACGACCTGCAGGGCGGCTGCAAGACGGCGGCTGCAAGACGGCGGGCTGCAAAGCGCCCAGGCGGCGGGCTGCAAAGCGCCCAGCGAGCCACCTGTTGGCCTAAATGGCTACGGAGTACAAGCAACTGATATAGTTTCAGAATTTTCGGAATCCGACCACCCCGGATGATACGACCGAATCTGAAGGTCATGGTTCTACACGGCAACCCTACAAGCAACGTCCTCTGTCTCTCTCTCGCTCTCTCTCTCTCTCGCAGCAGCCATATATTATAGAGCCCGTCTGGCCCCGCGAAGTTAAGGACTGGACATGGAATGTCTTCCAGCTTTTTTTTCTCATCAAGCACACGAGCGCATGTCCATGCGAATCACGCCTGAGGCTGGCAGCCATCGGGAAAAACTCAAAACTGCGCGTGCCGGCTTCACGGCGCGCCCGGCGGGACGGCATCCAACTCGTCCGGGTGCATCTCGCCGACGTCATCGAAGATGTCGTCGTCCGGGTACGGCTCGTCGAGGAAACGC
>JBBATZ010000151.1:0-1691 GCA_040398425.1 Hyphomonadaceae bacterium
ACATTGACGCAACGATCGGATACCTGTCGCGCGAGCGACAAGGCGGCGATGAGCCCTTCTATGACCAGTCGCGCAATTCCCTCGACGCGAGAGAAGCCACGCAGGACTGGCATGCGGACAAGCGTCACTTCCGGCTCATCATCAGCGCCGAGGATGGCGCCGATCTCGGCGAGCTTCGTCCGTTCATCCGCGAGACCATGTCGCGCCTCGAGCGCCATGTCGGGACGCGTCTCCAATGGCTGGCGGTGGATCATTGGGACACCGACAATCCCCACACCCATGTCCTCGTTCGGGGCATCCGCGCCGACGGGAAGGAGCTGATCATTCCGGGCAAGGTGCTGTCGGTCGCGATCCGGGAAGACGCGCAGGAGATCGCGACGAGGATCCTGGGACCACGGCCGGCACTGGAGCTTCAGCGGACACTTGACCGGGATATCGGCGCCCGCGCGTTCACCCGGCTCGACCGGGAGCTCATCGCCCTCGACGGTCCGGGCGGTCTCGGCAGCTCGTTCCGCCACACCGACCTCCTGCGCCGCCTCGATACCTTGTCAGGGTGGGGACTTGCCGCTGTCGGACACGATGGCAGCTGGCGTGTTGCCTCGGACCTGCCAGCCCAGCTCAGGCACATGGCGGACAGTGACGAGGTCGCCCGCATCGTCGCCCGCCTGGGTCGCGGCTTCACCGGAATGCCGGTTCTGACTGCAGACACGACCCGTCAGGAATCCGGTCGGCTTGTCGGCCTGGGGTATTCCGATGATGGGGCGGACAATCTCATCGCCGTCATCGAGAACGGCCGCGGAGAGCTTCGCTATACCCGTTTCCGGGAACCCGGTGCGCTTGCGATCCTGGAAGATACGCCAAAAGGCGCGCTGATTGCCTTCGAGCCCCAGGAGGCCCGCATCGGCCCGTCAGACGAGGCAGTGGCGCGTGTGGCCCGCCTCAACCGTGGGCTCTACTCAGCTGACATCCACGCCCGGATGGAGGCGAACGTCCCCGACGGTCTTGTCGCCGCCAATATCAGGCGGCTCGAGGCGATGCGCCGCTAAGGCCTGATCACTCGGGGCAGGGACGGCATCTTCGACATTGCCCCTGACCATCTGGACCGGGTCCTGACCTATGAGCGCGCTCGCCTCGTCCGCGCCCCGCTGGCGCCGCGGGTGCAGAGTTGCATGCCGCTCGCCAACCAGATCGGCGCGGCCGGACCGACGCATCTCGACCGTGTGCTCGCGGGTCAGGATTCCTCACCTGATGGCGCCGGCCATCTGGCTCGAGAGTTTGAAGCCGCGCTTCGACAACGGCGTCTGTTCCTGATCGAGCAGGGCTGGATGGGGGCGGCGGACAAGATGCTGACGCGACATGCGCTCGAAGACATGAAAGCGCACGAGCTTCGAACGACCGCAAAAAACTTGGCCGCAGAGATCGGCATGCCGGTGAGGCTTGGGTCAGGGACCATATCCGGAGTTTACGCGCGTCGCATCGACCTGGCGCAGGGCAGGGTCGCCCTCATCGTTGGCGATCAAACTTCGCAACTCATACCGTGGCGTCCGGCGCTCGAACGGTTTGCCGGTCAGAACGTGATCGGCGTTCAACGCGGCCGATCGATCTCGTGGAGCCTGCAGCGTGGAAGAGGACTCGGACTGGGAATCTAATGAGGCCAGCTGATGCGATACGCGGGTACAGGATGATCTAGG
>JBBATZ010000152.1:0-1665 GCA_040398425.1 Hyphomonadaceae bacterium
TCGATCCAGTTGCGTCATTCATCGCTGACGCTGCGTTGCGGCGGGACATCGCCCAAGAACCGTCATTCGGAATTCTCCCGCCGAGATTGCTTTCTGGTCCGTGCTGCGATCTACAACGCCTTCAATTTGAACCCTTACGTGGTCAGCAAACCGACGCTGAGGCTGTTCAGAGCACGGGCGGATTCTGCCTGGGCTGCGCGGCTGCCTGAGCGCAGCCATGCGCCCGGCGCTGGAATCTGTGGCCGGAACTAAACTGTCAGCACCGCGTTGAACTCATCGGAGAGAACAGCGTCAGCGCGATAGGCGGCTGCGGTGTTCGGCCGCGCGACCCGTCGCCTCCTGCGCTGCGCGGCCGTGCGAACAACTGACAAGAAACATGCCCGCGACAAGCGCGCATTACTGCCCGTCTGGGAGGCGCTCGTGTCGACTCCGCCAATCGACCAGAAGCCTCGCGGACCAGGATTCGACTGGCGGCTCTATATCCCGAAATCCGTAACGGTGATCCTCCAAGAGGGTTATCGGTTCGCAGACTTCCGGGCGGATGCGCTGGCTGGACTGACTGTCGCCATCGTTGCCCTGCCGCTCGCGATGGCAATTGCGATTGCCTCCGGCACGACCCCGGACAAGGGACTGATAACAGCCGTGATCGCAGGCTTCCTGATTTCCGCGCTCGGCGGATCGCGCTTCCAGATTGGTGGGCCAACAGGCGCCTTCATCGTCGTCGTTTACGGCGTGATAGCGAAGTTCGGTTTTGATGGACTTGTGTTGGCGACGCTCATGGCAGGTGCGTTGCTCATCATCGCTGGCCTGCTGCGCTTCGGGGACTGGATCAAATACATCCCCGAGCCCGTCGTGACCGGCTTTACTGCCGGTATCGCGGTCATCATCTTCACCAGCCAGATCAAGGACCTGCTCGGTCTGGCGACCGAAGCCGTTCCGGCTGAATTCATCTCCAAGGTGGAGACGTTCTGGGCTGCACGCGACTCGCTCGCTCTGCCCGCAATCGCCGTCGCAGGCGGCGCTCTTGCGACGATCATCCTCTTGCGCAAGTACGTGCCGAAGGCGCCGGGCTTCCTGATCGCAGTGGTCGGCGGCGCGCTTGTCGTGACGTTGTTGCAGCTGCCCGTGGAAACGATCGGCTCGCAATTCGGCGGCGTGCCGTCCACGCTTCCCGCTCCGAGTTTTCCGTCCTTCACGCTGGAACGCTTGCGAGATCTTCTTCCCTCTGCGTTCACGATCGCCTTTCTCGCCGGTGTCGAAAGTCTGCTCTCGGCCATGGTGGCCGATGGCATGACCGGGCGCCGGCACCGCTCGAACTGCGAACTCGTGGCGCAAGGTGTGGCCAATATTGCCTCGGGCCTCTTTGGCGGCGTGTGCGCAACCGGCGCGATAGCGCGCACAGCGACGAACATCCGGGCGGGCGGGCGCACGCCTGTCGCCGGCATGTTGCACGCCGCGATCATTCTGGCCTGCATGATTGGCCTCGGCCCTCTTATGTCTTTTGTTCCGCTGGCCAGTCTTGCAGCCGTGCTGGTGATCGTCGCCTGGAACATGAGCGAGCAGGAGCGCTTCCGGCACTTGATGGGCGGACCGGTCGGCGACCGGATTGTCCTGCTTGCGACCTTCCTGCTCACCGTTCTGGTGGACCTCACCGTCGCGATTGAG
>JBBATZ010000153.1:0-1661 GCA_040398425.1 Hyphomonadaceae bacterium
CGCAGGGCAGGGTCAGAGGTCTCGCCTATCACTCTGACTCGGTCGCCGCGATGGTGGATGCGGTGAAGAAGCTTGCATCGACGCCGCCCAAAGAGAGTGTGGGCGACGGCGCTGAGGCTCATTCCGGCACGGCGGGCCACTAGTGTCCTGAACCGGAAGTTCTCCGGCTTTCGTTTGCGGGGTGTTTCGAAGCCAGAACCGCTCAATCGAGGCTAGGATGTCGTCAGCGGATTTTGTCCATCGGAAGGGATCGTGTTCTGCGGTATGGTTGGCGATACAGTCGGCGATATCTGCCTTGAGATCGCAACTGCTGGGTGCTGAGCGCCGGCGTCGCTGGGCGCGCGGAGAAAGCTGGAAGTTCTCAACGAGATTGGCGTTGACGGCGCCAGTATGAGTGACGCCGCGCGCGGGCACGATGTGCCGCGTCAGACTTTCTGCCTGTGCGTGGTGATCTGCAGCGGAAAGCTCTGAGCAAGAACCTTGGCGTTACCTTCATCCCGGTTGCGGCTCCGACTAAGCCGTTGCCGATGTCACCGGCGGGTTCGATCGGCGCGGTTGAGATCACGCTTCGCAATGGCCGCGGCCCGCGCGGCATCGCGGGCATGCCGGAGAACGAGCTGACGCATCTGATCCGCGTGATGGAACGCGCATGATCGCCCTGGGGTAGAATGTCAGGAGGCCATCTTGCGGCGGTCCTGACCGACATGCGTTGCGGCATAGGCGGCCTGTGCGCTCGTGGGCGCAACAGCCTGGCGCTTGAGCCGAGCGACATGCAGGTCCTGGTTTTCGCCGGTCACGTCCACCACAGTGGTGTAAACTGGGGCGGCCAGGCAGTGTACCAGCTCAGGCCGCGCGCGGGGCAAGTATCGGCGTTGCGACAGGCGGCGCAAGAGCGAACCGGTCGGCTTCCTCCTCGATGGTACTGACGCCGGCGAACGCCTCGATCGACAGGTAGCGGTGCTGGAGCTGCCACTCGTCATTGGCCTCCAACAGCACGGCGCCGACGAGCCGCATGATCGAGGCCTCGTTTGGGAAGATGCCGACAACGTCGGCGCGCCGCTTCACCTCCTTGTTGAGACGCTCAAGGCCATTGGTGGAGTGTAGTTTCACGCGGTGCGCAGCGGGGAAGTCCATGTAGGCGAGGACATCATTCTTGTTCGGCGGCTTACGCGGCCTTCGGCCACGGTCCGCCTCACCATCCATGACTTTCGCCAGTTTCGGGTGGACGCTGCGGGCTTGATCAGCGATGGCGCGCCAGGTGTCGTGGGCTTTCTCGGCGGTGGGTGCGGTGAACGCCTCGCGTAGCAGCGTGGCCAGGCGCGATTGCTGAGGCTTCGGGACACGTGCGAGCAGGTTTCTTGTCGTGTGAACGCGGCAGCGTTGCCACGTCGTGCCCTGCAGAACCTTGGTGGCGGCCGCCTTCAGGCCCTCATGCGCATCAGAGACGACCAGCTTCAAGTCCTTGAGGCCGCGCTTCATGAGGCTGCGCTGGAGCTCCATCCAGAACACCATGGCCTCGCTGCCGCGGATCGATAGCCCGATGATTTCCCTTCTGCCATCGGTGTTGGCGGCGACCGCGATTATCGCCGCAACGCTGACTGTTCGCCCGCCCTGGCGTACCTTGAGGTAGGTGGCGTCAAGCCAGAGGTAGGGCCACTCGC
>JBBATZ010000154.1:0-1641 GCA_040398425.1 Hyphomonadaceae bacterium
CTTCGCTGCCGCCACATGTTCCACAGCGCTTGCTGGGAGCCTGTGATGCGCATCGCCGGCACGCCCAACACCACAGCCGGTGGCAACTCCAGGTTCCGCGACGACTGCCCAAATTGCCGAGGACCAGGCACAGTCATCGCAGTATGGAACTACATTGACCCGGAGCTCCTTACGCAGCTGAACTACTACGGCGACTACCAGGTCGCCAAGTCCCCGCTGCCAGGAGTGCCGTTGGGAGAGCCGCCGGCCGCTCCTGCGCAAGCCGCCAGGGAAGGGGGACACCCCGAACCTGGCGTGCCGCCAGGAGTGCCGTTGGAAGAGCCGCCGAGTTATTTTGGCATAACGCCGCCGAGCTCCGGCGCAAGCACACCGAGGAGAGCTAGATCTCCGATCGGCGCGCCAGCGAGCTCGAGCAGCTACCACGTGGTAAACACGGACACCGTTCTGCCTACGTACCACGCGTTAACTCGACAGGCCGACGGACGCCCAACGCCCCTAGTTGATCCAGGCTCTGTGGGCAACCTCTGTGGAGAGCCCTGGGCACGGTCGGTTGCCGATGCAGCCAAGAAAGTCGAGAAGATGCCCAAGGACAAGAAGCGCTCCCGCTTGCCCAACGTGCAAGGAGTTGGAAGAGGCTCCCAGAGCTGTAAACACGACTTGGCCCTTCCAATCTCCAGGCGTACGGTAGAAAGCGACAAGGTTATGTCCGGCAAGTTCGTCACGCCGGCCCCTACAGGGTCGGATGTGCCCGGACTCACCGCGCCGGCCACTAACCGAGCCATCTTGGACAGCAACACCATGCAGCTGCACCGATTCGACCCGGGCGATTACAATTTGAAGAAATTGCTTCCGCCCTGTACCGACAGCTTGCAGCAAGAAGCCGCCTCGTCAGGACACTCAGTCCTGCCCTGTTGTGAGTACGACGGCGCAGCCTCGAGCTCAACACCCGCCGTTTTACTCCAGGCCAGGCAGATTTCCGCGAAAGCTAGGCCGCTGAGAGATGTGCCCCAGGCACCGGCCTACCCGTCGCGCGGCCTGCCTGCGCCGCCGCCTGGGCTTGACTCTTGACGGTGCGGGGATGAAGGGGGTCACCCCGAAGTCCCACGCACACAGATGATGCGGTTGCCGCTGCTGCTGTGGTTGCTGCCGCTGCTATTGTTGGTGCTGTTGCCGATGATAAACTTGGAGGGAAGGGGTCACCCTGAACTCCAAGCTGCTTGGATCTTGCCACGCCGTATTGCCGCCGTGGCCGTTGCATGCGCAGATCGTTTGCCACGCCGTACTGCCGCCGTGGCCGATGCATTAGTTGTCTGGATCTCGCCACGCCGTACTGACGCCGTGGCCGAAGCACTTGCAGATCGTTTAGTGCGCCGCTACTTGCTGCACAGCCTCCCTGAGGCAACCAAGTTGCCCTTCGACGAGCTTCCGTCGGCACACTTGGCCGCCATGGAGGTACCATCCAACGCGACCTCAGGCCTTGAACGCCCGCTGCTACGGCCAGTCCAGCAGACGAGGGCTGCAGGCCCTCAGGTCGCAGTCATAACAGCACCTCAGCTGCGGCGCCAAGCGCAATTGACGACATGGGCAAACAGGTGGAATCGCATGAAACAAGCGTCTCTCCAAGTCCACCGCACCTGCAGC
>JBBATZ010000155.1:0-1484 GCA_040398425.1 Hyphomonadaceae bacterium
GATGCCAGGATCGCTTCGATGGCGGCGGCGGTGTTCGGGCCGACAGTCTGGGCCCACTGTTCGAACCGTTGCGGCGTCCAGTCGGCAAGGCTGGATCGGTGCGCCTCGGGCATGTGCGCCGCCGTGGTCGAGTAGCGGCCGCGCACCCCCTTGAGCCGGGCATGGGAAGCGACCCGCTCGATACCATCGAACACCTCAACGATGTTCGAGGTGAGGCGCACGTCCAACGACCGGCCGATCAGCGTGGCCGGAACCGAGTAGAAGTTCGTATCGACCTGAACGTGATAGTTGACTCCTGCCTTGGCCTTTCGAAGATCCGCCAGCTCGAACCGGACCTGCGGCAGCGATATCAGCAATGGTCTCTCATCACGTTCGAACACGATCAGCCTGGAGTCCTCCCGCTTTTGGAACGGCCGCGCGTTGATCTCGGCGACCTCATCGAAGATCGCGTCGTTGAGTTCTGCCAGCCCGACGAACCGGCGGTTGCGCAGCACCGCCGCGACCTGATGAGCGACGAACCGGACGCTGCCCTCGACGACCGGCTTGTCCCGAGGCTTCCTCACCCTGGCCGGGATGATCGCAGTGCCGTAATGCTCGCCCAGGCGTGCGTAGGCCGGGTTCAGTCCCGGCTCGTAACGGTCCGACCGAGTCACGCCGGTGCGCAGGTTATCGGGCACGAGCAGCCTGGCAGCGCCCCCGAATGCCTCAAACGCGTGAACATGGGCATCGATCCACGACGGCAGTGTCATGTCGGTGAACGCCTCGACATACGAATACGCCGAATATGACAGAGCAGCCACGAATAGCCACGCGTCGACCGGATCGCCGGTGAGCGGATCAGCGAAGGCCATCGCGTCACCGGCCCAATCGACCTCGATGGACTCTCCGGGGCTGCGCACGATCCGCATCGATGCGCCCGCCGCCTTGACCCACCGGCGATACTGTTCATTGAAGAACGAGTACTGATACGGAACTCCGCTGCTCTCGCGGCACTTGGCGACGTACTCGTTCCAGAGCAGCAACAACGTCACCGACGGGCGGGCCAGCTCACGGTGCACATGCTCGAAATCCGGCACCGCCCGGTCAGACTCGGGCTTGACCGGCTCGGGCAACAGCAGGTTGCGGACCTCGTCAGCAGCGAGGTCCGCAACCTGTCCGAAACCTGTCCGAAACCGATCCCAGCCCCGTTTGCCGCGGCGAACACCGCAGCGATCGTGTTCCGGGAACAACCCAACGCGTCGGCGATGCCACGCTGGGACACGCCCTCGGCGCGAAGCCGAAGGATCTGCTTGTAGTCGACCATTGAAGGCGACTCCTTTCGTCACGCCCGCACCCCAACGGCACGGACCCGACGAACATCCCACGCAACACCAACCCAAACGGTGCAACGGCTCAATCGGCAACGTCGCAGTGGCTCAGCCCCCCGCGGAACAGTGGCTCACCAGACAGCGGAACAGTGGCTCTCACTGAGCGCAATATGCACG
>JBBATZ010000156.1:0-1378 GCA_040398425.1 Hyphomonadaceae bacterium
GCCATGAACGCCCTCATCACCTATCACGATCAGTTCGACCAAGGCAGCGCGCAATGGTTGCAAGCCCGGTGCGGCCTGCTGACGGCCAGCGAAATGAAGCTGATTCTGACGCCAACGCTCAAGATCGCCAGCAACGACAAAGAGCGCGCCCACCTGTTTGAGCTGCTAGCCCAGCGCATCACCGGCCATGTCGAGCCGCACTACATCAGCGACGACATGCTGCGCGGCCAGGAAGATGAAATCTTGGCCCGCGCCAAATATGCCGAGATGTTCGCGCCAGTTGTGGAGTGCGGCTTCATCACCAACACGCGCCACGGCTTCACGCTGGGCTATTCGCCCGACGGGCTGATTGGCGAGCACGGCCTGATCGAAGCCAAGAGCCGGCGTCAGAAATATCAGGTCGAAACCCTGATCCGCTACTACCAGGAGCAGGAATGCCCGGCTGACTATGTGCTGCAATGCCAGACCGGCTTGCTCGTCAGCGAGCGCAAATGGCTTGATCTGGTCAGCTACAGCGGTGGCCTGCCGATGTGCGTCATCCGCGTCCATCCTGATCCTGTCGTCCAAGAGGCGATCTTGGAAGCCGCCATCGCCTTCGAGGCGCGCATGTCCGCGAACCTGGACGAATATCAAGACCTTTTGGCCAGCGACCCGCGCCTCATCCCCACCGAACGCCGCATTGAACAGGAGATGCACCTGTGAACGCACCAATCGACATGAGCCGCTTCATCGAAGCCAAGTCCGACCAGTTGAACGCCGATGACCTGATGGGCGGCCCGCTCACCATCACCGTGACGCGCGTTGCTGCCAACGATGGCGACCAGCCGGTGAACATCTTTTACGAAGGCGACAACGGCAAGCCCTTCCGTCCCTGCAAAACCATCCGCCGTGTGCTGGTGGCGCTGTGGGGTGCTGATGCGAGCCGCTATGTCGGCCGATCAATGACGCTCTACCGCGATGCTGGTGTGCAGTTCGGCGGGATGCAGGTTGGCGGCACGCGCATCAGCCACATGAGCCACATCGACGGTGAACAAACTGTCGTCGTGATGAAAACCAAGGGCAAGAAAGCGCCCATCAAGATCAAGCCGCTGGCCATGCGCCAGGCCTCACCAGATCGCTCCCCTGCGGCCCCTCCTCCGGCCGGAAACAGCGATTCCACGCAACACGGCGATGGTGCAGGGGCATCGCCAAACGCGGGCAGGGCGCAAGCGTTTGCCGATGGCGTGCTGGCGGAGATTGCCGACGCCGAGGATGCGGAGATGCTCGAACTGGCGCTGATATTTCAGAAAACCGCCAACGGGCTGAAAAGGCTGAAAACTGAACACCTGGCCATTTGGCAAACGGTCAGCGATGCCGTCGATGCGCGCCGCGCCGTGTT
>JBBATZ010000157.1:0-1352 GCA_040398425.1 Hyphomonadaceae bacterium
GGGGGTGTAAGATTTTTTGTGTAAGTGCTTTCCGCTGATGTGCCCCATCATCCAGAACCAACACATCAGAATGAAACCATGCATCACCGACGCGCTCCTCGACGAGCTACTCAAAAACTACAGCCAGCCGGGCGGACTGCTCGGACCCGACGGACTGCTCACCGAGCTCAAGAAACGCCTAATCAACCGCGTCCTCGACTCCGAACTCACCACCCACCTCGGCTATGACAAGCACCAGAGCCCGCCCGAGGGTAGCTCCGAAGGGACGCCAAACGCCCGCAACGGGCACAGCGCAAAAACGCTCCGCAGCGACGACGGCAAGATCGCCATCAAGGTCCCGCGCGACCGCAACGGCGACTTCGAGCCGACCCTCGTGCCCAAGCACCAGCGCGAGTTCGACGGCTTTGACGAGTGCATTGTGAGCCTGTACTCACGCGGCTTGGGAGTGCGCGAGATCCAGCAGCACCTGCTCGAGATCTACAAGGTCGAGGTCTCCACCGCCCTCATCACCAACGCCACCGCCGCGGTCATTGAGGAGGTCAATACCTGGCAGAACCGCAGCCTCGACCCCGTCTATCCGATCATTTACTTCGATGCGATCATTGTCAAAATCCGCCACGAGGGCAAGGTCGGGAACCGCGCCATCTACCTCGCCCTGGCCATCAACCTTGAGGGCAAAAAAGAGGTTCTCGGCATGTGGTCGAGTGAAAACGAAGGCGCGCGCTTCTGGCTCGGCGTCGCCACCGAACTCAAGAACCGCGGCCTCCAGGACATCTTCATCTGCTGCGTCGACGGCCTAAGCGGCTTTGGCCCGGCCCTTGAGGCGGTCTACCCCCAATGCCGCGTCCAGCGCTGCATCGTTCACCAGCTGCGCAACAGCCTCAAGTATGTCAACTGGAAGGAGCGTAAAGCCATCGCCGCCGACCTCAAGACCATCTACAGCGCCCCCACCGAGAAGGCCGCACGCGCCGCGCTGGAAGCCTTCCGCGCCACCCATGACGCTAGGCACCCAGCCATCGGCAGGAGTTGGGAGGCGCATTGGCACGAGCTCACGCCTTTCTTCGACTTCCCCCCAGAGATCAGAAGGATCATCTACACCACCAACGCGGTCGAATCGCTCAACAGCTCGTTTCGCAAGATCAGCCGCCACCGAAACCTGTTCCCCTCGGTGGACTCGCTGTTCAAGCTGTTCTACCTGAGCCTGAAAAACATCAGCAGCAAGTGGACCCTGACCGTCCCCAACTGGCCCCGCGCCCTGAGTTACTTCGCAATCGAGTTCGAAGACCGCATGCCTAACCACCACCAATAAAATATCGGCGCGAAATCATTTACACAAAATTACTGACACTCTC
>JBBATZ010000158.1:0-1348 GCA_040398425.1 Hyphomonadaceae bacterium
CACGACCTGCGGCACACGTTCGCAAGCTATTCCGTGATGAACGGCGTCAGCATGCCGACCGTCAGCCGCTTGCTCGGGCATGGCATTCTCGAAAGCACCGAACGCTATGCGCACCTCAGCAATGACAGTGTCCGCGCCGCCGCCGGCCGCGTCGTCGGACACATGGCCCGGGCAACGGGCTTTCGGGCGACGGGAGCCGGCAAATGAACAAACCGATCTTCCCCCCGGCGACCAAGCTCGCCAATCGCCGTTTTCCCCGCCGCGACCTTTATGCGCTGATCAAAGACGACCGTGTTGTCTGGGACCAGACCTTGCCGGGTTTCGGGCTGCGCTTCCATCCCAGCGGCCGGCGCACCTGGCTCGTGTTTACGCGCATCAAGGGCGTCGTCAGCAAAATCCATCTTGGCAACGCCGCCGTCGTCACCGAGGCCGAGGCACGCGGCAAAGCACAATTGCTGATCCTCGAGGCAAAGGTCCGGCTCGATCCACTGGCTCGCAAAAAGCAAGCGCGAGCGACGCCTCAGTTCCACGAGTTCTGCACCACCTACTGGAAGCGCCAGTCCGTCAAATGGAAGCCGCTGACCATCAAGGCCAACAACGTCTATCGCGACAGCCAGCTCCTGCCGACATTCGGCAAGCTGTTCCTCGACCAGATCGACGAGGAGGCCGTGCTCAACTGGTTCGTCAAATACACCGAGACATCACCGGGCGGCGCCAATCGGGCGCTCGCCATGCTGTCGCACATGTTCCGCAAGGCCGAAGACTGGGGTGTACTGCCGCCGCATTCAAACCCATGCCCGGCGATCAAGCACAACCCGGGCCGCATCTACAATCGGTATCTGAGCGAGGCCGAGCTCAAACGCGTTGGCGCCACGCTTGGCAGATTGGAGGAGGATCATCCGTTCCATGTCGGTGCGGTCCGCATGTTCCTTTACACCGGCTGCCGGCGTAACGAGGTCATGAGCCTGCGGTGGGAAAATGTCGTCGGCCGTTACATGCACCTTTACGACAGCAAGAACGGCGCGCGGCAGATTGACCTTGCCGAGGCTGCACAAGAGACATTGCGACGCTTGCCGCGTCTCCCGGGCAACCCCTGGGTGTTTCCGGCCCGATCCAAACAGCACGGCAACGCCAAATCGGTCATCAACTTCTGGCGGAAGAAGGTACTCGCGCCAAACCGCATCCCACCGCTTCGCCTCCATGACATCCGCCACACCTTTGCCAGTCAAGCGGCCTTGGAGAACGAAAACACGCCGACGATCGCGAAACTGCTCGGCCATTCCCGGGTCCGAACTTCGGCGCGATACATGCACCTTGGCGACAAGCCGGCAATCGAGGCGGCAGAGGT
>JBBATZ010000159.1:0-1302 GCA_040398425.1 Hyphomonadaceae bacterium
AGCACATCATTCGTAATGATGGGGTCAGGTGTTCGAGTCACCTAAGCGGCACCATTTCTCCGTTCACCACAGTCCGCGAAACGTTGAAAAAACCAAGCAAATCCGATACATTAGACGCTGGATCGGTCGCCAGCGTCCGCCAGCTTTCGCTCCCGTTCGGCGAAATCTGGGGGCCTTTTTGGGGGCCTTTTGAAACGCCCAAAACAAAAGGCCCCCAAATGCCTTTAAACGACACCATGATTCGGTCTCTCAAGCCCAAGCCTGCGGCATACAAGGTGGCTGACGAGAAAGGACTTTTCCTGCTGGTCACGCCGACGGGCGGAAAGCTCTGGAGGCTGAAATTCCGCAATAGCATGGGGGTCGAGAAGAAACTCGCCCTTGGCGCCTATCCCGACCTCAAGCTGAAGGATGCGCGGGAGGCCCGCGACAAAGCGCGATCGGGCCTGGCCAAGGGCGTCGACCCGGCAGAGCAGAAGCAAAGCGACAAGCGGGCCGCCAAGATCAATGCGGCCAATACGTTCGCCGTCGTTGCCAAGGCCTATATCGAGAAGAACCGCCGTGATGGCAAAGCCGATGCGACGGTGGCCAAGCGCGAATGGTTCCTCGGGCTGGTTGACCGCGCGATCGGCCATCGTCCGATTGCCGACATCCAGCCCTACGAGATCCTCGATGCCGTGCGACCCTATGAGGCGGCCAAGAACCACGAGAAGTCGCACCGGACGCTGCAATTCGTCGGCCAGGTGTTTCGCTTCGCAGTGGCCAATCAGATCGCCCCACGCGACCCGACACGCGACCTTCGCGGCGCCTTGACCAAGCGCCAGCCCAAGCACCACGCCGCGATCCTCGAGCCCAAGCTCGTCGGCGACCTGCTGCGCGCCGTCGATGGCTATGAAGGCCAGGGCATCCCCGTCACGCGTGTTGCTCTCCAGCTATCGCCGCACGTGTTCGTGCGGCCGGGCGAGCTGCGCAGCGCCGAGTGGAAAGAAATCGATCTGGAAGGGGCCGTCTGGCGCATTCCCGCCGCGAGGATGAAGGGCAGGCAGGAACATGTCGTGCCGCTGTCGAAACAAGTCATAGACCTGTTTAGGGAAGCGCGCATGATGACCGGGAGCGGGCGCTATATCTTCCCGTCGATCCGGACGCCTTTGAAACCCATGTCCGAAAACACCGTGAACGCGGCGCTGCGACGCCTCGGCTTTTCGAACGACGAAATGACCGCTCACGGTTTCAGGGCAATGGCCAGCACGCTGCTGAACGAATCCGGCAAATGGTCATCCGATGCAATCGAGCGGGCGCTTGCAC
>JBBATZ010000160.1:0-1289 GCA_040398425.1 Hyphomonadaceae bacterium
ACTTTTCCCAATCTGAACGCTACGCAACATCATCATGGGCAGGAGGCATAGATGAGCGCGCCGCCAGCATCAGCGAACATCGAGCCTTTGGTTTCCCGCAGTGCAGCAGCCGAAAAGATTGCGCGGGCGCTGCGCTTGTTCATCGGACGCGGGCGCAAATACAGCGTTCGTGAAGTCGAGATCGGCGCTGGTGTTCCAGCTCGCGCAATCGAGTGCGCGATGGTGATGGACGCCGACAATGAAGAATGGCGGCGGCTGCCTCAAGAGCATCTCCTGTCGCTGCAGGCGTTCTTGGGCGCCGAGTTCACCATGATGATCATCGCGCCGCTGTGCCAGCAGGGGGCCTATCCGCTGCCCGACAGCGACCCGGGCGCCAGCGCGATCAGCACCATGCGCGCGGCGGTCGATATGGTCGGCGGCGACACTGCCCAAGCCAAGCGCGCCGCTGCGCTGCATCTGGCTGGTCAGTGCGGCCAAGCGTTGAGGGCCGCAGCATGACGCGGACGCGCAAGGATCATCGGGGGCGCTATACCTTTGGCAGCGTGCCTGAGCCGCGCGAGAGTGGGGTGCCGCTGTTCACGCGGCCGGCTAAGAGCGCACCGCATGTCAAGGCCGAAGCGACGAAGCGCGCTGACACGCGGGCGCGTGTGCTGGCGAAGGCTGCAGAGATGCGGCGGGAATTGGGCCTGTGACGCCGCTTGAGCAAATCCTGGTCATCCCCGAACGCGCGCCACGCAAGCAGCGTTTCGGCAAGGCGGTGAAGGGCGGGCCATCCGAGCGCGACATACAGAGGCCGATGGTCACGGCGCTGCGCAAGCTGGGCTTCATGGTTCATCACAGCCCAAATGCTTCCATGCTTGCCGGCGACAAATTTGCGCGCGTGAAACAGGCAGCGGCGGTCAAGGCTGATGGCATGTTGGCCGGGTTTCCCGATTTGGTGCTGATCGACCGCGACGGTGAAGTTGGCTTTCTTGAGGTCAAGAAGCCGGGTGAGGCGCTGACGGACAGCCAAGCGGCGCTGTTGCCCAAGCTGCGGGCGCGGTCGCCGCGTGTGGCCGTGGTGGTGAGCCTGGACGACGCGCTTGAGGTGGTGCGGCGGTGGGGGTGGATCAATGCCTAAACCGTGGCGTCCTCAAAATCATGCGCAGCTTGGCGACACACGCAGCCGCGACCGTGATGCCATCAAGCGCAGCAACGACCGCGCCGCGTTTGTAGAGGCGCGCATTGCCAGCCACGGCGCGGCTGATCTGAACGACTGGCTGCGCAGCAATGGTGTGCTGGGCTGGGGC
>JBBATZ010000161.1:0-1207 GCA_040398425.1 Hyphomonadaceae bacterium
CGATCTTTTCGGCGTGCGCGCGCGAGAGCGAGCCGCCGAAGACGGTGAAGTCCTTGGAGAACACGTAGACCACCCGGCCGTTGATGGTGCCCCAGCCTGTGACGACGCCATCGCCCGGGATGCGCTGCTTCTCCATGCCGAAGTCGTGGGAGCGATGTTCAACGAACATGTCCCATTCCTCGAAGGAGCCTTCGTCGAGCAGCAGGGCGATCCGCTCGCGCGCGGTCAGCTTGCCCTTGGCATGCTGGGCGTCGATGCGCTTCTGGCCGCCACCGAGACGGGCGTGCTCACGCTTCTTCTCCAGCGCCTCGACGATGTCTTTCATGGTCCGCAGCCCCTCGACGAATTGAGGGGGCCAGATAAACGGGGCGCGGCCCATGGCGCAAGGTTAAAGCGGGTCCGAGGCAAGCTCGTCGGCCCACAGGCTGGTTATTTGTCCGGACCCTATCGCCGGTGACGGGAGTCTGGTTCATTTCCGCCCCCGCATGCTGGAACGGCGCGGTAAGTCGCCGCCCCGGATCTGACCAAGGAAACTGGTGATGCCTGACACGCTGACCGAAACTACCCCGCATAGAGGCTCGGAAGGGCATATCGATGTGCTGATCGTGGGCGCCGGGCTGTCGGGCATCGGGGCCGCCTGGTGGCTGCAGAAGGAATGCCCCGGGAAGACCTATGCCATCCTGGAACAGCGCGAGGCAGTTGGAGGCACGTGGGATCTGTTCCGCTATCCGGGCATCCGCTCCGACTCGGACATGTATACGCTGGGCTATGCCTTCCGCCCCTGGACAGAGGCCAAGGCGATCGCGGACGGGCCGTCGATCCTGAAGTATGTGCGCGACACGGCGCGCGAGGCGGGAATCGATAAGCGGATCAGGTTCGGCCACAAGGTGCTGGCCGCAAGCTGGGACAGCGCAACGGCGCGCTGGACAGTGACGGCGGAGATCGAGGGCCGGCGCCTCACCGTTTCCGCATCCTTTCTCATGATGTGCTCGGGTTATTACCGGTACGACTCTGGCTACGCCCCGACGTTTGCGGGGCAGGACAAGTTCAAGGGGCGCATCGTCCATCCGCAGAAATGGACGGAGGATGTCGATCACGCGGGCAAGGAAGTGATCGTGATCGGGTCGGGAGCGACTGCGGTGACGCTGGTGCCCGAGATGGCGAAGACTGCGAAACACGTGACCATGCTGCAGCGTTCGCCGACCTA
>JBBATZ010000162.1:0-1113 GCA_040398425.1 Hyphomonadaceae bacterium
TGAGATATCGGCGAACCGCTCCCGGTCGCATGGCTCTAGCTCGCAGCCGGCGCCGATAGCTGCACTTGCGGCGCAGGCCCCGTGCACAGGAAGCGCGTGAACGCTCCCCAGCACTGCAACAGCTCGCGATCACCAGAGGTCATGGTCGAGCGCGTCGCCACGTAGAAATCCTCGAAGGCGTATTTGCCGGTCGCTGCATCCGGGCGCGCCGCGATGCCGTCCGCCATCAGAACAGAGGCGACGCCGCGATGCAGGCCTTGCGCTGGCCGCGTGAAATATCCGCCCGCCGCAACGAGTCCGAGGACCACGACAAGGACGAGAAAACCGCGCATCTTTTGTCCCGCTTCGGCAGCCGCCCCGGTGCGATTATGGCCTACTTCTTTTCGGGCTGCGAGCAGAGAAACTGCGCATAGAGACCCCAGCATTCCAGGATCACCGCGTCATCCGCCTTGACCGTGTACTTGGTGGCGACGAACAGATCCTCGAACTTTCGGCTGTCTGTCTTGCCCGCGCCGAACACCTTGTCGGCTATCAGCGCCGAGATGTCGAAGCCGCCGCGCGTCGAGGACAGCACCGTCGTCGCATTCTGCTCGTGCGCCTTCTCGTCGGGCCGGGTGAGATAGCCGCCCGCCGCCAGGGCGGCCGCGAGCAACAGGATCAGCAGCGTCTTCATCTCTTTGTCTTCCTTGCCCGTTTGCGCGGCGCTTTGAATATCAGCTCCGGCAGCTCCGTTCCCGCATCGAAGACTTTCAGCCACTTTGCGGGAGCATTATGGCGCCATTGCCGCGTCAGATACCCCCGAAGCATTTTCGCATCGAGACGCTTCAATCGTGCAAGGACATAAGGATGATTCCGGTAATGATCGGTGAAGTGAAATGTCTCGGGGTCTGCCTCGCAGATGATATCGCGCTCCTCGATCGGCACCTGCGCCAGCACGACGCTGTCGTCCTCTGACCTGAGCCGCGTCAGGAATTTCCCGAACGACTTGTAGGCCGGCTCGCCATAAGCTGTGCCCAATTCCGTATGCGGAAAGCTCATCACCAGCTCATGAAACTGTTTCGGCCCCATCGCGTTAGCCCCAGTCAACTGCCATGGCGGGTCATGTGCCCCTAG
>JBBATZ010000163.1:0-1080 GCA_040398425.1 Hyphomonadaceae bacterium
TCTCAGAGAGGCCAGCACGCCACATGCCGCTCAGCGACGAGAGGCTCTGCAGACAAGCCCCCCTGTTTTCGGGGCTCCCATCCCTTACTCACCTGGTTTGGGGGCTTCAACCCCCAACGGCGGCACCAAGCACCCGGCAACTTGCTTAAGCCTCCCGGTTTGGGGGCTCCCACCTCTTAAGCTCCCCTGTTTTCGCGGCTCCCACCCCCCAAGCTCCCCTGGTTTGGGGGTTCGCTCCCTGGATTTGGGGCTCCCATTCCCCCAAGCTCCCAGTTGGGGACCAAGCTCCCCCGGTTTGGGGGCTCTGACCTTCTAAGCCCTCCGGGTGTCCAGCCATGGGACGGCTCGTCCACACAAGCAAAGCAACGCACTCACCAGCTAGTGTCCTCGTCAATCCACTTGTCGACGTCCTCCTCCTCGCTGGTGCCTGGTGCCATCGTCGTCGCTCCCGTCGGTGTGCTCGAAGGCCGCGGCGACGTAGTGCTCATCGTCTTCGCCGCTTGCACGAGCTCGGCCGGCGGCGGGCCACGCGGTGGATGTGGCTGCCGCGGGCGAGCCTTTTCGACCGGAGGCGGCGACGACGGCCTGGGGCTGAGCCGCTTCGAGGTCTTCGACGGCCGCGGCGGCGAGGCCTCTTCTGGACGGAGCACTCGGAGGGCAACGGGCTCCCCACTGCGGCGGCGGCAATGGACTATTCGGGCGACACGAGCCGGCGACTGGGGCGATGACAAGCGGGCAGCGTCGCGGAGGCGTACATCCGCACCACCATCAACATCGCCTCCAAGGTGAGGAAGTGACTTCGACGGCCTGGGCTCCTCGGGCTCCTGCTTGACGATCTCTTTCTGTTTGACTTCGAGCGGCGGCGGCCTTAATTGGGGCGGATTCTTGACGATCGCCGCCTTGGTGATGATCTCGGGCTTGATCTTGGCGGGCACCTCGGGCTTGGGCTGCACGGGTGGGGGCCGAGCAGGCGGCACGAACGCCTTCGGCCTCGTAACAGGCACGACGGCGGGCTGAAGTGGGACTGCATCAAGAAGTTCGGCCTGCATCCTCCGATTGATGTCAAGGCGACGTCTCAGA
>JBBATZ010000164.1:0-1072 GCA_040398425.1 Hyphomonadaceae bacterium
GCCGCCCAAGTCACCTTGGTCCGGTTGATCAAGGCCAACGACCGGCGGCCAGCCATAGCGGACTGCGCTTTTCCAGGGGCCACAACGGCATTTTGCCGGAGCCCGTAGCGCGAGGAACATCGAGCGCTGTGCAGTTTCTGCTTCACTACGCTCTCGTTTTCTCTGGCTCGCTGCATATGAACGACGATCGAGGAGTGGCTCAGACCGATAGCTTGCGTTTCGCGGCTGCCGGTGGCCAGCAGCCTGCGTCTCGCGGCGGCTCGGCGCGCCCGGTGATGGTGGCTTTCCAATATGACTTCAACAGCGAGCAGTTGGGGATGTTCGCCTACATGCTGGATTTCATAGATGCCGGCGCAGCAGCCAAGTGTGTACTGGCCATGGGCAGCCCAGACCTCACGCCCGAGACACGCCGGGAGGCCTTGGAGTTCGCCACCAGGCACCCCACAGTGTTAGCGAGTATGAACGAGGCGCCGGACCGCATGGAAGTGGAGTGGTGCGAGGACTTGCAGCTCGTCGCGCTGCAGGCCGTGCAGCGGCGCCAGCTTGGCTGGCTACCAGACTTCCGGAGGGTCTTCGGGGCCGCCGCGGCAGCGGTGGCCATCCGGAGTTGGCACGACTTTGGTCAGCGGTTCAGGGTGTCAGAGCGGCTGCAGCAGCTGGCCGATCCCGACATCTTCCAGTTCATCACCTCGGGCGACGTGCAATTCATCTGGACTCCAGGCTGGCTGGCGGCAGAGCGGTACATGCCGCGGGCACACGACGCCACATTCGCCGCTCGCCGGTTTCGCACGACGCCGTGGCGCAAGAACCCGGGAGACCCGGAGCTCTTCAAGCCCGTCATCATGCCAGATGAGCCGGTGGGACTGGTCATTCGCGCAAAGGATATCAGGCTCACCTTGATCCTCTCGCAAATGGGCCGCCAGTGTCTTGAGAACCAGACCCCCAGCAGAGAAAGGACGATCCTGCCGGCCACGGCTGGTTTCATCGGTAACATGATTCATCTGCTGATGGGAAATATCTTTGAGCAGGCCTTGGGATGGGAGCATGGAGTGCAGTTTCAATTCCTGGCAGC
>JBBATZ010000165.1:0-1003 GCA_040398425.1 Hyphomonadaceae bacterium
AGCGCGTTGAGCAATTCGTGACCTTTGTCGAACAGCGCGAAAAGCAGACATTGCTGACGCTCAAATTGCAAAGCGAAGAGATTGACCGAGCGTTGGTCTTCACCCGCACAAAGCATGGCGCCGACCGCGTTGTGCGTGGGCTTTCGGGTGCCGGCATTCAATCCGCCGCGATCCACGGCAACAAATCGCAAGGCCAGCGTACAGCTGCGCTTCAAGCCTTCCGCGATGGCAAGATCAAGATCCTTGTGGCCACCGACATTGCGGCGCGCGGTATCGACGTCCCCGGCGTCAGTCATGTGTTCAACTTCGAACTGCCCAATGTGCCCGAACAATATGTCCACCGCATTGGCCGCACCGCGCGCGCCGGCCGTGAAGGCATCGCGATGAGCTTCGTTGCGGGCGATGAGCGCGGCTATATGAAGGATATCGAACGTCTAACTGGCATCCGCGCCATGACGCTTGGCCTTCCCGAAGGTTTCCGTGCAGCCGTTGCCGCCTTGCCACCGCCCGTTGCCGATAAAAAGCCGCAACAGGCACGTGGCGGTCGCGGCGGTGGTCAGCCCGGCGGCGGACGCACCAATTATGCTGGCAAGAAGCTTGGCGGCAATAATGGCGGCACGGGTTTGAACGGCGAGAGCCGTAACCGCACGCACGCGCCGCAAGGTGGCTGGCAACCCGCCATTGGTCCACGTGACGGCAGCCGTGAAGGCAGAAGTGAAGGCAGAAGCGAAGGCGGGCGTGATGCACGTCCACGCAGTGACAATGCGCCTGCTGGTGATCGTCGCCCGACTGCCGACCGCGCATTTGCCGCCCGCAGCGAGAACCGCCGCGACCCCGGCGCACCTGCCCGCAATTACGGCCCCAAAAAGGGTGGTAATGGTAACTATAAAGGCACAGTGAAGCGCGCTGGATAACTAACTCCCCTCCCGCTTGCGGGAGGGGATCTACATCAGTGCCTAAAATGCCGCATGCCGGTGAAGACCATGGCGAGGCCAGCTTCATC